>NZ_JAMJEZ010000009.1 GCF_023544715.1 Pseudomonas eutrophicaquae | reverse complement strand
CGGATTCGATCCTACTTCCGACATCCCAAAATCGCGTATGCCGCATGATTTGGGGTATTGGGTTGCCGGATTAATACTTTATAAATTCACCCCGTCAACTTTCGAATAAATAAATGTTCGTCACATTTACTTGAATACATTCACTCCCTATCATTTGCACATGTCAGTATTTCGACTGACTTTATTCTTGCAAGGTAAAACATCATGTCGCTGATCAACGAATATCGCGCTACACGTGCCGCCATCGAGGAACTGCAGGCACGTCTTCAAGCCCTCGAGGAAGATGGCAAGCTGCAGCAAGAACTGGAATTCGAACAACGTCTGCGTCAACTGCTGGCGCAATATAACAAGGCGCTACCGGATGTCGTGGCGCTGCTGGATAACGAAGGCAAGAGCCGTCCGGCTCGCCAGGCGCGTGCCAAGGCTGAAAGCGCCCCGGCACGGCGCAGCCGCCGCATGAAGGTCTACACCAACCCCAATACTGGTGAGACCATCGAGACCAAGGGCGGCAATCACAAGCAGCTCAAAGAGTGGAAAGCCATCTGGGGCAGCGACGTGGTCGAAGGCTGGGCCTCGGTACGCGACTGATACCCCGTTCCATCCCACGACCGCTGCACGGCGGCGGTCATGGGATTTGCTTCAGTGCGGCGTCAGCCCGTAACGCTCAGCTATTTGCTGCGCCTGTTGCAGCCAGCTATCCAACAACTGCTGCTGCGCAGGTGTTGCAGACGCCCGCAGGGCATTCGCCTCCTGCATGAACGCCCCCAGCGTCATCGGCGCACCGGCCTGTGGATCACTCAAACGGGTGCGGCAGAACGTTTGCCAGTGCCGCTGTTCCTGAAGATCCAGTGTGTGCGCAAAGTTGCGCGCCCGATAACGGAACAACAACTCCTCAAGACGCTCGTCCGCAAACTGTCCCTGCCAATCACGCAGGCGCTGCGGATCACTTTCGCGAATACGCAGACAGATATCGCGATCACGATCACCGATAAAACCGTCATACAAACGCTGCTCGGGATCGGCCACACCGACAAACTCACCCGCGGCATAAATGACCGCCAACTTGTGCTGCCACAGCGGTAATTCTTCCCGCAACTGGCGCGCGCGCATCTGGCAGGCCTCCAGATCCAGCGCCAGCCGCTGCCGGTCACTGTCACGCAGCACGCTCAGCGGTGCGATCACCGGGCTGCGGTTGATGTGCAACAGTTTGAGCGGTACCGGCCGCTCGCCCGCTTCCAGAGCGTCGTGCCGGGTATACAGCCGCTTGGCCAGCACCTCGGCCGACAGCTCCAGCAGCGGCGTGATGCCCGCCTGCAGATCACAGACGATCAGAGCATTGCGGTTACGCGGATGCCAGGCCAGCGGCAATACCGGCGCGATGAAGTGGCGCGCCGCGCCAAACCGTCCCGAGACATGCAGCAGTGGCTCCAGAAGGCGCACATGGCGGGTGACCTGCGCTTTGTGGCGCAACTGATAGCACCAGTCGTAGAGACGCGGCTGAAGGTCACGCACCTTGCGCGCCAGTGCCAGCGTGGCGCGCACATCCGCCAGCGCATCATGGGCCTGGCCATGCGCGATGCCATTGGCCGCGGTCAGGCGCTCCAGACGCAAGCTGACCCGCCCCTCCTCCTCGGGCCATTCAAGGCCTTCCGGGCGCAGCGCGTACGCGGTGCGCAGCAGGTCGATCAGATCCCAGCGGGCATTCCCGCCCTGCCACTCGCGGGCGTAGGGGTCGAAGAAGTTGCGGTACAGGCTGAAGCGGGTGACCTCATCGTCAAAGCGCAGGGTGTTGTAACCCGCGCTGCAGGTGCCCGGCTGCGCCAGTTCGGCATGCAGGCGGGTCATGAACTCCGCCTCGCACAGACCTTCGCGCTGCAGACGCGCCGGGTCGATGCCGGTGATCAGGCAGGATTGCGGATGCGGCAGGATGTCATCCGCCGGCTGGCAATACAGGTTGAGCGGTGTACCGATCTCGTTGAGCGCCTCATCGGTGCGAATCCCAGCCACCTGCAGGGGACGGTCGCGACGGGGATCGATACCGGTGGTTTCATAGTCGTACCAGAACAGGCTCGCAGTCACGGCAGGGCTCCAGGGATCAGCAGTGCGGCAGTCTACCCGATTGCCTACTTCCGGCCATGCCTCGGGTTGCCGCCCAAGGCCACAGGCGACTAGGCTGAAATCTACTGGCGGCGCCGATCGACTGCGCCGCAGCCTGAGAGGATCTTTGCATGCAACTGCAGCAATTGCTGGTCGTCATCGACCCCGTCCATCCTGATCAGCCGGCCCTGGAGCGAGCCCGCCAGCTGGCCCGGCACAGCGGTGCCCGCGTCGAGCTGCTGCTCTGCGAGTACCACAGCGCCCTGGGCACGGCCAGCCTGTTCCAGCCCGACGCGCAGGCCCGTGCCCAACAGGATCTGCTGGCCCTGCGCCAGCAATGGCTGGAAGGGCTGGCCGAGCCGCTGCGCAAGGAAGGTCTGTCCGTGAGCCTGACTGTACGCTGGGGCAAGCCGCTGCACCGGATGATCCTCGCCCGCATCGAGGAGCTGCAGCCGGATCTGGTGCTCAAGACCGCGCACACCCACGGCCTGCTGCAGCGCCTCTTGCTCAACAACAGCAGCTGGCAGCTGATTCGCCATTGCCCGGTGCCGCTCTGGCTGGCGCGCGCCGGGCAGCCCTGGCAAGGGCAGCGGCTGGCGGTCGCCCTCGACCCGACCCACAGCGCCGACAAGCCGGCCAGTCTGGACCAGCAGCTGCTCGCACAAGGGCATGCCCTGGCCGTCGAGCTGGGCATGGAAGATCATTACCTGCACAGCTATGCGCCGCTGCCACGCACCCTGGTGTTCGATGCCGAACTGGTCGCCGATTACGAGTACTATGTCGAGCGAACCGGCCAGCGGCATCGCGAGGTCTTCGAGCAGTTGTTCGCCGCGCAGACCGATATCCCGCGCAATCACCGGCACCTGCTGCAGGGCTTTGCCGAGGAGACGCTGCCGCGCTTTGTCACCGACAACGGCATCGATCTGCTGATCATGGGCGCGATCGCCCGCGGTCATCTGGATAGCGCATTGATCGGCCACACTGCCGAGCGGGTGCTGGAAAACATCGCCTGCGACCTGCTGGTGATCAAGTCTGCCCAGCGTCCTGCCGCCTGAGCCGCCCGACCGCTGGCCGGCCGCTTTCTTTCCCTTCAAGGAGTGCCCTGATGCCCTCTCGCCGTACCAAGATCGTCGCCACCCTCGGCCCGGCCAGCAGCTCGCCGCAGATGCTCGAGCAGCTGATTCTCGCCGGCATGAATGTCGCCCGGCTCAACTTCTCCCACGGCAGCGCCGAGGACCACATGGCGCGCGCCCATCTGGTACGCGAGCTGGCCGCCAAGCATGGCCGGCATGTCGCGCTGCTGGGCGACCTGCAGGGGCCGAAGATTCGTATCGCCCGCTTTGCCAGCCAGCGCATTGAGCTGGCGCGCGGCGACACGTTCCGCTTCTCGGTCAGCCACCCGCGCGATGCCGGCACCCAGGAGGTGGTCGGCATCGACTACCCGGATCTGGTCAAGGACTGCAAGGTCGGCGACGAGCTGCTGCTCGACGATGGCCGGGTGATCATGCAGGTCGAGCAGGTCACCGCCACCGAGCTGCATTGCACGGTGCTGGTCGGCGGCCCGTTGTCCAATCACAAGGGCATCAACCGCAAGGGCGGCGGCCTGACTGCGCCGGCGCTGACCGACAAGGACAAGGCCGACATCCAGCTGGCCGCGGCCATGGAGCTGGATTACCTGGCGGTGTCCTTCCCGCGTGATGCGGCGGACATCGACTACGCCCGCCAGCTGCTCAAGGAAGCCGGCGGCGACGCCTGGCTGATCGCCAAGATCGAGCGCGCCGAGGCGGTGGCCGATGATGAGGCGCTGGATGGCCTGATACGCGCCAGTGACGGGGTGATGGTGGCTCGTGGTGATCTGGCAGTGGAGATCGGCGATGCCGAGCTGGTCGGCATCCAGAAGAAGATCATTGCCCACGCCCGCACCCTCAACAAGCTGGTGATCACCGCCACGCAGATGATGGAGTCGATGATCCACAGCCCGATGCCGACCCGCGCCGAGGTTTCCGATGTGGCCAACGCGGTTCTGGATTACACCGATGCGGTGATGCTTTCGGCCGAGAGCGCCGCTGGCGAGTACCCGGTGGAAGCGGTGCAGGCCATGGACCGGATCTGCGTCGGCGCTGAAAAGCATCCGACCAGCAAGAAATCCGGGCACCGGATGGGCGAAACCTTCAGCCGCTGCGACGAGAGCATTGCCCTAGCGGCGATGTACACCGCCAACCACTTCCCCGGCATCAAGGCGGTCATCGCCCTGACCGAGAGCGGCTACACCCCGCTGATCATGTCGCGGATCCGTTCCTCGGTGCCGATCTTCGCCTACTCGCCACACCGCGGCACCCAGGCGCGTACTGCGCTGCTGCGCGGCGTCGAGCCGGTGCCCTTCGATGCTGCCGCCCTGCCGCCGTCCAAGGTCAGCCAGGCGGCGGTGGATGAGCTGCTCAAGCGTGGGGCGGTCGAGCCGGGCGACTGGGTGATCCTGACCAAGGGCGACAGCTACACCACGGTCGGCGGCACCAACACCCTCAAGCTGCTGCAGGTCGGTGGTCAGCTGGTCTGAGGCGTCAGGGGGCCGTGCGCCCCCTACCCCGTGTGCCGCTCAGGCTCTGGCTCGTCAGCCTCTGAGCGGCGCGCTTACCAGCCGAGGGTTTCCTTGATGAAGGGGATGGTCAGCTTGCGCTGTGCCTGTAGCGAGGCGTGATCCAGCTGTTCCAGCAGATCGAACAGCGCACTCATGCTGCGCGAGCCACGGGTGAGGATGAAGCGCCCGACCTCATCGGTCAGGTGCAGCCCACGGCGTGATGCGCGCAGCTGCAGGGCGCGCAGCTTGTCCTCATCGGAGAGGCCATGCAGCTGGAAGACCAGCGCCAGGGTCAGGCGCGACTTGAGATCCGGCAGCTTGATCGGCACCTCGCGCGGCGGGGCCGAGGCCGATAGCAACAAGCGCCGGCCGGCATCGCGCAGGCGGTTGAACAGGTGAAACAGCGCCTCTTCCCAGGTCGGATGCCCGGCGATCAGATCCACCTCATCCAGACAGACCAGATCACACTGCTCCAGGTTGTCGAGCAATTGCGGGCCATACATGGCCACCGCATCCAGCGGCAGATAGACCGCCCGACCACCAAACTGCTCCATACGCAGGCAGGCCGCCTGCAACAGGTGGCTGCGCCCGACATCCGCGCCGCCCCACAGGTAGATCAGGTTCTCCGCCCAGTCGGCATCGGTCTCGCACATGCGCTCGACATAGCCGAGTGCCGCCGCATTGGCGCCCGGATAGTAGTTGGCAAAGGTGGCGTCATCACGCAGACGCACACCCAGCGGCAGCTGGATCGGCTTCATGGGGACTCGCGCTCCTCGTCAACGGCCTGCGGTTCGGCGTAGAGGGCCGAGAGTTTATAGAAGTCATGTACATGGCGCAGCAGCACCATGATCACCGCCGCCACCGGCAGCGCCAGCAGCACGCCGGTAAAGCCGAACAGCTGCCCGCCGGCCAGAATGGCAAAGATCACCGCCACCGGATGCAGGCCGATACGATCACCGACCAGGGTTGGAGTCAGCCACATGCCTTCCAGCAGTTGCCCGGCGGTGAAAACCGCCACCACCCCGATCAGCGGATACCACTCGAAACCGAACTGGAACAGCACCGCCAGCAGCGCCGCGACGATCCCCACCACAAAGCCCAGGTACGGCACGATGCTGGCAAGCCCGGCGAGCAGTCCGATCAACAGCCCCAGCTCCAGCCCCACCAGCATCAGGCCGGCAGCATAGACCAGCGCCAGCGCCAGCATCACCAGCAACTGGCCGCGCAGGAAGGCCCCCAGCACTTCATGGCACTCACGGGCCAGCAGGGTGACCAGCCGTTCCTGCCGGCGCGGCAGCAGGTTATGCAGGCGCGCCAGCATCACATCCCAGTCCCGCAGCAGGTAGAAGCCGACCACCGGAATCAGTGCCAGATTGCCCAGCAGCGCCAGCAGGGCCAGCCCGGAGGAAGCGACCCGGCGCAGCAGCGTCTGGGCGATATCGGTGGTCTGACCCAGATGCCCGGCCAGCAACTCGCGCAGCTGGCTGACCTGCCAGAAGTCCGCCTCCAGCCCCAGGCGGCGCTGCAGCCAGGGCAGGGTCTGCTGCTGGAGCAGATCCACCGCCAGCGGCAGCAGCTCATACACGCGCAGCAACTGACGGCCCAGCAGCGGCAACAAAACCAGCAGCATGAGCAGCAGGGTCAGGCTGAAGAAGGTAAAGACCGCCACCACGCTCCAGGTACGGGACAGCCCGCGCGCTTCCAGCCGATCCGCCAGCGGATCACCCAGATAGGCCAGCAGGGTGGCGACCAGAAAAGGCATCAGGACCGGCTGCAGCAGATAGATCAGCCAGGCCAGCAGCAGCGCGCCGACAAGCCACAGCCAGGAGCGCGAGTCACCGAGCATCAGGGCGCTCCCTGTAACAGCCGCCAGCGCGACGCATCATGGACGCACGAACGACAGACGCGCAGGTTGCGTCGTCTGCGCCACAGTGTCGGATGGCTGTTCACGCAGCCCGAGCGCCTGCAGGCGGCTACGGAGCTGCGCCGGCGTGGCGCTGACGGTAAAGCGCAGTACGCGCCCTTCGGCAGCCAGCAAGCGCGGCTTCAAACTGGCCAGTTCACGCTGCAACTGGGCCAGCTGGGCCAGATCCGTGCCGGCAATCTCGACTTCCAGGGTCGGTGCGGCCAGCCCGTCAGCAAAGCGGCGCACCAGCACATTCGCCACCTCGGCAAACACCTGATCAGCCAGTGCCTGCCGGCTGTCGGCACGCTGCGTGCCCTGCTGCAGATGCGTACCGGTCAACAGGCGCCAATCAGCCTGCCATTCCGCCTCGGTGGTGCGCGCCACCACACTCAGTACCCCCTCGGCGGCGTAGGCCTCCGAGGCCAGCTGCAACTCATTGGCCGCGCTGTGGGTCAGCCAGTCCGGCGTGGCCAGCAGCTGCTCCTGCAGATCACCGATCGGCAGCGCCAGCGGCACGCCGCGCTTGAGGGCCGCAGCCTTGAGATCCGCGGCGCCCTCCTGATCGGCCGCCAGCAGCCGGCTGTCGCCATTGGCTTCCTGCAGCCACCAGGCCAGCACTTGCGGGCGCTCGGTATTCCACAGCTTCAAGCCGGCCTCACGCAGTGCCTGCTCGCTGAGCAGCGGATCAAAGCTGACCGAGAGCATCACCGGGCTGCCCGGCTCGTAGACGTAACGCTGCACCAGCTGCTGCGGCTTGGCCAGCAGCGGCTTGAGACGCGGATCACGGGCCGCGCCAGCATCACCGGTCAGCCGCACCGCCAGCGCCTGCACTGCCCGCGCCATGGCCGCCGCTCGCTCCTCGCCCGCCTCAGAGCCGACCGGCTCGCGCACGTCATAAAGCCCCTCGACCTGGGCGGCCAATGCCGGCAGGGCACTCAGGGACAGGCAACAGGCCAACAGGCGGGCGATCAGAGGCATGACAGGGTTCTCTTGGGGACAGTGCGCATACCTTAGACAGCCACCCTGAGCGTGGCAACCGCTCCGGATGACCTGCTTCGCGCGGCAATGCTAGAATCCTGTGCTTTCACGCATCCTCCGCAAAGGCCCGTATTCATGAGCAAGCAACCCTCCATCAGCTACAAGGACGCCGGTGTCGACATCGACGCAGGCGAGGCCCTGGTCGAACGCATCAAGGGCGTGGCCAAGCGCACCGCGCGTCCGGAAGTGATGGGCGGCCTGGGCGGCTTTGGCGCCCTCTGCGAGATCCCGGCCGGCTACAAGCAGCCGGTGCTGGTCTCCGGCACCGATGGCGTCGGCACCAAGCTGCGCCTGGCGCTGAACCTCAACAAGCACGACAGCATCGGCCAGGATCTGGTCGCCATGTGCGTCAATGATCTGGTGGTGTGCGGCGCCGAGCCGCTGTTCTTCCTCGACTACTACGCCACCGGCAAGCTGAACGTGGATGTAGCCGCCACCGTAGTCACCGGCATCGGCGCTGGCTGCGAACTGGCCGGCTGCTCGCTGGTTGGCGGTGAGACCGCTGAGATGCCCGGCATGTACGAGGGCGAGGATTACGACCTGGCCGGCTTCTGCGTTGGCGTGGTGGAGAAGAGCGAGATCATCGACGGCTCGAAAGTGCAGGCCGGTGACGCGCTGATCGCCCTGCCCTCCTCCGGCCCGCACTCCAACGGCTACTCGCTGATCCGCAAGATCCTCGAAGTTTCCGCTACCGACATCGAAGCCACCGAGCTGAACGGCCAGAAGCTCGCGGATCTGCTGATGGCGCCGACCCGCATCTACGTCAAGCCGCTGCTCAAGCTGATCAAGGACACCGGCGCGGTCAAGGCGATGGCCCACATCACTGGCGGCGGTCTGCTCGACAACATCCCGCGCGTACTGCCCGAAGGCACCCAGGCAATCATCGACGTGGCCAGCTGGACCCGCCCGGCGGTGTTCGACTGGCTGCAGGAGAAGGGCAACGTCGATGAGCACGAGATGCACCGCGTGCTCAACTGCGGCGTCGGCATGGTGATCTGTGTTGCTGCCGAGCAGGCCGAGGCCGCCCTGGCCAACCTGCGCGCCTCGGGCGAAGCCCCGTGGCTGATCGGCCACATCGCCGCCGGCACCGACGCCGAGCGCGTGCTGCTGAACAACTTGAAGGCGCACTGATGAATCGGCCCTGCACTGTGGTGGTGCTGATTTCCGGCTCCGGCAGCAACCTGCAGGCGCTGATTGATGCCCTTGCCGACGGCAGCATCCCGGCGCAGATCGGCGCGGTGATCTCCAACCGCGCCGATGCCTACGGCCTGACCCGCGCGCAGAACGCCGGTATCCCCACCGCGGTGCTGGACCACAAGGCGTTCGAGGGCCGCGAGGCCTTCGATGCCGCGCTGATCGAGGCGATCGATGCCCAGCAGCCGGATCTGGTGGTGCTGGCCGGTTTCATGCGCATCCTCACTCCGGGCTTCGTGCGGCATTACGCCGGGCGCCTGCTCAACATCCATCCCTCGCTGCTGCCGCTCTACAAAGGGCTGCACACCCACCAGCGCGCGCTGGAGGCCGGGGATCGCGAGCATGGCTGCAGCGTGCACTTTGTCACCGAAGAACTCGATGGCGGGCCGCTGGTCGTACAGGCGGTGGTGCCGGTACTGCCGAATGACCAGGTGGACAGCCTGGCGGCGCGGGTTCACGTTGCCGAGCACCATATCTACCCGCTGGCGGTACGTTGGTTCGCCGAAGGGCGTCTGCGTCTGGGTGCGCAGGGCGCTGAACTCGACGGCCAGCCGCTGCCGCCCTGTGGTCATCAGGTGCGCGAGCTGCCCGCCGCGCACTGATCGAGCCAGCCTCTGGAGACTCACCATGCGTCAATTGCTGCTCAGTACCGCCCTTGGCCTGACCCTGCTGCCGCTCGGCGCCCAGGCCCTTGAGCCGTTCAGCGCCCAGTACACCGCCGACTGGCAACAGGTGCCGGTCAGCGGCAGTGCGCAGCGTGAGCTCAAGCGCAACAGCGATGGCAGCTGGACCCTGACCTTCCGCGCCTCGATGCTGGTGGCCGGCCTGACCGAAGAAAGCCGCTTCACGGAAGACGGGCCGCGCTTCGTGCCCCTCAGCTACCGCTTCGAGCGCAGCGGTCTGGGCAAGGGCAAAACGATCAGCCATGACTTCGACTGGAGCGCCCGCCGCGTCACCGGCAAGGACCGCAAGCACAGCGTCGATCTGCCGCTGGAAAACGGCTTGCTCGACAAATCCACCTACCAGCTGGCGCTGCAGCAGGATGTGGCCCGCGGCAAGACCAGCATGAGCTATCAGGTGCTAGACGGCGACGAGGTGGAGGTCTTCGACTTCCGGGTACTCGGCCGCGAAACGGTCAGCACCGAAGTCGGTCAGGTCGAGGCGATCAAGGTCGAGCGGGTGCGCGATCCCACCCAGTCCAGCCGCAAGACCGAGCTGTGGTTTGCGCCGAACTGGAATCACCTGCTGGTCCGCCTGCATCAGCGCGAGACCGACGGCAAGGAGTACCAGATCATGCTCAAGCAGGCGACGCTGGACGGCCAGCCGCTCAAAGGGCGCTAAGCCGCCCGCCGCACCACAGCAAAACGCCGCGCCTTCTTCGAGGGCGCGGCGTTTTTTGTGCGCGTTCAGTGCCGCAGCGGCTCGCTGATCACCACATCAGATCATCAGGAATCACGTAATCCTTGTAGGGATCATCCTCGGCATCCGGCACCTCGCTGGCGATGTTGAGCAGGATGATGCGCTGCGGTTCGCGCTCCTGCACCTTGAGCGCCGCCTCGCGGGGAATCAGCTCGTACTTGCCCTCCAGGCGCACGATCGCCAGCGTGCCGCGGCTGAGCTTGTCGCGCAGCATCGGGTTGACGGCAATCCGCTTGACCTTCTTGTTGTCGACGAAGTTGTAGTAATCGTCGCTCTCCAGACGCGGCAGGCGCGAGCCTTCGATCAGCTGGCGAACCTGCGCGGCCCGCGCCTTCTGCTGGGCTTTTTCCTGCTGCTGACGGTTGAGCTCCTGATCGCGGGCGAGCTTCTCGGCCCGCGCCTTGAGCGCCGCCTCACGCTGGCTGTCGTCCTTCTCGGCCTGCCCCTTGAGCTCCAGGCGTTGCTGTTTCTGCTTCTGCTTGCCGACCTGCTTGGCCTGCTTGTCGTTGACCAGCCCCGCCTTGAGCAGCTGGTCGCGTAGGGAAAGACTCATGGGTCGTCCTGATGGCAAATCGATGGATGGGGATGCTCAGCCGCAGGCAGGACCGGCGCGCTCGGCACGCTTGGCCTCGCCCCACAGGGCATCCAGCTCGTCGAGGGCGCAATCTTCCATGCGCCGCCCGTCCTCGCGCAAGGCCTGTTCGATAAAGCGCAGGCGCCGCTCGAACTTGGCATTGGCCGCGCGCAGCGCCGCTTCCGGCTCGACCTTGAGGTGGCGCGCCAGATTCACCGCCACGAACAAGAGATCCCCGACTTCCTCGGCGATATGCGCCTGATCGCCCTCGGCGATCGCCTCCAGCACCTCACCGAGCTCCTCGTGCAGCTTGTCGATCACCGGCAACGGCGCCGGCCAGTCGAAGCCGACCTGGGCGGCGCGCTTTTGCAGCTTGGCGGCGCGCGAGAGCGCCGGCAGCGCCTGCGGCACATCGTCGAGCAGCGACAACTGCTCGGGTACCTCAGCCCGCGCGGCACGCTCCTCGGCCTTGATCTCTTCCCAGCGGCGCTTGATCGCCGCCTCATCCAGACGCGGCTGATCCAGCGGACCATACAGATCGCCATCCGGGAACACATGGGGATGGCGGCGAATCAGCTTGGCGGTGATGCCATCGACCACCGCGGCAAAATCAAACCGCCCCTCCTCACGGCCCAGCTGGCTGTAATAGACCACCTGGAACAGCAGATCGCCCAGCTCGCCCGGCAACTGGGCAAAGTCGCCGCGCTCGATGGTGTCGGCCACCTCATAGGCTTCCTCGAGGGTG
The DNA here is from genome assembly GCF_023544715.1 of Pseudomonas eutrophicaquae. Taxonomy (GTDB): domain Bacteria; phylum Pseudomonadota; class Gammaproteobacteria; order Pseudomonadales; family Pseudomonadaceae; genus Geopseudomonas. The sequence goes on along the minus strand of NZ_JAMJEZ010000009.1, from coordinate 94,911 downwards.
TGCGGGACGATGCTGGCGTAATCCTGTTTGAGATCCCACGGGCAGCCGTACTGCGGATCGCGCAGGCGGGCCATCAGGTGCAGCAGATCATTCAACTGGTACATGCTCACACTGCCCCGGAGCGACTGCGCCGGGCCTCGATGATGTTGGGTAACTGATCAATACGCGCCAGCAGACGGCCCAGCGCCGCCATGCCAGGCACCTCGATGGTCAGGTGCATGCTGGCGGTGTGGTCGCTCTTGTCGGAGCGGGTGTTGACCGCCAGCACATTGACCTTCTCGTTGAGCAGCAACTGGGTGATATCACGCAGCAAACCGGCCCGATCATAGGCGCGGATCTCGACATCTACCGGGTAGGTTCGGGCCGGTGCATGTCCCCAGCCGACCTGAATCATCCGCTCCGGCTCGCGCTCGGCCAGCTGCAGCACCGAGGGGCAATCCTGACGGTGGATGCTCACTCCGCGGCCCTGGGTGATGTAACCAATGATCGGCTCACCCGGCACCGGACGGCAGCAGCCAGCCATCTGGGTCAGCAGGTTACCGACGCCAAGGATCTGGATATCGTCCTGCCCGGGGCCACGGCCGCGCGGGCTGCGCAGCGACAACAGCTCCAGCGGATCATCGCTGCGCTCAGGCTCGAGCATCTGCTGCGCGGCATTCACCACCTGCGCCAGACGCAGATCACCCGCGCCGAGCGCCGCGAACATGTCCTCGGCGGTCTTGAGGTTGCAGCGCTCGGCCAGCCGCTCGTGATCGACCGCCTGCAGGGCCAGACGCGCCAGCTCGCGCTCCAGATAGCTCTTGCCGGCGATCACGTTCTGATCACGGGCCTGCAGCTTGAACCAGTGGACGATCTTCGCCCGCGCCCGCGAGGTAGTCACATAGCCGAGGTTCGGGTTCAGCCAATCGCGGCTCGGCGTACCGTTCTTGCTGGTGATGATCTCCACCTGCTCGCCGGTCTGCAGGCTGTAGTTGAGCGGCACGATGCGCCCGTTGACCTTGGCGCCGCGGCAGTTGTGGCCGATCTCGGTATGCACCCGGTAGGCAAAATCCAGCGGCGTGGCGCCGTTGGGCAGGTCGATGGCGTGACCGTCGGGGGTGAATACATAGACCCGGTCCGGCTCGATATCGACGCGCAACTGCTCGGCCAGCCCGCCGATGTCGCCGAGCTCCTCATGCCATTCGAGCACCTGACGCAGCCAGGCGATCTTTTCCTCGTAGTGGTTGGAGCCGGAGTTGACGTCGGTGCCCTTGTACAGCCAGTGGGCGCAGACGCCCAGCTCGGCCTCCTCGTGCATCGATTCGGTGCGGATCTGCACCTCCAGCACCTTGCCCTCCGGGCCGATCACCGCGGTGTGCAGCGAGCGGTAGCCGTTCTCCTTGGGGTTGGCGATGTAGTCGTCGAACTCCTTGGGAATATGCCGCCACAGGGTGTGGACGATGCCCAGTGCCGTGTAGCAGTCGCGCACCTCGGGCACCAGCACGCGCACCGCGCGCACGTCATAGATCTGGCTGAACTCCAGCCCCTTGCGCTGCATCTTGCGCCAGATCGAATAGATGTGTTTGGCCCGCCCGCTAATGTCGGCCTCGATGCCGGCGGCGGTCAGCTCGTTGCGCAGCTGCTGCATGACCTCGTTGATGTAGCGCTCACGGTCCAGGCGCCGCTCGTGCAGCAGCGTGGCGATCTGCTTGTACTGCTCAGGCTCGAGGTAGCGGAACGACAGATCCTCCAGCTCCCACTTGATGTGGCCAATCCCCAGGCGATGGGCCAGCGGCGCGTAGATGTCGAACACCTCGCGGGCCACCCGGTAGCGCTTCTCCTCGGGGGCATTCTTCACCGCCCGGATCGCACAGGTACGCTCGGCCAGCTTGATCAGCGCCACGCGCACATCATCGATCATCGCCACCAGCATCTTGCGCAGGTTCTCCACCTGCGTCTGGGTGCCGAGCACCAGCGACTGGCGCGGATTGAGGCTGGTGCTGATCGCCGCCATGCGCAGCACGCCATCGATCAGCTTGGCCACCGTGCTGCCGAACTGGCGCGAGACCTGCTCGAGGGCCACCTTGCCCTCGCGCACCGCCCGGTACAGCACCGCAGCCAGCAGCGACTCCTGATCCAGCCGCAAATCGGCGAGTATCTGCGCAATATCCAGCCCGGTCTGGAAGCTGGAGGTCCCTTCCGCCCAGATGTTCTTGGCCGCCACCGCCTGGCGCTCGACCTCACGGGCAAACTCGCAGGCCGTGCGCAGGCTGTCCCGATCCAGCGCCGGATCGATCTCGAGAATATGGTCGAGCCAGGCCTCGAGGTTGATGCTGCCATCGTGGTTGACTGGCTGTTGCGCCCTTACCTGTACCATCGTCGTTCACCCTCTCCTGTCCGGCCCGACGGGACCGGATTCGGGCCTTGCGGCCCGCCTGCCGCCGACTGCTGCCGGCGACCTCAAGCTGTTACGCACCCGCGGTGCGCACGAACAGGGCCATGGCCTCGGCGTGGGCGGTCTGCGGGAACATGTCGAGCAGACCGGCCCGCTCCAGCCGATAGCCCAGCGCCACCAGCGCTGCGGCATCGCGCGCCAGGGTCGCCGGATTGCACGAGACATACAGCACCCGCTGCGCCCCCAGCGCCGGCAGGCTGGCCAGCACCGCCGCTGCGCCCTCGCGCGGTGGATCGAGCAGCACCGCGGAAAAGCCGCAGCGCGTCCAGGGCGCCTCACCCAGCGGTTCGGCCAGATCAGCGCGGACAAACTGCACATTCTCAAGGCCATTGGCCGCCGCATTGGCGGCCGCCCGCTCGACCATCGCCGTCACGCCCTCGACACCGACCACCTCAGCGCAGCGCTGCGCCAGCGGCAGGGCAAAGTTGCCCAGCCCGCAGAACAGATCCAGCACCCGCTCATCGGTGCGCGGCGCCAGCCAGTCCAGCGCCTGCGCCACCATCTGCGTATTGATCGCGGCATTGACCTGCACAAAATCCCCCGGCTGCCAGGCCACGTGCAGGCCATAGGGTTCCAGCGTGTAGCCCAGCCACTGCCCGGGCACATCGGCCTGCGGGCTGTCCTCGCCCTGCCACCAAAGCTGCACGTCCAGCCGGGCGCAGAACTCGCGCAGACGCGCGGCATCCGCCTCACTCAAGGGCTCGGTGTGGCGCAGCAGCAGCGCGCGCGTGTTGCCGTGAAACAGCTCGATGTGCCCGATCGCACGCGGGCGCTGGAAGGCGCGCAGTACCGCCGGCAGCTCAGCCAACAAGGCTTGCAAGGGTTGTTCCAGCACCGGGCAGCTGTCCAGATCGACGATCGCCTGACTGGACGCGGCGCGAAAACCGATGTGCAGGTGCTGGCTGCGGGCATCCCAGCGCACCGCCAGACGCGCCCGGCGCCGATAACCCAGCTCGGCCGCAGACAACGGCGCGGCCCAGATCTCCGGCACTACCCCAGCACGGGCCAGCTGCTCGGCCAGACCGCGCTGCTTGAGGGTGACCTGCTCGGCCTGGGGCAGGTGCTGCAGGGTGCAGCCGCCGCAGAGCCCGGCCAGTGCACAGGCCGGCGTGCGGCGCTGCTCACTGGCCAGAAGCACCCGCTCGGTGCGCGCCTCGACCACCTGACTGCGGGTGGCCAGCACCCGCGCCTCGACCGTCTCGCCGGCCAGCGCACCGGCCACGAACCAGGTACGTCCGCCCTCATGGGCAATGCCGCGCCCGTCATGGGCCAGGCGCTCGATGGAAAGACGCTGCTTCTTGCCGACCGGCAGTGCGCTGCTGCGCGCACCCCCCGCCGGCTGAAAGCGCAGTGCGCTGGGGCGTTTGGCCATGAAAAATCCTGCCGTGCAGGGCCGGCAGAGCCGGCCGGTCGAATGAAGCGGCCCTCAGGCCGTGGGCGCGTCGTAGACGCCGGTGGACAGGTAACGATCGCCGCGGTCACAGACAATCGCCACCAGCACGGCGTTTTCCACTTCCTGCGACAGGCGCAGCATGGCCGCCACCGAGCCGCCGGAGGAAACGCCACAGAAGATCCCTTCCTCGCGGGCCAGGCGGCGCATCACCTGCTCGGCCTCGCTTTGTGCCATGTCGATCACCCGATCGACCCGGCTGGCCTCGAAGATCGACGGCAGATATTCCTTTGGCCAGCGGCGGATGCCGGGAATCGCCGAACCTTCCTGCGGCTGCAGGCCGACAATCTGGATCGCCGGATTCTGCGCCTTGAGGTAGCGCGAGGTGCCCATGATGGTGCCGGTGGTGCCCATCGAGCTGATGAAATGGGTGACGGTCCCCGCGGTCTGCCGCCAGATTTCCGGGCCGGTGCCCTCATAGTGCGCCAGCGGGTTGTCCTGGTTGCCGAACTGATCGAGCACCTTGCCGCGGCCTTCGGCCTGCATGCGCAGGGCCAGATCGCGCGCACCCTCCATGCCCTCGCTCTTGCTGACCAGCACCAGCTCGGCGCCGTAGGCAGTCATCGCCGCCTTGCGCTCGGCGCTCATGTTGTCCGGCATGATCAGCACCATCCGGTAGCCCTTGATCGCCGCCGCCATCGCTAGGGCGATGCCGGTGTTGCCGGAGGTAGCCTCGATCAGGGTGTCACCGGGGTGGATCAGCCCGCGCTGCTCGGCGTGGGAGATCATCGATAGCGCCGGCCGATCCTTCACCGAACCGGCTGGATTGTTGCCTTCCAGCTTGACCAGCAGGGTATTGCTGGTCTGGCCCGGCAGGCGCTGCAGGCGAACCAGCGGGGTGTTGCCGACACAATCGGCGATGGTGGGATACTGCAGGGTCATGGAACGCTCGCCACAAGTGAAATCAGCCAGGGCGCACATGATAGCGGCAAACCTCGCCCGCCGATAACACACCCGGCTTCAAGCATAAAACCCGAGGTTATAAGCCCGGGCCGCGCGCTTGCCGGTTACCGGCAAGCCGCTACACTGCCGGCATCCCCTGTGGTGGAGTACCCGCGTGTTTCACTCCCTTGGCATTCATGCCCGACTGCTGCTACTGGCCCTGCTGCCCGGCAGCCTGATTGCCCTGCTGCTGGGGCTGTTTTTCGTCCTGCATCAGACTGATGCGCTGCACACCCAGCTGGAGCAGCGTGGCCAGCTGATGCTGACACACCTGACCCCGCTGCTGGCCGCCCCGCTCGACGCACGGCAGTTGCCGGCCCTGGAGCAGCAGCTCGAGCGCACCCTGGCGCTGGAAGATGTGCGTTCAGTGCGCCTGTTAGATGCTGCGGGACGGCCGCTGCTACACGCTGGGCCGCGCCTTGACCATGCCATGCCCACCCTCGACGCCCAGCGCATGACCATCGACGTACGCCCCGCGTCCAGCTGCTTTGTGCTGCCCATCCACCGCGCCCATGATCCGGCCAGTGGCCTGCCGTCCACCGAGCCGCCGCTGCTCGGCTGGGTAGAAATCGAGCTGACTCATCAGGGCGCTCTGCTCGACATCTACCGCAGCCTGCTGTTCGGTCTGCTGCTGGCCCTGCTCTGCCTGCTGCTGGCCCTGCCGCTGGCCCTGCGTCTAGCCCGGCATATCCGCCAGCCGCTGCAGAGCCTGGCCCAGAGCATCGAGCAGCTCGGCGCCGGTCATCTGGAAACCCGCCTGACGCTCACCGGAACCCCCGAATGCGATCAACTGATCGAGGGCATCAACCGTCTGGCCAGCCTGCTGGAGACTGAACGCGAACAGTGGCAGCAGAACGTCGAGCAGACCACCGCTGAGCTGCGCGAGAGCATGGAAACCATCGAGGTCCAGAATATCGAGCTGGATCTGGCCCGCAAGGAAGCGCTGACCGGCAGCCGCGCCAAGTCTGAATTTCTGGTCAACATGAGCCACGAGCTGCGCACCCCGATCAACGGCATCATCGGCTTTGCCCGCCTGATGCAGAAAACCGCACTGGCGCCCGGCCAGCAGAGCCACCTGCAGACCATCGACAAGTCGGCGCAGAGCCTTTTGAAAATCATCGACGGCATCCTCGAGTTCTCGCGAATCGAGGCCGGCATGCTGACCCTGGAGTCCACGCCCTTCAACCTCGCCGAGCTGATCCAGGACGCCCTGGAACTGCACGCCCCGCAAGCCCACGAGCAGCAGCTGGAGCTGATCGGCATGGTCTATCAGGACCTGCCCTGCACGCTGATCGGTGATGAACTGCGCCTGCGTCAGGTGCTGCTCAACCTGATCGGCAATGCGATCAAGTTCACCGAACAGGGGCATGTGGTGGTGCGCGCCATGCTCGAGGAGGATCTGGGTGATCGGGTGCAGCTGCTTATCAGCGTGCGCGATACCGGGATCGGCGTGCCGCTCGAGGCGCAGCGCAACCTGTTCAATGCCTTCACCCAGGTTGACAGCTCGCGCAGCCGCCAGCGCGGTGGCAGCGGTCTGGGCCTGGCGATCAGCAAGGGCTTCATCGAGGCCATGGGCGGGACAATTGGCGTCAACAGCACGCCCGGCGAAGGGGCCGAGTTCTGGATTCTGCTGACCCTGCCACGCGCCGAAAACAGCGCCGCCGCCACGCCGTCCCTCGGCCCCTGGCCCGTGCTGCTCAGTGAAGCGCATCCGCTGACCCGCCAGGCCCTGCAGCATGTCCTGCGTGGCTGCGGACTGACGGTGCAGGCGCTGGACAGCCCCGAAGCGCTCGCAAGCATGTTCAGTGCAGCCGCCCAGCGCCAGGCCGAGGAGGCCAGCCAGCCGCTCCCGTTGGTGGTGCTGGGCATCGATGCCGACACAACACCTGCGCAGCTCGAAACGCCGCTGCAGACCCTGCTGCACGCCGGGGCGCGTCCCGTGCTGCTCTGTCCGGTGACCGCCATGGCGCGCTATCAGCAGCATTTCCAGAGCCCGGCCATCACTTGGTTGAGCAAGCCGGCCTGTCCGCGCAAGCTGCCGCAGGCACTGCAGCAGCTGCTGGTCGCAGCACCCGGTCTTCCCGCCGAACGCGCCAACGGTGGCGAGCATTACAGCGGTGCGCCGCCACGGATTCTCTGTGTCGATGATCACCCGATCAACCTGCGCCTGGTCAGCACCCTGCTCGAGGGGCTGGGCGCGCGGGTCCAGCAGGCACGCAGCGGTCAGGAGGCGGTGCAGGCGGTGCAAAACCAGCCGTTCGATCTGGTGCTGATGGACATTCAGATGCCCGGCATGGATGGCTGCGAGGCGACCCAGGCGATCCGGTGCTGGGAAGCACAGCACGGCCTCAGCCCCACCCCGATCATCGCCCTCACCGCCCACACCCAGCCGGAGGAGCGCCGCCGGCTGCTGCAGGCGGGGCTGGATGATCACCAGACCAAGCCGATCAGTGAACCGCAACTGATCGAGGTGGTGCGGCGCTGGACCGGCATCCCGCTGCCCATCATCGCAGCAGCAGCAGACAGCGATGCGCCAACCGATTCCACCGCCGCCGCCCCGCCGGTAACGACGCCGCCCGCCCCACAGGTAGTCTTCGATGCCGACGAGGGTCTGCGCCTCGCCGCGAGCAAACCCGCGCTGGCCGCCGAACTGCTCAGCATGCTGCTGGAGAGCCTGGAGCGCGACCAGTCGCTGATCCGCGCCGCCCGCAGCGCTGAAGATTCTGCGGCCCTGCTTGAGCATGTCCATCGTCTGCACGGCGCCACCCGCTACTGCGGGGTGCCGCAGCTGCGCGCCTGCTGCCAGCGCAGCGAAGCGCTGCTCAAGCAGGGCCAGGCCGCAGACGCCGCCCTCGATGAGCTGGAGGCGGCCATCCTGCGCCTGCTGACTCGCCGCCCCACCCACGCCTGAACCGTGAGAACTCTGATGCGTATTGCCCTCTACAGCAGCAAGCCCTACGACCGGGACAGTTTCAGCCGCGCCAATGCCCGGCACGACTATGACCTGCATTGTCTGGAGGTGCGCCTGGATGCGGAAACCGCCGCACTGGCGGCCGGCCACGAGGTGGTCTGCGCCTTCGTCAATGACACGCTGTCGGCGGCGGTGCTGGAGCGCCTGGCAGCCGGCGGTACACGGCTGATCGCTCTGCGCTCGGCCGGTTACAACCACATTGATCTGGACGCCGCGCAGCGCCTGGGGCTGGTGGTGGTGCGGGTGCCCGCCTACTCGCCCCATGCAGTCGCCGAGCACGCCGTCGGCCTGATCCTGGCGCTGAACCGGCGTATTCACCGTGCCTTCAACCGCACCCGCGAAGGGGACTTTTCCCTGCACGGGCTAACCGGCTTCGACCTGCATGGCAAGACCGTCGGGGTGATCGGCTGCGGACAGATTGGTGCGGTCTTCACCCGCATCATGCTGGGATTTGGCTGCCGTGTGCTGCTGGTCGATCCGCAGCGCAATCCGCAGATGGAAACGCTGGGCGCGCGTTATGTCGAACTCGACACCCTGCTCGAGCAGAGCGACATCCTCAGCCTGCACTGCCCGCTGACCCCCGCGACCCGCCACCTGATCAACCAGCCGAATCTGGCACGCATGAAGCGCGGCGCCATGCTGATCAACACCGGGCGCGGTGCGCTGATCGACACCCCAGCACTGATCGCGGCGCTCAAGAGTGGCCAGCTGGGCTATCTGGGGCTGGATGTCTATGAGGAAGAGGCGGAGCTGTTCTTCGAGGATCGCTCGGACCTGCCGCTGCAGGATGATGTGCTGGCCCGCCTGCTGACCTTCCCCAATGTGATCGTCACCGCCCATCAGGCCTTCCTCACCGAGGAAGCCCTGACGGCGATTGCCGAGACCACCCTCGGCAACATTGCCGCCTGGCAGACGGGCAGCCCCTGCAATACGGTGACGCGCTGAAGCGCCGCCAGCGCCCGTGCTAGGATCGCCGCCCCGCCTGGAGACCCCCATGACCGAACACGATTTCCGTTACAGCCTGCTCAACCCGCAGCACACCCTCACCGAATGTCGCGCCCTGGCACCGGGCCGCTATCAGGTCACCGGCAGCGGCGGCTCGATCAAGGCCGGCGATACCCTGCTGGTGACCCTCAAGGGCAGCCGCGAGCTGTCCATGCGCCTGGTCATCGAGAAGGTCCGCCACCTGATCAACCCGCCCGGCCAGTGGCTGGCGGTCGCCCAGGGGCCGGCCTTCCGCGAACTGGAGATCCGTACCGGGCAAGTCCGCTGTGATGCCTGCGGCAAGACGCAGGACATCGAGTTTGCGGTGGAGGGCACCCAGGGTGCAGCCGCCCATGTGCCGGCCATCGAGGCACGCCTGCATGAGCTTGGCTGGCAGAGCCTCGCAGGCCGCCATCTCTGCCCGGCCTGCCGGCAGGAGGCTTGAGCATGCGCCACGCCCTGCCCCTGCTGGCCAGCGCCCTGCTGATCAGCGGCTGCGCCAGCACGGCGCCCGGCATCGCCACCGGTCGCACCTATCAGGTCACCTGGATCGATGCCAAGCCGCTGGTCGAGCGCAGCCATCTGACCCTGACCTTCGAGGCCGACGGTCGCGCCTACGGCACTGGCGGCTGCAATCACTGGTTTGCCGGCTACGGGATCGAAGGCGAGATCCTGCGCTTCAGCAAGATTGGCAGCACCCGCCGCGCCTGCAGTGCAGCGCTGATGGCCCAGGAAGCACGCTTCTTCAAGGCGCTAGATCATGTGCATCGCTGGGATGTCTCGGTACTCGATGAACTGCGCCTGTGGCCGGCCGAAGGCAAGCCGATGCGCCTGGTGATCGAGTGCGATTGAGCGCTTCCCCCACGCTTGGTGCTAAAGCGCGGGGCTTGTGGAGGTTTTTTCGGCGCTGCCCTTGACAGGGCAGCGAATCTGCGTAAAATGCCGCCTCACAGACGCGGGGTGGAGCAGTCTGGTAGCTCGTCGGGCTCATAACCCGAAGGTCGTAGGTTCAAATCCTGCCCCCGCAACCAAATTTTGAAAGGCCATTCTTCGGAATGGCCTTTTTCGTTTGCGCCGATTTTACCCACCGCACCGCGACTCCCCCGCAGCGGCCCGCGACACTGGTCAAGCCTCGCAGGCATGGCTAAAATCGCGCACTTTTTGATCAATGGCGCCGATCGGGCGCCACTCGAGGTTAGCCTGCATGTCCAGCGCATCGCCCAAAGTCGGTTTCGTCTCCCTTGGCTGCCCGAAGGCCACTGTCGACTCCGAACGCATCCTCACCCAACTGCGTATGGAGGGCTACCAGATCGTTCCCTCCTATGAGGATGCCGACGTGGTCGTGGTCAACACCTGCGGCTTCATCGACAGCGCCAAGGCTGAATCGCTGGATGCCATCGGCGAGGCGATTGCCGAGAACGGCAAGGTGATCGTCACCGGCTGCATGGGTGTCTCCGAGGAAGCAATCCGCGATGTGCACCCCAGCGTGCTGGCCGTCACCGGCCCGCAGCAGTACGAGCAGGTGGTCAACGCCGTGCATGAGGTGGTGCCGCCGAAGATCGACCACGACCCGTTCGTTGATCTGGTGCCGCCGCAGGGCATCCGCCTGACCCCGCGCCATTACGCCTACCTGAAGATTTCCGAAGGCTGCAACCACACCTGCAGCTTCTGCATCATCCCCTCGATGCGCGGCAAGCTGGTCAGCCGTCCGGTCGGCGATGTGCTCAGCGAGGCCGAGCGCCTGGTCAAGGCCGGCGTCAAAGAGCTGCTGGTGATCAGCCAAGACACCAGCGCCTACGGGGTGGATCTCAAGTACAAGCTGGATTTCTGGAACGGCCAGCCGGTCAAGACCCGCCTGCTCGAACTGTGTGAAGCGCTCGGCAGCATGGGCGTGTGGGTGCGCCTGCACTACGTCTACCCCTACCCCAACGTCGACGACCTGATTCCGCTGATGGCCGAGGGCAAAATCCTCCCGTACCTGGACATCCCCTTCCAGCACGCCAGCCCCAAGGTACTCAAGGCGATGAAGCGCCCGGCCTTCGAGGACAAGACCCTCGAGCGCATCCGCAAGTGGCGTGAAATCTGCCCGCAGCTGACTCTGCGCTCGACCTTCATCGTCGGCTTCCCCGGCGAGACCGAGGAAGACTTCCAGTACCTGCTCGACTGGCTGAGCGAAGCGCAGCTCGATCGCGTCGGCTGCTTCCAGTACTCGCCGGTCGAGGGTGTGCCAGCCAACGACCTGGGCCTTGAGCCGGTACCCGATGAGGTCAAGCAGGCGCGCTGGGAGCGCTTCATGGCCCACCAGCAAGCAATCAGCGCGGCGCGCCTGCAGCGCAAGATCGGCCAGGAGATCGAGGTGCTGATCGATGAGGTTGATGCAGAAGGCGCGATTGGCCGCTCCGCTGCTGACGCCCCGGAGATCGATGGCAACGTCTACATCGACAGCGAGCGCCCGCTCGCTCCAGGCGACAAGCTGTGGGTGCGGGTCACCGACGCCGACGAATATGACCTGTGGGCCACGGCACTTTGAGAGCTCGGTCACACTAATCCATCGGTACGGCAGGGGCATGTGCCCGACGGTCGCAGCATCCGCACCGCCGCAGGGTTAGAATGCCCACCGCACAGCCTGGCTCCCGCAGGAGTCTGCCCAGCACTGGCCGGTTTGACCCGGCCGGATGGGCGATCCAGACTGAACAGGCAGGATGCCTTCATCCTCCGGCGTGGCATGTGGCCGCGCCGTTCACCCGACTGTCGATGGGTACCTCATGCGCTTTGAACGATTCGCCCGGAATACGCTGGCCAGCCTGAGCCTGCTGGCTGGCATGGCTCTGCTGCCGCTGTCTGCCCAGGCTCAGCAGCCGATCATCGATCCGGAGGCTTACATCCTCAAGAACGGCTACACCTTTAATGGCGTGGGTGGGGACGGCAAGACTCAGCTGTACTCGAGCACGGTTCGCGTCCCCAAAGGCCAGCTGCAGACCCTCAGCAACGGCATTGCAGCCTTGCCAGAACATGCCGACACCCTGAAGGCCTGCAGCTTCCTGGCCAACATGGTGAAGACCAAGATCCTGCAAAATGGTGGACGGATCGACGACGTCCGTGTGGCCCAGCATGGCTACAGCAATGCCATCGTGGCCTGTACCCTCAACTACCTGCCGGTCAGTAGCGGCGGTAGCAAGCTGATCTACAGCAAGACCACCCAGCAGGGCGTCTTCATGGTGTTCGTCAGCGAGTGATCACGCGCCCGTGACCTTGCAGGGCAAGGTCACGGGCAACCAACACCGCTCAGGCGCCGGGTAGCCACACGGTCAGCCGCAGTCCCGCCTCTCCATCATCCGCCACCAAGGCAGCGCCCATACGCTGCAGGTGCTCCTGCTCGATGGCCAGCCCCAGACCTTCGTCCGCTCCCGGCATCGCAAACGGTGCGAACAGCCCGGCATAGTAGGCAGGCTCGTGCGGGCCGGCGTTGTTTTCCAGCACGATAAAACGCCCTCCCGGCGCCAGGCCGTTGCGCAGGTGGATGGCCATCTGCCGATCAGGCGCCTGCTCGCGGCGCGCCAGCAGGTCATCGCGCAGATGCGTCAGCAGACGCACGAGGATCGCTGCCAGCGCGGTCCCCTCGCCCGCCACCGCGCCCATCGGCTGCAGATCGACCTCCAGCGTCACCGCCTGCTGCGCCAGACCCGGCGCCACCTCGGCAACGGCCTGCTCGATGATCGGCATCAGCACACTGCCCGGCCGCGCCTCGGCCGCTGTCGCCTGCGGCTGACAACGCCCAAGCCGCGCCACCGTGCGGGCCAGCCCCTGCAGATCAGCTTCCAGCGCAGACACCTCCGCCGGCGAGGCCGCCAGATGTTGCATCGTCAACCCGGCCTGCAGCCGCGCCAGCGGTGCGGCCAGCTCACTCGCCAGATCGCCAGACAGCTCCTGCATACTCTGCGCCAGCAACACCTGCTGCTGCTCGGCGCGCAGTGCCTGCAGCGCCGTCTGCTCCAGCGCCAGCACTTGTACCTCCAAGAGCGTGCCATCGGCCGCAAACAGCCCCATTTCGCTCCACAGCCAGCTCTGCAGCACCCCGCCCGGCCCCGGCAGCCACAACTCGCTGACCTGCGGCGCACTCGAAGGCTGCAAGGCCTGCAGACGCTGCAGACACGCCGCAGCCTGTGCCTCACCCAGCAGGCGAGACAACTCAAGCTGGCCATTGACTGCCACCGCCTGCAGGGCCGCCAGCAGCGCAGGATTGGCGTAATTGAGCGCAAGATCCGGGCGGTAGCGGCCGATCAGTGCCGGACTCTGCTCGATCAGTGCCCGGTAATAGGCCTCGCTCTGGCGCAGCAGCTCAAGGTCTGCCTGGCCGCCGTCGGTTTCCAGACAGATCCCGAAGACCCCCTGCGGCTGTCCCAGATCATCCCGACGCAGACAGGCCTCATCCAGCAGCCAGCGGTACTGCCCCCAGCGATCACGCAGACGGTACTGCCCGCCCGCCCGCCCGTCGACCAGCAGACGACGGTTGCGCTCCAGGTAGCGCTCGCGATCCTCGGCATGCACCAGCGGCAGCACGCCATGCTCGCGCAGCTCCTCCGCGCTCCAGCCGAGCAGACGCCCAAGCCCGGCGCTGTAGAACGCCGGACGCAGGACGCCCGCTTCATAGCGCTGGGTATAGAGAATCCCCGGCATCTGATCCGCCAGCGGATTCAGCGCTACCGACTCTTCCTGAGCCGCGCCGGCCACCCCCTGCAGATCCTCGATATCCACCGCAAAGCCGACCAGACGCAGGCGCTCGGCGCGCCCATACACCTCAACCGTCACGCGGAACCAGCGCCAGGCGCTCCCCAGACGCAAACGCAGCACCTGAGTAAAGCTCTGGGCATGGCTGGCCGACTCGAGCAACTGCAGGCGGAACGACTCCTGATCGCTCGGATGCAGCAGAGTCAGCCAGGTCGCTGCCGGCTGACCGGCCAGCCCCAGTGAGTCCTGCAGGGCGGGCGCCAGCAACCAGTCGTCCTCATGGGGGCGATACTCCCACCAACCGCCACCCAGCATGCGCTGCAGCAGACCATTGCGGATATTTTCCTCGCGCCGGGACGTCTCGCGCAGATGCTGCAGCAACGGCGTGACCAGGGCCGAGGTCAGCTGCAGCCAGTCATCCACCGTCAGGGCCTCCATGCGCCGGGAGCTCTCATCACACAGGCAGACCAGCCAGGCGGTGACGCCCTCGCGCTCTTCATGGGGCACCAGCCACAGCGGTAGCTGCCGGGCCTGGCCCGCGCTGGCCGCCAGATTCGGCAGCTCCGCCCGGCGCGGCAGACTGCCCACCTGACGAGACAGCAACTGGCCGAGCAGCAGCTCATCCGGGAAGACCTGGGTCGGCCCGGGGACGACAAAACGGCTGTACACATGCCAGCCACCGGCACCGGCCTTAGGCAGCAGCAACCCGACCGCTGGCAGCGACAGACGCAGCACCAGACCTTCCAGGTATTCGGCGCTCAAGGTCTCCAGATCGTTGGCACGCGCGCCGCGCAGGCGCATGGTCATGTTTCCGGCAAAAGCCAGAATACGCAGACGCAATTCCTGGGATTGACGCTGCAGCACCTGATCACTGACATCCAGCAAACGGATCGCCCAGCCATCACTCAGGCGGGTATGCCAGCCACGCAGGTACAGGTTGTGGCCATCCTGGCGGCGCAGTGCCAGCTCCAGGACATCGCCTTCCAGAAACGGCAGATCCGCGACGCACCAGGACACCGGCTCGGCCAGCAGCTGCTGCAGATCGCCACGGTGCGGTACCAGCAGCTCGCTCAGCGAACCACTGCAGTGACGCACGCCGCCCTCGGCATCGAGCTCGAGATACAGCCCCTGCTGCAGTGCCGGACGCGGCAGATCACGCCCCGCCGCCTCTGCCGAAGGTTCATTGCGCCTGAGCCAGTTCCTCATGCGGCCTCCTGCCCGGACATGCCACCCCTCATGGGTGAGCTGCTCCTTTGCATATCATGTGCGCTCATCGTCCTCACCTGCCCTGTCCGCTGACTATCATGGGTGACCGTTTACCGCATCGAGACCACACCATGTCAGTTGTTGTTCTGTTGTACTGGGCCTGCGCCTGTGCGCTCTTCGATGCACGGGCGCGGCGCATTCCCAATTGGCTGGTCAGCAGCGGCCTGCTGATCGCCCTGCTGCACCTGCTGCTTACCCAGACCAGCCTCAGCGGTGCCAGCCCGGCTGCCGCCCTCAGTGGCCTGCTGCTCGGCCTGCTGCTCAGCGCACCGGGCTACGGGATGGGCCGCATGGGTGCCGGGGATGTCAAGATGCTGCTGATCCTGGGATTGGCCAGCAGCCACTGGCATGTCCTGCTGGCCGTAGGCGGCGCTGGCATTGGCATGCTGCTCTGGAGCCTGCTGGCGGATCGCCTCTGGCCCTGCCTGCCACTGGCGCTACAGCGCGCCTTGGCCCTCTTTGCCCCTGCGCAGCGACAACGCCTGCCCTATGCGCCCTTCCTGATTCCGGGATTATTGATCGCCTTGTGCTATGCCCCCTGATCCGGCGGCACGAAGATAACACCTTTCGCAGAGCCCTCTCATGGGCGGCGTGCCATTTGGCCGCCCCGTGACATACCCTGCTGCGCCGCGCCGCATGCTGCCCAAACGTCACCGGGATAACCCAGCACCCGGTCACAAAAGCCATTATCCTGCAGATCCCAAAGCAACGGAGTGCCCTCGATGAGTCATACCCTGCTGATCGTCGATAGCGACCGTGAGTACGCTCACCAGCTGGCGCAGTTTCTGCGTGAACACGGCCTGCATTGTCAGGTCTGCCACACGGCAGAAGCGGCGCGTGCGCACTACCTGGCCGATGCAACGATCGACATCCTGCTCAGCGCCCATAGACCACCACAACTGGACGGCATCCAGCTACTGAGCGAACTGCGCCAGCACAGCGGCATGGCACGTCCGCAGACCGCGATCCTCTACAGCGCTCAGGCCGAACGCAATACGCTGGTCGAGGCCATGCGTGCAGGCTTCTGCGACTACTTCGACAGCCCGATCGATGAGGATGCGCTATTGGCAGCCATCGCCCGGCTGGCCGATGAGCTTGACCAGCGCCAGCGTCTGCTCTCCCTGTGCCAGCGCCTGCAGGACATGAGCCAATCCCTGCAGCTATTGCATGGCGATCTGCAGGAGTTGCTGCCACCACCACGCGCTACCGCAGGCGGCATACAGCCCTTGCGCAGCAGCGCTGATAACGACCTATCCCAACTCTCCCCACGGCAACTGGCGGTTGCACGGCTGGTGGCCCGCGGCCTGACCAACTACCAGATCGCCTGCGAGCTGGGCATCACGGAGAACACTGTCAAGCTGTATGTCTCACAGATCCTGCGCCTGACCCGCATGCACAACCGTACCCAGCTGGCCATGGCGCAGACACCCGGTGCCTGATATCTGCGTCTGTGGACTCGTCAGTCGCTGACCTCGCCCCCAGCTTTCTGCTCGAAGGCCTCGGGAATCGGGTACTCGAAACTGTCCAGCCAGCGCTGCATGGCGCGCTCGCGCTCGGCGGGCGTCAGCTGCTGGGCATGCCGCGAGGCCAGCGTGCCCTCACGCTGCAGCTGCAGCCAGGTTTCAGTCTGGCTGGATGGCTGGGGGGCAATCAGCCCCTGCGTCTCGGTCGCTGCACCGGCCAGTGATGGCAGCAGCAGCGCACCCAGCACCACGAATTGCTTGATCATTTTCAGCATCCCTCTCTTGCACAACGGACTGCCGCCCGGCAGCCCGCTCCATGACTTGACTCAGCGAGTCGCCGGCTGCGGCTGTTGCTGAGCACTGGTAATCGGCACAACCGGGCGCGCGGCCGCCGGAGCCACACGCTGCACGCCGCCCGTGGCCGACACGGGCAAGGCCGGCTGCGGGGCCGGTTGCGCCGGACGCGGCATCACGGGCGCTGCAGGCCGTACACCGACGGCGGGGCGTGGTAGCGGCTGCGCAGCCGCCGGACGCGGCATAGGCTGACTGACCGGCCGAGCACGCTGCGCCGCCGGTGCCGGCTGCGGTTGCGGTTGCGGCTGACGCAGCGATTGCTGCACCGGACGCGCCGGCGCAGGAGCCGCCTGAGGTACAGCCGGTTGTGCGGCAGGTGCGGCGGCGGGTTTCGGTTGTACCGGTGCGGCCTTTGGCATCTGTGCCGGGGCTTGTCCGGCCGCCTGACGGTCATCGCGGCGCATCTGCTGGGCGCGCTGCTCCGCCTCACGGAATTGTGCCGGCGTCAGCTGGCGACGGGTGACCAGTTCACTGGCCTGATTCCAGCGGTTTTCATAAATGAGCAGCGTCAGCAGGTTCTCGGCCGGTCGCATGTCGCGCTCATTGAGCTCCAGCGCCGTGGTCAGCTCAAAGCGGGCTTGCGGCAATTGACGCAGATTCAGATAGACGACGCCCAGATCATTGCGCATCGCATCATTGGTCGGGGACAGGCTGACCGCGCGCGTGAGGTGCTCGACGGCATCGGCATAACGGCCGGCGCTCGCCGCCAGCTGCCCAAGGCCATGGTGGGCGTCCGCCAGCAGGCAAGTGCCCAGCAGGCCTTGGTACAGGGACTGCGCCTCAGGGCGGCCCAACAGACGCAGGATGCGCGCCTTGCGCAGACGCGCCTCGGGCAACTCCGCTGGCAAGCGTTCCAGATTGGCCAGCGCCGCATGCAGGCTGCCGGCCTCCTGCATCTGCTGCGACAGATTGATCGCCAGCTCCTGCTCGCGCGTCAGGGGCGTGCACGCCGGTGGCTGGCCCATTTCGCGCTGGAGCAGCCAGGGTGACTCGACCGAGTTTCCGGCACAGCCGCTCAAGGCTCCGACGACCAGCAGCAAACCACTCACACGCCTCATCCCATCTCTCCCAGGGCATTGAAAATTGCAATGAAACCCGGACCTGCCAGCACCATCAGCAGAGCCGGAAAGAGAAAACTGATCATGACCACGGACATCTTCGCGGACATCTTGGAGACCAGCTCCTGCAGAGCGGTCATGCGCCGGTCATCGATCAGCTCCTTGAGGGACAGCAGCGAAGCCATCGCACCGCCCCCCTGATGGATCAGCTGCTCGAGAATCGCGAAGGTATCGGTGACCTCATCCACATCGACCAGCAATGCCGCGCGGTGCAGCTCGGCGCCCAGCTCAAGACCGCCATCGACCCGCGCCAGCACGTAATCGAGCTCTTTGGCCAGCTCCGGCAGGATCTGCCGGCCATCGGTGGCCAGGGTGCGCAGTGACTGCTCGACGGTCATGCCGACTTCAAACAGGATGCGCAGCAGGGGCAGCACGTTGGACACTTCCAGCGCCAAGGCATTCTGGCGCTGAGCCACGGCGCGCACCAGCAGGCGCTTGGGTAATATATAGCCGATGCCTGCTGCCGCCAGGGGCAGGACCCAGACGGGCGACATCGGCTCCTCCATCAGCAATTGCGCAAGCAACGCCAGCAGCGCCAGCCCTAATGGCAAGCCAAGCTGAATAGCGGTAAACAGCGAGCGCTGGCGAGCCCGGCGCCAGCCCAGACGATCCAGCAGCTGACGTACTTCACTATCCAGAGTCAGCGCACGGCTGAGCAGGGAACTGTTTTCCAGCTCGTAGCGGGCCCGGGCACTGCCACCCAGCCGCTGCAGGACCTGGCGCTGCACCAGACGCTGACGAAAATGCAGGCTGAGCAGCAACACGGCCGACCCCAACAGCAGCAGGGCCATGATCAACGGCGGGTTCATCCGATACTCCTCAGCATGCGCCACATGATGAAGCTGCCCAGCGCCTGGAACACGAACGCCATCAGCAACATGATGCGCCCCATGGGGTCAGTCCACATGCCCATGAAAAACGCCGGGTTGGTCACGAAGATGTAGGCCGCCAGCGAGACCGGCAGCAGCGCCAGAATCAACCCGGAAACACGGGTTTCCCCGGTCATCGCGCGCAGCTGGCGGGCACCGCGGTCACGGTCACGGATCATGCTGATTAGGTTGTCGAGCAGCTCGGTAGCATTGCCGCCGTAACGCTGGTTGACCCGCACGCCCAGCGCCAGAATGCGAAACTCCTCGCGCTCATACAGCTCGGCCACATCATCCAGCGCTTCACTGAGCGGCATGCCCCGCTCGATATTGCGCTGGGTACGCCCCAGCGCATCACCCAGCGGATTGGGCGCGTTCTGCATGGCCATCAGCATCGCATCCCCCAGGGTACGACCGGACTTGAGGCTGCGAATCACATGGTCGAGAAACTGCGGCAGCTGCTCGATCATCCGGCGTAGCCGGCGCTGGTAACGCAGTGCCACGAAACCGCGCAGCAGCAAGGGCGGCAGAATCAACATCAGCAGCAGCGCTGGCCAGCCACCTAACAGCAGCGCCAGCAGTGTCGCCAGCACCCAGCACATCAGCATCATGGACAGCTGCTGTGGAGAGCTCTGATAGCCTGCACGCAGCAGCGCGCGCTCCAGCCAGGCCCAGCTACGGCGCTCCAGCACCGAGACGCGCAGCGCCCCCAGACGCTCCATGATGCGCTCGGACACCGCCTGGCGCAGACCGCGACGCAGCAGGAGCAGGCCCGCCAGCAGCAGCAGCACTGCCAGCGACCACGCAAGCAAGGCTGTATTCATCGCATTATTTTCCTATCCATGTGGCTTCGATCACCCATCCGGCCCGCCGAAATGCGGTCAGAAGTCGCGACGCAGCTTTTCGGTCGAAGGATTGACTGCCTCGCGCAGGAATCCGCCGCCACCGCGCCGATCCAGTCGGAACAGCGTGCTGGTCACGTAGTTGCCTTCGCGCAGGCCGACGACCTCCAGCACCTCGCTGATGCAGCGGCGACCATCTGGCAATCGGGTCAACTGCAGTACCACATCAATGGCGGCGCAGATGGTCTGGCGCAGGGTGCGCTCCGCCACCTGGGTGCCGGACAGGCCGACCAAGGTTTCCAGGCGCAGCAGGGCATCCTGTGCGGTGTTGGCGTGCACGGTACTCATCGAGCCGTCGTGACCGGTATTCATGGCGGTCAGTACATCCAGTACCTCGACGCCACGGATCTCCCCAAGGATGATCCGGTCCGGACGCATCCGCAGGGCATTGCGGACCAGCTCACGCGCAGCAATCTCGCCGTGGCCATCGGCATTCGGCGGGCGGGTTTCCAGACGTACCACATGGTCATGGTTGAGCTGCAGCTCCGCGGTATCCTCGATGGTGACGATCCGCTCGCGATGATCGATCAGCTGGCTGAGCATGTTCAGCAGGGTGGTCTTACCGGTGCCGGTCCCCCCGCTGATCAGGATATTGCAGCGCTGCTCGACGGCCTGCTGCAAAAACTCGAGCATCTCGACACTCAAGGAGCGCGAGGCCACCAGATCAGCGCTGCGCAGCATGTCCTTGCGGAACTTACGCACCGACAGACAGGGGCCATCCAGCGCCACCGGCGGGATGACCGCATTGATACGGCTGCCATCGGGCATGCGCGCATCGACCATCGGCGAGGATTCATCCAGACGCCGCCCAATCGGCGCCAGGATGCGCTGAATGACCCGCAGCAGATGCTGGTCATCCATGAAACGCAGATCGCTGTGCTGCAAGACACCACTGCGCTCGACGAACACCCGGTGCGGGCCGTTGACCAGAATCTCGGTGATCGTCGGATCGCGCAGCAACACTTCCAGCGGGCCGAAACCGGTCAGCTCATCGACCAGCTCCTCGCTGAGGTGGTCGGTCTCATAACGCGAGATCGGCAGCTGACGGCGCCGAACATAGTCATTGACCTGATCGCTGACGAACTGGGACAGGCCCTGGCGGGTGCCTTCCAGCAGATTCTGCCCCTCTTCCTCCAGCGCATCGATGATGTGCCGGTGCAGCAGGGTCTTCAGGCTGCTGGCATCCAGGCCACGCTGGTTGCCCCCAAACAGCGACTCCCCTCTCATTTGAGCCTCCCAAGCAGACGTTGCAGCAGGTTGCCGCCACTCACCTCGCCCGGCTTGGCACCGCTGTTTTCCACCAGCTGCTGGAGGGCCCGGCTCAGGGCATCGCGCGCTGCCAGCTCGAACACGGACTGACCCTGATTACGGGCGCGCAGACGCAAGGTAGGCGATGCGGGCAGCGCAACCGCCAGGGGCATTTCAAAGGTACGCGCCAGGGTGGCAGCATCCGGCGCCACCTGCGGGATATAGCGATCGACCAACAGTTGCACGCTGTCGAGTTTGATGCCCTTGCCCTGCCAGAGCTGCAGGCAGTCGAGATTGCGCCGGCAGTTGGAGACACTTTGATCGATATACCAGTACAGACGCTGGGCATTGTTGATGCAGGTGCGCAGGGCATCGCTGTCCGGCTGTCCGCACAGATTGATCACCACATGAGCAAAGCTCTGCCGCAAGGAGCCGAGCAGCAGGTAGAGCTCGGCGGAGGAGCAATCCGCCAGCCGGTCTTCTGGCATCTGTGGCAGGATACGCATGCCGCTGGGGTGCCGGCAGAAGGCGCTCTCGATCAGGTTACTGTCCAGACGGCGCAGGTTACGCAGCGCATCACCGAAGGTGAAGGAGGTCTCCGACTTGAACAGCTCAAGGCTCTCTCCCGCCGGCAGGCCCAAATCGACCAGCAAGGTCGCCTGACCGCGCTGCTGCAAGCCGAGCGCCAGGTGGCTGGCGACTAGCGAGGCATCCACATCAGGTTGCACACCATAAATGACTGTCAGCCCGCCCTGCTCGCGGCGCGCCGGCAGTTGCGGCAGGCGCTGGGTCAGGCGCCGGACCAGACCCAGCACTTCGCTGCTGCGCAGGCCATAGGACATGAAATCACGCGCGCCGGCCCGCATCGCCGAGATGACCAGCTGGTTATCAAAACCATCGCCAATGGCGACCACCACCAGCATCGGGCGGGCCTCGAGCAGGCCCTCGATCAGCGCACACTGCGCCACGGTATGCTCGCGATCGATACCAACGAATACCAGACTGGCGCCGGTGACCTCGATCAGCCCGAGCAGCTCATCCAGGGTATCGCCTGCACGCAGTACCTGACCGAGTGGTGCCAGCGCTTCCTGCAGCCACTCGGTATCGGCCGCCCGCTGCGAGGCGGCGAGGAAAGTATGTTCCATGGGTTATCCCTTACCGTGACAGGCCAGTGCGGCCATCGAAGCGGCCATCTTCGAACAGCACCTGATCGATGACGCTCGGGTCATACTGGCGCAGTGATTCACCCGGCAGCTGCGGCAGGCGCGCATCACTGGCCAGCGGGCGCACCAGGCGCGGCGTGACGATCATCATCAGTTCACGCTCTTCACGTTCAATCCGCGAAGAGCGGAAGAAGGCGCCAAGTACAGGCAAGCTACCCAAGCCTGGCAGCTTATCGACAGCTGAGGTGTTGTTGGCGCTGAGCAAGCCGCTGATCACGAAACTTTCACCGTCGGCCAGTGAAACCGTGGTATCAGTCCGCCTTACACTGAGAGCCGGCACATCAGTTCCTTGAATTTTGACGCCGGCGGTAAAGTCCAGCTCACTGACCTCCGGCGCTACCTTGAGGGTGATGCGGTCATTGGAGACCACGGTCGGGGTCAGATTGAGGCGCACCCCGAACTCTTTGTATTCGATGGTAACTGAATCACTACCGCTACTAGGGATAGGCACCGGGAACTCACCGCCGGCCAGAAAACTGGCAGTCTTGCCACTCATGGCCACCAGGCTCGGCCGTGCCAGGGTGTAGGCAAATCCGCTGCCTTCTAGCGCATTCAGGGCGCCCAGCACGCGATTACTGCCGCCGCCCCACAGGATATTGAAGCCGGTATCAGGCAGTCCGAGCGTTGCACCCACCGCCGAGCCGGCTACACCACCCACCGTAGCGCTGCTGACGGTAGCGGGTGCCCCAAAGAGGAAGTTCTTCGAATTCGAGCCCCCGAACAGAGAAACGCCGATCTCCCGCAGCTTGGTCCGGTTGACCTCCACAAACTGAATGTCCGTCTGCACCTGGCTGGGCAGCTCCGGATCGTCGTATTGCGGCAGTACCGGGCGGGCCACGGCCATGGTCGCCGCGCCCTGCACAAAGACCATGCTCTGGCGCGGTTCGCTGGAGCAGGAGGTCCAGACCGTCACATTGGTGGCCCCGCCGCGCTTACCGGTCAGCAGAAAGCCATTGCGCCCGACCAGACGCACATCGGCCACCTCAGGATCACCGATGGCCAGCCGCTTAATGGCCACGGGGTAGCGCATTTCACGCTGCATCCCTTGCACCACTTCCAGCACAGAAGGTACAGGCTCAAGCGCGGCACAGGATGCGGCTGCATGAGCAGGCAACAGGGCCAGGGCGGCCAGCAGAGCGGCTGCAAGACGGGTCATTGGCTGGGTTCTCTTAACTTGGGTCATCATCCGCTTCCTTGCCCATCAGGGATTCTGCTTGGTCAGCTCGGTGCCACGATAGACTTCAATCGCTGCCGGCGGACGGGGCACCAGGCCAGCACGGGCCTGAGGCTGGGCAGGACGTGCATTGCCACCACGCAGGGCCAGCTTCTCGAACTGGAACAGCTTGCGCTTGAGCTCATCGACATTACCCACCAGCGGCTTGCCGGCGTAATAATCGGCCAGCAGGCGCTCATCAGCACTGCGCACCGCCAGACGCAGACCACCTATCTGCGGCGGCAGCTGTGCCGCCAGCATGAAGCGGGTCAGCAACGGCTCAGGCACTGCCAGCACCGCCGTACTCGCGGCCTGCGGACGGCGGTTGCGCGCCTCTTCCTCTTCAGCGCTGCGTACCACTGCGGGCTCACCACTGTTGGTCGCCCCCAGGGCGTCGCCAAAGCTCAGCACCCGCAGGGCCGGGATCACCACCTGAGCGGTCTGATCGCGATTCTTTTCACTCTCGCGAAGGTACAGCAGCACATCGACAAAATCGCCCGGCACGACATGACCACCGCCACCGATCACCTCGTCAACGGCAATCGCCAGCGCACGCTCCTCCGGGCGAATCATCCGCGCCAGCGGCCCGCCCATCTCGAAGCTCGCGGCATTCAGCACGCTACCGGCCGGGATATCACGCCAGGTGGTGCGGTTGAGCAGCGCGTCGATGCTGGAGAAACTGCCGGGCGGTGCGAGGCGCAGGCGCTCGATAGTCAGATCTTCCGCCACGATCGGGGTCAGCGCCTTGAGCTCGCGCGCCAGTACCACAACCGCGGTGCGCTGCTCTTCTTCAATCCGCGCCTCGACACGCTGACGTACCTCTTGAGGGTCAGGCAGTGCCGACTGCTCGGCGGGCAGCACTTCGGTGACCGGAGGCGCTACATCGGGCTGGCGACTCATACTCATCCCCCAGTAACCAGCAATCAGCGCCCCCACCAGGAGGAGGCCTGCCAGCCCCAGAGTCAAACGACTATTCATGACGGCGCTCTCCTTACAGCCGCGACAACACAATACGGAAGGCTCACGCCACCTGAGCCGCTTGGGACTGACAGGTTGAGGGTGAGGTCAAAAAATCAGTGCAGGGAGGGAGATCCCCACAGGGTACTAAAGCGTGCCAGAAAAAATGGAACCATTCTGCGGACACGCCCTCATAGCCAGAAGTATCATCGCACAGACAGGAGGTGTGGCGGGAGGGCAGCCCTAGCACAAGTCACGGCAAACGCCTACCACGCCACAACCTTGAGAATAATTCGATTTATGTATATCTGCCTCGCCCTCCAGGCCTTAAAATTGAGGCACGAACCAACCACTCCTCCAACCACATAGGACGGAATTCACATGAGTGACAAGATGCTTTCTCTGTACTGCAAGGCCAAGGCCTTCCTGAGCCGTGAAGACGGCGCTTCGGCGATCGAATACGGCATTATTGCCGGCCTGATTGCGCTAGCGTTTATCGTGGCAGCCACAGCTGTGGGTACTGACCTCAGCGACCTATTCACAAAGGTCAGCGAGAAGCTGCAAGAAGGCACCGCCAAAGCAAATTAAGAACGAACACGGCCAACGAGAGCCAGGGTTTCCTAGCTCTCGTTGTGCGGAGTCACCGCAAATCATAATTCAGCGTAAACCCAACCCGCGGCTCGCGGTTGTTGGTATCAATCGCCTTGTCTCCCAGCGGCTTGGCCGCCTCCACCGCCAGGTTGTAGTACTTGCGATCGCCAAAGCGCATCCCCAGCGCCAAGGACGACAGGTTCGCCGCATTCCCCGACTCGTTGTACCAGGTACGCGATTTATCGAGCACCGCATAAGGCTGCAGCATGCGCACCCAGGTACCTTCGCGGTTGAAGGTGCGGTTCAGCTCGTAGCTGAGCCCCCAGCCCTTGTCCCCACGCGCCTGATCCTCCGAATAACCGCGCCCGAAGTTACGATCCCCGAACAGCACCTGTTCGCTTTCCGGCAGCGTATCTTCCGACCAGTACAGCACGCCCGAAGCCACACCCTGCCATGCTCCGCCAAACTGATTGCTCTCCAGGGCATTCAGGCGCAGGCGTAGAAAATCCAGATCCGGCTTGCTGCCCGGCTCGACCTGATTACCCAATACCGTGAGGCGATAATCGGCACCCAAGGTATTCAAGCCCTGATAGACGCCCGCCCCCAGCACCCGCAGCTGCCCCTGCTTGGCGGTACGCTGTTCACCTTCCAGTGCCAGTACGCGCACTTTGCTTTCTAGCTCCAGCGCATCCTTGATCACCGGCTGCGGCTCGACACGGGTGAACTTGCGCTCGTCATCAACGCCATACAGGCGGGCCGTGGCACTGAGGATCTCGCCACCGGCCAGTCGGATTGGATGCTTCACCCCCACAGACACCCGATCGTTGCGCCGCGCAAGCTCAGTCTGCGCCGCGCCGATCGCCACACGATCCTCAGGCTCACTGCGATAAGTCGAGGCAAAGGCCTGCAGACGAGTCCCTTCGGCATTGATGAACTGGCTGTAATCGATCCGCGCATAGCGCTCACGATCCTCACCCTCCGGCGCCAGCGTACTCACCGACACCTGCTCACCCAGCGCGGTCTGCGAGTTGCTGCTGACGCCGAGCACCGCCTGGAAGCTGTCCTGACTGCCATCATTGATCGAGGCATTGGTTGCGAAAGGCTGACGAGTGGCCTCAGTGACCAGGGTCACGGCACCGTCGGTGGTCGAGGGCGGCGCGACCGAAGCACGCACCTTGACCCCCGGCATCTGCGCCATCAGCGTGGTGTAACGCTGGAACGACTCGCGGCGCAGCGGACGCTCGCCAACCAGCTTGGCAGCCAGCTGGTCGATATAGCCTTGGGCGCGACCAATATCACCGCGCGCCTCATGGACACTGATGTAACCCTCAACCAGCACCACACGCACCTGCCCGCTGCGCAGATCCTGTGCCGGCACAAAGGCATAAGACAGCGCATAACCATCTGCCTGATAACGCTGCGTGATCTTTTGCGTCACCGCCAGCACATCACTGAGCGCCACCGTGCGCCCGATCAGCGGCTGATACAGCGCCGCAATCTCCTCGAAGGGATAAACCGTGCCCCCCTCAATCAGCACCCCCTGCAAACGCACCGCCGCCATGGCTTGTCGAGGTTGCGGCTGGGTTGTCGGCAGCCTGACCTCCGCCTCACGCGGGCGCAGCTCCTCAACCGGAAGGTTCGCCCGCGGCAGCACGCTGTCCACATCATTGCTGTTGGTAAAAGCAGGGGTTTGCGCCCAGACTGGGACGGCCGCCAGCAGGGCCAATGAGGGAATCAGGCGAATACTGCGCGCGCGCATACAAACAACTCCATAAGGCCGGGGCTGCTGCCGGCAGCCCTCAGAAGAATTCGGCGGGCTGCCTCTTGATGAGCAAAGACCGCTGTCTTGAAAGCTGCATTGTCACGGATTCTCCACAGGCCTGCAGCAGCGAGTCAGCCGACTGGTCGCAAAAAGCCTGAAAAACGGATCGGGCGCACACTCCGGGGACTGCAAAACCGCTAATCACGCTCGTCGGCCAAGCCGCAAAATTGTGCTGCATAGTTCACCAACGCAGCGATTTTGCATCGCCCCGATGAAGAGCAACCCGTTATGATAAAAGCCGATATCCGGATGACTTCAACACCCTTCCGCCACAGGGTCGGCACTAGTAGCACTAGGCTCAGCTTGCACACCCTAGTTGGCGTCAAGACCGTCATCACCTCGCAGGATCCGCATACGCATGGCGAACATCATTGACCGTAAACATCAGCAGGGTGCTGCAGCCATCGAGTTCGCCGCGGTCTTCGTACTGTTCTTCGTACTCTTCTACGCAGTGGTCGGCTACATGCTGCCCCTGCTGCTGGCTGCCACCTATGAGGAAGTTGCTGCCGACGCGCTACGTGAAGCAGTACGCCACCCGGATGTGCTGGTTGCTACTCCGCAAATTCAGTCCGCCCAGCGACAAAAGGTCAGGGAAGCCATTGATCTGCTCAAGCTGCCGCCAAGCTGGAAGAGCGTCTGTGCAGACCGCAGTGACTACCTGACTATCGCGGGCAATCTGTGGAGCGTCTGCCTGCGCCATCCGGATCCGCGCAGTATCCTGCCGCCCATTTCCCTACTGGGTATCGATGTTCCGCAACTGCCCGATGAAATTCGCGGCGAGGCCAGCTTGCGGATTCGTTAACACCATTTCGCCCCAGCAGCCCGGTGCAGACCGGGCATGAACGCTCAAGGCTTCAAGGACTCACACCCATGCAGAACCACCACACACTGCAACGCCGCGCGCGACAAAAGGGTGCCTTCGGCATCCTGGCGGCCAGCGCGATGAGCCTGGCCCTTGGTTGCCTGGTACTGGTGGTCGATGGTGGCCGTCTTTATATGGAACAACGGCGTCTGCAGAAAATTGCCGATACAGCTGCCCTCGAATCAGTGGCTCGTCTGCCTCAAGGCAGTTGCTCGATGGATCCGGCACTGGCATTGCAAATTGCCAAAGAAAGCGCCCAGCGCAACAACTTCCTGCAAGATGCGCGGCAGGATATTGAGGCCAACTGTGTCAATGTCCGCAGCATGGATGGTCTGCGTGTGGCTGTACCACGTGTTGGCCAGGAGCCTGCGGCCTCCGTGGAAGTTGCAGCTAGCCATACCGTCCCTGCAAGCATCATCCTGCGTACCGCCAGCCTGTTCAGCAGCGAAGTGCGTGAAGAGGTCACCCTGACAGCCAAGGCCACAGCCGAGCGCGAAACCCCCAGCGCCGTCTTTGCTGTGGGCTCACAACTCCTGCGCCTGGATAACAGCAAATTGCTGGGACAACTACTTGGCGCCGTGGGTCTTGACGTACAGAAACTGACCCTGCTGGATCGCAACGGCCTGGCAGATGCCAGCATTACCCCCTCCGGACTGCTCAACGCCTTGGGCATCAAAATCGGTATCGAGCGCCTGCGCGCACTCTCCCCTCAAGGGCTAATTGACCTGGTCAATACTGAAGTCGGCTTGCTCGGCGTCGATCGCCTGCTAGCGGTATCCGCAGAACTGGTTTCCGACTCGGTGCTGCGCGCCCAGATCGAGCTGCTAGGGCAAGAGATCCTCAAGAATCCCCTAATCGGCGACATCAATCTGTTTGCCGGTGAAGGTGCTCCCGGGTTGCTCTCCATCAGCTCAGCGCCCGACGGCACCGTCGGCAGCGCACTCGATGCGCGCATCAATCTCGAGCAGATTCTCACCACCAGCCTGATGATCGGGGTGGCCAGCGAGGGGCGCGCCCTCAAACTCGACGGACTGGACCTTCTGGGCATCATCACCGTCAAGCTGGGCATCGTCGAACCGCCGTCGATCGGTATCGGCCCGATCGGTACCACCGCTTATAATGCCCAAGTACGCCTACTGGTCGATGTTGATACCAACCGAAATTCCAGCTCACTGCTGGGTGCTGGCTCCCTATTGGAACTGTTGGGCACCCGTATCAAACTGCCGATCATCGTTGAGCTCGTCGATGCCAAAGGCACACTGAAAGCAGTCAACTGCAGCGTGGCACCGCCCACCGCCACTATTGACGTGGAGTCGCGCATTGGCAGCGCATGCATAGGCCGCATGCCTGAAGAGACCCTATGGTCAAAACGCCAGAGCTGCACCGAAGTAGTACAGGATGAGCGCCTGATTCGGCTACTAGGCATCAACCTGCTTTACGGCAAAGTTGCCCTGCCGGTGCTCAGCAAATTCGATGAAGTCACCCTGAGCCCGCCTCCAAGCGAAAATAACATTGCCTCTACAGGCGTTAACAATCTACAGATTGGTACTTTGGTTAGCCGCCTGCTCGATGAGCTGCTGACCCTGCTGGCCAACAGCCCTATTCTCAAACAGAAGCAATTTACTGAAGAGCAGGCGGGTGAGATTGCTACAGAAATTCTCTCCTCCCAAGACCTTTTACCGACCGGCACAAACGGTACTTATACGAACAGCAATCTCGATCGCATACGCACGCGCATGGAAAATCTCGGTCTTGAATGGAATCGTCCGGGCGGATTACTCGGTCTTTTCTCCACCACCATGCCGGTGGAATGGCGCTACTCTGTCGGCGGCTCTTGTAATACCGATAGCTGTGTACGCAGCAAGCTGATTGCCTCTTTGCAGACCCCTGAACGCGATGGTCTACTCTCAAGCCTTCTGACTGGCTTGCTTGGCGGTCTCCTTGGCGGGCTACAGCCGTTGTTGGCGGCTGTCCTTGGGCCTGTGGTGGCGTTGCTTGAGCCGATCCTCAATGCTGTCGGCACACTGCTGACCACTCTGCTGGCCGACATCCTTGGCGTTGAGCTGGGCCGCACTGATGTCGAGCTGTACTCAGTCGGCTGTGGCACTCCCAAACTAGTGAGGTAACCCCATGCCCCCATTACCTCATGCATCGATACACAACCCACCTCACTGCGCACGCTGCCAGCGCGGTGCGGTAGCCATCGAGTTCGCCGCTTTATTTGCGCTGTTCTTCGCGATCCTCTACGGCATCCTGGCCTACAGCCTGCCGCTGCTGCTGCAACTGAGTTTTAAGCAGATCACTGCTGATGCCGCCCGCCGGACGGTACGGGTCGATCCAGCGCTTGAGGAAGGCGATTACCTGCGCATTGTGGCTCGCGAGGCTGCGCTGACGGTCAGCAACAGCTGGCTACCCGCCGACTGGGTCAGCGGCAACTGCCCGGCCCCTGCCAGCGGCTGGACGGCCTTGCCAGCAGAGGCTCCTTACGGAGTGCTGGGATACTATCGCCTTGTCGGTGAACAGCTTCAGGATCGCCGCTACATCCTCGATATCTGCCTGCAGCGCAAGTACAACCGCACCGGCGCACCCAACGAGACCGCCATTCTGCCGACCCTTAATCTGCTCGGCTTTGATATCCCCTCGCTGCCTACCGATGCAGACAGTGGGGATGTAGTGATCCGCGGGCGGACTGAAATTCGCCTGTGAGGGCATCCTGGCTGGTGAGGTGATGGCCAGCATGCGACCATGCCGGCCAGCTTGCCCCGCACCGCGTGATGCGGCGCCAGCCCAAGCCCCTTTTGAGTGAACCACGGATCTGTCGCCATGCACCCTCTCCTCCCTGCCCTGCTGCTGACCACCCTGCTGGCCGGCTGCACAGCCTCGTCACTGCCAGGGTCTGGTAGCCGCGAGCTGCATGGCCATCTGTCACTCGGGCCGCAGTTCAGCGCGCTGCGCCCCTGCGGTAGCGAACACAGCTGGCAACTGGTGGTACCGGCTTCGCTGGGTGAGCAGCTGGAGGCGCGCTACCTGCAGCAGGCTGGCGTTCCCTATGAAGAGGCCTACCTGCATGCCCGGGTACGCCCCCAGACCCAGATGGCAGACTGCCGCGATTGTCAGGAGCATGCCGGCATCCTGCAGCTCGATGAGCTGATCGAACTGCGCGCCGCCGCGAGCAGCGATTGCCGCTGAGTCGCCAGCGCGCCCTGCCACCTCTTATCTGCTTCGGTTTTCGCCATGCGCTACAGCGTTCGCCCCGTCGGCATCCTCAAATCCTGCTTCAAGGAAAAATTCGCCATCCCCCGCCAGCCGCAGCTGGCGCCGGCAGCCCGTGGCGTACTGGAGCTATTGCCGCCCTTCGAGGATGGCCGTGCGGTGATTGGCCTTGAGCAGGTCAGTCATGTCTGGCTGCTGTTCCTGTTCCATCAGGCCCTGGAGGAAGAACCCCGCCTCAAGGTGCGCCCCCCGCGGCTGGGCGGCAACCGCTCGCTGGGCGTGTTTGCCACCCGCGCCACCCACCGACCCAATGGCATCGGCCAGTCGGTGGTCAAGCTGGACAAAGTGGAGGCCGGGCGGCTGTATCTGTCCGGCATCGACTTGCTGGATGGCACGCCGGTGCTCGATATCAAGCCCTATGTCCCCTACGCTGACCGCGTGCCAGAGGCCCATAACGCCATCGCCGAAACCCCGCCCCACCCCATCACAGTCGAGTGGGATGCCGAGGCGCTACGCCAGGCGCATGCACAGGCGCAGCGCCTGAGTGAGCCGGTGGTTGAGCTGATCGAGCAGTGCCTGGCACAGGATCCGCGCCCGGCGTATCAGACCCCAACGCCCGAGCGCCGCTATGGCGTGCTGTTCTGGGATCTGCAGGTGCGCTGGCATTACCCAGCGCCCGACCGCATCCGCGTGCTGGAAGTGGTGCGCGACTAACCTCACTTCTCCACAAAGGCGCGCTCGATCAGGTAATCCCCCGGCTCACCGAGGCGCGGCGAGATCTTCAGGCCAAAGCCATCCAGCACCTCGCAGGTCTCCTCCAGCATGCTCGGGCTGCCGCAGATCATCGCCCGGTCATCCTGCGGGTTGATCGGCGGCAGGCCGATGTCGGCAAACAGCTGGCCGCTGCGCATCAGGTCGGTCATTCGCCCTTGGTTGCGGAATGGCTCGCGGGTCACGGTCGGGTAGTAGATCAGCTTCTCGCGGACCAGCTCGCCAAAGTACTCATGCTGCGGCAGCTCCTCGGTGATGAACTGCGAGTAGGCCAGCTCACTGACCCAGCGCACGCCGTGCACCAGAATCACCTTGTCGAAGCGCTCGTAGGTTTCCGGGTCCTGAATCACGCTCATGAACGGCGCCAGCCCCGTGCCGGTGCCAAACAGGTAAAGGTGCTTGCCGGGCAGCAGATCATGCAGCACCAAGGTGCCGGTGGGTTTGCGGCTGACCATCAGCTCATCGCCGGGCTGGAGGTGCTGCAGGCGCGAGGTCAGCGGGCCGTCCGGCACCTTGATGCTGAAGAACTCCAAGTGATCCTCGTAGTTGGGGCTGGCAATGCTGTAAGCCCGCATGAGCGGACGGCCTTCGACCTCCAGGCCGATCATCACGAACTGGCCGTTCTCAAAACGCAGCCCCTGATTGCGGGTGGTCTTGAAGCTGAACAGGGTATCGTTCCAGTGGTGGACACTGACGACGCGCTCGCTGATCAGGTTGCTCATGGGGGGACTCCTCAAACTGACGGGCATCAACCGGCCCGGTTGCCGCGCATTCTAGAGCGCGGCAATATATCCGCTAAATGAATATTAAAGATAAACCCAATAGGCATTACAGATATGCGATTCACCCTGCGGCAGCTGCAAGTCTTCACCGCCATCGCGCGCCTTGAGAACGTCTCGCGGGCGGCGGAGTCGCTGGCGTTGTCACAGTCGGCGGCCAGCACCTCACTGGCCGAACTGGAGCGCCATTACGACAGCCCGCTGTTCGACCGGCTGGGCAAGCGCCTGACCCTCAATGCGCTGGGGGCACAGCTGTTGCCCAAGGCCGTGGCGCTGCTGGATCGCGCGGCGGAAATCGAGCAGCTGCTGCAGGGGCGCAGCGGGTTCAGCGCGCTGCAGCTGGGCGCCACGCTGACCATCGGCAACTACCTGGCCACCCTGCTGGTCGGGCGCTTCATGCAGGATCACCCCGAGTGTCGGGTGCGCCTGCAGGTGCAGAACACCAGCCATGTGGTGCAGGGCGTACTGCGCCATGAGCTGGATCTGGGGCTGATCGAGGGGGACTGCCAGCAGGCGGATATCGAGGTGCATCCCTGGCTGGAAGACGAGCTGGTGGTGTTCTGCGCGCCACAGCATCCCCTGGCCGCACAGGGCCATGCCTCCCTGCAGGCCCTGACCCGCGAGGCGTGGATTCTGCGCGAGCAGGGGTCGGGTACCCGGCTGACCTTCGATCAGGGCATGCGCCATCATTTGTCGCGGCTGGATGTGCGGCTGGAACTGGCGCATACCGAGGCGATCAAGCGGGCGGTGGAATCGGGGCTGGGGATCGGCTGCGTCTCACGGCTGGCGCTGCGCGATGCCCTGCGCCGCG
The DNA here is from genome assembly GCF_023544715.1 of Pseudomonas eutrophicaquae. Classification (GTDB taxonomy): domain Bacteria; phylum Pseudomonadota; class Gammaproteobacteria; order Pseudomonadales; family Pseudomonadaceae; genus Geopseudomonas. The sequence continues at coordinate 61,943 of NZ_JAMJEZ010000009.1, read as the reverse complement.
GCAGTCTGGTGGCCCTGCAGACCCCGGAGCTGGATCTGCGCCGTCAGTTCAGCTTTATCTGGCATCGCCAGAAGTACCAGAGCAGCGCCATGCAGGCCTTTGTCGCGCTGTGCCGTCAGTTCAGCGCCGGCGCCCAGCACAGCGACCAGCTGCCCTTGCCCGCAGTGCCCTGAAACTCAGCCCAGCAGGATGATGCCCCACACCAGCGCAATCAGGGTCAGCGCCACCAGTTGCGCGGCGCTGCCCATGTCCTTGGCATTCTTGGACAGCGGGTGACGCTCCAGAGAGATGCGATCGACCACCGCCTCGATCGCCGAGTTGAGCAGCTCGACAATCAGCGCCAGCAGGCATGCCGCCACCAGCAGCGCGCGCTCAGCACGCGATACCTCCAGCACGAAAGCCAGCGGCACCAGCAGCAGGTTGAGCAGCACCAGCTGGCGGAATGCCGCCTCACCGCGCAGAGCTGCCAGCAGGCCGTCGCGGGAGTACCCCGCGGCATTGAAGATGCGCTGCAGGCCGCGCTGGCCCTTGAAGGGGGATGTCATGGATCACCTGGATGGACTGAACGAAAGCAGCCAGTCTGCCGCGCGCAGCTTGCGCCTACCTTAAGAGGGCACCGACTCCATCTGCTGCAGCAGCAGCGCGGCCTGGGTACGGGTCCGCACACCCAGCTTGCGGAAGATCGCCGTCACATGCGCCTTGACGGTAGCCTCGGAAACACTCAGCTCGTAGGCAATCTGCTTGTTCAGCAGCCCCTCGCAGACCATGGTCAGCACCCGGAACTGCTGGGGAGTGAGGCTGGCCAGCCCTTCGCTGGCGGCACGCATCTCATCGGACAGCGCGGCGGCCTCTTCCAGCTGCGGCGGCCACCAGGTATCGCCGTCCAGCACCGCGCGCACGGCGCTCTGGATGGTTTCCAACGGGCTGGATTTGGGGATGAAGCCGCTGGCACCGAACTCGCGCGAGCGTTGTACCACCGCCGCCTCCTCCTGGGCCGAGACCATCACCACCGGGATCTGCGGATACTGCCCACGCAGCAGCACCAATCCAGAGAAGCCGTAGGCGCCGGGCATATTCAGATCGAGCAGCACCAGATCCCAGTCACGCTTGGCCTCCAGATGCGCCTCCAGCTCGGTGATGCTGGCGACCTCGATCAAGCGCGCCTCATCACCGAGCCCGAAGGTCAGGGCCTGCTGCATGGCACTGCGAAACAGCGGGTGATCGTCGGCAATCAGGATTTCGTAGGTGGCCATGACAGGTCCTGCGGTTATTGGTGCGGGTGGGCATTCTACTGCGACTCACTGGCGCAGGGTACCAGCCCGTGCCGGCAATCGCCCCGGGGATCAGTCCAGAAACGCCTGAAGACGCTGATGGGCCTCGCTGTCCAGATTGGCCGCCTGCTGGCGCTTGCTGCCCAGATAGCGCTCGCTGAACACATCCAGATAGGCATCCAGCGTCTGCGCCGCGCGGCTGTCACCGGCCAGCTCCAGACACAGCGCGGCCACCTCGGCGGTACACAAATGCTCGCCACGGGTCGAGCGGCGCAGGCGGTAACGCGATTGCTGCTCAGGGGTCAGGCTGAGCACCGGAAAGCGCTCAAGGTACGGGCTTTTGCGAAACATCTTGCGCGCCTCGGTCCAGGTGGCGTCCAAGAGGATGAACAGCGGCCGCCGCGCGGGCGCATCCGCCGCCGGCGGCGCGGCAACCTGCTGCACGACCCGCTCGGGCGCGGCATATTCACCGGGAAACACCACATAAGGCTGGCAGGTCGGATCCTCCAGCAGCGCCAGTAGCGCCTCATCCACCGCGGTGCGCGACCAGCAGAACGCCTGAGTATCCGGCAGCAGGTCGGCAATCAGCCAGCCGGTATTGCTAGGCTTGAGGGCTTCGATGTCATGCATCAGCAGGCAGACCCGGCTGCGCGCCGTCACCTGCGGGCGCATCCCGCACAGGCAGTGGCTGGGCGCCAGACGGCACTGGCTGCAGCGCGCCAGCCGCGAGCCTCGGGCAACAAATGGCTTGAGGCTGCGGGCCAGGCGCTCCTCGCGCAGACGGGCAACACTGTGGGACATCGGGCAACTCCGGGCAGGCCGCGCTCGCCGGCAGGTGACGAGCAGAGAAAACGGGAGCGCGAGTCTAACAGAGCCTCCGTCTGCCCTGCCCGCCCGCCTCAGCGCAACACGGCAGGATCACCCCGCCCGACCAGCGCCGCGGCCTCCTCGGCGCTGAGCAGCGCGGTGCGCGGGATATCCAAGAGCCGCGCACAAGCCGACAGCACCGAGGCCCACGTGCACTGATTGGCGAACAGCATCCCGGCAGTATCAAAAGCGCCGCCACGGTTGCGATAACCAAGCACCACGCTGCGCGCGGCATCGGGCAGCAGTGGCCAGAGCTGCCCGCGCAGCACTTCAGCGCGCAAATGCGTCAGCAGCACTCGGCGCGTGATGTGCACCGGGAACAACGCCTCGCGCAGCGCATCCTCAGCGCAGACTGCCTGCTCCAGCTCATCGCGCGGCGCACGAAAACGCCCCGGCTCCTGCAGATACACCAGCAGCCACGCCAGCCCGACCTCACTCAGGCGCTGCGCGGCACGCTGCATCTCGCTGAGCTGATGGCTGCCGTGGGCGATCAGGAGCAGCGGCTCGCCCGGTGCCTGGTGCTCGGCCACGCACAGCGCACCGTCGCGGGCCAGCTGCTCGGCCTGCTGCGCATCGAACACGCAGGGGCGCTCAGTCTGGGGCAGCAGCAGACAGGCCAACCGCCCCCGCGCCTGATAGATCGGCGCCAGCAGCGCCAGCGTGCTGTTGTAATCGGCCGGGGACAGCAGCCGGATGCCGTCGCTCATCTCACCCAGCAGCGCCTCACCGAACGAGGTGTCCTGCTGGGCGCGTGCTGGCTGGACGCCGTCCCACGTCTGCGCCGTGAGTACCAGCGGCCAGCCCAGCCAGCCGGCCGGGCGCCGGATCTCGCGCTGCTGGCGGGCAAAACGCAGCGTCTGACGCAGCGCATCCAGCAGCGCGCTGCCCTGCGCCTCCTCGCAAACCAGCAGGTTCAGCCCGCCCTGATTAGCGAGGCAGACCGCCAGCGCCTCCTCCGGGCTGAAAGTGCCCAGCACCGCACCCAACCGGGATTCGCGCGCCGTGCGCGGCGCACAGACCCGCTCATGCAAGGCCGCGCGCAGCGCCTCCAGTGGCGGCGCGATTGGAGCCGTCGGCAGCGGCTGCGCCACCCGCGGGCGCAGCGCCGGATTAGCTGCCGCCAGCGCGAGGAAGAACGCCTCGACTGCCTCCAGCGGCGGGGCCGCCAGGGCACTGAACGCCAGTGCCGGTTGCTGTGGTAACGGGGGCTGACGCTGGACCAGCGCCTGCTCAGATTCGCGCACCCGCCCCGGCCGTGACTGCGCCACGGTGGCGAGCGCCGCGTGCAGGGCCTCGGGCTCGACCCACAGCGCGGCGATCTGGCGCTGCACGGCCTCACGCAACGCCGCCTCATCATCAATAGCCCCCCACAGCCCCTCCTCACCCGCTACATCCTCCGCCAGGCCGCACGGCAAGGGCAGCGGATCGGTCAGCAGCCCGCGGCGCTGCTCATCCAGGCGATGCGCCAGGTGCTGCTCCATCTCATGTAAGGCGCAGACAACGGCGGCCGGATCACAGCCATCGAACGGCACAGGATCGAAGCCCCGGCTGCGCAAAAACTCTCCCCCATCGGGCGGCAACGCATCAGACTGGGGCACCCCGACGCCCGCCAGCACCAGCGGCAGCACTACGCCGCAGTCCTCGACGCGCCACCAATACGGCATAGCAGCAGAGTTGGCGGTGCGCTGGATCGCCTCTGCACTCAGGCAGGCCACCAGCGTCTCACCGGGCAACGGCTGGTGCACGCACTGCAGCACGATCGATATCGGCTCACTGCCCTCGCTGAGCGCGCCGGCGGTGTAGGCGCTGGGATACGGCCCCAACGGTACGCCCGCCAGCCCGTCCGCCGCCGGCGTGCTTGCGGCAAAATCTGCCACCAACCGGCTCAGGCCCGCCTCATCCACGGGGTAACGCGCTGCCTGTTCAGGATGCAGGTTGCCGGTCAGCACATTGAACGCCTCGATGGCCGCCCCCGCACGCCCCTCGCCCAGACGCCAGGCGCGGGTTTCGCCGCTCAGAGCATTGAGCGCCAGATAGCCGGCATAGGCGGGCACCCAGGGCAGCGCATCGCGGATAGCGGTGAAGGGCTGTGCCTTGAAGTCCTCAGGCATCAGCGGCGCGCCATCCAGATGCACGCGACGGGCATAGCCCATGTGCAGCACCAGCCATTGCCCGGCGCAGGTCAGTCGATCCAGCGCTTCCAGCAGGCAGTAGACGCTGGGCAGATCCGGCTGCTGGCCGGCCTGCACCAGGCGATGGGCGAGGCGAAAGACGCCGGCCTGCGTCTCGGCACTGTGTCGCAACGGACCATAGCCCGCACGCCAGCGGGCAAACTCCGGATACTGCTCGGCATGCGCCTCGAGTTCTTCAAAGCTGGGCAAAAGCTGATGAGACATGAAAGGATTCCCCGCAAGTCGTTTATGCTCAGTCTAGAACGCCTGCGCCGACTGCCGGGTACCTGTATGCCCAGCAGTGCCGGCAGGCCCTCTTTTCTTACACAAGGAATGCCCCATGGCCCTGCTGACCTTTATCGGTGCCATCCAGCAAGTCACCGGTTCCTGCTACCTGCTCGAAAGCCGTGACGGTGCCCGGGTGCTGCTGGAATGCGGCATGCACCAGGGATGCCGCGATGATGAAGCGCGCAACCGCGAGCCCTTTCCCTTCGACCCGCTGAGCCTTGATGCGGTGGTGCTCTCCCACGCGCACATCGACCACAGCGGCCTGCTGCCGCGCCTGGCCGCCAAGGGTTACCGCGGGCCGATCTACGCCACCGACGCCACCTGCGACCTGCTCGAACTGATGCTGCTCGACTCCGCCAGCCTGCAGGAGAAGGACGCCGAGTGGGAAAGCCGCTGGCGCGCGCGCCTCGGCAAACCCGCGGTACAGCCGCTGTACACCGAGGCGGATACCGAACTGGCCCTGCAACTGCGTCGTCCGCTTGTGTATGGCGCAAAGACCGAGGTCGCCAAGGGCATCAGCGTGACCTTCCACGATGCCGGGCACATTCTGGGTTCGGCGATCGTTGAGCTGGAAGTCCACGATCATGGCCTGACCCGCCGTCTGGTGTTCTCCGGGGATCTCGGCAACACCTGCTCGCCGCTGATGCGCGATCCGGCGATTCTCGATCAGGCCGATGTGGTGCTGATGGAGTCCACCTACGGCGATCGCGATCACCGCTGCACCCCGGACACCCTGGACGAGCTGGCCGATATCCTCGCCCGCGCCCACCGCGAGGGCGGCAACGTGCTGATTCCCTCGTTCTCGGTCGGCCGCACCCAGGATCTGCTGTTCTACCTCGGCCAGTTCTACCAGCAGGGTCGCCTGCCGCAGCAGGCGGTGTTCCTCGACAGCCCGATGGCCATCAAGGCCAACGCCATCTACCAGCGCTACCACGAGCAGTTCGATCCCAAGGACCGCGCCCTGCTGGCGCAAAACGGGGTCAGCCGCATCGAAGACTGGCTGCCGGTGCTGCACTGCACGCCCAAGTCAGACGACTCGATGGCGATCAACCGGGTCAAGAGTGGCGCGATCATCATTGCCGGCAGCGGCATGTGCAACGGCGGGCGCATCGTCCATCACTTCAAGCACAACTTGTGGCGCCCGGAGTGCCATGTGGTCTTCCCGGGCTTTCAGGCCAGCGGCACCCTGGGGCGGGCCATCGTCGATGGTGCGCCGACCGTGCGCGTGCTGCGCCAGCGGATTGCCGTACGCGCGCAGATTCACACCCTCGGCGGCTTCTCCGCCCATGCTGGCCAGTCGCAACTGATCGACTGGGTCAGCCATTTCACCCACCGCCCCGAGCTGTATCTGGTGCATGGCGAGCGGGAAAAGATGCACGTGCTGCAACAGGCGCTGCAGGAGCGCCTGCAGTGGACCGCGACGATCCCGGAGCCCGGCGAGCAGATCGCCCTCTGAGCAGTCCAGAACACGCAGCCCAGAACAAGGAGTTCCACCATGCCTTACGACAACAACGATTACCTGTCCCGCCATTTCCAGACCACCGCCATTGATCTGGGTGACAAGCTCGATGAGCTGATCAGCATGAGCGTGCCGCCCGGCAGCCCCAACCAGGCGCTGTACCGGGAAATGCTCATGACCGTGGTGCGCATGGCCGAGGCGGATCGCAACCGCTGGGACGCCAAGATCATGCTGCAGACCCTGCGCGAAATGGAAAATGCCTTCAGCATGCTCGAGCAGTTCAAGCGCCGCCGCAAGGTCACGGTATTCGGCTCAGCGCGCACCCCGACCGACCATCCGCTCTATCTGCTGGCCCGCGAGCTGGGCAAGCTGTTCACCCATCATGACCTGATGACGGTGACCGGTGCGGGGGACGGCATCATGGCCGCCGCCCACGAAGGCGCAGGGCTTGAGCACAGCCTCGGCCTGAACATCGCCCTGCCCTTCGAGCAGCGCGCCAACGAGGTGGTGCATGGCACCGGCAACCTCTTGTCCTTCCACTTCTTCTTCCTGCGCAAGCTGTTCTTCGTCAAGGAAGCGGATGCGATGGTGCTGTTCCCGGGCGGCTTTGGCACCCTCGATGAGGCGCTGGAAGTGCTGACCCTGATCCAGACCGGCAAGAGTCCGATCGTGCCGGTGGTGATGATCGATGTCGAGGAAGGGCGCTACTGGAAGGACTTCCTGCACTTTGTCCGCCAGCAGCTGGAAGATAACCGCTACATCCTGCCCAGCGACATGAGCCTGATCAAACTGGTGAGCAGCGCCGAGGAGGCGGCGGTGGAGATCACCCATTTCTACCGCAACTACCATTCCAGCCGCTGGCTCAAGGGGGACTTTGCGATCCGCATGAACCGTCCGCTGACCACCCATGCCCTGCAGCAGCTGCACGAGGGCTTCGGTGATCTGTGCGTGGAGGGCGGATTCAGCCAGCAGCCCTACTGCGAGCTGGAGCGTGACGAGCCGGAGTTCTGCCACCTGACCCGCCTGACCTTCCGCTTCAACGGCCGCGATCAGGGCCGTTTGCGCCAGCTGATCGACTTCATCAACCTGCCGCAGAACTGGCAGCGTGAGGGCGCGACCGGTAGTGTCTGACGCATTACGCTGATCGAAGGGTATTCGGAAAGGCCTGCACCGGTATGCACTTCGAATACCCGTCGATTGCTCAACCGTGGTGCTGCAGATACTCGCTCAGCGCTTGCCGGGTGAGGTCATTCAAGCTCATGCGATGCCGATTGGCAGCTAGGCTCGCCGCCAGATGCAAATCGTGACCGACCCGTACATTGAAAGAGCCCTTGCAGGGCGTTTCGGGCTCTTGGCCCAACGCTTGGCAGGTGGCCAGGTAGTCATCCACGGCCTCACGGAAGGCCGCCTGTAACTCGGCCACCGTCTCGCCCTCGTAATTGACCAGCGCACGGATGAAAAGCAGCTTGCCGAACAGGCAGTTGTCTTCAGTGCTGGCCTCGATGGAGCCGTAATAGCCCCGATGTTGCAGCAAGTTGTTCACGGAATCAGTCCTCCTGCCTTGGGGTGTCCAATGACCTGGCGCCGGATATAGGTTTTTAGCTCGTTGCCCGGGTGCGGCTTGTGCAAGCTAATCAGCGCCTGAGGGTCACCGTTATCGAACTTGACCCGGCTGCCCGCACCCTCCAGTTGCCGGTAGCCCAGCCGGCGCAGCAAGGTCACTAGCTCCTGCCACGTAAAGCTGGCCCGCTCGTTGAGCAGCTTTTCCAGTAGCTTTTCATTTTTGGACATAGCCCCTCCTCTTGCAACTGGGGATAGTTGCAAGCCCGATCCCGATCAACCACCTATTTCTGTGACTGGGCCGTGCCTCAACAACACTGAGCGACTGCTCCCCAAATCCATCAACGAAAAAAGCCTGCCACCGAGTACCTCGGGGCAGGCTTTTTCCATTTCGGGCAACCACCTCAGTCGAGCGTAGTGCCGCCGCGCAGCAAGCGGCTGATCCGCTCGCTGGCAAAACCGCGATAGAGCAGAAAGCGCATCTGCCGCGCCTGCTCACGCGAATCGCGCGGTCGCTCGCCGAAGCGGCGCTGCCAGAGCGCGCGCAGGTTGTCATCCCAGTCGATCCCGGCCTGCTCCAGCGCCTGGGCAATCTCGCCTTGCGGCAGGCCACGCTGCTGCAGCTCGTCGCGGATGCGCCGCGGCCCGTAACCAGCGGCGGCGCGGCTGCGCACGAACACTTCCAGAAAGCGCGCATCACTGAGCAACCCTTCCTCGCTCAGCCGCTCAAGCTCAGGCTCGATCAGCGCCGCCTCGGCACCGCGCTGGCGCAGCTTGCGGGCCAGCTCGGCGCGGCCGTATTCGCGCCGAGCCAGCAGGTCCATGGCGGCCCGGCGGATGGCCGCCGGGCTGTCGAGCACAGTGGCCATCGAATCAGAGATCCGGATCCAGATCGTCTTCTTCTGCCGCAACCGGCGCCGGCTGCCCCGGCTGGTTGAGCAGCTGGGCGCGGATGGCCGAATCGAGCGCCTGGCAGACTTCGGGGTTGTCCTCCAGGTAGCGCGAGGCATTGGCCTTGCCCTGGCCGATCTTGTTGCCCTGATAGCTGTACCAAGCGCCGGATTTTTCCAGAAGGCCCAGCTGCACGCCCAGGTCAATGATCTCGCCGTTGCGGTAGATGCCCTTGCCGTAGAGGATCTGGAACTCGGCCTGACGGAACGGCGGGGCCATCTTGTTCTTGACCACCTTGACGCGGGTCTCGCTACCGACGATTTCGTCGCCTTCCTTGACCGCGCCGGTACGACGGATGTCCAGACGCACCGAGGAGTAGAACTTCAGCGCATTACCGCCGGTGGTGGTTTCCGGGTTGCCGAACATCACCCCGATCTTCATGCGGATCTGGTTGATGAAGATCACCAGGCAGTTGGCGTTCTTGATATTGCCGGTGATCTTGCGCAGCGCCTGGGACATCAGACGCGCTTGCAGGCCGACGTGCATGTCGCCCATCTCGCCCTCGATCTCAGCCTTGGGCACCAGCGCCGCCACCGAGTCAACCACGATCACGTCCACCGCGTTGGAGCGCACCAGCATGTCGGTGATCTCCAGCGCCTGTTCGCCGGTGTCCGGCTGGGAAACCAGCAGGTCATCGACGTTCACCCCCAGCTTGCCGGCGTAGTCCGGATCCAGCGCATGCTCGGCATCGACGAACGCGCAGGTCGCGCCCTGCTTCTGCGCCTCGGCGATCACCGACAGGGTCAAGGTGGTCTTGCCCGAGGATTCCGGGCCGTAGATCTCGACGATCCGCCCCTTGGGCAGGCCGCCAATGCCCAGCGCGATGTCCAGGCCCAGCGAGCCGGTGGAGATCGCCGGAACGGCTTGGCGCTCATGGTCCCCCATGCGCATCACCGCACCCTTGCCGAACTGACGTTCGATCTGCCCCAGGGCTACCGCCAGGGCGCGTTTCTTGTTCTCGTCCATTGATATCCTCTCGTGCCGGGCAGCCCTTCGACTGCATTTAGCTGTACAAGTAGCCAGCGATTATTCCACAGGCGACGGTCTGTCGCCTACCGGTTAACGTCCTGCCGGCAGCGGCTCACCGCCGGCCAGCGCCAGCAGTCCCTCAAGAGCCTGCTCGATGGTCTGCCGACGAATCGCGGCGCGATCCCCGGAAAAATGACAGCATAGACTCCCGCACCGCGTCTGGTCGGCCCAGGCCAGCCAGATCGTACCGACCGGCTTGTCGGCCGTACCGCCCCCTGGCCCGGCAATCCCGCTGACCGCCACCGCCAGTTGCGCGCCGCTGCGCTGCAGCGCCCCTTGGGCCATGGCCTCGACCACCTCGCGGCTGACCGCCCCGACCTTCGCGAACAAGTCCGCCGGCACGCCAAGCTGTGCGGTCTTTTGTGCGTTCGAGTAGGTCACGTACCCGGCCTCAAACCAGGCTGAGCAGCCGGCGATCCGGGTGATCGCCTCGGCAATTCCGCCGCCGGTACAGGACTCGGCACAGCTGACCTGCAGCCCACGCTCGCGCAGGCGCTGACCTAGGCGCTCGGCCAGGGCAGTGATCGATGGCATAACAAGGCTCCACAGTGACAGGCGATGAAGGTGGCCCGGGCGATACCGTACACTAGCCGTTTTCTGGATCGAAGCCGAACCGCCATGAGCCAGCATGATTTCTCGGCGCACACGCCGATGATGCAACAGTACCTGAAGATCAAGCAGCATCACCCCGAACAGTTACTGTTCTACCGCATGGGCGATTTTTACGAGCTGTTCTATGCCGATGCGCAGAAGGCCGCCAAGCTCCTGGACATCACCCTGACCGCCCGTGGCCAGTCAGCCGGACAGCCGATTCCGATGGCGGGGATTCCGTTCCACTCGGCAGAAGCCTACCTCGCCAAACTGGTCAAGCTCGGTGAGTCGGTGGCGATTTGTGAGCAGATCGGCGATCCGGCGACCAGCAAGGGGCCGGTGGAGCGTCAGGTTGTGCGCATCCTCACACCGGGCACCGTGACCGACGAGGCGCTCCTTGATGAGCGGCGCGACAACCTGCTGGGCGCGCTGCTCGGTGATGAGCGGCTGTTTGGTCTGGCGATCCTCGACATCACCAGCGGGCGCTTCAGCGTGCAGGAAATCCGTGGCTGGGAGCCGCTGCTCGCCGAGCTTGAGCGCCTCAATCCGGCTGAACTGCTGATCCCCGATGACTGGCCGCAGGACCTGCCAGCCGAGCGGCGCGGCGGCTGCCGGCGGCGGGCCGCGTGGGATTTTGATCAGGCCACCGGCTTCAAGGCGTTGTGCCAGCAGTTTGGCACCCGTGATCTGAACGGCTTTGGCTGTCAGGAACTGACTCTGGCGATCAGCGCGGCCGGCTGCCTGCTGCTCTATGCACGGGAAACCCAGCGCGGCGCCCTGCCTCATATCCGCAGCCTGCGCCACGAGCGGCTGGAAGAGGCCGTGGTGCTGGATGCCGCCAGCCGGCGCAACCTGGAGCTGGACACCAACCTGACCGGCGGGCGCGACAACACCTTGCTGAGCGTGATGGACCGCTGCATGACCGCGATGGGCAGCCGCCTGCTGTGCCGCTGGCTGAATCGCCCGCTGCGCCAGCCGGTGCAACTGGCCGCGCGCCAGCACGCCATCGCCGCGCTGCTTGAGCAGTTCCGCTTCGAGACGCTGCAGCCGCAGCTCAAGCACATCGGCGACCTGGAGCGCATTCTGGCGCGGATCGGCCTGCGCAGCGCCCGCCCGCGGGATCTGGCCCGGCTGCGCGATGCCCTCGCTGCCCTGCCGGCCCTGCAGGAGGCGCTGGCCCCCTTCGACACCCCGCATCTGCAGCAACTCACCGCCAGCGTGCGCACCTATCCGCAGCTGGCCGAGCGGCTGATGCGCGCCATTATCGACAACCCGCCGGCGGTGATCCGCGAAGGCGGGGTGATTCGCCGCGGCTTTGATGCCGAACTCGATGAGCTGCAATTGCTCAGCGAGAACGCCGGCCAGTACCTGATGGACCTGGAAGCCCGCGAAAAGGCCCGCACCGGCCTGCCCAACCTCAAGGTCGGCTACAACCGCGTGCATGGCTACTACATCGAGCTGCCCCGAGTACAGGCCGAGCAGGCCCCGGCCGACTACATCCGCCGCCAGACGCTCAAGGGCGCCGAGCGCTTCATCACCCCCGAGCTCAAGGCCTTCGAGGACAAGGCGCTGTCGGCCAAGAGCCGTGCCCTGGCGCGCGAAAAGCTGCTCTACGAGGAACTGCTCGACACCCTGATCGAGTCGCTGGCCCCGCTGCAGGACAGTGCCGCCGCGCTGGCCGAGCTGGATGTACTGAGCAACCTCGCCGAACGGGCGCTGACTCTGAATCTCAACTGCCCAGTGTTCGTCACGGAGCCGTGCCTGGAGATCACCCAGGGGCGGCATCCGGTGGTCGAGCAGGTGCTCAGCACCCCGTTCGTGGCCAATGATGTGCATCTGGATGACAGTACGCGGATGCTGATCATCACCGGGCCGAACATGGGCGGTAAATCCACCTATATGCGCCAGACGGCGCTGATCGTGCTGCTGGCGCATATCGGCAGCTTCGTGCCGGCCGATGCCTGCCGGCTGTCGATGGTTGATCGGATCTTCACCCGGATCGGCTCCAGTGACGATCTGGCCGGCGGGCGCTCGACCTTCATGGTGGAGATGAGCGAGACAGCCAGCATCCTGCACAACGCCACCGCCCACAGCCTGGTGCTGATGGATGAGGTCGGGCGCGGCACCAGCACCTTCGATGGCCTGTCGCTGGCCTGGGCGGCCGCCGAGCACCTGGCCGCTCAGCGGGCCTTCACGCTGTTCGCCACCCATTATTTCGAGCTGACCGTGCTGGCCGACGCGGAAGCCGTGGTGGCCAACGTGCACCTGGCTGCGGTCGAGCACAACGAGCGGATCATCTTTTTGCACCATGTGCTGCCGGGCTCAGCCAGCCAGAGCTATGGTCTGGCGGTCGCCCAGCTGGCCGGGGTGCCGGGCAGCGTGATCGCCCGCGCCCGCACTCACTTGCAGCGCCTGGAGGACAGCAGCCTGCCCCATACGGGTAGCACGGTGCCGGGCGAGGCGCCTGTCCACCCAGACGGCGTGGCCGAGCACGCCGCCCCCGCCTACCGCCCATCACCCGCGCCTAACCCGGCTGACACGCCAGCACCGGTCACAAGCCCTGCGGCCCCGCTGCAGGCGGATCTGTTCGCCAGCCTGCCCCACCCGATTCTGGAGGCCCTTGGCAGTCTGGAGGCCGACGACCTCACCCCGCGTCAGGCGTTGGAGCTGATATATGCTTGGAAGACCCAGATATAACGCCACTTCGGGCAAGCTGCTAGAATCGCGCCCGCCCTGCCGCGGCGGGCACCTGCCTGAGGAGAGATAAGAACATGACCTTCGTCGTTACCGACAACTGCATCAAGTGCAAGTACACCGACTGCGTGGAAGTCTGCCCGGTGGACTGCTTCTACGAAGGCCCGAATTTCCTGGTCATTCATCCCGATGAGTGCATCGACTGCGCTCTGTGCGAGCCGGAGTGCCCGGCACAGGCGATCTTCTCCGAGGATGAGGTCCCCGAAGACCAGCAGGAGTTCATCGACCTGAACCGTGATCTGGCGGAAATCTGGCCGAACATCACCGAAAAGAAGGAAGCCCTGGCCGACGCCGAAGAGTGGGATGGCATCAAAGACAAGCTCCAGTACCTGGAGCGCTAAGCTCCGCCAAGGTGCCAAAGCCCTGCCTGCGTGCAGGGCTTTTTTGTGTCTGCCCAGCCGCGCCGCCGCCAGACACAACAACGGGCCCGCAAGCCCGTTGTTATCGCGCGGTGGATCAGACCTTGTGGTAGAGCTGCGAGCCCTGGGCCTTGAACTCGGCGGCCTTGGCCTGCATCTCGCGCTCCAGGTCAGCGACGTTGAGATCAACCTCCAGTGCATCGATGCGCTCCAGATTGGCGGCGTACTCGCGCACATCCTGGGTGATCTTCATCGAGCAGAACTTCGGCCCGCACATCGAGCAGAAATGCGCGACCTTGGCCGACTCCTTGGGCAGGGTCTCGTCGTGGTAGCTGCGCGCGGTGTCCGGGTCGAGGCCGAGGTTGAACTGGTCCTCCCAGCGGAACTCGAAGCGTGCCTTGCTCAATGCGTTATCGCGGATCTGCGCACCCGGATGACCCTTGGCCAGATCCGCCGCGTGGGCGGCGATCTTGTAGGTGATGATGCCGGTCTTCACGTCGTCCTTGTTCGGCAGGCCGAGGTGCTCCTTCGGGGTGACGTAGCAGAGCATCGCACAGCCGAACCAGCCGATCATCGCCGCGCCGATGCCGGAGGTGATGTGGTCATAACCGGGGGCAATATCGGTGGTCAGCGGGCCGAGGGTGTAGAACGGCGCTTCGTCGCAGCATTCGAGCTGCTTGTCCATGTTCTCCTTGATCATGTGCATCGGCACATGGCCCGGACCTTCGATCATGGTCTGCACGTCGTGCTTCCAGGCGATCTTGGTCAGCTCGCCGAGGGTTTCCAGCTCGCCGAACTGTGCAGCGTCGTTGGCGTCGGCAATCGAGCCCGGACGCAGGCCGTCGCCCAGCGAGAAGCTGACGTCGTAGGCCTTCATGATTTCGCAAATTTCCTCGAAGTGGGTGTAGAGGAAATTCTCTTTGTGGTGCGCCAGGCACCACTTGGCCATGATCGAGCCACCGCGCGAGACAATGCCGGTGACGCGCTTGGCAGTCAGCGGCACATAGCGCAGCAAGACGCCGGCGTGGATGGTGAAGTAGTCCACGCCCTGCTCGGCCTGCTCGATCAGCGTGTCGCGGAACAGTTCCCAGGTCAGATCCTCGGCGATGCCACCGACCTTCTCTAGCGCCTGATAGACAGGCACGGTGCCGATCGGCACCGGCGAGTTACGAATGATCCACTCGCGGGTTTCATGGATGTGCTTGCCGGTGGACAGGTCCATGACGGTGTCCGAACCCCAGCGGATACCCCAGGTCAGCTTGGCGACTTCTTCCTCGATACTGGAGCCCAGCGCCGAGTTGCCGATGTTGCCGTTGATCTTCACCAGGAAGTTGCGGCCGATGATCATCGGCTCCAGCTCGACGTGGTTGATGTTGGCCGGAATGATCGCGCGGCCACGGGCAATTTCCTCGCGGACGAACTCAGGGGTGATTTCCTTCGGGATAGCCGCGCCGAAGCTATGCCCCGGATGCTGCTGATCGAGCAGCCCCGCCGCACGGGCCTCGGCCAGCTTCATGTTCTCGCGGATGGCGACGTATTCCATCTCAGGGGTGATGATGCCCTGGCGCGCGTAGTGCATCTGGGTGACGTTGGCACCGGCCTTGGCGCGGCGCGGGTTGCGCACATGGGCAAAGCGCATGGCGGAGAGCTCGGCGTCATTCAGGCGACGGTTGCCGAACTCGGAGGTCAGGCCGGAGAGCTTTTCGGTGTCGCCGCGCTCGTCGATCCAGGCGCTGCGCACATCCGGCAGCCCCTTGCGCACGTCGATCTGTACGGCCGGGTCGGTGTAGGGACCGGAGGTGTCGTAAACCAGCACCGGGGCGTTCTGCTCGCCGCCGAAGTCGGTCGGGGTATCGGCCAGGGAAATCTCGCGCATCGGCACGCGGATGTCCGGGCGCGAACCCTCGACGTAGACCTTGCGGGAATTGGGCAGCGGCTGGACGGACTGCTGATCGACCTGGGCGGATTCGCTCAGGTTCTGGTACGGGCTGGCACTCATCGATGCGACTCTCCACGGACAGCGGGAATTGCCGGAGCGAACCTGAGTGGCAGGAGAACCCCCGCCAGACGGCGAGGACATCTTGTTCCCTACGCGGGTACTAACCCGATCAGGTTCAACGGGATTCGGACCCTTCCGATCTCAGCCTGCAACATCAGGCACCCCGACAAGAAACCCGCAGAGTCTAAACGGCGCCGGGCGTGGCGGCCAGCCCTGTCGCAGCGGGCTGCCTGTGCCGCCCGTAGGCAGATCGCCCGCGATGGCGCTGTACTCAATAAACCCCAAGCAGCGCCCGCAGGTTTGGCGTCAGCTCCAGCTGCAGACTGCTGCTGGCCAGTACCAGGGCACTGCCGACCTGCACGATCCGCACACTCAGATACAGATGGCTCTGGCCGATGGCATAGGTGCCAACCAGCATCGAGCGGGCGGCGTGCTGGCGGGCCAGCTGCTCGACTTCACGCGAGAGCAGCAGCTCGCCGACGCTGGCCTCGATGAACAGGCTTTCCCGCAGCTTGACCTCGCGCACCAACATGCCCTCGCGGGCCAGCGTGCCGGCGAACAGCTCCGAGGCCATGCGCCCGAAGGTCGAGGAACTGCCCAGCCGGTCGATATCGACAAACGAGGCGGCGATCAGCGGGCTGTGCTGGAACAGCCTGGGGTGTGCCGCCACCATGCGCCGCGCCTCGCGCTCGATCAGGCTGGCCAGCCGGGCATCGGGGCTGGCCAGTCGATCGACCGTGCGCCAGGCGGTGTGGGGCGAGTAGATCGGCTCGCAGGCTGCCAGCGGCAGGGCCAGCAGTAGACAGGTCAGCAGTCGGACAGGGCGCACGGTTTGCGACTCCAGGGCGTGGGCCGCTTACCAGCGGTCGGTGACGGGGACGATCGGCAGCAGGCTGGGCGGGGCAGACGGCCGGGCATAGTGATCACGGTCAGCGCGGTTGATGTAATAGAGGTTCGAGGCCGAGTAGAGGATGCGCTGATTCTCGATCACCTGGGTGGTGATGATCACCTCGTCATTGCCGGTATAGGTCCAGCTGCCACTGAACAGATCCGCCAGCACCGCACCTGGAATCAGCGCCAGCGCCGGTTCGCTCCAGTGGTTATAGGGCAAGGTAGCCACCGCAATGCCGGCGGCCAGCGCGGTGAAAGCGCCCTGCGGCGGCCGCACGAAGCCGCGCCCGCGATGGCGCACGGTCTGCACCCCGAAGCGCACCTCGGCGGCCTGCTCGGCCACCGTCGAAACCCGTGCCCCGCCTGCAACCAGCTCGCTGGTCAGCAAGGCGTGATAGCCGCGGTGAAACCCATTGCCCTCCCCTCCATCCTCGGGGCCAGCCACATACAGTGGCAGCAGACGCAGGCGCGGGTTTTCCAGGATGCGCTGCGCCTGGTCGCGGGCAAGGATTTCCCAGTGCCAGGCCGCCTGCATGCGCTGCTGCTCGCTGAGGGGATAGGTGGTGGCAATCGGTGCCTGGCTGGTCTTGGTGGCAAAGCAGCCACCCAGCAGCGCGAAGGCACACAGCGCGCCGAGCCGGACAAGTGGACGTGTGCGCACGGCAGTTACCTGACTGGGGAGGATGCCCCGGATTATACACGCCACATCGCGGGGCTAGCCCCACATCGCCCCGTCGTTGTCGAGGATGATGCGCTCGGCCGAAAGGCGGATCACCCCCTCGCCAAACCGGCCACCCACGGGGTTGAAGATGTCGAGGAAGAAGTTTTCACTGCCCTCAGCCCGGGTGTCCGCCAGAATCTCCACGGCAATCACCGCCTGATCCTCGCCCGGATACAGCACCAGGGTGCCATTGACCGGCAGGTAATCTTCGCCGGCGCGGGCGCTGCCATCGCGGGTGGCGTAATCGACACTGACGCGCTGCTGCGGCTCGCTGCGCAGACCATTGAACTGCAGCAGAAAGTAGGTGAGCGTGGTGCCGCGATCGCCCTCGATCACGGTGGTGCTGACCTCATCGGCACGGGTCGGGGCGTCACGGTACTGGGCGCGCTGGGTCTGATCGATCCACTGCTGGTAATGGCTGACCCGCTGCCAGATTGCCAGCTCGCCAAAACTGCTGTTGAGCAGCGTGTCGACATCCGGCTTGATGTTGCCGCGATTGACGGTGGCGGTATAGCTGGCGATGCCGGCCACCTGGTTGCCGATGAAGGCCGGACCGCCACTGTCACCGGGGGTCAGTGAGCCCTCCTCGCGCCCAAGGCCTGTACTGCTGCGACCGATCAGACGGCCCAGCGCATCCTGCGCGGCCTGCCCGTTGTCGAAGTCGGCGAGCAGCTGGCTGCCGGCCAGCGGCGCCCAGCTCAGGTTGACCTGGCTTGTCAGGCTGCCGACATCGGCATCGAACTGGTTGCTGGCCTGCTGGCGGATCGGCGCACCGCTGTCGCTGCGATCAATCCCGGTATCCCCCAGCCCCGGCCGGCCGTAGCCGACCAGCTCAAAGCGCTGACCGATCTCGTCACTGGCGCGGTAAAGGCCGTGGCGCAGGGCCTCACGCGGCGCCGCCTCGGGCAGCCAGACCAGCGCCAGGTCGTTGTTATAGTTCACCGCATCATAGCCGGCATGGAAGATGATCCGCTCGCTGACCAGCGACTGGCGCCCGCTGGCGGTCTCAAAGTGCACCGTGGCACGCTGCGGATCCTTGAAGATGTGGGCGGCGGTCAGTACCGCGCGGCCATCAAACAGCAGCACACCGGTGCCGTAGCTGCCGCCCGAGGAGATGCGTACCACGCCACCCAAGGCATCTACCGCACTGACACTGCCGGTCGGGGGATTGTTCGGGGCATAAGCCAGCGCAACCATGATCCACCTCCACACCCTCTGCCGAAGTACCTGCCGCCGCTCGCGGGTGACGCTCGTGTGCGCGGCCCGTTCGCCGTTCAGGCCTCAGGGTCACAACAAGGGTCATCAAGGCAGGTAGAAAGGGCGCTGCGCCGAAAAACCTGTACAAGCGCAGCGCCATTCGTACAGGTTATGAGCAGAGGCTAGACGCCTATCTGTACAGATCAAATCATCCTGTACAAATATTTTGCGTACTGCGGGGCATCAGGTGGCAAAGGCGCGGCGCAGAGCCCTGCCGCTGCCCGGCAGGATTGGCCGGGCACATGACAGTGGCGCGGAAGATGGCGGGGGACGCAGGCAATGCTCAGGCAAACAGGTCGTCGTTAAGAAGAGTGCGCATGGCCGACAGCTTGACCACGCCCTCACCAAAGCTGCCACCGATCGGGTTGAAGACATCAAGGTAGAAGACCTCATCCGGCTCGCGGCGGCTGTCGCCGATGATCTCCACAGCAATCACCGCTTGGTTCTCGCCGGGGTACAGCACCAGGGTGCCGCTGACGGCCAGGTAGTCCTCACCGGCCACGGCAGTGCCGTCACGGGTTACATAGTCGACACTCAGCCACTGCTGCGGATCGCTGCGCACTCCGGTGAACTGCAGCAGGAAGTAGGTCAGCTGGGTACCGATATTGCCCTCGGCGAGGCTGGTCTTGACCTCCTCGGGACGCGTCGGCGCATCGCGGTACTGGGCACGCTGGCTCTGGTCGATCCACTGCTGGTAGTAACTGACCCGCTGCCAGGAAGCCAGCTCGCCGAAGCTGCTGTTGAAGGTGGTGTCGATGTCCGGATGGGCCAAACCACGGCTGACCGTGGTGATGTAGCTGGCGATGCCGGCCACCTGGGTGCCGATGAACGCCGGGCCACCGCTGTCGCCGGTGGTGATCGAGCCCTCGGAGAGCCCGAAGCCCATATCGCGGAGCCCCAGAAGCTGCCCAAAGGCATCGTTGGTCACCTGGCCGCTGTCGAAGTCGGCCAGCAGCTGACTGCCTGCCAAGGGCTGCCAGCTCAGGCCAATCGCCGCATCCAGGGCATCGATTTCTGCCTCGAAGCGGTTGATCGCACGCAGGCGCATCGGACTGCCGGTGTAGCTGGCATCGATGCCGGTGCTGCCGGTACCCGGGACCCCATAGCCGATCAGCTGGAACGCCTGGCCGACCTCATCGGATTCGCGGTACAGGTCATGGCGCACGGCGGCAACGGGCGCCGCCTGCGGCAGCCAGATCAGGGCCAGGTCGTTGTTGAGATTGATGTTGTCATAGCGCGGATGCAGGGTGAAATTCGAGCTGGTCAGCGACGAGCTGCCGACCGTGGTCTCGAAACTTACCTTGGCCGAGGTATAGCCCTGCAGCAGGTGCGCTGCCGTGAGTACTGCGCGGCCATCCAGCAGCAACACACCAGTACCGTAGTAGCCACCGGCCGATACCCGCACCACACCCCCATATCCCAGCTCTGCCGAGGCCTTGTAACGGGTATCGGTATAGGACAGCGTCGTAGCAACCATCAGTGACCTCGCACAAAGAACACCCTTCCCGAAGGCCGCGACCGGCGTCAAAAAACCCTCAGGAACCAGTGCTCAATTTTGCCAGACAAAGTCACCACGGAAGTACATTTCCAGACGCAGGGTCAGCGCCCAGCGCGGATCAAAGTTGGCCTCACGGGGGAAGTGCAGCTCCGGCACCACGTCAGCGAACACGAAGCCGCGGTGGATATCCCGGCGGTACAGCGCTTGCAGATAGTAGTCCTCGACACGCGGGCTGGACAGGCTCTGCGCCACCGCCACGGCGGCGTAACGGATCGCACTGCGACTGTCGATGATGCGGTTGATCTCGGCCGACTGCGACATTTCCAGCTTGTCGAGCTCCTCCTGCCACTGGAACTGGGTGACAAAGCGCAGATGGTGGACGTCATCCAGCGGGCGGCCGATATCCCAGCGGCTGCGCGCCGAATAGCCGTCACTGTCGAACCAGGACAGGCGGTTATAAGACGACAGCTCCCACGGCCCCTCCCCCAGCGACCAGAGCCGCTCGCTGGTAAAGCGCAGGAACGGATCCAGCGGCAGACGGAACTTGACCCCACCGGTGAAGCGGTTCTCCCAGCCACTGCGCTTGTCGGTGCGCCCGCGCTGCTCAAGGCCCATCACCGAACTGCGCCGGTCGCGCAGATCGCCACGCAGGCGGTTGGCACCCTGCTCGCTCAGCGTACCCTGGGCCTCCTCGGGGTCACTCTCGATGATCAGGCGCAGGCGCTCACGCGTGGTCGGCACATCGAGGCGAAAGCGCAGGTTGAAGTCATGGCTGAAGCCTTCCGATTCGAGCCACTCCATTTCCTCGCTGACCCGCAGGTAAGAGCGGTTTTCGACCGTCAGGCTGTCGTTGGTGCCGAAGAAGCCATCGATGCTGCGGGAGGCATCATCCACCCAGCCTGTCAGGCTGGCATGCACCGGATCAATGCGTGCACCCAGCCACTCGGGCAGATCGCTGACGCTCTGGCGGTCGGCGGCCTGGAGGGCCGGACTGCAGCAGAGTCCGGCACACAGCACTCCCAGTATCGATCGGTTCATGGCCTATCCCCCCTTGCAACATCGGCTATCTGGCTAGTGTAGACCAGAGGGCCGGCCATCACCGCGCTGCAGGCCGGCGGCAGCGCGGTGCGCCTCAACCGAAACTGATGGTCTCGCTACGGTTGAGGAACTCAAGATCCAGCTCGGCTTTGCCCGTCTGCCCGGCGGCCTTCTGCGCGGCACGGGCATGGGCGTCAGCCAGCGGGCCAAGCTGGGTGATGTGCTGCATCGACAGCAACTGGCAGTAAGCCAGCGACAGGGCATCGGCATCGCGCAGCGCACCCAGCGCCTCGGCCGGCAGCGCCTTGAGGGCCGCCTCGTCGATGCAGTAGAGGCCGGCCAGCTCCTGCTCGCCGCTATCCCCCCGCAGCTTGATCGGCCAGCTGCGGATCAGACCATGAGCCTGCAGCACCGCACAGGCCCGCTCGGTGGCCTCGCGGTTGTTCTGCACCTGACTGAGGAAGGCCAGCACATCACTGATGGCCTGCACGGGCTTGCCAGCCTCATCGAAAAACGGCTCGCCTTCGGAGGCACTGAGCAGACCGCTGTCTTCGTCAATGCACAGCACCCGCTGACCCTCGGCGGTTCTGCCCAGACTGAACGGATAGCCCCGATAAGCCGCCGGAATGTAACTGGTCAGCCAGCGACCATCCGGGGCGACCAGCAGGTTCTTGCCCGGTTGCAGCCCCATGATCGCGGCCGGCAGGAAGCCGTCTCCCACCTTGATGAAGCCGATCGGCAGGCTCATCAGCACCTTGGGCAGCTCCTGGGCCACCAGCGGGCACAGCGCATCGCCGCGGGCAAAGGCATAGCTGGTGTAGCGCTGCCAGCGCTGACCGGCATGACGGGAGACAGAGACGACCTGAAGATTAGGCATGAAAAGACAACACCTTGCGCAGTTGAATGGAGCGCCAGTATGCACCGGAAAAACGGGATCTTGAAAACACAGCAAGCGTGAAGATCTTCACAGATCGAAGTGGAGCCCATAAGCAGATTTGAACTGCTGACCTCTCCCTTACCAAGGGAGTGCTCTACCACTGAGCTATATGGGCACTTCGCAAGAACGCTGCAACTTTCTGCTGACCGGGAGGCCGGCGTTGCAACGGCGCGCATTCTAGCGAAAGTATGGGGGATGTCAAACAAAAATAAGGTCACCTCCACCAAGGCGCGTCGCATTAAGGCATGGTTAAGATGATGCACCTAGCGTTGGGCCTCCCACCACAGGAGGCAACACGCCATGTCTGCAGATGACTTCAAGCGCTTCGAGATCCAGAACGGGCAGATCGTGCGGGTCTACGAATTCGACGATGGACGCTGGGAACTCGACCCCATCGAAACCGATGAGCGCTACAGCCTGTCCGGTCGCGATGTGGTCAAGACCGAGTTCGACGATGGCTGGCTGGAAACGTCGATCTATCGTGATCTTGGCGGCAACGGCATCTATCAGGAAGTTTCCGAGACCTACAGTCGCCCAGGCAGCACCAGCACCACCCTCCCCCAGACCACCCTCACCAGCGCTGCGCCGACCCAGAGCATTGCGGCAGCCCGCGCTGAAGACCAGGGGCTGGTCCGGCTCTACATGGCGGTTTTCGATCGTCGGCCGGATGAGGACGGCTTTCGCTACTGGGACCAGCAGCTCGAGCGCGGCATGCGTTTTGAGGAGGTCATCGACAGCTTCCTGATCAGCCAGGAGTTCCAGACGACCTACAGCACGCTCGACAATGCCGGCTTCATCAACCAGCTCTACCTGAATGTGCTCGATCGCCAGGCCGATCAGAGCGGCCTGAACTGGTGGATGAACCAGCTCGACAGCCAGCAGATGCAGCGCCAGGACGTGGTACGCGGCTTCAGCGACTCGGCCGAGTTCATTCGACTGACCGAGGCAGAGGTGAACAGCTTCATTCAGAGCGTTGGCTCTGCAGATGACTTCAAGCGCTTCGAGATCCAGAACGGGCAGATCGTGCGGGTCTACGAATTCGACGATGGACGCTGGGAACTCGACCCCATCGAAACCGATGAGCGCTACAGCCTGTCCGGTCGCGATGTGGTCAAGACCGAGTTCGACGATGGCTGGCTGGAAACGTCGATCTATCGTGATCTTGGCGGCAACGGCATCTATCAGGAAGTTTCCGAGACCTACAGTCGCCCAGGCAGCACCAGCACCACCCTCCCCCAGACCACCCTCACCAGCGCTGCGCCGACCCAGAGCATTGCGGCAGCCCGCGCTGAAGACCAGGGGCTGGTCCGGCTCTACATGGCGGTTTTCGATCGTCGGCCGGATGAGGACGGCTTTCGCTACTGGGACCAGCAGCTCGAGCGCGGCATGCGTTTTGAGGAGGTCATCGACAGCTTCCTGATCAGCCAGGAGTTCCAGACGACCTACAGCACGCTCGACAATGCCGGCTTCATCAACCAGCTCTACCTGAATGTGCTCGATCGCCAGGCCGATCAGAGCGGCCTGAACTGGTGGATGAACCAGCTCGACAGCCAGCAGATGCAGCGCCAGGACGTGGTACGCGGCTTCAGCGACTCGGCCGAGTTCATTCGACTGACCGAGGCAGAGGTGAACAGCTTCATTCAGAGCGTTGGCCAGGCACCCGCCAGCGAGCTGGCGTTCTGATAAAAAGGCGGGTGACCCACCGAGTCACCCGCCCGCTCCTGTCGAGGTTGCTCAGGGTGCCAGCGCCAGACTCTCGGCGGACTCACTGATCCCCAGCAGTACCAGTGCAGCACTCTTGCCCTCCTGCAACTCGCCTAACCAGTAGGCCTTGCCCGCTTCATCGGCACTGCGTTGCAGACGATTGGCATAGAGCAGATCAATAAACGCCTCGCTGCCGACCGGCACCTGCAGCGCCGCAAACTCCGCAGACGCCAGGAAGGACTCCGCCACCTGCAGCAGCGACAGCTCGCTGCGCTGATCCAGCCAGTAGCCAAGCCCCGTACCGTCTGCCCCGCGGTTGAAGGCGGCATCATAAAGACGCAGCAGCGGATCCACCGGCGCCTTGAGCACCTGATCATCCCGCAAGGCCAGGTTCTGGATGCGCATATCCTCGCTGGCGGGCGTTTCCGCCACCTCATAAGGCTGCTCGGCATACTGGGCCAGCAGGTACTCGGCAAAGGCATCCTGCTCGCTACCATCGACTGCAAAGGTCGACTGTCCGGAACGGCCGTCCAGCGCCGTCTGCAGATCGACCCGCTGGCTGTAACGCCCCTCACCCAGCGGATAACCATCCCCGCCATCAGCGAGAAAGCCCAGCGTTACCATGCGCACCTCGGCCGCGGCATCCCCCACCAGACGCGCATTGGCCACAAGCACATCCAGGGTGTTGCCCGCCTCATCGACGATCGCCGCGTTCTGGATCCGGGCGCCCGCCGGCTGGCTCCAGTCGAAGCTGTAGCGGATACCGGACACCTGGGCAAACGCGCCTGGTGTCAGGCTCGGACCGGTGGCCGCCACCGCATGTTCGAGTACCTCGACCAGCGTGGCACGGGTGACACTGATCACGGACAGATCGTTGTTGAAGCGCAGCGAGGAGGCGATATCCAGCTGGGAAATCCCCCCCTCAGGCTTGCCGATCGCAGGATTGGCGCCCGGCGCCTGCTTGTCGATCAGGCCATCGGCGCCCTCGATGACGACGCGCCCGATCGGCTCGCGGATACCCCCGCCATTCTTGATCGACACCATCACGCTGGCATCGGTCTGCCGTGCATACCAGAGATTGGCATCGGCGGTCAGGTTACCGAGGTTGGTCTCCTCGCTGCGCACCGCGCCACGCTCGCCGACTAGATAGACGCTGCTCAGCCCCAGCACATTGCCGTCCTGGGTGGCGACAAAGCCTGCCACGGCATCAACCAAATCACGGGCAATCGCCCCCTTGGTGCCCTCGACGAACGCGGCCTCGGTGCTGCCCCAGAGAGCCGCCACCTGCGCATCGGTGCTGGCGTAGACCCCCGCCGAAGCCTGGGAAATCGAACCGGCCAGCAGCTTGCCGGCCGCATCGAACTCCACATTCAGCTCGCCGACATAACGCCAGCCACCATCGGTGTTGACGATCGCCACATCGTTGCCCGCCGCATCACGGGTGAGGATCGGATAAGCCTTGTAGGGCTGCGCAGCCCCGGGGAACAGACCATCGGCCTGATCCTTCTCGTTGGCCAGCAGTGCGTTGGAGCCACCGGCCATGATGATATCCACCCCACGCAGAAGGCCCGCCAGCTCCTCCTCGAACTGGATCTGCTGCAGATGCGAGGCAAGGATGATCTTGTTGACGCCCTGCGCCTCGAGCTGATCGATCAGCGGCTGCAGCAGATCCGCCAGCGCGCGCATGTCATTGCGCCCCTCACCGACCACCTTGACGCCACCTGGCGAGGAGATACTGGCCAGGATCTGCGTGGTCAGGCCGATGATACCGATCTGCTCGCCCCCCACCTCGCTGACCACCACTGGCGCAAAGCGTGAGGGGGCGGCGCCTTCGAGCAGGCTTTGCGGTGTGGTCACCAGACTGGCACTGGACACGATGCCGGTCGTGGCCAGCGGAGCCAGCGTGCGGTCACCGGACAGGTCCAGGTTGGCGGACAGATAAGGGAACTGCGAACCCACCCACTGAATATCCGCCAAGGTGGTGCCGGAGACCACCGGAGCGACCATGCCTGCCAGAAGCCCGGTCCCCAGATCGAACTCATGGTTGCCCAGGGTCACGGCACTGGCATCCAGCAGATCCATCAGCAGGGTCTCGACACGTCCCGAGGCGGCCTGCAGCCCGCTGAGACTGCCCGCCGGCAGGCCATAGAGCTGTTCTGCGGCACTTTGCAGGGCCGGCTGGATACTGGCATCGGCTGCGGCACTCAGGTACGGCCCGGGCAGCACCAGGTCACCGGAGGAGATAAACAGCGTATTGGCCTGCTGATCCTCCAGATGATCGACGATCGCAACAAAATTCGGCGCATTGAGCAGGTCACCGCCACCGCCTTCCATATCCGAGGCATGCAGCAACTGCAGACGAAAATTCATGGGAGCATCCCCTTCAGGTGATTGATCGCTGCATCAAGCCAGCCGCAGGTGTCAGGGGAATGACAGTGCTGCGTGTACAAAAAACGTCACCGCGATGCCATGGGCATGCCACCGGCTGTTCACAGGCCGGGCATTAAATGCAGGGCACCTTAGCTGCCACAGGGCATTGCCTGCCATGAACCGCCTGAACACCACGGGACTGAGCCAGTCACTCAGCACCCTGAGCACTTCGATTCGCAGCACGCTGCAAAATACGCTCAACACCAGTCTGGGCCGCCTGGACAACAGCCTTGAGCTGTTCAACAACCGCCTGCGCGACATCAATACCGAGCTGCAGGCGCGTCTGCCGCAGATCGGCCGTCCAGTCCCCGAGCCGGTACCCGAGCCCACGCCACAGCTCCCGCAGGGGCCGCTGACCTACCGCCCACAGCCCGGCAGCGACGAAGGCGCCTCGGATGCCTCGACCGCCATCGCCTTGGACAAGCACTTCATGGTGGTGGGCGATGACGAGGGCAGCGTACTGCGGGTCTACCCGCGTGAGGGCGGCGAGGCGGTGGTGGAATGGAATCTGCGGGAAGCACTGAACACCGATGCCGAGCTGGACCTTGAAGCCAGCACCCGCCTGGGGGATACGCTGTTCTTCATCGGCTCCCACAGCAATACGAAAAGCGGCAGCGATGCCGACAGCCGCGAATTCCTGTTCAGCGTCTCGATCAGCGGCCAGGGTGCGGCCACCGCCTTTACCTTCCAGGGTGCTTACAACGGCCTTGAAGCTGATCTGGCACGCTGGGACAGCAGCAATGGCCACGGGCTTGGCGCGCATTACTTCGGTCTGGCCGCCGCCGTGGCCGATGGGCGTGCTCCCGAGCGCAATGATGGCTTTGCCATCGAGGGCATGACCCTTGCCCCGGACAACAGCACCCTGTGGCTGGCCTTGCGGGCACCGCAGAGCATCCCGGACGGGATGGCACTGATCGTGCCGCTGCAAAATGCCGCCGCCCTGCTTGCAGGCAGCGCTGACAGCGCCGCCTTCGCTCCCCCCATCCAGCTTGATCTGGGCGGACGCGGCATCCGCTCCATCGAGCAGGCCGCCGACGGCTCGGGCTACCTGATCATTGCCGGCCCCGCCGGTGCAGCCAGTAGCGAGGTAGCGCACAACTTCCGTCTGTTCAGCTGGAGTGGCGATCCGGCCAGCCGGCCGCTGGAGCATGCCAATGATCTCGACGCCCTGCTGCGAGAAACAGGCGGCAGCTTCGAGGCGCTGGACAGCGTGGCCAGCCTGCAACCGGGCAGCAGCCTGCAGCTGCTGCAGGACAATGGCGATACCCTCTGGGCCGGAGAGACTCGCGCCTCCAAGGATCTGCCGGTCGCTGAGCAGCGCTTTGTCGGTCAGTACCTGACACTGGGCGAGGTCAGCGACTATACCCGCCTGCCTGCTCCGCTGCCCCCCGTACTGCCCGAAGGTCCGGCACCGGTCTACCACCTGCTGATCAGCGAGGTGAATTCCAACGCCAGCGGCGGTGATTTTGTCGAACTCTACAACCACGGCAGCCATGCCATCGACCTCAGCGGCTGGCGCCTGACCGATGAAAAGGCCACCTTCGACCAGGCCATTGCCCTGCCCGATGGCCTGCTGCTGGAAGCCGGCCAGACGCTGGTGATCGCCCTGGTCAAGGACGCCGCCGCCCTGCAGGCCTTCAAGGCAGCCTGGAACCTGGACGACAGCCACGCGGTGATCGGCATCGACGGCCCGGGCCTTGGCAAGCAGGATGCCGTGGTGATCTTTGATGCAAAGGGATACGTCGCCAGCGCCTTCAACTACGACCTCAGCCCCGTACAGGCCAGCGATGGCAGCCTGATCGAGACGGCCGCGTCCGGCACCGGCATTACCTTCATGGACGACCAGCATGCCGGTGCTGCCTACGGCGGCGGTGCCAAGGCCTCGGTCGTGTGGGACGGCCTGAGCACCGAAACCCCCACCTGGCGCAGCGCCGTGGTCGGCGAGCAGCAGGCCTATGGGCAAAGCAACGACCCCAGCAGTATCGGCTCTCCCGGCAGCACCGGCCTGCGCCCACAGGATCCGTCCGTCACACGGATTTCGCAGATTCAGGGCCATGGCGACAGCTCGCCGATAATCGGTCAGAACGTCACCGTCGAGGCCCGCATCACCGCCTGGCTGCCGCACCTCAACACCTTCTACATCGAGGAGGAGCGCCTTGATCACGATGGCGACGTGCTGACCTCCGAAGGGGTGGCCGTGTTCTACGCTGGCACCAATCCGGGGATCGATGCCGAGAGCATCGGCGACCTGGTGCGCTTTGACGCGGCGGTCGGCGAACACTTCGGGCTGACCCAGCTGAGCGCGATCAGCAACTTCAGGATCATCGAAACAGGCAGCACCGCCGATCTTGATCCACCCACCCGCGTATACCTGCCGATCGCCAGCGGCGAAACCCTCGAGCGCTTCGAGGGCATGCGCGTGGAGATTGCCGCCGCCAGTGGCGGGGCACTGCACGTTGCCGACACCTATACCCTCGCCCGTTATGGCGAGCTGACCCTGTATGCCGATGCTGTTCCCTTCCAGTACACCGAGCAACATGCCCCGAGCGCAGCCGGCTACAGTGCCTATCTCGACCAGCTGACGCGCAGCAGTATCCAGCTCGACGATGGACGCAGCAGCCAGAACCCCTCCCTGACTCAGCTCAACGAAGGTACCCGCCTGCTGCGCGACATGAGCGATGACGGCGTGGACAACGGTACCGTGCTGGGCGTGCAGGCCGATGGCAGCGTCAATTTCGTGCGGGTCGGCGATACCACGCAAAGCGTCAGCGGCGTGCTGGGCTACAGCTTTGGCCACTACGAGCTGCATCCCACCGAGCATGTCCAGCTCAAAGCCAATCTGCGTCCGGACAGCGTGCAGGGCCTTGGGGATGCCGAGGTCATTGTCGGCAGCTTCAACGTGCTCAACTACTTCAACTCGGTATTCGGCAGCGCCAGCTTCACCACCCCGGCCGGCAACAGCATTGCCGGAAGGGGTGCCAGCAACGCAGCGGAGTTTGCCCAGCAGCAAGCCAAGCTGGTCGAGGCGATTCTGGCTACCGGCGCTCATGTGCTCGGTCTCAACGAGCTGCAGAACAACGGCGACGGCCCGGATAGCGCCATTGCCTCACTGGTCGGGGCGCTGAACGCGGCCGTGGGCAGCGAGCGCTTTGCCTGGATTGGTGGACATGCCACTGGCAGTGATGCCATCCGCGTCGGCATCCTCTACGATCAGAACGTGGTCCAGCCGCTGGGGCTGGCTGCCACCCCGGATACTGGCCTGTATGACGCATTTGCCAGCGCCAACCGCCTGCCGGTCGCACAGACCTTTGCCTATCGTGACGATGCCAGCAAGCAGTTCACCCTCGTGGTCAACCATCTCAAGAGTAAAGGCTCGGCAGCCGGCTTGCCGGGTGATACCGACCAGGGCGACGGGCAAGGCAACTCCAATGCCACCCGTGTCGAGGCGGTCAAGCAGCTGGATGCCTGGCTGAACAGCAACCCCACCGGTGCCACCGATGGCGACTACCTGTTGGTCGGCGATCTGAACGCCTATCGCCTGGAGGATCCGGTAACCACCCTGGAAGCCGCTGGTTACACCCACCATGGCAGCGCCGATGGTTACAGCTACGTATTCGACGGCCTGAGGGGCTCGCTGGACCATATCCTCAGCAAAGGTCTGAGCACAGCGGAGGTGACCGGTGTCAGCCATTTCAACATCAATGCCGACGAGCAGCTTGCCCTGGACTACAACGATGAATTCGGGGATGGCTCGGTTACCGCTGACCTCGACCGCAACGATCCGTACCGCTCCTCCGACCATGACCCGGTACTGATCGGCCTGAAGCTGCAACGTGAGGATGGTAGCCCTGCCCCGGTGGCCACCCCGCCAGGCGAGACACCGGTGCCACCGGCACCGCTCACACCGGAAACCGGCACTTCCATGCA
Source organism: Pseudomonas eutrophicaquae (assembly GCF_023544715.1). Classification (GTDB taxonomy): domain Bacteria; phylum Pseudomonadota; class Gammaproteobacteria; order Pseudomonadales; family Pseudomonadaceae; genus Geopseudomonas. The sequence goes on along the minus strand of NZ_JAMJEZ010000009.1, from coordinate 32,241 downwards.
AAGCGCGGTATTCATCAGCGAGCTGCACTACGACAACGCCGGCACCGATGTGGATGAAGGTCTTGCCATCAGTGGCACCGCCGGCACTGACCTCACGGGCTGGAGCGTGGTGCTCTACAACGGCACCAACGGTACTGTCACCCCTTACGGCACCCTCGCACTCAACGGGATGATCGACAATGAGGGTCAGGGCTTTGGCGAGCTGTGGTTCGGCCTGCCAGTCAATGGTCTGCAAAACGGCGCCAATGATGGTCTGGCGCTGGTCGATGCGGACGGCCAGGTGGTGCAGTTCCTCAGCTATGAAGGCCGCTTCACGGCCACCAGTGGCGCTGCAGCAGGCATGACCAGCCTCGACATCGGCGTCAGTGAAGATGGCAATACCGCCATCGGCCACAGCCTGCAACTGGTGGGCAGCGGTCGCTACTATGAGGACTTCAGCTGGGTGGGCGCGCGCGAGGCCTCGCCGGGCAGTCTGAACAGCGACCTGCTGTTTGTCTGATCCTCGGCACTGGCCAGCGGGTGCATACGCTGGCCAGTGCCGGACTCAGTGCATCACAACCGACACCGCCGGCCCGGGTGCCTCCTGCATCCAGGCCGGCCAGGCCTGCAGTGACCACTCGGCACGCCGGTACTGATCGGCGAGGATGTTCAGCCACTGACGCAGCAGCGCATCCGAAAGGGTCAGCCGAGCTATCGGCTCCTCTCCCTCCTTGAAGCTCAGCCGCAGATACTGTGCATGGCGGCCAAGCTCGACGGTAGTCACCAGCCTGGCGGCAGCCTGCGCTGACTCAGGCACCTCGACCGGCCGCTCGGGGGTTGCGCGGTGATGCTCGCGGACCGCCTGCTGGGCAAACGCCTGCAGGGTGTCAGCCTGCCCTGCCTGCCCGGCGGCCTGAGCGTGAGGCAGGCCTTGCTGAATCAGCCACTCCCACAGATGCGGCAACAGGCGGTCGAGCAAGCGGCGGGTCAGCCACAGCACGCAAGCCTGCCCATCCGGCAGCTCACCACTCAGGCGGATGCGGTCGTCACGCTCTGCATAGAGCGTGGTGATGCGTTGCAGTTCGATCATGTCCGTCTCATACAAGCAAAGCCCCCACGCCACAGGACGCAGGGGCTTGTTAACAGTCAGGGCCAGATCACACTCAATCAGGTCGCAGTGCCATCGAGATCCAGCAGACCAGTCCCTCCGACGCCCACCAGCACCAGCGCGAACTCCCCCGACCGCAGAATAGCATCGCCATTCAGATCAAAAGCATATCGCCGGCAACGCCAAGCAGCGTGATCTCGGGCTCAGGTTCAATACTCGCTTCGTCCCACGAGGGCTCACGCGCCGAGGTCAGGCGAAAATCCGGCGATGCAGAGGGCGCCTCGTTGCCCGCAATACGGGCCATCGCGGCATCTACCGAGTCCTGGGTACCGTCGACATCATCGATCGCTGCGGCCGCCTCGGCTTCATTGAAGCTGTCCGGATTGGCGGCGGTGTAGGCCTCGGCTACCGCCACCTTGTTATCCACTACCTGCCGATCACCCGGTGAGGCGGCACCGAGAAAGGCCACCAGCAACTGATCCACCGGCACTCGACCGGCATTCACCTCACCCACCCAGTAATCACGGCCCGCCGGCTCGGCTGCCCGCTCGAACAGGTTTTCATAGATGCGCGCCACCGTCTGAGTCACGCTCAGACCGCCATAGATGCGGGCATATTCGGGCTGCTCGTTGACGAAGTTGGCCCGCAGGTTTTCCAGCGTCAGACCGGATGCGGGATTGTTCAGCTCGCCCAGCCAGTACTCAAGCCCCGCCTTGTCGGCCGCACGGCCCAGATAGGCCACATAGAGCTCCTGTACCTGTTTGGATGTCACGGCCATGCGTTGCGACCCTCTGTCAGAAAAAGGACGGCACCATCACCGATAGATGCGCCAAATAGTTGGACACCTTGCCCGCTCGCACGGTTTCAGGCAACTACCGGCGAGCCCGATCGCCGCACAGCGGCGGGCAGCTTTTCGGGTATTCTTTGCGCCCCGCGCATAACGGATTCCCTTGATGAACTGGAACCTGATCTTCAACTTTACCCGCCAAGACCTGATCGACCGGCACTCGGCCTCGATGCTCGGCGCGGCATGGACCTTCCTGCTGCCACTGGTGAACATCCTGATCTTCACCCTGGTGTTCTCCAACATCATGGGAGCGCGTCTGGGTGGGCAGGCGCAGGATCTGGGTACCTATGGCTACAGCATCTACCTGGTCAGCGCCTTGCTGGCCTGGAACTGCTTCTCTGCCACTCTCAACCGCACCACCCAGGTCTTTCATGACAAGGCCCACCTGATCGGCAAGGTACGGCTGTCACTGTGGTCGCTGCCGGTGTATGTCTCGCTGAGCGAGACCGTGCATTACCTGATCGCCACCGGCTTCTTCATGCTGTTCCTGCTGGCCATCGGGTTCGACTTTTCATGGTCGCTGCTCTGGTGGTTGCCGATCTTTGTCTGTCAGCAACTGCTGGCCTACGCGCTGGGGCTGGGCTGTGCGATCCTCTCGGTGTTCATCCGCGACATCAAGGAAGTAGTCGGCGTGCTCACCCAGCTGTGGTTCTGGCTGACACCCATCGTCTACACCAGCAATATCCTGCCGGACTACCTTCAGACGGCAATGGCCTACAACCCCTTCTATCCGCTGGCCAACGCCTATCGCGCCACGCTGATCGAGGGCACCGCTCCGCACCTGCCACCGCTGCTGATGCTGGGGGGAATCGCTGCCCTGCTGCTGACCTTGGTGATCTGGGTGGGCCGGCGCCTGGAGCGGGATATCCGCGACTTCCTGTGAGCCGACCTGCGCAATGATCTTCAGCTCGCTGTCCTTTCTGCTGGTCTTTCTGCCGGCAGTCTATCTGGCCTTTCTGCTGCTGCGCAGCCTGCGCCTGGAGCAGGCGGTCACGGCCTTGCTGGTGGTCGCTTCACTGGTCTTCTATGCCTTCTGGGACTGGCGCTACCTCGGTCTGCTGCTCGCCTCGATGGCGGGCAACTACTGGCTGGGCCAGCAACTGGCCAGACAGCGCCAACGCCGCTGGCTGGCGCTGGCGGTCACGGCCAACCTGTTGCTGCTGGGCTATTTCAAGTATGCGGCCTTCCTGCTCGGCTTCCTGCCTGCGGCCGGGGAATGGCAGATTGTCCTGCCGCTGGCGATCTCCTTCTTTACGTTCCAGCAGATCGCCTGGCACTGCGACCTGTACAGTGGCCGCCTGCAGGGTACTGGCCGACCGCTGGAGTACGCCTTTTTCATCAGCTTCTTCCCGCAGCTGATTGCGGGCCCCATCGTACATGCCCGTGAACTGCTGCCGCAGATTGCCCGTGGCTGGAGCCGCCGGCCGTTGACCTGGCAACTGGGCATGGCACTGCTCAGCGTGGGCCTGCTGAAAAAGGTACTGCTGGCCGATCCTCTCGCGCCCGGTGTCGAGGCGCTGTTCGGGCGGGCCGCCGCCGGTGAGGCACTGGGCAGCGCCGAGGTGCTGCTGGCCAGCGTGGCCTATGGACTGCAGCTTTATTTCGACTTTTCTGGTTATGCCGACATGGCGGTCGGTCTGGGATTGATGTTCGGCATCCGCCTACCGGTCAATTTCCGCTCCCCCTATAAAAGTGCCTCCATCGTCGAGTTCTGGCGGCGCTGGCACATCACCCTGTCGCACTTTCTGCGCGATTATCTGTACATCCCACTGGGCGGAAATCGGCATGGCCGCGCGCGGCGCAGTGCCAACCTGCTGATCACCATGCTGCTGGGTGGTCTGTGGCATGGCGCAGGCTGGCAGTTCGTCGTCTGGGGTGCTCTGCATGGCGCCCTGCTGAGCCTCAACCATCTCTGGGCGCGTTACAGTCTCTGGCGCCTGCCCCGCCTGCTGGCACTCCCCCTGACCTTGCTGTGCGTGATGCTGGCCTGGATTCCGTTTCGTGCCGACTCGCTGGATACCGCCCTGCGGATGTACGCCGGCCTGCTGAACTGGCAGGGTGGCTGGCCCTTCGAGGGCAAGGTACTGCTTGATGAATGGGCGGCGCTGCAGGTCACCCACAGCCTGCCCTGGGCCTGTGCCGTACTGCTGGTGATCGCCCTGACCCTGCCCGGCAGCCGGCGACTGTGCCTGCGTCTGGGCAGTCGTGGGCGTGGTCTGCTGGTCGGGGCCAGCCTGTTCCTGGTGCTCAAGGCACTGAGCGGGCAGGCCGATCGCGCGTTCCTGTACTTCAACTTCTGAGCGGCCGTACCGCAGAGCAGCACAGCATGCCCCGCATACCTCCTGCACGTCGCAACCGGCGCTTTCTCCTTGCTCTGCTGAGCGGCCTGGTCGGCAGCGGACTGCTCTGGGCAGTCCTGCTGGCCGGACAGCTTGGCAGCCCACCGGCTGCCACCGCCTGGGTCGAGCAGGCCTACGCCCACAAGCTGGCTCGTGCGGCGGCCATTGACGGACCGCGCCTGCTGATCGTGGGTGGCTCAGGCGCCATGTTCGGACTCGATTCAGCACGCCTTGAGGAGGCACTGGGCCGCCCGACCATCAACCTTGGCGTGAATGCCGGCATCCAGTCGCTGTTCATCAGTGCCTATGCCCGGCAAGCCATCCGTCCGGGCGACTGGGTGTTGCTGCCGCTCGAATACCCGCTCTATCACGATTACCAGCGCATCAACTATGCCACTCTCGACTACTGGTTGAGCCATCCGGGTGCCCGTCAGCTGGGCCTGACCGCCTGGCAGGCGGCGCAGCTCTACTGGCAGATCTCGCTGGCGCGCCTGCTGCGCGGCTACCGGCCCGTTCCGGCAGAGATCAGCCATGGTCTGTATGGCCCGCACAACCTGGATGAGCGGGGCGATCAGCGCGGCAGTGAAGCGATCAACCAGGCGGTGTGGATGCGCGAAGCCGTCGAACGCAGTGCGGCCGAGCGCTACAGCGAGGGCGTTTCGGACTTCCAGGCCAGCTGGTCACGCTGGCGTGAGCTGGCCGAACACATCGACGGCCTGGGTGGCTGTGCGGTCTTCATCCCGGCCGCCCTGCTGCAACACGCGCAATACCTCAAGGGCCGCGAGCGCGACTACTACCAGCGCCTGCCTGAGCGGGCCCGCCGCGCCGGACTGCGCTACGTGGGCGAGCCCCATGCGTTCTTCTACCCTCAGGAGGACTTCTTCGATACCAACTACCACCTCAACGCCGAGGCCCGCACCCGGCACACCGAGCGGGTCATCGCGCTGGTGCAGCCGGTGTTCAGGGCCTGCCGCTGAGGGTGGCTTGCTGCATCACCTCCGCGAGGACTGCAGATGTCCGCTCAATCTCCGCTGGGCTCAAGGTCGGGTGCACCAAAAACATCAGGCTGGTCTCGCCCAGCTCACGGGCCACCGGCAGACGTTCGGCCGGGCGCCAGCCGGTGTCGTCGAAGGCCTTTTCCAGATACACCTCGGAACAGGAGCCGGAGAAGCAGGGCACGCCGCGCGCGGCGATCGCGTTGAGGATGCGGTCACGATCCCAGCCCTCGGCCAGTTGCTGCGGTTCGACGAACACATAGCACTTGTAGGCGGCATGCAGGCTGCCCTCGGGCGTCACCGGCACGCGCAGCCCCGGCAACGGGCGGGCACGGGCCCAGATCTTCTCGGCATTGGCCAGGCGCCGGGCCTGCCAGTCGGCCATGCGGCGCAGCTGGATGCGGCCGATCACCGCCTGCACCTCCATCATCCGCCAGTTGGTGCCGAAGCTCTCGTGCAGCCAGCGGAAGCCCGGCGCATGCTGGCGCTCGTAGACCGCTTCCCAGCTCTTGCCGTGATCCTTGAACGACCACATCGCCGACCACAGCGCGCGGTCGTTGGTGGTGACCATGCCGCCCTCGCCACCGGTGGTCATGATCTTGTCCTGGCAGAACGACCAGGCGCCGACATGGCCGATGGAGCCGACCGAGCGGCCCTTGTAGCGGGCGCCGTGGGCCTGGGCGCAGTCCTCGATGACCTTCAGGTCATGCTCGGCGGCCAGTGCCATGATCGGATCCATGTCGCACGGCCAGCCGGCCAGATGCACGCAGATGACCGCGCGGGTACGCGGGGTCAGTACCGCGCGGATGGTTTCGGCGGTGATATTCTGCGAGTCGCGATCCACCTCGGCAAATACCGGCACCGCACCGGCATTGACGATGCTCGACACCGAGGCCAGGAAGGTGCGCGGGGTCACCACCACCTCGTCACCGGCTCCGATGCCCAGCGCCTGCAGGGCCAGATCCAGCGCCACCGTGCCGTTGGCCAGGGCAATTGCGTACTCGCTGTCCGCCCAGGCAGCGAATTCCTTTTCAAACGCGCGGCACTCCTGCCCGGTCCAGTAGTTGACCTTGTTGGAGAGGATCACATCGCGCACGGCATTGGCTTCTTCCGCAGAGAAGGAGGGCCAAGGAGAGAACGGCGTATTCAGCACTTCAAGTTGCCTATGTTGCGGTAAAAGACGCTCTGTCGGTACTTGTGCAGGCCGCGACAGAGCACGCGAAGAACAAGAATCAGCGCAGTGCCCGTGCCGGAACACCCACTACCGTCAAGCCATCGGGCACGTCAGCCACCACCACTGCGCCAGCACCGGCTTGTACGCCACTGCCGATGCACACCAGCTGGCGCACGCTGGCGCCGATGCCGATCCAGCTCAGGTCACCGACCCGCACCCCGCCAGCCAGCCGGGCACCGGGACTGACATGTACGGCATCGCCCAACAGGCAATCGTGATCGATGCTGCAGCCGGTGTTGAGAATGGCGCCCATGCCAACTATGGCATCGGCATTCACCACGGCTCCGGCAAACATCACTGAGCCGGCGCCCAGCCGCGCATGACGACTGAGCGTAGCGGCTGGATGCACCAGCGTGACAAGGCGTGCGCCGGCAGCCTGCAGCTCGAGCAGCTTGGCTTGCCGAATGCGATTGTTGCCAATGGCCACCAGCACACCATCAAACTGCGTCAGTCGCTCCAGCAAGCAGGCCGTATCACCTGCCACCGGCCAGGCACCGTTGTGCTGACGCGGTGGCCAGGCATCATCGAAGAACTCCACCACCGACCAGCCGCAGCACTCGGCGGTATCGGCGACCACCTTGCCATGGCCACTGGCGCCAAGAATTGCCAGGCGCCTCACGACGGCTTCCCAGTGAACTTGCTCATGGTCGCCTCACCCTCGGCGCTTATGCCCTCGCGCACCACCACCTTTTTCAGGGTCAGGAAGATGATCTTGAGGTCCAGCCAGAACGAGCGGTTGTCGACGTACCAGACATCCAGCTTGAACTTGTCTTCCCAACTCAGCGCATTGCGGCCGTTGACCTGCGCCCAGCCACTCACCCCGGGGCGCACTTCGTGGCGGCGGTACTGCTCGGGGCTGTACAGCGGTAGGTACTCCATCAGCAGCGGGCGCGGGCCGACCAGGCTCATGTCGCCCTTGAGCACGTTCCACAGCTCCGGCAGCTCGTCGAGGCTGCTGGCGCGCAGGAAGCTGCCGAACGGCGTCATCCGCTCGGAATCCGGCAGCGGGTTGCCGTTGGCATCCACGGCATGGCGCATGGTGCGAAACTTGATCATCTCAAAGGGCTTGCCGTGAAGCCCCGGGCGCACCTGGCGGAACAGCACCGGCGAGCCGAGCTTGCGGCGGATCTGCCAGGCAATGATGACGATGACCGGGGCGAGCAGCAGCAGACCAAGGCTTGATGCAAGGATGTCGAACCAGCGTTTACTCATGGCCATTGCGCTCCATAAAAGTCCAGCAGACGTTGCCAGTATGCCGCACGCTCGAATCTGGCCTCGATGCGCTGACGGGCCTGTATCCCCATCTGATTCAGCGCAGCACCGGGCATGCTATGGACTTCCCGCATGATCCGGCCGAGCGCAGGCACATCACGGGGCGGCACCAGCCAGCCGTTCCGGCCCGGGGTGATGACCTCATTGCAACCACTGATATCCGTAGCAATGACCGGCCGCTGCATGGCACCAGCCTGCAGCACCACATTGGGGAATCCCTCGCGGTAACTGGGCAATACCAGCACATTGGCCAGCATCAACGCGGGCCGGACATCTTGCTGAAAGCCCAGCAGATGGACTCTTCCATGCGCTGCGAGCCTGTCGAGTACCTCGGCAGACACTGGAGCCGACTCATCGACATCCCCCACGATTAGCAAATGAGCCTCGGGCATACCCTGAAAAAAAGCCTCGGCCAGCTCGTCGATGCCCTTGTCGCGATTGAGCCTGCCGACAAAGCAGAAAACAAAGGCCTGCTCGGGAATCCCCTGCTTGCGACGCAAGGCGACGGCAGCCTGGCGTACATCCTCATGCCAAGGGGCAAAGAAGCAGGTGTCCACTCCGGCGATATTGCCAAAACCAATCACCTCCAGCGGCTTGCTGGTAATCGCATACTTCTGCAAATCACGCCGGACCCCCTCTCCCTCCGGGACAACCCGGGTTGCACAGGCGCAGATCAGCCGATCGATCTGGATCAATAGACGCTGTCTGAATCCACTGGCCGTGGGAAAGATCAACCCGGTAAAGGTATGGATACGTACCGGAACCCGGCATATAAACCCTGCAAGCATGGCAATAAGCCCGGCTTTTGGCGTGTAAGAGTGGATCGCGTCTGGACGCAGTTTCAGCAGCAGCCAGATCATGCGCACCAGCGACAGAAGATCATGCAGAGGACTGATGCCGCGGCGCATGGAAACCGTCTGCACAGGTACCCCTTCGCGGGCGGCAATCTCCTCACAGGATCCATCAGGCGAGGTCACCAGCGTCAGTGCAAAGTGCTCCCCCAGAAAGCCTGGCTGGCCACGCAGAATCGTACTCAGGGTCTGTGGAACGGTCGTCACCAGTACCAGATGCTTGTGCTTCACTTGAGAGGAATCCTCCATCACCGAGACGCCGCCTGCTCGAGCACCTGGCGCAGTATCGATGCCTGGGCCTGCAAGGAATAGCGGCTCTGGACCGCCTGCCAACCCGCCGCCCCGAAGCGCTGGCGCACCGCAGGCGAGGCAGCCAGCGTATGCAATGCCTCACACCATTGCGCGGTCGAGGAAGCCAGCAGACCTGAGCCACTTCCCTTCACGATATCCACATTCACCCCTACAGGTGAGGCCACCACAGGTACGGCGCACGCCATGTACTGGATCAGCTTGTAACCGCATTTTCCCTGCTCCCAGGGTGTATCCAGCAGCGGCATGATGCCGATATCCATCTGGCGGATCAGCTGCGCCTCGCTTTCCTCACGCCATGGCACGACGTCGACATCGATCCCGTGCAGCTCCGCGGCAATCTGCGGCGAAGCACCGACCAGCAGCAGACGGGCGGCATGGCGCTGGCAGATCGTTGCCAGCGCATCACGGATGGAGACCACATACTTCTGGGTCGATGGGGAGCCCATCCAGCCGATCGTCAGAGCGGCGTGATCATCACCCTGGCGTGGACCATAACGGTGATGATCAACCACGGTCGGAATGATGGAAACCCGGGCAGCGCCCGCCGCCCTGGCACGCTGTGCCAGATACTCGTTACCCGCAACCACATGGGCCGCCGCCTGCATTACCACATCGATCTTGCCCGCCATGAAGCGACGCACCAGCGGATTACCGGACAGGTCATAGCGATGGAATACCGCATCGTCATAGTCCACGACAAAGGGCTTGCCCAGCCGGCCCAGCAAACGCTCGAACCATGCCGGAGCCCCGGGAAACAGTTCGCACTCGATCCACAGCAGGTCATACCGATAACTGCCCAGCAACTGCAGGAGCCTGCGCATGTAGGAGGTCAGCACCTGCGCAGGGCTGCGGGTGCCATGGGCATACAGCGTCTGCAGATAGTGATCATCAAACAGATTCAGGACCGTCACCCGAATACCGGACGCCTCGAGCTCGGGCAGGTACTGGAGCGTGCGCAAGCGGCTGCTGGCCCCAAGCCGCGAGTATCTGGACAGCAACAATACATTCATCAATGACAGCTACCTTGTTTCATCGCGCAGGATCCAGCGTGGCCACCAGCGCAGGAGCATGGCATAGGCGGCAGCGGTTTCCTTGATGCTGCCCCAGGAGCCGCGGAGTGTCGCCAGCAGAGTGCGGTTAAGCGGCTCGACCAGCAGCGTCACCAGCAACACCGACAGCGCGGCAGGGCGGGAAAAATGCTTGAACACATACAGCAACCGACTGCGTAGCGAGTAGAACAGTCTTCGGGCCTTGACCTGGCTGGACGTGCCTCCGCCGGCGTGAAAGGCCTGCACATCAGCAAGATACAGACTGGACCAGCCGGCTTTGCCCAGACGCTGGGAGAGATCCAGATCCTCCAGGTACACAAAGAAACGCTCGTCGAATCCGGCTACCTGCTCGAATGCAGCACGACGTACCAGATAAAAGGCGCCGATGACATGATCAACCGGACGGCTGCTCTGGTGATCCCAATCGGCCATCACATAACCGCAGCGCAGCAGGAGGCGATCAATACCCAGTGCATGGCTGAGCATGCTGGCCGGCGTGGGGAATCGTGCACAGCTGCGGGCTATCCGGCCTTGCTCATCAACCAGCTGCACGCCACAGACAGCGGTGCGGGCCTGTTCGGGACGATCCATACAATCGAGCGTGCGCGCAAGGGTCTGCTCATAGAGCAGAGCATCGGGGTTCAGAAACAGGACGAATTCTCCCTGCAAACCCTGCGCGCCCAGATTGCAGGCACGGGCAAAGCCCAGATTGGCGCCGGTACGCAGCAGACGTACATCGGTGCTGTGCTCGAACGGCATCTCGGAGCCATCTGCCGAGCCGTTGTCGACCACCACAATCTCTCCAACAAGACCATCGGCAAAGCGGCGAATGGAATCGATACAGTCGGACAACTGTTGCCCCGCATTCCAATTCACGATAACGATATCAACTCTTGCCTGACGCATATAAAAACCCGACCAGTGTTGCCCCAGAGAAACCATGGGATTATCAAGGAAAATTCTCTACGCAAAATCCCAGCTATCGAAGTCATCTGCAAATAACGGATCCACATATATCATGTGATAGTTGACATAGATCCCTAATCCCAGAAGCACTGCAAAGGCCAGCGCACGAAACCCATGCGGAAGACGGCAGGCCATGAGCAAAAGCGGGAACATGGATATCTCCATGAATCGATGCGCAAAAACCGGAGCCCAAGCCAGAAAGAAGTAATTAGACAAACCAAAAAATGAGATCCAAAGCAAGATACGCGTCAAGCTATCAAGCCTTCTGTAACAGATCAGCCCAAGCATGACGACCAAAATGAAGGCAATACTGCGCGAGGAAAAAAGGTTCACCTGCCCCTCAAGCCCATTTTCAAAGTATGCTGAAATTAATGGATTAAGCAACGCTGTAAGGTGCAGACCAAAACCCATGCAGAATGAAATAGTCGTCAGAAGAACAGCAGGGATGATCATCCGATCGCTGCGCACAAAAAATTTTATATAAAAGAACGGCAGCAGGATGAGAATGCTTGACTGAAAAAAGGCCCCAATTAATAAGAGCAGCAATGCCTTAATGCTAAGTCCACCCGCTGCACTTTCCCGAGCAGCCAGGAAAACCCCTAACATAGCCAAACCTATTGCAATCGAAATCCTGATCTGAGTCATCTCATGCAGGGGCAAAAGGATCAGGACATACAGTAGAAGGCAAAAAAATCCAGCCGGGCCACGGCTTATGATCCAGAACTTCAGGTAAAGTGAAGTTGCGGCGCACACCAACAAGAAAATGAGAAAGTCATCCCCAGCCAGAAAGATCACCAGCTTCGTGAGCCATACAAAACCCAGCTCAAACCTGGTATCAAAATTCGGCTCAGCAACAAGCTGCTCAAAAAACTCCAGGTAGTATCTGTAGTCTCTGTCAAACCCATACACTCTGAAGCCAACCAAAGGTACAAGCAGACAAAAAGCCAGAAGCCAAAAAGCCTTCCGGAGAACTGCCAGGATCTCTGATGTACTCATCATCGCGCCGAGAGCTCCCGGACACCCCAGAACGCCAGCACCATGCAATCAAGCAGGACGCGCAGCATCCAGGCCGTGGCAGCGCCCAGCACCCCCAGCGGCGGAATCAGCAGCAGCAAAGCCAATACGAATAACGGCAACTCCAGCAAATGCAACAAGGCTGTACTGCGAACCTGAGCGCGGGCATGCAACAGGGCATAAAACATCGAGGCCAGTGCATTGAAAAATACACCAAGGCACAGCATGCGCCCGACCTGCACCGCCTCATCAAGATCATCGCCCAGTTGTGCACCTACCCAGAGGTCAAGAATGTGAGGCAAGAGCATCGCCAGCAGAGACATCCCGACCAGCATCAAAACCGCGACCCGTCGCAGCCAGCGCCAGAACAGGGCTGCCGCCTGCCCCGCATCCACCATGACCAGACGGGCAATCACCGGAAACGCCACCGTCGAGATCGCACCAACCAGAATCAGTGACTGAATGGCCAGCTCATAGGGGATCACATACAGCGTCACCGCCGAAGCGGACAGCAGAAAGCCGACAAAAAAGCGGTCAGCCTGTACCAGAAACGGACTGATGACCCCGCTCAGGGTCACCCAGCCACCAAAGCGCAGCAGCGTTGCCGCCTCATCCCTGCTGAACACTGCCGATGACGCCGGTACCGGCAGGCAACCGTGCGCCAGATGACGGAACACCAGTAACGCCAGCATCCGTGAACCGACCAGTGTTGCCATCAGCCAGGGCAGTTCCTGGGTGTACTGCGCCACCCAGAACGGCCCGGCAAAGTTGGCAACCCCCAGCGCAATACGCAGGATGCTGATCCACTTGAAGTTCAGGAAGGCCTCATTCACCCCGCGGTAGACCACGCTGAGCGCCTGCAAGGGCAAGGCAACACCCAGCAGCAGCAGTGCTGTACGCAGCTCCTGCACGCTGACCGCCTCATGGGGAATCGCCGCGGCTGCGCCAGCCAGGGCCGCCAGCGCGATCAAGGCCAGCCCCAAAAGCCCGAGCAGCATCGTGATGGTCACCGCCGTGGTCAATGCCACAGGAATGTGCGATTCATTCACCGAATCACGCAAGGCCGAGATCCGCTGGGTCAGCGCCCGGCCCATGCCCAGATCGAGAATGCCGGCATAACCGATCAGCCCCCAGGCCAGGGCCAAAAAGCCGAAGCGCTCAGTGCCAATGGTGCTGATCAGCGCAGGCACCGTCAGGGCAGCCACCAGCAGCGGCAGGCCAAGACCCAGGAAATTCCAGAGGATATTCCTGAGATTCATCAGGCATGCTCCCGGCGTACATCACAGCAGCAGACAGCGCGCATCAGGCCGCAAAGACCTCGGCATCGGCCAGCAGTACGCCCTCACGATCCTTGTCAGACAGCTTCAGCGCCACGCCGGACGGCCAGGCGATGGCGATACGGGGATCGTCGTAGCGGATACACCGCTCATCGGCCTTGGTGTAGTAGGCCGTGGTCTTGTACAGAAAATGCGTGTTGTCCTGCAGTGCGACAAAGCCATGAGCAAACCCTGCGGGTATCCACAGCATGCGATGATTTGCCGCCGACAGCTCGACGCCTACCCACTCACCAAAGGTCGGTGAGCCCTGACGGATATCCACCGCCACATCAAAGGCTGCACCTGCCACCACACGCACCAGCTTGCCCTGGGCATTGGGCGGCAGCTGATAGTGCAGGCCACGCAGCACACCCTGCTGCGAGCAAGAGTGGTTATCCTGCACAAACTCACCCGGCGATGGCAGGCCTGCGGCAGCCAGTGCTGCCTCGAAGCGAGCCGCATTGAAGCTCTCCATGAACCAGCCGCGCTCGTCGGCAAACAGCGTCGGTTCGACCACCACGACCCCTGGGATCCGAGTCTCGATCAGCTTCATGGATGCACCTCACGCAACAGCGCCATCAGATATTGCCCATAACCGGTCTTCTGCAACTGCTGCGCCTGCTCCTGCAACTGCGCGGCGCTCAGCCAGCCCTGATGGAAGGCAATCTCCTCAAGGCAGGCTACCTTGAGCCCCTGGCGCTGCTCGATGGTATGGACAAAATGCCCTGCCTCTAGCAGTGACTCATGGGTGCCGGTATCCAGCCAGGCAAAGCCACGGCCGAGCATCTCGACGTTCAGACGCTGCGCCTCAAGATAGATACGGTTGACATCGGTGATCTCCAGCTCGCCGCGGGCGGAGGGACGGATCGAGCGGGCGATATCCACCACCTGATTGTCATAGAAATACAGGCCGGTCACCGCATAGTGGGATCTGGGCGATCTGGGCTTCTCCTCGATGCTGATGGCCCGCCCGGCAGCATCGAATTCCACTACACCAAAGCGCTCGGGATCGGCCACCCGATAGCCAAAAATGGTCGCGCCCTGCTCGCGCTGGCTGGCAGCTTGCAAGTGCGCCGAGAAATGCTGGCCATAGAAAATGTTGTCACCGAGGATCAGGCAGACATTATCAGTGCCGATGAACTCCTCACCGATGAGAAAAGCCTGCGCCAGACCATCGGGCGAGGGCTGCTCGGCATACTGCAGCGAGATGCCAAAACGGCTGCCGTCTCCCAGCAGGCGACGAAAGCCTGGCAGATCATCCGGGGTCGAAATCAGCAGGATCTCGCGAATCCCCGCCAGCATCAGCACCGACAGCGGGTAATAGACCATCGGCTTGTCGTAGATCGGCAGCAACTGCTTGGATACCCCGAGAGTGATCGGGTGCAAGCGACTGCCAGAACCTCCGGCGAGGATGATTCCCTTGCGCTGACTCATAGCGGCACTCCTTTGAGCTCATCAAGCATGCGCCGCACACCGGACTGCCAGGCAGGCAGCTGCAGACCGAAGGTGCGGGTGAATTTACAGGTATCAAGGCGCGAATTATGGGGACGCGGCGCGGGCAGCGGATAGGCTGAGGTCGGGATCGGGCGGATCTCGCGCACCTGCAGTGGCTGACCAAGGGCACGCCAATACTCGATGACCTGACACGCATAACCGTACCAGCTCACCTCGCCGGCTGCCGCCAGATGGTAGGTGCCACTGCGCTCGGGGGCAGCCGGCAAGCTGCGCAGGGCATGGGCCGTGGCATCGGCCAGCAGCTCGGCGCCGGTCGGCGCACCGTACTGATCATCGATGACCTGCAGCGTCTCGCGCTCACGCGCCAGACGCAGCATGGTGCGGGCAAAGTTGTTGCCATGGCCGCCATACACCCAACTGGTCCGCAGGATCAGATGCTGGCAGCCACTCTGACGGATCGCCTGCTCGCCTAACCACTTGCTCAGGCCGTACCGATTGAGGGGGGCGGTAGCATCCTCCTCACGCCAGGGCCGTGTGCCGGAGCCATCAAAGACATAATCGGTCGAGTAATGCACCAGCCAGCCACCCAGCGCCTGCATCTCCTCGGCCAGCAGGCGTGGCGCCTCGGCATTGATCAGTGTGGCCAGCTGCGGCTCGGCCTGCGCCTTGTCCACCGCCGTATAGGCTGCAGCATTCACGACTACGTCCGGGCGCAGATCACGCAGCGTCGACCGCAGGCCGGGCAGATCACTCAGATTTCCGCACAAGCCTGCCTCCCCATGGCGATCCAGCGCTACCACCTCCCCCAACGGGGCCAGCGCGCGCTGCAACTCCCAGCCCACCTGGCCTTGCTTGCCAAGCAACAGAATCTTCATGGGCTGAGCATCCGCGTGGTGTAGTGCTGATCGAGCCACTGCTGATAGGCACCGCTCTTGACGTTGGTCACCCACTCGGGATTGTCCAGATACCACTGCACCGTCTTGCGGATACCGCTCTCGAAGGTCTCCTCGGGCACCCAGCCCAGCTCGCGCTGGATCTTGCTGGCATCGATGGCATAACGCAGGTCATGCCCCGGACGATCCTGCACATAGGTGATCAGCTCGCGATAATGCCCGCCCGCCAGCCCGCGGGCGCGCATCGCGTCACGCACGGCGGGATTGGCCGATAGCGGGCGCAGCTCGTCAAGCAGCGCGCACAGCACCTGTACAACCTCGATATTGCGCTTCTCGTTGTGGCCACCGATGTTGTAGGTTTCACCGATCTTGCCGCCGGTGAGTACCCGATACAGCGCCCGAGCGTGATCCTCCACGTACAGCCAGTCGCGTACCTGATCACCGCGCCCGTAGACCGGCAAGGGCTTGCCCTCCAGCGCGTTGAGGATCATCAGCGGAATCAGCTTCTCGGGGAAGTGGCACGGGCCGTAGTTATTGGAGCAGTTGGTCACCAGGGTCGGCAGACCATAGGTGCGCTGCCAGGCGCGCACCAGATGGTCGGAGCTGGCCTTGCTGGCACTGTAGGGGCTGCTGGGCGCATAGGGGGTCTGCTCGGTGAACAGCCCCTGCGCGTCCAGATCGCCATACACCTCATCGGTGGAAATATGATGGAAGCGAAACGCCTGACGCCGCACCCCCTCCAGCGTCTGCCAGTACTGGCGTACCGCCTCCAGCAGACTGCAGGTACCGACAATATTGGTCTCGATAAAGGCGGCAGGCCCGGAGATGGAACGATCGACATGGGACTCGGCAGCCAGGTGCATTACCGCATCGGGCTGATGCTCACGCAGCACCCGTTCGACCTGCACCTGATCACAGATATCCACCCGCTCGAAGGCATAACGCGGACTGAAACGGGCCTCGGCCAGCGACTCCAGGTTACCGGCATAGGTCAGCTTGTCGAGATTGACCACACTGTCGCCGGTGTGGCGGATCACATGACGAATCAGGGCCGAACCGATAAAGCCGGCCCCACCCGTGACGAGAATCTTCATAGCAAAGGCATCCTTGAAAGACACGGCAGACCGAGCAGACCAGTGATGACCTGCGGCCGCCAGCAGGCGTTGGCCAGCGCCCGGAAATCGATCAGCGCGGCTGCAGCCGACCACGCAAAAGGTCGCGCAGCAGCACCACCAGCGCGCCCAGCAGCAAACCAAGCACGATGCCTACCGCAACGATCAGCGCACGTCTGGGCTTGATCGGCTGCAGTGGCTCGCTGGCCAGCTGGTCGATGCGCACCAGGTTCAAACGGGTAAAGTCGACCTTGAGGGCCCGCAGGCGACCCGCCTCCTCACGCAGCTCACCCAGCTCCTTGAGAAACAGGTCATCATTCTCACGTGCCTGGAAAGCCTGCACAGTACGGTTCTGTTCCAGCAGGCGCAGTTCCTTGTGGATCTCGGCAATGCGTGGCTCGGTGAAGTCATCGGAGGTGCGTTTACGCAGCGCGTTGCGCTCGGCGCTCAGCGCTTCGGTCCCCATGAAGTGCAGGGGAATATCCTGATTATTGACCTCGGTACGGATCACACTGCCCTGGACCGTACGCGGCGTCTCACCCAGTGAAGTCGGATTAGTCGGCTTGTGAATGCCCAGAGCACGCGCAATGGCAATCGCCTCTTCCAACTCTGCCAGACGGTCATCACGGCGCGTACGCAGCATCTGGCGCAGCGCCTCAAGTTCATCTTTAAGCAGGGCGCGCTTGATGGTATCGCCCTCCAGCAGTCGGGCGATCTCGGCCTCTTTGACCGCATCGTAAGCCGCACGAGCCGCCTGGATACGCCGATCCAGTACCGACAGACGGTTATTCACTACGGTGCGAAAGTCCTCTTCGATACGAGCCCGCTCACGCGCAATAGCGAACTCGACCAGACCATTGACCAGCGCCACGCCATCGACTCCGCGTGGGTAGGTCAGGCTGAGACCGACAAAGGACGTCAGTGCATCCTGCTTTTTCGGATCAGGCTGCAGCATGGTGAAGGCGCGATCGTTGAAGTACTCGAAGGCCTGGGCGAAGGTACGGCCAGGCTTTGCAAGGGCATTGCTCAGGGCCTCGCTGGAGCGGACGAACTCGTAGCGGTTCTCGTAGGAGGCCAGTGCCGCGCCGACCCGCTTGAGGGCATCCTCGGGAGACAGCTCGTAGACATCCGTGCCGTTGAGCTCATCCAGATCCTTGATGGCGGCCGGGCGCAGCAGGCTGCGCACTTCATAATACGGGGTGGCCAGCACCGCATAGAGGATGGCGCACGCCGTGATCAGCAGCGTGACCAGCAACAGCAGACGGCGGCCGTTCCACAGGCTGACACACAGGGCGCGAAGGTCGATGGCTTCATCCTGACGGGTGTAGGTGCCGACGGGTTCTGTCACGATCACTCTCTTGCTGAGTCTGCATGTCAAGGCGGGGCCGCCATGTTAAGCATGGTCCGTAACGCAGGCAAGGCAGGAAAGCTCAGACATCTCGCTGCGCGAATGCCGAATAAATAAAAACCCCGCCTCCCAGGCGGGAGACGGGGTCTTGCTTACAACATACAGCGCTCACCGAGGTCAGGAGAGCCGATGAACGGTTCCCCTGACCTTGCATCAGACCAGCGCGTCGAAGGGCTGCTCGGACACACCCACCAGGGCCAGCTCGGAACCGGTGTCGGCCGGCTCGTCCATGGCGCCTTGCTCGGTGCCTTGCTCCTCGACCGGCGACTGCATGGCCAGCAGCGCTTCCAGCGACAGGTTGGCGGCAGCATCTGCAGTCAGTGCGACCTCCACCTCGTCACCCGCTGCAGCGTCAGCGGCCTGGGCATCCGCCAGCTCAACGCCGGCAGCTGCGTCAGCTGCCTGAGCGTCAGCCAGGGCAGCCAAGGCAGCATCGTCAGCCAGCAGGGTTGCCAGTGCCTCAGCCGCCTCAGTAGCCGCCTCTTCGGCAACCAGCAGGGCCGCATCGGCCTCGTTGGCGGCGAGGAAGGCAGCACCTACGACGACTTCTGCAGCAACCAGTGCAGCGTCGGCCGCATCGAGTGCCTCGACGGCCTCGATTTGTGCAACTTCTGCCAGCTCCAGCTCCGCCTGAGCGGCGGGCACGCCTTCGGCTGCAGCACCGACCGCCAGCTGGGCGGCTTCTACCACCTCAAGGGCAGCTGCGTCGTCGGCTTGAGCGGCGGCCAGCTTGGCGGCCGCCAGTTCAGCGGCTGCCTCAGCGGTTTCCAGCGCAGCAGCGGCAACCGGAATAGCTGCAGTGAATGCGGTTCGAGTCGACGATGGCACGGATCAGCGCATTCGGAACCTCCCGGTAGTTGGCCAAAAGCTGCCGGGTATCCTTCGGCAGACAGTAGCCGCCGTAACCGAAGGAAGGGTTGTTGTAGTGCGTGCCGACTCGCGGATCCAGGCTGATGCCCTCGACAATCGCCCGGCTGTCCAGCCCGTGCGCTTGTGCGTAGCTGTCCAGCTCGTTGAAGTAGGCCACACGCATGGCCAGATAGGTATTGGCGAACAGCTTGATCGCCTCGGCCTCGGTCGGCCCGGTCAGCAGCATGGGCCAAGCCCCACGACCGCGATGATGCCGCGCTCCAGCGCCGCTGAAGTCATCTCAGCAGACGGCATCGACCACCCCGCGAAAATGCTCGATGGTGCGGATCAGGCCTTCGCGCAGCGCAACCGTCGGCTCCCAGCCAAGCCGTGCCCGAGCCAAGGCGATGTCCGGCTGACGCTGACGCGGGTCGTCCGCCGGCAAGGGGCGGTATTCGAGCGTCGAGGCGGATCCGGTCAGCTCCAGCACCTCATGCGCCAGCTCGCGCATGCTGAACTCGCCCGGATTGCCCAGATTGACCGGCCCGGCAAAGCCGGGCGGGGTTGCCATCATGCGCAGGAAGCCCTCAAGCAGATCATCCACATAGCAGAAGCTGCGTGTCTGTTCGCCATCACCGTACAGCGTGATCGGCTCGCCGCGCAGCGCCTGGACAATGAAGTTGCTCACCACCCGGCCATCGGCCGGGTTCATGCGCGGGCCGTAGGTATTGAAGATTCGTACCACCTTCACATCCAGCCCGTACTGACGGTGATAGTCGAAACACAGGGTCTCGGCACAGCGCTTGCCTTCGTCGTAGCAGGCACGCGGGCCGATGGGGTTGACGTTGCCCCAGTAGCTCTCCGGCTGGGGATGCAGCGCAGGATCGCCATACACTTCGGAGGTGGAAGCCTGCAGCAGAGGAATCTTCAGGCGCTTGGCCAGGCCCAGCAGGTTGATCGTGCCCATCACCGAGGTTTTGGTGGTCTGCACCGGATCGCGCTGGTAATGCACCGGAGAGGCCGGACAGGCCAGGTTGTAGATGGCGTCCACCTCGACATACAGCGGGAAGCAGACATCATGACGCAGGAACTCGAAGCGCGGATGGGCGAGCAGATGGCGGATATTGCGCTTGTCGCCCGTGAAGCAGTTATCCACGCAGAGCACTTCGTGGCCCTGCGCCAGCAGACGCTCGCACAGGTGCGAGCCGAGAAAGCCCGCCCCGCCCGTCACCAAGACCCGCTGCCCCGTAGAGGCTCTGCCGGTCACGCTCCCACCCCCTTCGCAGAAGCCTGCAAGGCTGACAGCACCCGCTGCCGGGCCTGGCCGATCTGCCGTTGCAGCTCGGCACGGTCCTCGCCGAAAAAGACCCGCTGCTCACCCAGCGCCTTGTTGCACGCCGCCACCAGCTCGCAGGCCTCCAGCATGTCGAGGCTGAGCTGCTGGCACAGGCCACGCAGCAGAATGCGTGCCTCCCGTGCGGTCAGCTCGGGGAAGAACAGCGGCCACAGCGCCTCGCGCACGCGGGTCTTCTCCTCATCCACCCCCTCGCGATTCTGGGTGATGTTGCCCTCATGACGGCGATAGAGCAGCAGCTCCTCCTGCAGCCCATGGAACACAGCCCCCTGACGCAGCATCTCGACATAGAAACGGTGGTCATGATCACGGGGGAAGTTGGCGTCGTAGCGCAGGGCGTGACGGTGGACGAACTCGCTGCGCAGCATGGCTGTCGGGTTGAGAATGGCCGCATTCACGACCAAAAGGCGCGACTTGATCAGCCCGTCAGTCTGCGGATAACGCATGGGGACACGGCGCCCATCCTTGAGCAGTTTGATTGAATTACTGCCGCAGACGGTGACCTGCGGGTTGGCCTGCATGAAGGCATACTGGCGGGCAAAGCGCTCCGGCAACGCCACATCATCCGAGTCCATCAGCGCCAGATAAGGCGCCCTGGCTTGCGCGATCGCGACATTGCGCGCATTGCTGACCCCCATGTTGAGGGGCAGGTCAATGCAGCGGATACGGGCATCCCCATAGCTGGCCACGCAGGCGCGTACCGGCTCGGACACCCCATCGAGCACCACCAGCAGCTCGAAGTCGGTGAAGGTCTGCGCGAGGATCGACTCAATGGCTTCGGCCAGAAACGGCAGCCGGTCACCGACGGGGAAAATGACAGAGATCTTGGGGGACATACTGTTCCTTTCAGGCTATGACCAGACTTGAATTGGACAAGCAGGCAGCATGACCTGCCACGGCTCCTGCATGCCAGGATAACGGCTCACCCTCGACCTACCAGGGCCGCTGCGCGACCATTCATGCCTGCGGGGCAAACACCCGGCCCAGCTGGGCCGTCCAGGTCCAGCCATCCTGCACGTGCTGCCAGCCGCGCAGGCCGCGCGCCTGAGTGGCCTCGTAGTCGGCCACGGCACCACGCATCAGCTCGATCAGGTGCTCCTCGCACGGCTCGCTCCAAAGCCCCGGCAGATGGGGGAAGCAGCGCGTATCGGCGGCAACCAGCCCTTTGCTGCGAATCAGCCAGGCGTTATCGGCATTACAGAAATCCAGATGCCCGCTGTAGTCGGTGACGATCACCGGCAGCCCCGTGGCCATGGCTTCAAGGATCGGCATGCCAAATCCCTCCAGGCGCGTCGGCAATACAAAGCAGTCCGCCTCCTGATACAGCTGCGCCATCTCGGCATCTCCGGCACGCAGGCGGGTATCGAGCCACACGCGCTCGGGGTCGCGAATCAGGCTGCGCAGCTGCGAGGCATCATGCACACCGGTCTTGAGGCGCAGGCGTACGCCGGGTGTGGCGGCAAAGGCACGCTCGAAGGCGCGGATCAGCATCGGCAGGTTCTTGCGGGCCGTGTGCTCGGCCACACAGAGGAAGGTAAACCACTCCCCACGGGCACGCGGCACATAGCGGTACACCTCGGGATCAAATCCATGCCCCAGCACCTCGACGGGCACCGTCACGCCGTGACGCTTGAACACCGATGCAACGAAGTGGCTGCAGGCATATACCCGATCGTTGCTGTTCAGCGCCTGCACACAGGATGCCGGCAGCCCGTCCACATCATGGAAAAACCAAGGGGTGACCTCATGCGCCAGACGCCGCTGATGAGCCTCGCGCACCGAGCAGAACTTGATCTGCTGATCGAACATCCGGCGCTCGGGCCGATAGTCCACGCAGCGGGCAATCCACTCCGGCCAGCGGCCCAGCATCGGCTCCTGCTTGAACGGCAGCAGTCGCGCCTCGATGCCCGGACAGGCCTGCAGGTGGCGCAGCAACGCCTCGCCGACCCGCCCCATCGAGGTAGGCCCGCCGATCAGGCTGTTGAGCAACAGACGCTGGCGGGGACGCGACGCCTCTACGACAGGCTGACGGGGCTGCAGCGGTGAGGAAAACCGTACCGGCCGCGCCTCCCGTTCGGGTATGGCGCAGTCGACGCCCTGCGACAACAACAGAGGGCGCAGCGTCGCCAGCAGCTCAACGGCAGGCTCAGCCGCTACAGGCTCGCCGGACGCTGACGCGGTGAGCGGTGCGGCGAATGCAACAGCACGCACGGTCAGGTTGTCGCGCTCAAGGCAGCTTGCAGCGACTTCGGGGCGCTCGGTCAGGATCAGATCCACATCCCGGCACCAGCGCTGCCCGGCCGAGACTTGATCACCGAGCAAGGCCACCACCTTGCTCCCGAGGCGGCGTGCCTCAGCGCTGAGCAGCATGTCCAGCACCTCGCCCGTCGCTTCACACAGCACCAGATCGGGGCGCAGGCGCTCGCAGGTGCTGACAAAGGCATTGAACAGACTCAGCGACTCGTCAGACCCCATCTGCAGGCGCTGCGTGTCACGGGTCACATGAACGCGATGACTCAGGGCCGCATCATTGATCGTGACCCACCCACCGCGCTGAGCCACGACAGCCGCCCAGCTGGCCTGCAGGGACAGGCGGCCTTCCGGACGCCCGAACACGGTGGCGCCCAGGATTTCCACCTCCCAGCCGAGCCTGGCCAGCTGCTGCAACAGCTGGCGCGCCCGAATCGCTGCAGGGCTGGAGGTATCCAGCAGGCAACGAGGGCTGACCCATAGCAGACGCGGCAAACGGGCGGGTGTAGCGGGATCAGATCGGCTCATGACACGGGTTCCTTGCAGAGTGCCGCCCTTCAGCGGGCCACTGCCTCGCGTTCGGGCCGTAGCTGCTTGTGCCCGCGCAGCGTCGCCGCAGGATCACGATCCCCCGCCCGCTGGGCGATCAGCGGTGCGAAGGCGTCGAGCAGGCGCTGGGTACTGACCTCAATGCGGTGGTGCTGGCCCTGTTGCAGGGCGCGCTCGGCGTAGCGCTGGTAGAACGCCGGATCGTCATGGAAGCGCTCGATGCAGGCGATCAGCGGTTGCAGCAGTTCCGGGCTCGGCAGCTTGGTGTAGGGCGCTTCGTAGCAGTCGGCCGGGAAGTCGACCTTGAGGCCGCCGTTACCGATCACCTCCGGCAGGCCACCGCGGTTGCTGACCAGCGCCGGGATGCCGTTCATCATCGCCTCGGCCGCCACCCGGCCAAAGCTCTCCCACCACAGGCTTGGCGCCAGCAGCAGGCGGGCGCGGCCGTAGATCGGGCGCATGTCGGTGGTGTTGGGGGTGACGATGACATTGCGCAGCGACTCGCGCGGCTCACCCAGCGCGCTGCTGATCTGGCGCACCAGCTGGTGCCAGTTGCCACGGGATTCGACCACCTCAAAGGTGATGTCGGGCCGGCGCTTTTCCAGCTGCAGCGCCAGCTGGATGACAATCCCGGCCCCCTTGGCCAGCGACGGGTTGACCAGCAGCACATGCTGGCGGCTGTGCTGGCTGGCCAGTACCGGCGCCGGGTCGATGAAGGCGCCGACCGGTACGGCACGAAAGCCCTGCCTCTCGGCATACATGTCGGACGTGGCCTGGCTGTCGGTGATGATCAGATCGACATCCCGGCACCAGCGCGTGGCCTGATAGTTGCCGTTGGCCAGATAGGCTGCGACCGGAATGCCACGGGCATGAGCCTCATCGGGGATCAGCATGTCGAGGGTCTGGCCGCCGTAGAAGTACACCAGATCCGGCTTGAAGGTCTCCAGCAACTTGAGGTAAGCGGTATACCAGGTGCCCTCCTCCTGTGCGGTCATCTGTTGGCGGACAATGCTGCGGGTCGCCAGCAGACGGTGTACCAGCGGGCCATCATTGACGGTAACAATGCTGTTATGGCGCGCCTCGAAGGTCGACCAGTGCGGCCGCAGACGCAGTGTGCCCTTGTCGGCATCAAAGATGGTTGCCCCCAGCACCCTCACCTCCCACCCCTGAGCGACCAGCTGCAGCAGCATCTCGCGCACGGCCATCGACGCCCCGCTGGAGGTATCGAGCAGGCAGAACGGGTTGGCCCACAGCAGGCGGGGTTTGCGAGCGGCGGCGCTGGCGGATGCCTGGGCGTTCGTCTGGCCCGTCGCCTTGCGGCGGGCGGCGGCGGGCTTGGCCTTGGGCGTGGTCTGGGCGTTACGGGCAGAGGTGGCCGGCTTGGCGGTCTTGCGGTCCATGATGGGGTGTCCTGTGATTGAGCGCGGGCCAGCATAATGGCTCAGGCCCGGCAGACCAACATCCCCGGCGCACGGCGATGGGCAGCGCAGGCCGGGGCTCAGTGGGCCAGGCGGCGGATCAGGTTCTGCTGCAGGGCGTTGAGGCGGTCGAACGAGGCCGGATCATCGATCAGCGCCTTGAGGCGGGTCAGCTCGCTGGCCAGGGTGAACAGCAGCTCGCGATCGTCCGCGCGCGGCACCAGCGACTCGATCCAGCCGACGACCACCAGACGCTCCCCGGCGGTCACCGGGCAGACCTGATGCAAGGTGCCGGTCGGGTAGACCAGCAGCTGCCCGGCCTCGCCCTTGACCCGCACCTTGTGGTGACCGTGATCGAGCTCCAGCTCACCGCCCTGGTAGCTGTCCGGCGCACTGACAAACAGCGTAAAGCTCAGGTCAGAGCGCTGGCTGCCCATCACCGCCTGATCGACATGCCAGCCGTAGGCATCCCCCACCCCGTAGCGCGCGGCACGCAGGTTGAGCAGCGCACGGGGCCAGGCCAGCTGGCGCAGCGGCTCATGGTTGAGCAAGAAGGTGCGCAAGCCACGAAACAGGCCGCCCAGCGCCGGGTCGGCCTCGGTCACCTGCTGGTTGCACTTGCGCTGGCGGGCGCTACCGTAGGCAGTGGCCGTGCCATCCTGCCAGTCGGCCGCTGCCAGGGCGGTGCGCAGGCGTTGCAGGTCATCGGGGGACAGGGCGTTGATCAGGTGCATGGGGGAACTCGCAAAATGATTGCAGGATAGCCTGCCACTGGGCAGGTGAGCGTACCGTATGGAGTGCCTCGGCATGGCGCGTCAGCACCTGCTGCCAGGCCTCGTCCAGCTCGCCCGGCCAGATGAGCGCGCCAGTCAGGGCAGACAGCGGCAAGCCTTCGCGCAGCTCGGCGGCGCTGCAGACCACCAGCGCCCGCTCGACGCACTGATGGCGCAGCAGCATGGCCACGCGTTGCGCCAGCGACCCGGTAACCGGCCAGGCGGCGGCATTGACCGACAGCTGCTCACCGCACAGCCAGCCGAGCGCCGGTCGTGCAGACCGCGCCGCCAGCCAGTCTGCACAGGCCACACGCTGAGCCTCAGGCAAGACCAGCAGCAGCACCGGAATGGCTGCCGGCTCAGCGCCCAGCGCCGCCAGCCCCATCTGCAGCAGCTGCTCGCGACTGACATCCAGAGCCGGTACCGCGTTGATCTCGATAAAGCAGCCGCCCACGGCTTGCCAGGGCTGGCTGATGTCCGGGGTGATGTAGTCCAGACCGAGCATGCGCAGGCCCAGCGTGCGCGCCACGGTTTCAGCCGCTGCACGGATCTGCGGATGGACCTGTATGGTTCGAATTGGACTCAAAGAACACCCGCGAGCGCTGCCCCCAGCCGAACTGCCACAAACGCAGCGCAGCATCGAACGGCAGCACCGGTACGCCACGGTGCCGGGCGGCACTCATCAGGATGTGCGCCTGGTAGTCCGGGTGGCGCTGTCGACACTGCTGCCACAAGGCCTGCAAGGCCGGCTCTGCCATCGCGGGGGAAAAGTCCGCCTGCACACTGCGCAGTGCGGTCTGCAGCGCAAGCTGCAGGGCGCTCTGGCTGAGCTGCGGATCGTGAAACCCCACCCACAGCTGCACGCCCTCCTCTCCGGCGGCGGCACCGGCCTCATGCAGATAACCACGCACCTCGTTGAGGGCCGCCAGCGCCCAGCGCACCGCCTGGCGGGCCAGCCGCTCAAGGCCGGCCAGGCCAGGCTCGCCCGGTGCCACCGCCGGCAAGGCGCTCTCCTGCAGCATGGCGCCGGCTGGCGATGGGTCTGGCTCAGCCCCCAGCCAGTGAGGGTAATGGCGCTGCAGCGCAACCGCCGCCGACGCGGCCTGCTGGCACTCTGCAGGGGTGGCGCGCAATTGCCCCACCACCACCGGCTCCGCCGCCAGCGGACTGGCGCCGTGGTAGGCCTGTGTCCAGCTCAGTTGCATGGGCGCCTCTCTGCCTGCGCCTGCGCGGCCTGCCACTGCTCGATCAGCGGCAGGGCCACCCAGGGCTTGACCAGCATCACCACCTGATCCCCCGGCTGTGCGGCGGCCAGTGCCCGGGTGATGGCAGAGGCCGGATCCGGGTCGGTGATGATCGCCTGCGCGGCAACACCGCGGGCCTGCAGATAGTCCCGCCCATGCTCGAGCATCGCCGCCAGCGGATCGGATGCCGACCGCCAGTCGGCCGAGAGACGGGTCACCTCGTGGCGACCGCTGAGCACATACTGCCCGAACAGCGGCAGTGCGCCTTCCAGCAGATGCTCCAGGTGCTGACGGAAGCGGTTGCCGACCATCATGTTGACCAGCCAGCGCCGGCCACGGGGGGGACGCTGGCGCAGCAGCGCCAGCAGACCATTCACCCCGTCGGGGTTATGGGCAAAATCGACCAGCAGCTCGAACGGCAGCCCCTCGATCAGGTTGTAGCGCCCGGGATTGTCCCGAACGCTGAGGCCAAAACCTGCCAGTGCCCGGGCGATAGTGGCCGGCTCGATGCCTTGCGCCCAGGCCAGCGCCACGGCAAACAGCGCATTCTGCTCGTTGTAGGGCAACTGGCCCGCGAGGGTCGCGGGGATGGCGGCCAGCGCCAGCAACGGGGTCTGGCGGGCGCCTTCGGCCAGCACGATCCACGGCTGGCCGGCATGAGGCTGAACAAACACCCCCTCGCCCCCCACCGCCAGATGGGCCTGCAAGGCTGGGGAGTGAGCGGTACGGGACACCAGCAGGTGGCGGCTGCAGGTGGCACGCGAACGCATTGCCAGGCACAACGGATCATCGGCATTGATCACCACCGCGTGGCGGGCGCGCTCGAGCACCTCGGCCTTGAGGGCGGCCATCTGCTCCAGGGTGTCGATGCCATCGGCGCCGATGTGGTCATCCTGCACGTTGAGCAAGGCGGCGACGTCGTAGGCGTCGCAGGGGTGACCAAAGACCAGCAGTCCCTTGCGCGGCAGCTCCAGCACGGCGGCCTCCACGGCCGGGTCGTCCAGCAGCAGGCGCGCACCGGGCAGGCCGGAGAGGTTGTCGCGGCTGATCAGCGCCTCCCCCACCCAGGTGCCGGCGGTGGTGGTCACCCCGCAGGTGCGGCCGCTGGCCTGCCAGATGTGGTGCAGCATGCGGGCCGTGGTGCTTTTGCCGTTGGTACCGGTGATGGCGGCGGTGGGGATGCGGCCATCACCGCCCTGCATCAGCCAGTCGACAATCTCGCCATTGATGTCGCGCTGCGGATCACCGAGCCAATGCACGCGAAAACCCGGCTGGGCATTCACTTCGCAGATCGCCCCGCCCACCTCGCGCCAGCTGCGGGTGATGTCCG
The DNA here is from genome assembly GCF_023544715.1 of Pseudomonas eutrophicaquae. Taxonomy (GTDB): domain Bacteria; phylum Pseudomonadota; class Gammaproteobacteria; order Pseudomonadales; family Pseudomonadaceae; genus Geopseudomonas. Next base: position 4,324 of record NZ_JAMJEZ010000009.1, on the reverse strand, counting down.
GGCAGAGAAAGTCCACCCCGGCAATGTCCAGCCCGATGATCCGGGCGGCCCGCTCGGCCAGCAGACGGTTGTCGGGGTGAAGCTGTGCCGTGACATCCTCGGCGGTGCCGCCGGTGCTGATGTTGGCAGTCTTGCGCAGGTAGACAAAGCGCCCGGCAGCGGGCACCGATGTGTGGCTCAGCGCCTGCTCGGCCAGGCAGCGCCGGGCCTCGGGGTCATCGAGGTGCAGGCAGAGCAGCAGGCTGCGCTTGTCGTGGCCGCGGCGCGGGTCGGCGTTGGCCTGCTCGACCAGCGCCTGCAGGCTGTGCTGGCCATCCCCGGTGACCCCGGCGGGGATGCGCCGGGTGGCCATGCGCAGCCGGCCACCGACCACCAGCAGGCGGTAGTCGGCCCCCTCGATGTGCTTCTCGACAATCACCGCCCCCGGGCTCAGGGCCTGGGCGGTGGCAAAGGCGGCCTCAAAGGCCGCGGCATCGCGCAGGTCAGGCGCGACGCCGCGGCCCTGATCCTCACTGGCGGGCTTGACCACCACCGGCCAGCCGAGCTGTTCGGCGATCTGGCGGGCGGCCTCCAGGGTGGCGACCTGCGCGCCGGCGGGCACCGGCAGGGCATTCTCGGCCAGCCGCCGGCTGGTCTGGATCTTCTGCCGGGCCAGACGGGTGGCGATCACCCCGGTGGCATCGGTGAAGCTGCTGTCGAGCCGGCGGCTGTGCCGGCCCCAGCCCAGCTGGATCAGCCCGTCGCGCTGCACCAGCGGAATGCCCCGCGCCCGGGCGGCCTGGGCAAAACGCAGGGTATTGGGTGGCAACCCGCCGCCCTGCTGGCGGATCAGCCAGGCCTGACGCTCGGTGTGCAGCGCGCGGACGGTCTCGCTGGGGATGGCAGGATGGCTCCAGAGCAGCAACAGGCGCAGGGCGTGATTGAGGGCCTCACGGCAGGTCGCCTCGCGCTGCCAGGGCAGCGCCAGCTCGACGCCGCCCGGTTGCTCGCTCAGCAGCCGGCCAGCACCCAGCGCATCGCGGCTCCATTGCTGCAAGGCACAGGTCAGCGCCAGCACCCAGTGGCCCGGCGTGCCGGGCGTACTGCCGGGCACCGTGTGCGCAGCGGCCGGGTGCCTGCCCGTTGCCTGCTGCGCCGCGGGGCTGGGGATGGAGATGGGCGCTGGCTGGCACCAGGCGTGGGGCCAGTCGCAAGCCTCGGGGCGCGGCAGCACCTCGGGCGGGCACAGCGCCAGCGCCTGCTGGCGCCAATGCGCCTCGGTGGCGGGCCAGTCGTCGGGATGGCCGTCCCAGCGCAGGCTCAGACGGGCGGTGGGTTCGGCCAGACCGGCGTGGCCACCACGAAAGAACTGCAGGCGCTGGATATGAAAGGCAGAAATCATCAAGGGTATTCCCAGAAGGCATGGACACGAGCGGGCGCCCAGGGAGCAGTCCCTGAGCGCAGCGCTGTCGTGGTCTGTCCCCTGCTGGCCCTGGCTGACTCAGTAGAAGAGGAAGTCGGCCGCCGTCACAGGCCCGCTGGCGCCAAGGAGCATGCCCAGCAGCTCCAGCTCCCCCTCACCCACTACGCCGTCTGCTGCCGTGGAGACGAAGTGGTAGATGCCGTAGGTGCCACCGTCATCCACCAGCACAAAGTAGGCTTCGGCGCCTTGCGCCTCGTTCTGCAGCGTACCGATGGCCGTGCTCACCGTGGTGTAGTCACGCAGATTGCCGGCGTTGGCGCCGGTGATGAAGGCGCCGGCGATGGTGCCGTTCAGATCGAAGGTGCCGGTCGCCACATCCGCGAAGGCGCTGCCTGGCGTCTGCACTACCCCCACACCGCCCAGCACCACACTGCTTGCCGCGCCACTGACCGTGAACTGGTCGGTGCCGCCGACAAACTGATACACACGATCAACCGCCTCATGGGCTGGCACGGCTTTCGTCAGGATGACGCCATCACCCTCGGCCGCGCGCACGGTGTCAGTGACGCTGTCCACGCCCAGATACAACATATCGACCCCGGTACCGCCGGTGAGGATGTCACTGCCCATAGCACTGTAGAGGGTATCGTTACCCGCGCCGCCAGACAGCTCAGCCCCACTGGTCATGGTGCCGCCGTAGACCCTAATCCAATCGTTGCCATCCCCCCCCGTGATGACGACCGGTGCAGACGGCTCCCCAAAGTAGTACCAATCGTTGTACAGATCGATCCCGTCATCACCGGCACCCATGTCAATCACCAGCTGTGCATCTTGCAGGCGCGGATTGAACAGCCACAGGTACTCGCCGAACTCGGTGCCCTTGATGCTCAGCACCTCGGTCTCACCGCCCGCCGTCCCCTGCACCGTCAGGGAGTCGTAGTAGTGATCTCTAAACTGCGCCACCGAGAACAGCGCCTCCTGCCCTTCGGCGATCTCGATCCGGTCCAGCCCCCACAACCTGCCGCCACCGTAGACATTACCGTCTGCATCGGTCTCGAAGGTGGTCAGCGCACGAAAATCGGTGGAGCTCTGCACGCGGAAGGTATGGGTGGCATCGGGACCGTTGTAGAGGTAAACCGCCTCGCCCGCCTGCACATCGCCGGTATTGAACAGGTAGACATTGTCGCCGGCGCCACCCTCCAGACGGTCCGCCCCGGCGCCGCCGGTGAGGGTGTCGTTACCCACGCCGCCGGTGAGGGTGTCGTTACCCACGCCGCCGGTGAGGGTGTCATTACCGCTGCCGCCGGCAAGGTCGTCGTTACCCACGCCGCCGGTGAGGGTGTCATTACCGCTGCCGCCTACGATCGTCGAAGCGCCGCTCGCAAAACCCTGGATGATGAAGCCTTCTGTCTGGGCGCTCAGGTTCAGCGTCAGGCCATCCGCGGCCAGGGCCACCTCTTCGATGTTGACCAGCTGTGTGTCGCGCGCATCGTCGAAGCTGCCCTCCATTTTCAGCACGTCATAACCGCGGCCAAGGTTCAGGCTGCCGACGCCCTGGGCCGGGTTCTGCAGGGTGACGATGTCGGCACCGCTGCTGCCGCGCACGTTCTCGATGTTGCGCAGCAGGTAGGTGCCTGCGTTGCCGAGGGTGATGCTCTCGATCCGCGAAGTGCCCTGGTAGAGGATATTCTCGCTGCCGTCAGTGAAGGTAAGGCGAGCGCCGTTTTTGAGGTTTTTGACTGCTATGCCCATCTTGCTTCCTGCCTTGATGATAGACCGGCGCACCGGTGTGCTGACGGGGTGCCCAGGGTGCGGCACGCTCGCCGTATTGTTTACCAGCATCACGCACAGACCCCGCCTTCGGGAAGACGGGGTCTGGCGTATTACGACGAATGGAGGGGTACGGCCTGCGGCGGCATCTGCCGGCCGCGAAGGCCGTCACCGCCCAGGCTCACCTCACACCATCACGAAATCACCCGCAACGAAGGCGCCCGTCGTGACGTTCTCGAAGGTGCCCACCAGGGTGATATCACTCGCCTGCACATAGCTATCGCCGGTAGCCCGATAGAGGTAGGCGTTGCCGTTATCGTAGGCGAGCAGATACAGCGCAACGCCAGTCTCGGCAACGTCAGTCTCGAACTGCAGCGAGGTAATGCTAGTGCCCTCGCTAACGCTCGCTGTCGTGTAGAACATCTTGAGCAGCTCGCTGCCATTGGTTGCGCCTGACAGATCAGCCCGGTCCTGGTCCAGGTCATTCAGCGCGATTACATCAAGGGTGTTACCCACCAGGTTCATCTTGTAGTCAGCCGTCGGCGTGTTACCCGTGTTTGTCGCGCTGAAAGCATGCTCGAAAAATGCCGCAGGATTATCCACGGCTGTTTCTGCCAGCGTGAGGCTCGCATCCAGACCCACCCGGTCGGCCTCGATGAAGCTGAAGTCCTTCACCACATCCCGGTCTGCTGCCGTGCTGACCCCTTTGAGGCTGAACAGATCATCGCCGCTGCCGCCGGTCAGGGTGTCGGCGCCGCTGCCGCCGGTGAGGGTGTCGTTGCCTTCACCGCCGTTGAGGGTGTCGGCGCCGCTGCCGCCGGTGATCGTGTCATTGCCGGCCAGGCCATTGACGACTAGCGCACTGGTCACGCCGGTGAAGTCCAGCGTGTCGTCACCGCTGGTGCCGTTGTAGGTGATGATGTCCTCGCCGTTGGCGGCATCGATCTCGTTGATGTCGTCAACGCTGAAGGTTCCGCTGAGGATCGAGTCGAAGGTGGTCGGCAGGGTGATGTCGTCGTTCGCGACCAGCGCCGCTACGGCGGCGGATGTGCCATCGATCGCGGTCAGTGCCGTGGCATCGACGGTGCCGGTGCCGTTGCCGTCAAGAATCGCCTGCAGATCGGCGGCGTCTGCGGTGCCTTCCTCCAGGGT
>NZ_JAMJEZ010000008.1 GCF_023544715.1 Pseudomonas eutrophicaquae | reverse complement strand
CGATGGCCATGCTGGCACTGCTGAGTGCGCTGCCGGCGCCTGCCATCAGCGAGACAGCGCCTGTGCCCGCCACGGTGCCTGCCAGTGACACGCCAGCGCCTCGGCGTGATTCTGCTGACGAAACTGATGTGAGCGTAGAGGACGACGAAGTGGCCTCGCTCGATCAGCCGGCAGACGCCCCGATGGCCATGCTGGCACTGCTGAGTGCGCTGCCGGCGCCTGCCATCAGCGAGACAGCGCCTGTGCCCGCCACGGTGACATCAACGCCGGCAGTAATCAGCGCGGTACCGGCACTGCCTGCCGCCACGCCACTGCCCGGCAGCGTGCCCGTAGCAGCCAACCCTCTGCGCTCTGAGTTCACCACGCCGCCGCTCGCTACCGCCGTGGCGGCCTCCCCGGTCACCGCGATCGGCGAGGCACCTGAACTGCCTGCCACAGCACCGCTGCCCGGCACGACAGAAGATGGCGCACTAACCGCACTACAGACGGCAGTAGCGATGCCCATCACCCGAGCTACCGGCGCCATGCAGGTCAGCGATGCGGCAATTGTATTGCCCGGCAGCGCAGCCACAGCAGCCAACCTTCTGCAGCCAGAGTCCAGCCTGACACCACTCGCCGCCACCGTGACGGCTTCCTCTGCCACCGCGATCAGCGAGGCAGCGGTGCTGCCTGCCACCGCACCGCTGCTCGGCACAACAGAAGATGGCGTACCAACCGCGCTGCAGACGGCAGCAACACCGATCACCCGCGCTGCAGGCGACACACAGGTCAGCGATACGGCAACCACGCTGCCCGTCAGCACAGCCAGCATCGCCGTCGCCAGCACCCCAGGACTGCAGGCTGCACGCCCGGCTACAAGCCAGGGCGTCACCCAGATCAAAGCCCCTGCCCAGACACCGGCCAGCATGGCCTCATTGCCGGTCGCCCTCGATGGCGACAGCCTCGAGATGCCCCTTACCGAGGAGCCGGCTACCGTTACCCTGCAAACCGCTTTACGCGGCAGTGTCGAAGGCAATACGCCGCCGCTGCCAGCAGATGCAGCCTCCAGCCAGGCCAGCAGCGCGCGCAGTGAAGGGCTGATGGGCACCGGTTTGACCAGCCCGGGCAACGCTACGGCGGCGACTGCTCCCGGCAGCACCAGCAGCGCCACCACCCTGGCTGCGCCCTTTGGCTCACCACAGTGGCCGCGCCAGCTGGGCGAGCAAGTGATGGCCTTGCAGCAACGCGGTGACCAGCAGATCGAATTGCGCCTGAACCCGGCTGAGCTGGGCCCGCTGTCGATCAGTCTCAAGCTCGGTGAAAATGCCGCCCACCTGCAGTTCTTCTCGGCGCATCCCCAGGTGCGCAGCGCGATCGAGCAGGCGCTGCCGCAGCTGCGCGAGGCACTGGCCGAGCAGGGCATCAGCCTTGGGCAGACCTCGGTCGGCGAGCAGCATCAGCAGCCCAGCGGGCAAACGGCTGAAACGGCGGCAACCACAAGCAGCGCGGGTCGCGAGCCCAGCGAGGAGCCACTGCTTGAGCAGGCTATGGCCCGCGCCAGTCAGCGCCTCAACGCGCTGGACGGGCGGATTGACCTCTACGCCTGATCGATCAGAGCCGGCCGCCGCCGAATACTGGGCGGCCACACAGGTAACGCACATCCCCGCGCATCCATGCGCTGGCGGGTAGGGTCTGTCGTGGTAATCTGTAGGGCATCCTGATCACCTCCGAGCATGGCACGCGCAATGAGCAAATCCGAACCGTCCGAAAAGAAGAAGAACAGCTGGCTGCTGCCGCTGATCATCGCGATCGTCGCGGCCGGCGGCAGTGCCGGTGGCATGTACTTTTTCCTGGGCCAGAAGGCCGCTGCCCCAGCAGCCGCCGGTGAGCCCGTTCCCCAGCAGCCCATCCAGCAGATTGCTGCGGTGCCCGCCACGCCGCTGTTCGTCGATGTCTCGCCGTTCACCGTCAACCTGCAGAGCGAGCGCCGTCAGCCGCGCCTGCTCTACATCGGTCTGTCCCTGCAGGTCGCGGACAAGCAGACCCAAGACTTCCTGATCCAGAACATGCCGCAACTGCGCAGCCGCCTGCTGATGCTGATGGCCGCCCAGACCGCCGAAGAGCTGATCACGCCGGCCGGCAAGGAAGCCCTCAACGCGCAGATCCTTGGCCTGTTCCAGACGCCGCTGGCCGTGCCGCAGCCGCCGCTGGGTGTGGTCAACATCCTCTACACCGATTTCATCGTGCAGTAGCTCCATGTCCCAAGACGAACTGCTCTCGCAGGAAGAGATCGACGCCCTGCTCAAGGGCGTCAGTGGCGAGGAAGACACGGCGCCCGGCGAGAGCGCCGGCCAGCCCCGCGTCCGCCCCTATAACCCGGTCACCCAGCATCGGGTGATCCGCGAGCGTCTGCACGCCCTCGACATCATCAACGAGCGCTTCGCCCGCTACTTTCGCATGAGCCTGTTCAACCTGATCCGGCGCAGCGCGGACATCACCGTGGACAGCGTGCGCTATCAGAGTTACAGCGACTTCTCCCGCAACGTACCGGTGCCGACCAACCTCAACCTGCTGGCCATGAAGCCGCTTCGCGGGACCGCGCTGGTGGTCTTCCCACCGAACCTGGTGTTCATGGTGGTCGACAACCTGTTCGGTGGCGACGGGCGCTTTCTCGCCCGCTCCGAGGGGCGCGAGTTCACCAACACCGAGCAGCGGATCATCCGCCGCCTGCTGGGGCTGGCGGTCGATGCCTATCAGGGCGCTTGGAAGTCGGTGTATCCGCTGGAAATCGACTACATGCGCTCGGAGATGCAGGTCAAGTTCGCCAACATCACCAGCTCGCCCAATGACATCGTGGTCAACACCACCTTCCATCTGGAAGTCGGCAACCTGACCAGCGATTTCAACATCGTCCTGCCCTACACGATGATCGAACCGCTGCGCAGCCTGCTCAACGGCCCGCTCAACGACAGCAATTCGGAAGAAGACCGCCAGTGGAGCTCGCGGATGGCCGGCGAATTACGCCAGTCACAGATCGAGCTGATCGCCGACTTTGTCGATATTCCCTGCAGCATCGGCGAGGTCATGGCCCTCAAGGTCGGTGATGTGTTGCCCCTGGATCTGCCCGAGCTGGTCACCGGGCGGGTGGATGGCGTGCCGGTGATGATCTGCGAATACGGCAGCCAGAGCGGCCAGCGCGCCCTGCGTGTGCGCGAGCTGATCGACCATGCCCCCGCCGGCCGCAAGGCCGTGACCGACCAGTTCGTGAAGGGCTCAACGCCCGCCCCCAAGGAAACCAAGCATGACTGACCCGAACAAGCCCGACGAGCCAGCCCTGGACGATGACTGGGCCGCGGCCATGGCCGAACAGACCAGCGCCAGCAGCACGAGCGTGGAAGATGATCCCTGGGCTGCCGCCCTGGCTGAACAGGCCGAAGCCGCCCCGCAGGTCACCCACACCCCGGCCAGCGACAGCGTGTTCAAGCCGCTCGACAAGGGCGCGCCGAACGGCACCATGCGTGATCTGGAAATGATCATGAACATCCCGGTCAAGCTGACCGTGGAGCTGGGCCGCACGCGCATCACCATCAAGCAGCTGCTGGAGCTGGCCCAAGGCTCGGTGGTCGAGCTGGAGGGGCTGGCCGGTGAGCCGATGGATATCCTGATCAACGGCTACCTGATCGCCCAGGGCGAGGTGGTGGTGGTCGACGACAAGTACGGCATCCGCATCACCGAAATCATCACCCCCTCCGAGCGGGTGCAGAAGCTCAATCGCTGAGTCGATCGAGCGGCCCCCATCCCCCCGGCCGAGGAGCGTCCGATGAACACTGTGCCCCCCGCCACCGCCAGCAGCCTCGGCACGGGTGCCGACAGCCTCAGCGGCCTGGCGGTGCTGGGCAAGACGGCGCTGGCCCTGGCGCTGGTCATCGGACTGATCCTGCTGTGCAGCTGGCTGCTGCGGCGCCTGAACACGGCACGCCTCGGGCGTGGTCAGCCCCTGCGGATCGTCGGCAGTCAGTTGCTGGGCCCGCGCGAGCGGGTAGTGGTGGTCGAGGTGCGTGATACCTGGCTGGTGCTGGGCGTCACTCCGACCCAGATCAGCCGCCTGCATGAGCTGCCCGCCCCCGCCGAGGACGCCACGCCGACACCGCATGCAGCGCAGGCGCCAGACGCCCCCGCCCCGCCCTTTGCCACCCGGCTGGCCGATGCACTGCGGCAGAACCTCAGCGGAGGTCGCCCATGATCCGTGGCCTGTTGTTGCTGGCCAGCCTGTTGTTGCCACAGCTGGCCCTTGCGCAGACCCTGCCGGCCTTCACCAGCCAGGCGCTGGCCGATGGCAGCCAGCAGTGGTCGCTGAGCCTGCAGACCCTGCTGCTGCTCAGCTCGATGGCCTTCCTGCCGGCGCTGCTGCTGATGATGACCAGCTTCACCCGCATCATCATCGTGCTCAGCCTGCTGCGTACCGCCATGGGCACCCAGTCAGCGCCCCCCAACCAGGTGCTGCTGGGGCTGGCGCTGTTTCTCACCCTATTCATCATGTCGCCGGTGCTGAGCAAGGTGCATGAAAGTGCCTGGCAGCCCTTCTCGCGGGATGAGATCAACTTCGAGCAGTTCCTGGAGACCGGCAGTCAGCCGCTGCGCGAGTTCATGCTGGCCCAGACCCGCGAGCCGGATCTGGCGCTGTTTGCCCGCCTGGCCGGCCTTGAGGAACTGGAAGGCCCCGAGCAGGTGCCATTGCAGGTCCTGATGCCGGCCTTCGTGACCAGCGAGCTGAAGACCGCCTTCCAGATCGGCTTCACCATCTTCATTCCGTTTCTGGTCATCGACCTGGTGGTCGCCAGCGTACTGATGGCGCTGGGGATGATGATGGTGCCACCGGCCACCATCTCGCTGCCCTTCAAGCTGATGCTGTTCGTGCTGGTCGATGGCTGGCAGCTGCTGCTCGGCTCGCTGGCCCAGAGCTTCTACCTGTAGTGGGCGCGCGCCCGGGGAGTACCGCGATGACACCGGAAATGGTCATGGACCTCGCCTACCAGGGCATGCGCGTCACCCTGCTGCTGGCTGCCCCGCTGCTGCTCACCGCCCTCCTGGTCGGTCTGTTGATCAGCCTGTTCCAGGCCGCCACCCAGATCAACGAGATGACCCTCTCGTTCATCCCCAAGATTCTCGCGGTGTTCGTGGTGCTGATCTTTGCCGGGCCGATGATGATCCAGCAGATCGTCGACTTCACCCGCGAGCTGTTCAACAACCTGCCGGCCATGCTCGGCTGACGCCGTGATCGAGGTCAGCTCCGCACAGCTGCAACTGTGGGTCGCCGCCTTCCTGTGGCCGCTGGTACGCATCACCGCCTTTCTGGTTGCCGCCCCGGTGCTTGGGCACAGCAGCATTCCCAATCAGGCCAAGATCGGCCTGGGCGTACTGCTCACGCTGGTGGTCGCCCCGACCCTGCCACCGCTGCCAGCGGTACCGATCGTCTCCTGGGCCGGGCTGGGGGTGATGATCGAGCAACTGCTGATCGGGCTGGCGATGGGGCTGGTGATGCGCCTGGCCTTCACTGCGGTGCAGGTCGCCGGTGACATCATCGGCCTGCAGATGGGTCTGGGCTTTGCCACGTTCTTCTCACCGGACAGTGGCGGCAACACCATGATTCTGGCGCGCTACTTCAACATGATCGCCATGCTGATGTTTCTCGCCTTCAACGGTCACCTGATGGTGATCGAGATCCTCGCGGGCACCTTCCAGAGCCTGCCGATCGGTCTGGTCAGCTTCAACCCGGATGCCTGGAACATGCTGGCCCGCTATGGCGCGACCATTTTCAGCGCCGGGCTGCTGCTGGCACTGCCGCTGGTTGCTTCACTGCTGATCATCAACCTGACCATGGGGATCCTCAACCGTTCGGCACCGCAGCTGACAGTGTTCTCGGTAGGCTTCCCGCTGTCATTGACCGTGGGGCTGGTGCTGCTGATGGTGCTGATGACCGATCTTGCCCGCTATCTGGAAAAGCTGTTCAGCGAGACCCTGCAGTTCCTGCAGAGCCTGCTGCTGAGCATGGCGGCAGGCTGAGCGGCGACAGACGCTCGCCCGCCGCCGCCTGGCACTTTTACATGCGATCAAAGATCGACAGGTTCTGCACGTCGAGGAAGGCCTTCTGCGCGGCCTGCAGCCCGACCTGGCGCAGGGCGTACTCGGAAACCGCCTTGTTGTAGTCCAGATCGACCAGCTCGGACAGGGTCTGCTGGTAATTAAGCAGGCGATTGCCCGCCACGCTGTCCAGCATGTCCAGCTCATTGAGGCGCGAGCCGACCGAGGCGCGTACGGTCAGTACGTTATCCAGCGCATTGTCCAGCTCACGCATCGAGGTGGCCAAGGTGTTGCGCAGCGCCGCCTGATCGACCGGACTGCTGACCGGCGTGTCGAGGCGGGCAATCATGTCCTCGAGGGTACGGAACAGGTCAGGCTTGGCATCCTGCGCCCGGCTGACCGTGAGGCGATCACCATCGGCCGGAATACCTTCCAGGGTCAGGGACAGGCCATTGACACTGACGGTCTGGCCCGGCGTATAGGGCTGATGGGTGGTACCGCCATCCGTGCTGTAGGTCACGCCGCCGCTGGCATCCACCGCAAAGCTCAGCTCAAAGCCCGCAGCGCCACTGCCCGCCGGCCCCTTGAAGGTCAGCGTACCCGCATTGTCGTCTGCCGCCCTGGCCAGAAAGCCGGATGCGCTGTGCACACTCTGGAAGATCTGCCGTCCGTTGTCGCTGCTGGGCATCTGCCGGGCGCTGTCGACCTGCTGGGCGATCACGCCCTCATCACCCTGGTACTCGATGTTGCCTGCCGGACTTTTGACGAACGGCGGGCTGTTGTCCTTGTAACCGGCGAACAGGTAACGGCCATTGCCATCGGCCGAGTTGCCCAGACCGACCAGCGCCTCATAGATCCCCTTCAGGTCACTGGCGATCGAGGTGCGGTCAGCATCGCTCAGGGTATCGTTGCCCGCCTGCACCAGACGGGTCTTGGCGCTGGTGATGGCATCGGCAATGCTGTTGAGCACGCTCTCCTCCTGGCTCAGCGCGTTGCGGGTGCTGATCCGGGCGTCGGCGAACTGCTGGTTGGTGGCGATCGACTGCTGCAGGCCAACCGCGCGTGCAGCAGCCTGGGGGTCATCGGACGGGTTGAGTACCCGCCGGCGGCTGGCAATCTGCTGCCCCACCCGCAGGAATTCGCCCTGCTGGCGGCTCATGGCATTGAGGCTCTGCTCGAAGATGGTGACAGTACTGATCCGCATGGTGAACTCCTCAGCCATCAGCGCAGGTTGAGCAGGGTATCGAGGATGCTGCTGCCGATCTCGATCACCTTGGCATTGGCCTGATAATAGCGCTGATAGCGCATCAGGTTGGCGCCCTCCTCATCGAGGTTGACGCCGGATTCGCTCTGCTGCAGCGCCTTGAGCTGGGTACTCAGGCCCTGCTGGGAGGTCAGGTTGACCTCGACCACCGCTGTCCGGTTGCCGACATCACCGACGATCCCGGCATAGGCATCACTGAGACTGGCACTGCCGCCGACCAGCTTGCTGCTCTGCAGGTTGAGCAGCTTCAGGGCATTGGCGTTATTGCCGGGGCCGGTCGGCTGCAGCAGCCCCGTCGACTCGTCGAGACTACCGCCATCGGCGGCCAGCTTGCCGGGATTGGTGATGATATTGCTGATCGAGCCCGCCGCGCGGCGCAGCGGCTGCAGCTGGAAGCGATCCCCTTCACCCAATGTACCCGCGACGGTGACGTTCAGGCCGCCAAAGCTCAGCGTGCCCTCCGCGTCCGGCATGACCTTGGATGCAACGCCGGTATCCAGACGTGTCACCGTATACTCGCCGCCGCTGTAGCGGATCTCGTAGTCCGCACTGCTCAGCTGGTCGATCTTCGCTGTGTCGAAGGTCGCACTCAGGGTTGCCGTACCGGTATTGCGTGCATTGCCAAATACCGGCACCTGCGGATCAGCCAGCTTGAACATCGCCTGACCCGGCAGGCCATTGGCATCAAAACCCTGCTGGTGCTGCTCGTTGAAGCCCACCGCCAGCGACACGGCAATCTGGCCGAGCTGGTTCTGCACCTTGTCCAGGGTTTCGCTGCGAAACGCCAGGACGCCGCCCAGCTCCCCCCCGCGGAAGTTGCTTTCGCGCAGCTCGAACAGGTTGCCGCTGCCATCACGGTAGCCGACCACTGTACGGGTCGGATCGGCGGCGGCGGGCATGGCCTGCAGCTTGAAGCTGTCGGAGCCGGCCACCAGGGCAATCCCGTTGCCGATGGTGACGTTGTAGCTGGCGCCATCCTGCTCGATCACCCGCACATCGATCAGCCGGCTGAGATCAGTGACCAGCTGGTCGCGCTGATTGAGCAGGGTGTTGGGTTCGGCGTTGGTCTTGGCCCGCGCCAGGCTGATGTCGCGATTGATGCCGGCCAGCTGCTCGGCCAGCGTGTTGATCTGCTGCACGCCGGTCTCGATCTGCCCGTCGATGCTGGTACGCATGCTCTGCAGGTAGTTGTCGAAGGCCCGGAACTGGGCGGTCAGGGTATCGGCCGTGCCGAGCACCCCCTGACGGGCTGCCGGGTCAGAGGGCGCAGCCACCAGCTTCTGCACTGAAGCGAAGAAGTTCTGCATCATCGGCGCAAGGCCGGCGTCCCGGTCGGCCAGCAGGTTGTCGAGCTGATTGATCTGCTGGGCGTAGGTCTCAAGGCCACTGCTGGTACTGATCGAGCTGTTCAGCTGGGTGGCGATGAAGCGGTCGAACTGGCGCTCGACCGCCGCCGCGTTCACGCCCGGGCCGCTGCGGTTTTCCGACAGCAGCGGCACCTCGCGGTTATAGCCCGGGGTGTAGACGTTGGCGATGTTGTTGCTGGTGGCAGCAAGAGCCCGCTGTGCGGTGTTCATGCCACTGACGCCGATGGAGAAAATGCTCATGGACGGTATCCCTATGCATCATGTGGATGCGTATCGGCACAGCCGGTGGATTCTTGAGGCACCGGCCATCCCGGCCTCAGAGGCGGTTGTTCATAATGGCCGCATTATCACCCAGCTGCGCGATCTGCGGGCGAGCAGAAAGCGGTCCGATGCTGGCCATCACCGCCACCAGCTTGTCGGCATAGGCCGGATCAGTGGCGTAGCCACCCTGCTGCAGGGCACGGGCGGCCTGGGCGGGGCTGTCGGCGCTCAACACGCCGGCATAACGGGGATTGCTGCCGATCAGGCGGGCATAGTCATCGAAAGCCGCCTGGTAGGACGGATAAGCGCGAAAACGCTCGACCCGCTTGACGGCGCGGCCATCGATGAATTCGGTGGTCAGCACATCGGTGGTCGCGCCGCGCCACTGGCTGCCTGCCTTGATACCGAACAGGTTATGGCTGTTGCCGCCTGCGGCGGTGGCGATTTCCCGCCGCCCCCAGCCCGTTTCCAGCGCTGCCTGGGCGAGGATCAGCTCAGCCGGCACCCCGCTGCGGCGACTGGCCGCCTGCGCCGGGGCCGCCAGCTGCTCGACGAATGCGCGGACATGGTCAGCACCACGCACGCGCTCGCCTGGCGCACTGCTCGCCAGCGTGGCCGGCTGCAGCGCCGGCGGCGGCTCACGACGCAGCGGCGCTGGCGGCGTAGCCACGGGCGCGCTCGCCTGTGCCGATACGGCAGCCTCCGGCAGCGGCAGTGCACCATACAGCGGCCGCGCCACACCCTGGGGAATGCCGGCGATCAGGCCGTTCTCATCGGGCATCTGGTTCGCCAGGTCGCGCTGCTGCTGCAGCTGCGCCAGCAATTGCTCCGCCAGTCCCAGCCCCTGCCCGGACAGCTCCTGCCCGGACAGCTCCTGCGCCAGCTGCTGATCGAGCAGCTCGGTGTAGAACTGCTGCTGGCTGCTGTCCAGCAGCCCGGACTGGGGGATGGCGGCGCGCATGCTCTTGAGCATGCTGTGCAGGAACATCGCCTCGAACTGGCGACTGGCCTCGCGCAGCGCCTGATCATCCTGCGGACTGCGCGCCGACTGCTGCAGACGCTGCAGCCCCTGTACATCAAAGGCCAGGCGGCCGGACAGGCTGTCCATGCTCATCAGATGATCTCCAGTTCAGCGCGCAGCGCACCAGCGGCCTTGAGGGCTTCAAGGATCGACATCAGATCCTGCGGGGTCGCTCCCAGCGCGTTGAGCGCCTTGACCACCTCGACCAGATCAGCACCACCCTCGATCATGCGCAGCGCCGTGCCCTGCTGCTGCACGGAAATGTTCGCGCGATCCGTCACTACCGTCTCCCCACCACCAAAGGGCTGCGGCTGGGAGACCTGCGGCTCGTTGTCGATGACGATCGATAGGTTACCGTGCGCTACCGCGGCACGTTGCAGGGTCACCGCGCCGTTGAGCACCACCGCACCGGTGCGCGAGTTGAAGATCACCCGTGGGCGCACCGTACCCGGCAATACCTCGACGTTCTCGACACGGGCGAGAAAATTGACCCGCTCGTTGTCACTCTGCGGCCCGCGCAGCACCAGCAAGCCGCCGTCACGGGCCGCAGCGACTGGACGCCCGAACTCGCGGTTGATCGCCGCGACCATCCGCTGCGCGGTGGCAAAGTCCGGTTGGCGCAGCAGCAGCTCCAGGCTGCCATCGGCCGCGCCCAGCTGCAGCGGTACGCCACGCTCGATGATCGCGCCACGCGCAATCCGCCCGCCGGCCTGCTGGTTGATCTGCACGCTGGAGCCCCCCGCCTCAGCCCCGGCACCGCCGACCAGCAGGTTGCCCTGGGCCAGCGCATAGGTTTCGCCATCCACGCCCTTGAGCGGGGTCATCAGCAGGGTGCCGCCGCGCAGGCTGCGCGCATTCCCCACCGAGGAAACCACCACATCCAGATTCTGCCCCGGCCGGGCAAAGGCCGGCAGGCGCGCAGTGACCATCACCGCGGCGATATTGCGCAGCTGCATGTTGGTGCCGGGCGGTACGGTAATGCCCAACTGCGAGAGCATGTTGGTCAGGCCCTGCCCGGTAAAGGGCGCCTGCATGGTCTGATCGCCGGTGCCATCCAGGCCGATCACCAGCCCGTAGCCGACCAACACGTTCTCCCGCACGCCGGCAAAGTCAGCCAGATCCGCCACCCGCTCCGCCTGGGCCAGCGGTGCCAGCCCGCCGCACAGGGCCAGCAAAACCCAGCAGGCACGGCGGCGCAAGGAACGGGCGAGACGCGAGGATACGGACATGACAGCTCTCTCAGAGGGGCGAGATATTCAGGAAGAATCGCTGCAACCAGCCCATGTGCTGGGCTTCGTTGATGTAGCCATCGCCCACGTATTCAATGCGAGCATCGGCCACCTGTGTCGAGGGCACAGTGTTCTGCCCGGTGATGGTGCGCGGGTTGACCACCCCGGAGAAGCGGATGAACTCGGTGCCCTGATTGATGGCAATCTGCTTCTCGCCACGCACCAGCAGGTTGCCATTGGGCATCACCTCGACCACCGAGACCGTCAGCGTCCCGGTAAAGGAGTTGTTGGCCCGCGAGCCGCCGCCGCCGGTAAAGTCATTCTCGCCCTCGACCTCAAAGCCCAGATCGCCGATGCGGCGCAGCTGGCGGGGAATCAGCGTCGGGGTGAAACCGGAGCTGCCGCTGCGGTTGGCATTGGAGGCCGAGTTCTTGCTGGCGCTGACCTGCTCGTTGAGCACGATGGTCAGGATATCGCCGACCATGCGCGGGCGGCGATCCTCGAACAGCGGCTGAAAGCCGTGACTGGCCTGAAAGATCGCGCCATTAGCCTGCAGCGGCGGGCGCTGGGGAATCTGCACCTGCGCCTGCTCGCCGACCACCGAGGGGCGCGGCAGCTGCGCGCAACCGGCCAGCATCAACAGCAGGCCGGCCAGCATCAGAACACGCTCAAGCACCCGCCACCTCCGAACTGCGACTCACAGCTGGGCCAGACGGGCCAGCATCTCGTCGGAGACCTTGACCGCCTTGCTGTTCACCTCGTAAGCACGCTGGGTGACGATCATGCTGACCATCTCCTCGACCACGCTGACGTTGGAGGCCTCGACATAGTTCTGGTAGATGCGCCCGGCACCGTTCATGCCCGGCATGTTGTCGTTGGGCGCGCCGGAGGCGGTGGTCTCGAGGTACAGGTTCTCGCCGATGCTCTCAAGACCGGTCGGGTTGATGAACAGCGCCAAGCTCAGCTGACCGACCTGCTGGCTTTCCGGGTTGCCCGGCTCGGTGATGCTCACGGTGCCGTCCATGCCCACGGTGATGCTCAGGGCATTCTCCGGGATGGTGATCGCCGGCTCCAGCGGATAGCCGCTGGCGGTGACCATCTGGCCGTTCTGATCAATCTGGAAGCTGCCATCGCGGGTATAGGCGGTGCTGCCATCGGCCATCAGCACCTTGAAAAAGCCATTGCCGGCAATCGCCAGATCACGGGAGTTGCCGGTGTTCTGCATGCCACCCTGGGTGTGCAGACGCTCAGTGGCCACCGGGCGCACGCCGGTACCGATCTGCAGGCCCGAGGGCAGCTCGGTCTGATTGGTGCTCTGGGCACCGGGCTGGCGCACGGTCTGATAAAGCAGATCCTCGAACACCGCCCGCGAGCGCTTGAAGCCGCTGGTGCTGACGTTGGCCAGGTTGTTGGAGATCACGTCCAGCTGTACCTGCTGGGCTTCCAGACCGGTCTTGGCGGTCCACAGTGAGCGCATCATGCTTGCATTCCTCAGGGCGGGGCCACGCCGCAGCGCGCCCGGCCATTCATCAGCTCAGTGACAGCAGGCCGTTGGCACGCTGGGCGTTCTCGCTCGCCGTGCTGATCGACTTCATCTGCAGTTCATAGCGGCGGGCATTATTGATCAGCGCGACCATCGCCTCGGTGGCGCTGACATTGCTGCCCTCCAGGGCGCCGGATGCGACTCGCGCCGTTTCATCGGCAGCCAGCGGCGCGCTGTTGCCGGCGGCATCGGCGGGGGTACGGAACAGGGTGTCATCGCCGCGCAACAGCTCACCCGGCGCGGCGGTCACCAGCTTGATCCGCCCGACCGCCGCGAGGCTTTCCGGTGTTTCACCCAGCCCCAGCGCGCTGACCGTGCCATCGCTGCCGATGCTCACCTGACTGCCCAGCGGCACCACCAGCGGGCCACCCTCCCCGATCACCGCACGACCGGCCACCTGCAGGACGCCGTTGTTATCGACCTGCAGATCGCCGCGCTTGGTGTAGGCCTCGCGGCCGTTGGCATCCTGCACCGCCAACCAGCTGTCGCCGGCCAGCGCGATATCCAGGGCACGGCCGGTGTAGTTGACCGGCCCCTGACTGTGATCGACACCCGGCGTGGTGGCCTGCACCGAGGTGCGGGTGGGCAGGGTCTCGCCCGCCACCGGCACCGCCTGCATGGCGTGCAGCTGAGCGCGAAAACCGGGCGTTGAAACGTTGGCCAGGTTGTGGGTGACCACCGCCTGCTGGTCCATGGTCTGCTTGGCGCCGCTCATGGCGACGTACAGCATGCGATCCATCAGTCAGCTCCTTGGCGACTTATCAGCGCAGGTTGACCGTCAGTTCCAGCACTTCGCTCTGCGAGCGCACGGACTGGGTATTGGCCTGGAAGTAGCGCTGGGCAATGATCAGATCGACCAGCTCCTTGGTCAGATCGACGTTGGAGTTCTCCACCGCACCCGCCTCAATGGCGCCAAAACGGCCAAGGCCGGGCGTACCGAACAGCGGCTGACCAGAGGCCGTGGTCTGCACCCAGACGTTCTCACCGATCGGCTGCAGGCCTTCCGGGCTGAGGAAGGTGGCCAGGGTCAGGCTGCCGATTTCCTGGCGCTGTTCGTTAGAGTAGTTACCGTAGACGCGGCCGTTCTTGTCGATCTGCAGACCGACCAGACTGCCACCGGAGTAGCCATTCTGGTTGAGGCTGGACTGGTCGAAGTTGTTGCCGAATTGGGTGGTGCCGGTGATGACCAAGTCAAACTCTAGGTCAGCGGCACCGTTATCAATGCCAGCGGGATCACCATCCGCCAAGGGTGTTGTTTGAGCAGGGATGTTGAGCTTGATAGTGGGAGGGATATCGGTGTTGCCAAGCGCAGCTGTGCCATCAGCGACCGTCGTCAACAGACCGTTCTCATCAAAGGTCAGTGTTGCTAACACATCCGGGGTCGCAGGATCACCGGCAGCAGCACCCGGCTCCCCAATCACCCGTCCATCCAGCGTGCCATACACTTCCCACGTCCCAATTTCGGTCTTGCGGAAGTACTTGTTCAGCTGATGAGCCACACCGAGTGAATCAAAAGTAGTAGCAGTACTGGAATAGGAATAGGTAGCTGGATCAGTCGGATCGAAGGGAGTCGCTGCATCGATAACTGGAGTGCTGGCCTGCAGGTTATATACCGAGTTCATCCGCGTGGTTGGCTGGGCATCCATCGCCTCAGTATTCACCTGAATCAGCTTCTCGCCGTCCATCATCCGTGCGCCCTGGGCATTTTCCAGATAGCCCTCGGGGTTCAGCACCAGCTGGCCATTGCGCGAGTAGACGATCTGCCCGGTGCCCTGCTGCATCTTGAAGAAGCCTTCACCGACAATCGCCAGGTCCAGCGCCCGGCCAGTGGCTTCGACGGTACCGTTGGTGAAGTTCTGGCGGATGTCGGGCACCGACACACCCAGACCAATCTCCGAGGCGGTGGTGTACACATCGGCGAACAGCGTAGTGGAGCTCTTGAAGCCTACGGTCTGCGAGTTGGCGATGTTGTTGCCGACGACGCTGAGGTTGTTGTTGGCGGCGCGCAGTCCGCTGAGTGCCTGAGAAAAGCTCATGATCGACTCCTGAATGACTCGGGCAGCGAGCGCCGCCTGCGGCGCCCCCTGCGAAAGACTTGAATATTAGATTCAGAGAATCTGGCGAATATCCGCCAGACCGACCCGTCCCATGGTTGCGCCCAGATCCAGCAGCGGCCCGCTGTCACCAGCGCTCACTCCACCTACCTGACCATAGGCCAGCAGGGTACTCAGCACCGGTTTGTCACCGGCGCTGGACTCGACACTGACCCGATAGGAGCCGGCCGGCGCGATGGAGCCATCATCCAGGGTGGCATCCCAGGTGAAGGACTCCACGCCAGCCTCCAGCTCACCCAGATCGTACTGGCGCACCACCTGACCGGCGCCATCGGTGATGGTCACCTTGACGCTATCCGCCGGGCTGTCCAACTGGATGCCGAATGGCGTGGCCTGCTCGCCACCGACCAAAATGCGGTTACCCGGCACCAGCACGCCGCGCCCGATCATGGCGGCCGCCTGCATGGTCTGTGCGGTATCGATCTGTCCGGTGATCAGCTTGAGGGTGGTGTTGAGCTCCTCGATGCCGCTCAGGGTGTTGAGCTGCGCCAGCTGACTGGTCAGCTCGGCGTTCTCCATCGGCTTCAAGGGGTCCTGATTTTGCAACTGGGTGACCAGCATGGTCATGAAGTTGCTGCGCAGATCCTCGGAGGTCTTCTGCTCGGCGGCCTGGCCGGGTGGTACGCCGTTGATCTGGCTGATCAGGTTGCTATCAATGGTGGTCATGGGGGCCTCCGTCAGCCTTCGCCCAGGGTCAGGGTCTTGAGCAGCAGCTGCTTGCTGGTGTTGAGCACCTCGACGTTGGCCTGATAGGAGCGCGAGGCGGAAATCATGTTGACCATTTCATGCACCGGCTCGACGTTGGGCATACGGATATAGCCCTGCTCATCGGCCAGCGGATGCTCGGGGCGATACTCCAGGCGAAACGGTGTGGGATCATCAATCACCCGAGTCGCGCGCACGCCACCGATCGGTGAGCCGTCCATGCTCTGTGCCTCGAACAAGACCTGCTTAGCACGGTAAGGCTGGCCGTCCGGGCCGCTGACGCTGTCGGCATTGGCCAGGTTGCTGGCGGTCACGTTCATGCGCTGGGACTGGGCCATCAGCGCTGAGGCGGAGATATCAAAGATCTTGAACATCGACATGGTGAGCTACCCGGTCACTCCGGCTGCATGGCCGACTTGAGGCCCTGCAGACGACTGTTGATGAAGGTCAGGCTGGCCTGGTATTTCACCGCATTATCGGCAAAGGCGGTGCGCTCGCGGTCCATGTCCACCGTGTTGCCATCCAGGCTTGGCTGGTCGGGAACGCGGTAAAGCAGTTCGCGCACCGCCGGCGTTTCCATACGCCCCTGCAGGTGGCGGGGCGAGGTGGTGTTAAGAGCCATGGCCGTACCCGCCGGGCGGCCTTTTTCCACCGCGCTGGCCAGCTCACGGGCGAAGTCGAAGTCGCGCGCCTTGTAATGCGGGGTATCGGCGTTGGCGATGTTGTTGGCCAGTACCTGCTGGCGCTCGGCGCGCAGGTTGAGTGCTTCCTGATGGAAGCGCAGGGCGCCATCGAGCTTGTCGAGCATGCCTGCTTCTCCGCAAATGATGATTTCAAGACCCTATCATAAGCCAGCGCAGGACAAATGCAGATGAAAAACCACCTGCCATTTGTCGCACATGCCCGCACCGAGGTGCCTAGAATGGTCACCCCTTGTCCTGCCGCGGAATGCCCCATGCTGTTATCCCCTGCCCGCTTGTGCCGTCTGCTCTTGAGCCTTTTGGCCAGCGTCTGGCTATCGGCCGCGCAGGCGGATGAGTGGCTGACCCAGCAGATCGAGGATTTTCTCCACCAGCAACTGCAGGCGCAGGGACTAGCCGGTACGGTAGAAGTGCGCCCAGGCCATGCCATGCCGCCCTGTGAAGCGGCAGAGCCCTTCCTGCCGCAACCGGGGCAGCGCCTGCTGGGCCAGGTGGCAGTCGGGGTGCGCTGCCGCGGCGGGCAGACCCGCTACCTGCAGGCGCAGATCAGCGTGCTGGCGGACTATCTGGTGGTCAACCGTGTGGTGGCGATCGGCGAGACCCTGCAGCCAGAGCTGCTCGAATGGCGCCAAGGCCCCTTGGAGCGCCTGCCCCGTCAGTTCATCCAGGATCCGGCCGATGCGCTCGGCAAACAGGCGCTGCGCCCGCTGGAGCCTGAGGTGCCGCTGCAGCCGCGCAACCTGCGCGCCCCACGCTTGGTCGAGCGCAATGCGCGGGTCAGTATTGAGGTGCTGGGCCGCGGTTTTCATATCCGCCGCGAGGGCGTCGCGCTGGAGCCGGGCGCACTGGGCAGCGAAATCCGCGTGCGTGCCGATAACGGTGAAGTGCTGCGTGCCCGGGTGATTGACCGCAACCGCCTGCAGGTGCAGCCTTGAGCCGTCAAGTTCACCGCCGGCTGGCCGATACCTCTGGCAAGCCTTGAGGAGAATACTCGCCGTGAAAATCGACAGTACACCGCCGCTGCCACGCCTGCAGCCCCTCGCCGGCAAATCGGCCACCCGCCGCGCGGGCGCCGGTGACGCGGCACAGGCCGCACCGGGCAGCACCGAGACCCAGGACATCGACCACGCCAATGTCGAGGCGATTCGCCAGGCCATCAGCGAGGGCAAGCTGGAAATCCGCGCCGAGCGCATCGCCGACGGCCTGATCGGCAGCGTGCGCGAGCTGCTGCAGCACGATTTGTCGTAATCCCCACCGGAGCACTTCCCATGAGCCTTGCCAACCACCTCGCCCGCCAGCAGCAGACCCTGCAGACCTTCATCGCCCTGCTGGAAGACGAGCAGCGCCTGCTGGGGGCGCCGGAGGTCGATGGGCAAGCCTTGCTGGAGATTGTCGAGCGCAAGCAAGGCCTGCTGGAGCACATCGGGCAGCAGGAAGCACTACGCAGCGGCGCCCAGCTCAAGCTCGGCTATCCGCAAGGGCATGCCGGCGCTGAGCAGGCGGCCCGCGATGCCGATTGTCTGCCCGCCTGGCACGCCCTGCGTGAGCTGGCCGAGCGCGCCCAGACCCTCAACCAGATCAATGGCGAGATCATCCATCTGCGCATGGCGCAGAACCAGCGCATCCTCAACTTCCTCAATGAGGCGGCGGGGCAAGGGCTGTATGACCCGAGCGGTCAGGCGCGGCGCGCCGGCCTGAGTGGGCTGTCTTCCAAGGCATGAGCGGGGGGCCGCTATAATCGCCGCCCCACTTTTTTGCAGACTCCGCCATGACCCACCCCGCGCCCCTGAGCGGTCAGGCGCTCTTGGAGCGCTTCCGCGACCTGGATGATTTTCTTCTCGAGCACCAGGCGCTGTGGCGGGAAAAGCCGTTCACCCAGGCGCAGCTGCGCTGGGAGGCCGAGTACCCGGCGCTGGCCCACTGGCTGCGCGGGCGCAGCCTGGCCGAGGCCGACGCCGCCCATAACACCCCCGAGACACTCCCGGCACCTGCGCCCTTCCCGCAGCTGGCGGCCGAGGCCCAGCGCCTGGCCGCCATCGGCGAGCTGCCGGCCTGCGCCGCACCCGCGCTGCCCACCGCGCTGAGCGTGGACGTGCCGGGGCGCAAATGGCAGCAGATCGATGCCTTCGCCCGCCGCCTGCAGTTTCAGGCGCCGACGCAGCACTGGCTGGACTGGTGCGCCGGCAAGGGGCATCTCGGGCGCCGGCTGGCCTACGGCGGCGCGCCGCTGATCTGCCTGGAGTTCGATCCGGCACTGGTTCAGGCTGGCCAACAGCTCAGTGATCGCCTGACGCTCACGGCCATCCACCGGGAGCAGGATGTGCTGGCAGACAGCGCCGCGCAGCAGCTGCACGCGCAGCACACGCCGGTGGCGCTGCACGCCTGTGGCGAGCTGCACATGCGCCTGCTGGAGCTGGCCAGCACCCGTGGCTGCCGGCAGCTGGCGGTGGTGCCCTGCTGCTACAACCGCATCCGGAGCGCGCACTACACGCCGATGTCACGCGCCGCGCAGGATTCAGCCCTGCAGCTCAGTCGTGACGACCTGCGCCTGCCGCTGGCCGAAACCGTCACCGCCGGGGCACGGGTGCGCCGGCAACGTGACCGCTCGATGGCCCGGCGGCTGGCCTTCGATCAGCTGCAGCGCGCGCTGCGCGGCTGCGACGAATACCTGCCAACGCCCCCACTGCCCGCCCCCTGGCTGGACTGGCCATTCGCCGACTGGTGCCGCGAGCTGGCCGCCCTCAAGGGGCTGCCAGAATCTGGCCCGCAGGATTGGGCGGCGCTGGAGGCGCACGGCTGGCAGCGCCTGGCCGAGGTGCGCAATCTGGAGCTGCTGCGCGGGCTGTTCCGCCGGCCGCTGGAGCTATGGCTGCTCCTCGACCGGGCGCTGTATCTGCTTGAGCAGGGTTATCGGGTGCAGCTCGGCACCTTCTGCGCCACGCCGCTCACCCCGCGCAATGTGATGCTGCTGGCCGAGCGCTGAGGAGCCGCGGCCAATCCTGATCCCGCCCCGAAGCGCGTCTACCAGACGCGACTTCGGGGCAGCCACTCACTGCACGCCGCCGCCCAGTGCCTTGTACAGGGCAATCTCGCTGCCCAGCTGGGCCTGCCGGGTGGCGATCAGCTGCTGGCGGGCCGCGAACAGCTGGCGCTGGGCATCCAGCAGGGTCAGCTGGCTGTCCACGCCGGTGCGATAGCGCGCTTCGGCCAGCCGGTAGTACTCGCGGTTGGCGGTGACCAGATCCTGCTGGGCCTGCCACTGCTCGGCAAAGGTGCTGCGCGCCGCCAGTCCATCACTGACCTCACGGAAGGCATTCTGGATCGCCTGCTCATACTGGGCGATCCGCACATCACGCTGCAGCTCGGCCACTTCAAGGCTCGCCTTGAGGCGTCCGGCGTTGAAGATCGGCAGCTCAAGGCGCGGCTGGAACAGCCAGCTGCCGCTGCCGGCATCGAACAGCCCAGACAGCTGGCTGCTGGCGGTGCCGGCATTGGCGGTCAGTGCGATACGCGGGAAGAACGCCGCACGCGCCGCGCCGATGTTGGCATTCGCGCCGCGCAGCGCCGCCTCGGCCTGCTGGATATCCGGACGCTGCAGCAGACGCTCGGAGGCCAGCGCCACCGGCAGCGCCGCCAGCGGCGAGGCGCTCAGCTCGACCGCCGGCAGCGTCTCGGGCAGCGCGCCGCCCAAGAGCAGCTGCAGTGCGTTGCGATCCTGCGCCACCAGCCGGCGGTACTGCGCCACCGCCACCCGCGCGCTTTCGACCAGCGTCTGCGCCTGACTCAGCTCCAGCGCACTGGCCACCCCCACCTCGGCACTGCGCCGAGTCAGCTCAAAACTGCGCTGGTAATTGGCCAGGGTTTCCTCGGCCAGCGCCAGCTGCGCCTGATCCGCCTGCAGCCCCAGCCAAGCGCTGGCCACGCTGGCCACCAGGGCCACCTGCACGCCGGCACGCGCCTGCTCGCTGGCCAGGTATTCCTCCAGCGCCGTCTCGCGCAGGCTGCGCAGGCGACCGAACAGGTCCAGCTCCCAGGCACTGGTACCCAGATTCACCCCGTACTGGCTGTTGATGCCCGCCTGTCCGCCGCTGCCCAGGTCAGCCGGCAGGCGCTGGCGTGTGCCACTGGCCCCGACATCCAGGGCCGGCAGCAGCTCGGCGCGCTGGATGCGGTAGCGCGCCTGGAAGCTCTCGACATTCAGTGCCGCAACCTGCAGATCGCGATTGTTTTCCAGCGCCTGGGCAATCAGCCCCTGCAGCGCGGTATCACGGAAGAAGCCCCGCCAGTCCGGCAGCGCAGCCGCCGCCTGGGTGGTGCTGCCAGCATACACGCCCTGTTCGGGCAGGCTGGCTGGCACCGGCGCGACCGGGCGCTGGTACTGCGGAATCAGCGAGCAGCCGCCCAGCAACACGGCCGCGCTCAGGGACAGGATCGACTTGCTCACTGTACGGACTCCTTGTCGGCCACACCGGCCGCCTTGCGTTTGCGCTCGGTCAGCGAGCAGATCAGGACATAGAACAGCGGAATCCAGAAGATCGCCAGCAGCAGTGCCGACAGCATGCCGCCGATCACCCCGGTACCGATCGCCTGCTTGCTGCCAGCCCCCGCACCGCTGGACAGCGCCAGCGGCACCACGCCGAGGATAAAGGCCAGCGAGGTCATCACGATCGGGCGCAGACGCATCCGGCAGGCCTCGACCGCCGCCTCGACCAGGCTCATGCCCTGCTCATGCAGCGACTTGGCGAACTCGACGATCAGGATCGCGTTACGCGCCGACAGGCCGATGGTGGTCAGCAGGCCGATCTGGAAGTACACATCATTGGACAGCCCGCGCCCGTAAGTGGCCAGCAGCGCGCCGAGAATGCCCAGAGGCACCACCAGCATCACCGCAAACGGAATCGACCAGCTCTCATACAGCGCCGCCAGGCACAGGAACACCACCAGCATCGACAGCACATACAGCGCGGTGGTCTGATCACCGGCTTCGCGCTCCTCCAGCGACAGGCCGCTCCAGGCCAGCCCGATTCCCGGTGGCAGCTCACGGGCCAGGCGTTCGATCTCGACCATCGCCTCGCCGGAACTGAAGCCCGGCGCCGCGGCGCCCTGAATTTCCATCGCCGGCACGCCGTTGTAGCGCGAGAGCTTGGGCGGGCCGAACACCCACTGGCCGCTGGCAAAGGCGCTGAACGGCACCATCTGGCCCGCCGCGTTGCGCACGAACCATTTGTCCAGATCCTCAGGATTCATGCGCGCCTCGGCCTCGCCCTGCAGGTAGACCTTCTTCACCCGGCCACGGTCGATGAAGTCATTGACGTAGCTGCCGCCCCAGGCGATCGACAGGGTCTGGTTGACGTCGGCAATCGCCACGCCGTGGGCACGGGCCTTTTCATCATCGATCAGCAGCTGGAACTGCGGCTCATCGCGCAGACCATTGGGGCGCACGCCAACCAGCACCGAACTCTGCGCCGCCAGCCCCAAGAGCTGGTCACGGGCCGCCGCCAGCGCCGCCTGACCGAGCCCGGCGCGGTCCTGCAGGTAGACATTGAAGCCGTTGGCATTACCCAGCTCCAGCACCGCCGGCGGGGCGAAGGCAAAGGCCATCGCATCGCGGAAGCCGAAGAAGCGCTGCTGGGCCCGCTGCGCCAGGGCAAACACACTCTGCTCAGGCTCCGGACGCTCTGCCCAGGGGTGCAGGTTGATGAAGGCGATCCCGGCGTTCTGGCCACGGCCGGCAAAGCTGAAGCCGTTGACGGTGAACACCGAACGCACCACATCGCCCTCTTCTTCCAGCAGGTAGCGGCGCATCTCATCGAGCACCGCCTCGGTGCGTATCGCGGTGGCACCGGCCGGCGTGGTGACCTGGGCATAGAGCACGCCCTGATCTTCCTCAGGCAGGAAGGCGGTCGGGATGCGGGTGAATAGCACCGCCAGACCGGCGACGATCAGCACATACAGCAGCAGGTACGGGCTCTTGCGCCGCAGCACCGCCTGCACACCGCGCCCATAGCTGTCCACGCCGTTCTGGAAGCGGCGGTTGAACCAGCCGAAGAAGCCGCGCTTGCCATGGTGATGGCCCGCCGGGATCGGCTTGAGCAGGGTCGCGCACAGCGCCGGGGTGAAGATCAGCGCCACCAGCACCGACAGCACCATGGCCGAGACGATGGTGATCGAGAACTGCTGGTAGATCACCCCGGTGGAGCCGGGGAAGAAGGCCATCGGCACGAACACCGCCGAAAGCACCAGCCCGATGCCGACCAGCGCGCCGGAGATCTGCCCCATCGACTTGCGGGTCGCCTCCAGCGGCGAGAGGCCCTCCTCGCTCATCACCCGCTCGACGTTCTCCACCACCACGATGGCATCGTCCACCAGAAGACCAATGGCCAGGATCATCGCGAACATGGTCAGCGTGTTGATGCTGTAGCCGAACGCCGCCAGGATGCCGAAGGTGCCGAGCAGCACCACCGGCACCGCCAGGGTCGGGATGATGGTGGCGCGCAGGTTCTGCAGGAACAGGTACATGACCAGGAAGACCAGCACGATGGCCTCGAACAGGGTCATCACCACGCCCTTGATCGACTCGGCCACCACCGGGCTCGAATCATAGGCGTAGACCACCTTGACCCCCGGCGGGAAGAACGGCTCAAGCTCGGCGAGGGTCTGGCGCACCGCCGCGGCAGTCTCCAGTGCGTTGGCCCCGGAGGCCAGCTTGATGGCAATCCCGGTGGCCGCCAGGCCGTTGTACTCGGCGCTGATGCTGTAGTTCTCACCGCCCAGCTCGATCCGCGCGACATCGCCCAGCCGCACCTGGGAGCCATCCGGATTGACCTTGAGCAGGATGTTGCGGAACTGCTCGGGCGTCTGCAGACGGGTCTTGCCGATCAGCGTGGCGGTCAGCTGCTGGCCGGGCACCGCCGGCAGGCCGCCCAGTTGCCCAGAGGAGATCTGCACATTCTGCGCCTGAATCGCACTGCGCACATCCCCAGGCGTCAGGGCGTAGTTGTTGAGCCGGGCCGGATCCAGCCAGATGCGCATGGCGTACTGCGCGCCGAACACCTGGAAGTCACCGACACCCTTGGTGCGCGACAGCGGGTCCTGGACGTTGGAGACGATGTAGTCAGCCAGATCGTTACGATCCAGACGGCCATCCTCGGAGACCAGGCCGATCACCATCAGGAAGTTGCGCACCGACTTGGTGACGCGGATGCCCTGCTGCTGCACCTCCTGCGGCAGGGAGGGCGTGGCCAGCTGCAGCTTGTTCTGCACCTGCACCTGGGCCACGTCCGGATCGATGCCCTGCTCGAAGGTCACGGTGATTTCCATGCTGCCATCGGCGTTGCTCGACGAGCTGATATAGCGCAGCCCGTCGATGCCGTTGAGCTGCTGCTCGATGACCTGCACCACGGTGTCCTGCACGGTCTGCGCCGAGGCGCCCGGATAGCGGACCGAGATGCCGATGGCCGGCGGGGCGATGCTCGGGTACTGGTTGACCGGCAGTTTGAGGATCGCCAGCCCCCCGGCCAGCATGATCACCAGGGCAATCACCCAGGCGAAGATCGGCCGATCAATAAAGAATTTCGACATGCTGACGCTCCCTCAACGACGCTCGGCAGCCGCCGCCGGGGCGGCTGGCGTGGCGGAGGTGCCAGATGCGGCCGGGGCCGCCAGCGCCGGGACATTGCCCGCCGGCTTGACCTGCACCGCCACCCCCGGCTGCACGAACTGCAACCCCTCGGTGATCAGCCGATCACCCGCCGCCAACCCCTCGCTGACCAGCCAGAAGTTGCCCACCGTGCGCTCGGCCTTGAGGGTGCGCAGCTCAACCTTGTTGTCGGCGTTGACCACCATGGCCACCGCCTCACCCTTCGGGTTGCGCGTCACGCCCTGCTGCGGGGCGAGGATCGCCGCTGACTTGCCGGCGGTCGGCAGCTGCGCGGTAACGAACATGCCCGGCAGCAGCTGCTGCTCGGGGTTGGGGAACTGCGCCCGCAGGGTCACCGAACCGGTGCCCTCATCCACCGACACTTCCGAGACCGCCAGCTGCCCGGCATGGGGGTAGCGGCTGCCATCGGGCAATTGCAGCTCGACGCGCGCCGCGCCTGCGGCAACCGTTTCCAGCTGGCCACTGGCCAGCTCGCGGCGCAGGCGCAGCAGCTCGGTGGCCGGCTGAGTGATATCGACATAAATCGGGTCCAGCTGCTGGATCACCGCCAGCGCCTCGTTCTGGCCGCTGCGCAGCAGCGCCCCTTCACTGGCCGCCGAGCGCCCGATGCGCCCATTGATCGGTGCGAGCACACGGGTGTAGCGCAGGTCGATGCGCGCCCGCTCCAGCGCCGCCTCGGCCTGCAGCTGGGCAGCACGGGCTTCGTCGTACTGCTGACGGCTCACCGCCTGCTCGGCAACCAGCGCCCGGTAGCGCTCGGCCAGCGCCCGGCTGGCCAAAAGGCTCGCCTCGGCACTCTTGAGGGTCGCCTCGTAGGTGGCCGGATCGATCTGATAGAGCGGCTGGCCGGCCTGCACGTTGCTGCCTTCACTGAACAGGCGCTTTTGCAGGATGCCATCGACCTGCGGGCGCACCTCGGCGACGCGGTAAGCCACGGTACGGCCGGGCAGCGCGCTGGTCAGGGTGTAGGGCTGCGCCTCGAGGGTGATGACCCCAACCAGCGGCGCCGGGCGCGGCGGCGCGGCGGTACTCTGCTCCTGCTGACAACCAGCCAGCAGCCACAGCGAAAGCGACAGCAGGGCCAGTGGCCGCAGCGTCGCGCGAGCGGGAGTGCATTTCATCGGGAACGCCTCGAAATCGTTGAGCTCAAGCAGGAATCGGACAGGAGAGAGGATTGCATCTCCCGGTTCAGGCAATATACTTACATTCACGTTTGTTTGTAAACGACACGGAACGGTCGGCAACCCCGAGAGCGCCATGGCCCGCAGAACCAAAGAAGACGCCGAAATCACCCGCCAGCAGATCCTCGACAGCGCCGAGCGGGTCTTTGCCGAGCGGGGCGTGGCGCACACCACCATGGCCGATATCGCCAGCGATGCCGGCGTCTCGCGCGGGGCGGTGTACTGGCACTTTGCCAGCAAGATCGACGTGCTCGACGCCATGCTGGCCCGGCAGCGTGACAGTAACAAGGTGGTCTGTGCCGCGGCGCTGGCCGCCGACGAGCACGACCCGCTGGGCCAGATGCATACCCTGCTCTGCCACTTTCTCGCCAAGGTGGTGCTCGACCCGCAGCATCGGCGCGTCAGTGACATCCTCCACCACAAATGCGAGCTGGCAGGCGAGCAGCAGGCCCTGCGCCAGCGCCTGCAGGATACGGGCGATGAGATCGACCACGACATCGCCCAGACCCTCGGTAATGCCATCGCCCACGGCCAGTTGCCGGCCGACCTTGACCTGCCGCGTGCCGCGATTGCCGTGCACGCCTATATCCACGGCCTGATCGACAACTGGCTGCTGCGCCCGGACAGCTACCCGCTGGAGAGTGAGGCGCCAGCGCTGGTCGCGGCGCTGCTCGACATGCTGCGCCACAGCCCGGCCCTGCGCCGCCCGGCCTGAAGCGGCGGCCGGCAGTTGTCGGCCTGCGCGCACTGCCCCAGACTGTCGGCCAACGGGTCAAGGCGACCCCCTCATCACCGACACAGAGGCCCAAGGACCATGTCCGACCGTACAGGCAGCAGCGCCAGTTACCGGCAGCGCGAGGCAGGCTATCGCGACAAGGCATTGAAGATGTATCCGTGGGTGTGCGGACGCTGCGCGCGGGAATTTACCTATTCCAACCTCAGCCAGCTCACCGTTCACCACATCGACCACAACCACGATAACAACCCGGCCGATGGCAGTAACTGGGAACTGCTCTGCCTGTATTGCCACGACCACGAACATTCCAAGTATTCGATCTATAACGGCGAAAACGGCAGTGCCGTAATTCCCGGTGAGAAATCACCGCAGGTCAAACATAACCCGTTCGCCGATCTCAAAGCCCTGCTGGACAAACAGCAAAAGTAAGGCGCTGCTCTGGCAAACCGCCTTTAATGCGCCCGGCCCTTTTCAGGAACATATCCGATGAAAGAAGTACAGATCGCCCCGCTTGATGATGCGGAAATCGATCAGCTCAACCAGTTGCTGTTCGATTATTCCGAACAGGTGGAACAAACCCACGGCAAACCGGGCGAGGAAGTGGATTGCGTCTTCAGCATTTCCGAGCTGGACGGTTTTCTTACGGCCCTTCTGACCGGCCCCGAGCCGGTTTCCCCCTCGGTCTGGCTGCCGGCGCTGTGGCGCGGCAAATTGCCGACCTTTGCCAGCGAGGATGACCTGCAGCACCTGACCGACCTTCTGATCCGGCACATGAATACCCTGGCCGACAACCTGTACGAGCACCCGGAAGACTTTGCACCGATCTATGAGATCGGCGACGGCGAGGACGGTGACGAGGAAGAAATCATCGTCGATGAATGGTGCTACGGCTACATGCGCGCCGTGGAAATGCACGAACAGCGCTGGCAGCCGCTGCTGGAGCAGCAGGCGGAACTGCTGGCACCGATGATGATCTTCAGCGGCTATTCGCTGGGAGACGGCGAACAGCCCGATGCCGCCGATCTGGACCTGCTGCGCGAGGCGATTGTCGATTCGGTCTTTGCCGTGCGTGACTTCTGGATCAACGAAAGTGAAAAGCCCAAGGTCGCCAAACCGGGACGTAATGATCCGTGCAGTTGTGGCAGCGGCAAGAAGTTCAAACAATGCTGCCTGCATTAAGCGGCCACGCTGCCGGTTGACGCTGGCAACGCTTGTCTTTACAACGAGAGCCAGACGGGCGGGCTCCCTGTGATCCCGCCCGTTTTCATCTTTCATTCCCCTGACTTTGCCTCCGACGGAGACTTTTCGTGTCCAAACTGCTGGAGTTTCGCCGCGCCGAGCGCGAACTTGCCGAACAACTGGCTCTTCTGGAATCGCTCAAACAAGATTCCGAACTCAAGCGCGAAATGGAATTCGAGCAACAACTCAAGGCCCTGATGCAGGAATACGGCATGCGCCTGACCCAGGTGGTGGATATTCTCGATCCGCCCGCCGTGCATATTCCGCAACTGGACGTATTGCAGCGCGGACGCAAAGTACAGATCTGGAAAAACCCCATTACCGGCGAAGTCCTGGAAACCAAGAGCGCCAATAACAAGACCCTGAAGCGCTGGAAAGCCGAATACGGCGAGCAGTTTGTCAGCCACTGGCGGCAGGACTGACGCCCGCCATGAAACGCCTGCTGCTCGCCCTGCCCCTGCTGCTGCTCGCCTTCCCCGCCTGGCGCGCCTGGCAGGGGCCGTTGCTGCCGGGCTATGTGCTCGACTATCAGCCGCTGCAGCAGCGGGTGGTGGCCAGCGGGCTGGTCAGCAGCCAGTCGCGCATCCAGATCGGCAGCGAAATCACCGCCACGGTCGAGCGCCGGCTGGTGCGCGAGGGCGATGCGGTGCGCGCCGGTGATCTGCTCATCGAACTGCGCAGCGACGAGCCGCGCGCGCGGGTGCGTGAAGCCGAGGCGGCGCTGCGCCAGCTGCGCGAGCTGGAGCGCCCGCAGGCGGCGGCCGCCCTGCGTGAAGCACAAAGCCAGCACACCCAGGCACAGCGCGAGCGCGCACGGCGCGAAGCGCTGCAGACCCGCAACCTGTTGCCGCTGGAAGCCCTCGAACAGGCCCGGCGCAGTGAAACCAGTGCCCGCGAGGCCGAGCGCCGGGCGCAGCTGAATCTGGCCGCCCTCGCCCCCGGCGCCAGCCAGGAACAGCAGCTGGAACAGCGTCTGGCGGCTGCCCAGGCCACCCTGGCGCGCACCCGCATCCTCGCCCCGGTGGACGGCACCGTGCAGAGCCGCGATGTCGAGCCGGGCGATCTGGTCCAGCCCGGCCGCCTGCTGCTGGAGCTGACCCGCGCCGACAGCCGGGAAATTCGCGTGGCGCTGGACGAAAAACACCTGGCCCCGCTGGCGATCGGCCAGCCGGCCTACGTGATCGCCGATGCTTACCCGCAGCAGGCGCTGCCGGCGCGGGTCAGCTTCATCGCCCCGGCCATCGACAGCGCCCGCGGCACCGTCGATGTGCACCTGGAGGTCGAAGACCCCGCGCCCTTCCTGCGCCAGGGCATGACCGTCTCGGTAGATATTCGCACCGCCGCCCGCGAGCGGGCGCTGGTGATCCCCCACGATGCCCTCTACGCGCGCCAGGGCGCCCAGGCGCGCGTGCGGGTGCTCGCGCAGGATGGGCGGGTCGAGGAGCGCGCCGTGCGCCTCGGACTGGCCGGCAGCACCCTGAGCGAGGTGCTCGAAGGGCTGGCGGCCGGCGATCCGGTGCTGGCCGGGGCGGCCGAAGTCGGCCAGCGGGCGCGCCTGCAGCCGCAGCCCTTGCCCGGCGTCCGTCAGGAGTCGTCCGATGCCCGCTGAGGCGGCCTCACGCTCGGCGCTGGCGGCGCTCTGGCTGGAAAGCAAGATCGCCCTGCGCTTTCTGGCCGACAACCCGCTGCAGACCCTGCTGATCTGCATCGGCATTGGCGTCGGCAGCGCGGTGATCGTGTTCATCACCGCGCTGATCACCGGCCTGCAGGCCAACGTCATCGAACGCACTCTGGGCAGTCAGGCGCATATCCGCCTGCTGCCACCCGACGAGATCAACCGACGCGCGCCACTGGCACCCGGCCTGCTGGATCTGACGCTGGAAAGCCCGCGCGCCCAGCGGCTGCGCGCCCTGCTCAACGCCGATGACCTGCGCGCCGTCCTCGACGCCCAGCCGCTGCTGCGCGCGGTGTCGCCGCTGGTCAGTGGCCCGGCGATTGCCCGGCGCGGCGCCGCGCGCGCCTCGATCACCCTGATCGGCATCGACCCGGCGCGCTACCGGCAGATCATTGCTCTAGATGAGGCGCTGCTGGCCGGCGAGTTTGCCGTGCCGGCCGGCAGCGGGCTGATCGGCAGCGAGCTGGCTGCCGATCTGGGCCTTGGCGTGGGCGACAAGCTGCGAGTGGACGGCGGCAATGGCCGCGAGGCGGTGATCGAGATTGCCGGAATCTTCGAGCTGGGCGTGCGCGAGATCGACACCCGCAACGTCTACGTCGATCTGCGTCAGGCCCAGACCCTGCTGGATCTGCCCGGCGCGGTGACGGTGATCGAAACCACCCTGGACGACATCTTCGCCGCCGAAGCCCTCGCCCAGCGCCTCGCGGCACTGACCGGCCTGCGCGCCGAAAGCTGGATGAGCACCAACAGCCAGCTGCTCAATGCACTGCGCTCACAGACCATGACCACCCAGATGATCCGCCTGTTCGTCGGCCTGTCGGTGGCCTTTGGCATCGCCAGCGTGCTGGCGGTCACCGTGGTGCAGCGCACCCGCGAGATCGGCATCCTGCGGGCGATGGGCAGCCCGCGCGGGCAGATCCTGCGGGTCTTTCTGCTGCAGGGCGGGCTGCTCGGGCTGGCCGGCTCGGCGCTCGGTGCGCTGGTCGGTTGGGCGCTGGTGCAGGTGTTCAACCTGTTCGGCCCCCGCCTGTTCGAGATCCCGGTAGCGCCGGATCTGGTGCTGGGCGCGATGGCCATCGCTACCCTCAGCGGTGTGCTGGCCGCCGCGCTGCCGGCCCGCCGCGCCGCCCGCCTCGATCCGGCCGTGGCGATCCGTTATGTCTGAGGTGCTGCGCCTTGAGGGCCTCGGCAAGGCCTACAACCCCGGCACTGCGCTCGAGCAGCGGGTACT
Source organism: Pseudomonas eutrophicaquae (assembly GCF_023544715.1). Classification (GTDB taxonomy): domain Bacteria; phylum Pseudomonadota; class Gammaproteobacteria; order Pseudomonadales; family Pseudomonadaceae; genus Geopseudomonas. The sequence continues at coordinate 98,579 of NZ_JAMJEZ010000008.1, read as the reverse complement.
GCAGGGCATCGACCTGCAGCTAGCGCGCGGCGAGCTGTGCGCGCTGATCGGCCCGTCGGGCTCCGGCAAGAGCACCCTGCTGAACTTGATCGGCCTGCTCGACACCCCGACCGAGGGCGAGCTGTACCTGGAAGGGGTGCCGACCCGCGCGCTGGACGACGACGCCCGCACCCGCCTGCGCAACCACAAGCTCGGCTTCGTCTTCCAGTTCCATCACCTGATCAGCGCCTTCAGCGTGCTGGACAACGTGCTGATGCCGCTGATGATCCGCCACGGCCGCCCGGATGCCGAGACCCGCGCCCGGGCCGGCGAACTGCTGGCCGCCGTCGGGCTGGGCGATCTGCAACACAAGCCGGCCGGACAGCTCTCCGGTGGTCAGCAGCAGCGGGTGGCGATCGCCCGGGCGCTGATCACCCGTCCGGTCCTGCTGCTAGCCGACGAGCCGACCGGCAACCTCGATACCCGCAGCGCCGACACGGTGTTCGAGCTGTTCAGGCGCTTCAACCGCGAGTTCGGCTGCGCAGTGCTGGTGGTCACCCACGACCCGCGCCTGGCGGCTCGCTGTCCACGCTGCATCGAACTGGTCGACGGGCGAATCGTGCGGGATGCGCCGACAACGGCTGCACAGTGAGCGTCCGCTGGCTTAGACTCGGGGCCGGTCCATCCGGACCGACGGGCGCACGGCATAGGCAGGCGCTATCAGATTGATTCCTTCAATCAATTTTCACCAGACTGCCTGTCGCTGTATCGTGCTGCTCATAGTTTCCCACCCCTCCTATGGAGTTCAGTGAATGTCCCTGATCAATACCCACGTCCAGCCCTTCAGCACCACCGCCTTCCACAACGGCAAGTTCGTGGAAGTCACCGAGCACGCCCTGAAGGGCAAGTGGTCCGTGCTGATCTTCATGCCGGCCGCCTTCACCTTCAACTGCCCGACCGAGATCGAGGACGCTGCCGACAACTACGCCGAGTTCCAGAAGGCCGGTGCCGAGGTGTACATCGTCACCACCGACACCCACTTCTCCCACAAGGTCTGGCACGAAACCTCCCCGGCGGTCGGCAAGGCCCAGTTCCCGCTGGTCGGCGATCCGACCCACCAGCTGACCAACGCCTTCGGCGTGCACATCGCTGAAGAAGGTCTGGCCCTGCGCGGTACCTTCGTGATCAACCCGGAAGGCGTGATCAAGACTGCCGAGATCCACTCCAACGAAATCGCCCGCGACGTCAAGGAAACCCTGCGCAAGCTCAAGGCTGCCCAGTTCACCGCCGCCAACCCGGGCCAGGTCTGCCCGGCCAAGTGGCAGGAAGGTGAAGCGACCCTGACCCCGTCGCTGGACCTGGTCGGCAAGATCTAAGCCGTCCCCCCTGCTGTAGCGCCGCGGAGGGGCTCGCCCCTCCCAGTGCCCGAATGCCTGGGCGCCCTTGCCTGGGCATTCTTTTTTCCGCATTTCGCCCTGAACCCTGCAGAGGACACCGTCACCATGCTGGACGCCAATCTTAAGACCCAGTTGAAGGCCTACCTCGAGAAGGTCACCCAGCCGTTCGAGATCGTTGCGACCCTGGATGACGGCGCCAAGTCGCGGGAAATGCTCGCCCTGCTCAATGACATCAACAGCCTGAGCGAGAAGATTTCCCTGAACACCGCAGGCCACGATGCTCGCGTGCCGTCCTTTGCCCTGGTGCGCCATGACCGCGAGATCAGCCTGCGCTTTGCCGGTCTGCCGATGGGCCACGAATTCACCTCGCTGGTGCTGGCCCTGCTGCAGGTCGGCGGCCACCCCTCCAAGCTGAGCGCCGAGCTGATCGAGCAGATCCAGTCGCTGGAGGGCGAGTTCGTCTTCGAGACCTACTACTCGCTGTCCTGCCAGAACTGCCCGGATGTGGTGCAGGCGCTGAACCTGATGGCGGTGCTCAACCCCAACATCAAGCACACCGCCATCGACGGTGCGCTGTTCCAAGACGAGGTCGAGCGCCGGCAGATCATGTCGGTGCCGACCGTCTACCTCAATGGCGAGGTCTTCGGTGCCGGGCGCATGGGCGTCGAGGAAATCGTCGCCAAGCTCGACACCGGCAGCGCCAGCCGCGAGGCCGAAAAGCTCAAGGCCAAGAGCGCCTTTGATGTGCTGGTGGTCGGCGGTGGCCCGGCTGGCGCCGCCGCCGCCATCTACTCGGCGCGCAAGGGCATCCGTACCGGCGTGGCTGCCGAGCGCTTCGGCGGTCAGGTGCTCGACACCATGGGCATCGAGAACTTCATCTCCGTGCAGGAAACCGAAGGCCCGAAACTGGCCCGCGCCATGGAAGAACACGTCCGCCAGTACGAGGTGGACATCATGAACCTGCAGCGCGCCAGCAAGCTAGTGCCGGCCGAGACCGAGGACGGCCTGCACACCGTGCAGTTCGAGAACGGCGGCGAGCTGAAGGCCCGGACCGTGATCCTCGCCACCGGCGCCCGCTGGCGGGAAATGAACGTGCCGGGCGAGCAGGAATACCGCGGCCGCGGCGTGGCCTACTGCCCGCACTGCGACGGCCCGCTGTTCAAGGGCAAGCGCGTGGCAGTGATCGGCGGCGGCAACTCCGGCGTCGAGGCGGCCATCGATCTGGCCGGCATCGTCGCCCATGTCACCCTGCTGGAGTTCGGTGAGCAGATGCGCGCCGATGCGGTGCTGCAGAACAAGCTGCGCAGCCTGCCCAACGTCACCATCCTGACCATGGCACAAACCACCGAAGTGCTGGGCGATGGGCAGAAAGTCACCGGCCTGGTCTACAAGGATCGCCACAACGACTCGGTGCACACCGTCGAGCTGGAAGGCATCTTCGTGCAGATCGGTCTGCTGCCCAACAGCGACTGGCTCAAGGGCACCGTCGAGCTGTCGCGCTTTGGCGAGATCGTGGTGGATGCCAAGGGCCAGACCAACCTGCCTGGCGTGTTCGCTGCCGGCGACGTGACCACCGTGCCCTACAAGCAGATCGTCATTGCGGTCGGTGAAGGCGCCAAGGCCTCGCTGTCGGCCTTCGATCACCTGATCCGTCAGGGCTGATCGAGCCAAACCCGCAGAGAACCCACGCCCCGGCGTGGGTTCTTGCGTCATGGCGCCGGTCACGCACTAGACTCAGCAGACAACCGGAGATGCCCGCCATGAGTGAACTGAGCCCTGCCCTGCTGCACCGCCTGCTGGACACCGAGGATCCGCCGCGCGTCCCCGCCGCGCTGATCCGCCAGCTGGCCGCCGAAGTCCTGCGCCTGCGTGCGCTCACCGATGGCCTGTGGCTGTACCGGGCGCTGCTCGAGGAGCTGCAGGACGTGCTCGAGGACGCCATCAACCACGGCGCCCCCAGCCATTCCAGCCATGAAGAGGCGCTGGTCGCCGTCCGCACGCTGCTGGACAACCCCCACGACCAGGCCGCCGCCAGGCTGTGGCTGGATCGCAAGACCTTCGACTGCCTGTACCGTGCACTGAGCGACATCATGTACGGCCGGCGCTACAGCCAGACCCAGCGCGACCAGCTGCTCGAGCGCCTGCAGCACGCGGGCGCCGAAGCCGAGAGCGAAGCCGGAGCGTCGTGACGCGGCTCAGAACACCGACACCGCACGGCCGATGAACTGGATCGGCCCGCTCGGTCGGCCGCTGGGCGAACCGCCCGCCTGCTCCAGGGTCAGCTCGAACAGCTGATCCGCCTCCAGCGGCGGCAGCTGCTCCAGCGCCAGCTCAAGGCTCTGCCCCGGCTGTACCAGCCCCAGCGACACCGGCGCGGCCCAGCTGTCGGCCTTGGTCCAGAACTGCAGGGCCCGATCAGCCGGCAGCTCCGTGCGGGTCAGGGGAATCAGGCGCAGATGGCGCTCATCGCCGGCCTGTACCACCCAGCCGGGGGTGCGGTCCTGCGGGGCCGCCAGCACCACGACAAAGCGCGGAGCGGGCGCCGGGCGATTGAGCAGCAGCAGCGTACTCAGCCCCAGCAGCAGACAGGCCGCCAGCGCGGCCGCACTGAGACCGCGCCAGAAGGCCAGACGCTGCCAGGGTCTGGCCGCCGCCACTGGACGCGCCGCAGGCCCCTCAAGGGCTGCGAGGCTGCGCTCGATGCGTGGCCAGAGCTGCGGCGAGGGCGCCAGGCTACCGGCCAGCGCCGTGAGGGGCAGCAGCCGCTCCTCCCAGTCACGCACCGCCGCCGCCAGCGCCGGATCAGCGCCAAGGCGCTGCTCAAGGGCGCGGCGCTGCTCGGCCGGCAGGGTGCCCAGTACATACTCGCCCGCCAGGGCGTGCAGATCGGTGGATGCCGGCTCACTCATGACAGACACTCCCGCAGCGCCTTGAGGCTGCGCGTGATCCAGGCCTTGACCGTGCCCAGCGGCGCCTGCAGCACCTGGGCAATCTCGCTGTGGGAATGCCCCTCGACGTAGGCCAGCACGATGCACTGGCGCCGCACCGGCTCCAGCTGCTGCAGGCAGTGGCCGATGCGGGCCATCTCCACCTGCTGCAGGAGGGCATCGCCGCCCGCCTGCCAGGCCGCCAGGGACTGGAGGACATCGAGCCGGGTATGGGCCTCATCGTCCAGGGTCAGTTCCCGCCCGCCATCGCGCCGTGCATTGAGGGCCAGATGGCGGGCGATGCTGTAGATCCAGCTGCGGGCCGAGCCACGCTGCGGGTCAAAACTCGCCGCCCGCATCCAGATGCGCAGGCAGGCATCGTGCACGATGTCCTCGGCCAGGGCATGGTCGCGCACCAGACGCTTGACCACCCCGAGCAGCCGCGGCCCCTCATGCTGATACAGGCGCTGCAGCGCCGCCTGCTCGCCGGCGGCGCAGGCGTGCAGGGCCGCTTCATAGTCGAAATCGTGATCAGGCACGGGACGCTTCCAGGCGCAGGAACCCCCGCCGGGGCGGGGGTTCGTTTCGGGACGCTTCAGACTACCCGAGCCACTGGGCTCAGTCAGCCTTCTTCCAGAACAGGTAGTCGGCCTGGTACTGGACGATCTCCTGAGCACCGGTATTGCCCGCCGCGCAAGCCTTGGCCGGCGCCACACCGCCCTGTGTGGCGGTGCGCTGGATATAGGTGACGCCCTGCATGCTGCCCTCACCCGTCGCCGGATTGGCCTGTACCAGCTGGAAGGGGATGTTGCCGGCGCCGGCCGGGGCTACCGCCAGCTGGGTGCCGGTGACCTTGGAGCCATCGGTGGACTCCCAGGTGGCCGGCGGGCCGTAGTAGCTGCCGACCTGCTGACCGCTGCGGTCATTGAGGACCGCCTTCGGGCCGACGAACACCCACTCGAACTGGCCCGCCGCATCGGCCTTGGCACGGCACTCGTAGGTGATCTCGCCGACACCGACGGTTTCCAGCGCCAGCACATGGCCGGCCGGCACCTGGATGCTCTCGGGCAGCGCGCTCTGCGCCAGCGCGTTGCCGGCGACCAGCAGCGCCGCGGCGGCCAGCAGACGTTGGGAGGTATGGCGGGAAAGGGAGGCAATTTGCATCGAGGTTACTCCACAAAGGGTCGGGATTGTCAGCAGCAGCTTCCGGCTGCCTGATGCTGACTACCCGCCGGCAGCGTCTTTGGATGCAGCGGCTGTGAATTTTTTTGCCGACGCCCAGCGCAGGCGCTTGAGTCGGCGGCGGCCTCGCCCATGGCCTTTACCGCGTTTCCCAGGCTGGGTATGGTGGCGCCCCTCAAGGCAGAGCGCAGGTCACCAACATGGATACGCCCCGCAACATCACCGCTGATACGCCCCTCAAACTGGTGAGCGGTGGCGAGGATCACCCCCTGCTGCCGCACCTGTGTGCCGCGATCCATCAGGCCCAATACATCGATATGGCGGTGGCCTTCATCAAGGTCAGCGGCCTGCGCCTACTGCTCCCCGACCTGCTGGAAGCCCTGCAGCACCGTGGCACTCAACTGCCGCCCGCGCAGCTGCGCATCCTCACCAGTGACTATCTGGAAGTCACCGATCCACAGGCGCTGCGCCTGCTGATGCTGCTGGCCGAACAGGGCGCTGAGGTGCGCATCTATGAAAGCCAGGGCAGCAGCTTCCACCTCAAGGCCTATCTGTTTGCCGGTGCTGACTGGGGGCGGGCGTTCATCGGCTCCAGCAACATCAGCCGTCAGGCCCTGCGCCATGGTCTGGAGTGGAACTACCGCATCGACTACCCAGGCGATGACGGCTATCTGGAAGCCCGGCGCCGCTTCGAGGCGCTGTTTCACCATCCCCGCAGCACGCTGCTCAGCGACGCCTGGATTGCCGATTACCAGCAGCGCCGCGCCCAAACCGCGTATCGCCCCACACCGGACCATCACGACAACGACCTGCCGCCCACGCCGAACCCACTGCAATGCGAGGCCCTCGAGGCCCTGCGCGCCACCCGTGCCGAGGGCTATCAGCGCGGTCTGGTGGTACTGGCCACCGGGCTGGGCAAAACCTGGCTGGCCGCCTTTGATGTACAGCAGATGGGCGCACAGCGGGTACTCTTCGTCGCCCACCGCGAGGAAATCCTCAATCAGGCGGCCGCCACCTTTGCCCGCATCCAGCCCCGTGCCCGCATCGGTTTTTACCGCGGCCAGCAACGCGACACGCAGGTCGATTGGCTCTGCGCCTCCGTGCAAACCCTGGGCCGGGCAGAACATCTTGAGCGCTTTGCGCCGCAGCACTTCGACTATGTGGTGGTGGATGAATTTCACCACGCCTCGGCCCCCACCTATCGGCGCCTGTTGCAGCATTTCACCCCAGGCTTCCTGCTCGGCCTGACCGCCACCCCCGATCGCACTGACAATGCCGACATCCTCGCCCTGTGTGATGACAACCTGGTCTATCAGCGCAATCTGTTCTGCGGGGTGCAAGCGCAGCTGCTGGTACCGTTCCATTACTACGGCATCTTGGACAGCGAGGTGGACTATCAGGCGATCCCCTGGCGCAACGGCCGCTTCGACCCGGAGCTATTGGCCAGCAAGCTGGCCACCCTGAGCCGTGCCCGCCATGCCCTGCAACACTGGCAACAGCACGCCCAGCAACGCACGCTGGCCTTTTGCGTCTCCACCCGCCACGCCGATTACATGGCGCGTTATTTCAGCGAGCAGGGGATCCGCGCCGCAGCCGTCTATGCCGACTCGGTGCTCTCACGGGGTGAAGCACTGGAGCGGCTGGAAAACGGCACACTGCAGGTGCTGTTCTGCGTCGATCTCTTCAATGAAGGGGTCGATCTTCCAGGCATCGATACGGTGATGCTGCTGCGCCCGACCGAATCGAAAATCCTCTTTTTGCAGCAGCTAGGCCGCGGTTTGCGGCGCGCAGAGGGCAAGGAGCGCCTGGTGGTGCTCGACTTTGTCGCCAATCACAGGAGCTTCCTGCACAAGCCCATGGCACTGATGAACCACAGCATGAACCACCGCCAGCTGGCCGACTTCGCCAGACAGGCCGAGCAGGGCCAACTGGCCCTCCCCAAGGGCTGCTTCATCAACTACGACCTCGCGTTTCTCGACTTCCTCAAATCACTGGACAGCGACAGCGTACTCAAGGAGTACCGCAGCCTGTGTGAAACCCTCGGCCGGCGCCCCAGCCTCAGCGAGTTCTACCGCGCCGGCGCCAGCCTGCAGGAGATGCGCCGGCTGTTTGGCCACTGGTTTGCGCTGGTCGCCCATGAGGATGAGGCCGGCACCGAAGCCGCGCTGAGCCCGATCGAGCGCCAACTGATCGACGTGCACGGCGCCTTTTTGCAGACGCTGGAAACCAGCGCGCTGCATCAGGGCCATACCCTGGTGACCCTTGAAGCCTTCCAGCAGCTGGACGGCTGGCGCAATGCCGTAAGCCTGAGCGCGCTGGCCGAACAGGCCTGGCAGATTCTGCAGCGGCGACGCGCCCTGCTGCGGGCACTGCCTGAGTCTTACCGTCATGCGCACGAGAGGCCCGCCGACTGGCCGGCGTACTGGCAACGCAGCGCCATCGCCCCCTGGTGCCGGCTGCGTTATTTCAGCCTCGAGGACGAGCAGCTCATCGCCAACCTCATGGTCGAAGACGCCGCCCTGGAGCCGCTGAGCGCACTGGTGCAGGAGTTGATCGACTACCGCCTGAGCCGCGCCAGCGCCGATGCAGAGCATGAGCCCGCATCCGTCGTGACGCTGCCTCAGCGCCCGCAGGCGGTGGAGTTGGCCTATTTCCCCAGCCTGCAGATCGCCTGCGGGCATTTTCGCAGCAGCCGGGCTGATCATGCAGAACGCCGTACCCTGGCGCGCCACTATGGTGTCCTCGATCCCAGCCGTCACTGCCTGGCCCGGGCGGTCGGCCACTCGATGAACGGCGGCAAACAGCCGATCCGTGATGGTGATTACCTGCTGCTGGAAGTGCTCAGCGGCGAGCGCGGCGGCAGCATCACCGGCTCAGTGCTGGCCATCGAACGCCAGGATGAGGCCGGCGACAATCAATACCTGCTGCGCCAGGTGCTCAAGGAGCCCAGCGGCCAGTACCGCCTGCGGGCCTATAACCCCGACTATGCCGACATTCTGGTCAGCCCCGAACTGCAGCAGCAGTTCAGAACCTTCGCCCGCCTGAAGGCGGTGATCGACCCGCTGGAAATGCAGATTGGCCAGCGCTTCATGCGTGAGGACATCCCGGCGCTGTTTGGTGTCGCGTTCAATCCCGGCAGCTGGAACAGCGGTCATGTGGTGATCGCCGAGCGCCGCGCCCATGTGTTGCTGGTCACCCTGAACAAGCAGGGCAAAGCCATGGATCTGCGCTATCACGATCACTGGATCGACGCGCAGCACTTCCACTGGCAGACGCAAAACCAGACCTCGCCCGACAGCAAGCGCGGCCGTGAGATCATCCAGCACGCGGCACTGGGCATCGCCATTCACCTGTTTGTGCGCGAACACAAGCTGGAAAACGGCAAAGCCGCACCGTTTTGCTATCACGGCACACTGAGCTACCAAAGCCACAGCGGCAGTCAGCCGATGAGCGTGCGCTTTGCCCTGAATGCCGGTTAAACCACCCCGCCCCCACCGGGGGCGGGGTGCTCCCTCAGGCCTGCACCGCCTGCTCGGCGCGCAACTGCTGCGCCGCCGCCACCATGTTGACCAGCGCCGCCTCGGTCTCCGGCCAGCCGCGGGTCTTCAGGCCGCAGTCGGGGTTGACCCACAGCCGCTCGGCCGGGATGCGCTGGGCGGCCTTGCGCATCAGCGCCACCATCTCGGCCACCGCCGGCACCCTGGGCGAGTGGATGTCGTAGACGCCGGGGCCGATGTCGTTGGGGTACTCGAAGCGCTCGAAGGCCGACAGCAGCTCCATGTCCGAGCGCGAGGTCTCGATGGTGATCACGTCGGCATCCATCGCCGCGATGGCCTCGATCACATCGTTGAACTCGCTGTAGCACATGTGGGTGTGGATCTGCGTCGTGTCCTGCACGCCGCTGGCGGTCAGGCGGAAGGCCTCGCTGGCCCAGTCCAGATAGGCCTGCCACTGGGCGCGGCGCAGCGGCAGCCCCTCGCGAAAGGCCGCCTCATCGATCTGGATGATGCGGATCCCGGCCGCCTCAAGGTCCAGCACCTCGTCACGGATCGCCAGCGCCAGCTGACGGGCCTGCACCTCGCGGCTGACATCCTCGCGGGGGAAGGACCACATCAGCATGGTCACAGGCCCGGTGAGCATGCCCTTCATCGGTCGCGCGGTGCAGCGCTGGGCGTAGCTGATCCATTCCACGGTCATCGCCTGCGGACGGCTCAGATCGCCGTAGATGACCGCCGGCTTGACGCAGCGCGAGCCATAGCTCTGCACCCAGCCAAAGCGGGTCAGGGCGTAGCCGTCGAGCTGCTCGGCAAAGTACTCCACCATGTCGTTGCGCTCCGCCTCGCCATGCACCAGCACGTCCAGCCCGAGCCGCTCCTGCACCTGCACCGCGTGGCGGATTTCCGCCTGCATGGTCTGGGTGTACTCCGCCGCGCTCAGGCGGCCGGCCTTGAAGGCCTGGCGGGCCTGACGGATGGCCGGCGTCTGCGGGAAGGAGCCGATCGTGGTGGTCGGGAAGGCCGGCAGCGCGCAGGCCGCCCGCTGGCGGGCGATGCGCGTGGCAAACGGCGTGGCCCGCTGGCTGTCACTGGCGGTGATGGCTGCCACACGGGCCTGGACCTGCGGCTTGTGGATGCGGGCCGAGGCCGCACGACTGGCCTGCACCTCGCGGCTCAGGGCCAGGGCCGCGTGGACTTCAGGGGCCTCGGGTTGGTTGATGGCCTGCGCCAGCAGCGCCACCTCGGTGCACTTCTGCACGGCAAAGGCCAGCCAGCGCTTGAGCTCGCCATCGAGCTGATCCTCGCGCTGCAGGTCAACCGGGCAGTGCAGCAGCGAGCAGGATGGCGCGATCCACAGCCGCTCACCGAGCCGCTGCGCGGCCTGGCGGGCTGTATCGAGGGCGGCCTCAAGGTCGCAGCGCCAGATGTTGCGGCCATTGACCAGCCCAAGGGACAGCACCTTGTAGGCCGGCAGGCGATCGAGGATCTGCGGGAACTGCTCGGGGGCACGGACCAGATCAACGTGCAGGCCTTCCACCGGAAGGCCGGCGGCCAGTCCCAGGTTGTCGTCCAGGGCGCCGAAGTAGGTGGCCACCAGCTTTTTCAGCGGCTCGCGCTGCAGCAGGTGGTAGGCGCGCTCGAAGGCATTCTTCCAGTCCTGGGGCAGGTCAAGCACCAGGATCGGCTCATCGATCTGCACCCATTCGACCCCCTGCGCCGCCAGGCGACGGAAGATTTCCCCGTACAGCGGCAGCAGGCGCTCGAGCAGCTGCAGGCGATCGAAGCTGCCGCCTTTGCACTTGCCCAGCCACAGGTAGGTCAGCGGACCGATCAGCACCGGCTTGACCCGATGCCCGAGCGCCTGGGCCTCAGCGACTTCCTCGAACAGCTGCTCCCAGCTCAGGGTGAAGGTCTGCTCGGCGGTGAATTCGGGGACCAGGTAGTGGTAGTTGGTATCGAACCACTTGGTCATTTCCTGGGCAAAACCTGCGGCGCAGCGGGAGGCGTCGACGCCGCGGGCCATGGCGAACAGGGTGTCGAGGCCTGGCGGGGTGCCTTCGGCCGGGCGAAAGCGCTCGGGAATCACGCCGAAGGTCAGCGAATGGGTCAGTACCTGGTCGTACCAGGCGAAGTCGCCGACGGGCAGCAGCGCGATGCCGGCGTCCTGCTGGGCCTGCCAGTGGGCGGCTCGCAGCGTGCGGCCGACGGCCCGCAGGCCGGCCTCGTCAAGTTCGCCTTTCCAGTACGCTTCCAGCGCCTTCTTCAGCTCGCGGTCGCGGCCGATGCGTGGAAAGCCGAGGGTGTGGGCCAGAGCCATGGGGAAACCTCCTGTCAGATTGGACGGCGGCATTCTCCTTGGCAGGATGATGATGAAACAAACTCAATTAATTTGTGATGATCAAGAGGGATGCTCATGATCTTGATCCGGGCGCTGGCGGCAGTGCTGCGCTGGCCGCAGGGAGGGACGCTCAGCAGTTGCCGGTCGAGCGGGTACGCATGGAATCGACCACCCTGGCCGGCGAGATCGGCGTTGGGGAGATCGTCGAGCCACTGGTCGAGGTCGAGAAACTGTGAGCAAATCGGGGCATCTGACCCCAGAAACAACAAAGGCCCGCATCGCTGCGAGCCTAAGTCGTTGATTTTATTGGTGCCGGCACCAGGAGTTGAACCCGTGAACTACTGATTACAAGCGGCTTGTCCCCGCGTTTTTCCATGATTCAGCAGATAACACGAAATCGCCCAAGCCCTTGATATACAAGACTTTCAGCCTTAACCGTTGTTTCGCCCTGTTGCACGTTGTAGCCTTCAGTCACCCGAGAAGCTGTGACCAAAGCTGTGACCAAAACCCGAGAAGCTGTGACCAAACCCGAGGGGCAACCAATGGCGAGCAACACATCGAAGACCGTGAACGACCAGAAGGTGCGAGGCATGACGCCCGGCTGCTCGCCGCTGGTCGAGAGCCTGCCCGGGCGCGGCACGGGTTCGCTGATCTTCAAGCGTCCGAACGATGGCGCACCCGTCTGTTACTACCGCTATCACCTGGCCGGCAAGCAAGTGCTGGTGAAGCTGGGGGCGTATCGACGCACCGCTCGGGAAGTCGGCCACACCCTGCCGGAGCTGCGCGACAAGGCCGCCGCAATGGCGCAGATAGCCAAAGAGCACGGCGACGTTAAGGCGTACCTGGCGAAGCTGGAAGCGGATGCAGAAGCAGCACGAGTCGAGCACGAGCGCGCCGTCGAGGCGGCACGCCTGCAGGCGGAGGAGGAAGCCCAAGAGCGCCAGCGCCTAGCCGAGATCGAAGCGTCACGCGGCACCTTCAGCGAGCTGTTTCTCGACTACATCGAATCGCGCCGGGAGAAGGCCACCCCCGGCGTCGTCAAGGAACTGGAACGGCTGTACCAGACCAACATGGTTGGCCCGCACCCTAGCATCATGGCGATGAAGGCGCGCGACATTCGCCCCGACCACATCCTCGACATTCTCAATCCGATCTGGGAGCGCGGCGCAAAGGTTCAGGCCGAGCGTATGCGTTCGTTCCTGTCGGCGGCATTCAATCATGGCCTGCGAGCCGAGAACGCGGTCGGCAGGTCGAATGCCAAGAGCTACCATCTGGAGAGCAACCCGGCCACCGTGGTGGCGGTCGAGAAGGTGTCAGCGCCAGCCACCCGGGCGCTGTCGGATGCCGAGCTGCGCCAGCTCTGGGAAACCATCGAAGCCACCGAAGGCGTCGGGCCGGTCATGGCGCTGTTGTTCAAGTTCGTCATTGCCACAGGCGGGCAACGCATTCTCAACGTCTGCCAGACCACTTGGGATGACTACGACCTGGAAGCCGGCACCGTGCGGCTGATCCACCGCAAGGGGCGCGGAGGCCAGACGATGAGCAGGCCGCACCTTGTACCGCTGTCGCCGCGCGCCGTCGCCATTCTGGAGCGCGTGAGAGAGATCAACGGCTGCCACCCCTGGCCGTGGACCACCACCGGAAAGCAGCACATCGTCGTCAGCAGCCCGCGCCATGCCATCGCCGACTGGCTGCAGTCGGAGCACGCGGTTATCGACGGAAAGCAGGCGCCCAGCTTCTCGCCGCGCGACCTGCGCCGCACCTGCGCCCAACTGATGCAGAAGCACGGCGTCAGCGACCAACTGTCTGACCTGCTCCAAGCGCATGGCCAGACCGGCGTGGCGAACCTGCACTACCGCAACAACCCCGAGGCAGCATTGCCGGAGAAGCAACGCGCCATCGAACTGTTCGACCGGGCGCTCGCCAAGGTGCTGGGAGAGGGGCAGGCCGACAACGTGGTGAAGCTGTCGAGGAGGAAGTGAATTGAAACAAAATGTTTCACGGAATCGCACTCCCCAAAATGTAACTGCATGCATTGATACGTATTGGTACGCAATGGTACGGGGTGGACAAAAATATCCAGTGCATCAAGGCATAAGGGATTTTTGGTGCCCTAGAAAATCTTAAAACGCGCCGTTACCATCCAAACCGCTGGCTGAAACATTGCGCCAAGATGAAACGACTCGCCGCCCTTTGGTGGCCGATGAGACGTAGAGTCGAGGTAGATTGTCGCCGCTGGAATGCAGACAAAGAAAAGCCCCCGGCACTCGCAATGCTCGGGGGCTGATCCGGGAAGGACGCTCGCAACGTCCGCGCATACCAGCAAGCCAGTACACCCCGAGGGGAGAAGCTTTTGAGAGGGCTTCAGATGAGCGAACTATGGGTTCACCCATACACAAAGGTATTGCGTGGGACGCAGAATTTCAACGGATTGTTGTGCATTAGCGCATACGATCCGTCGAGCGGTTCCGGTGGCATCCTGATCGCACCCTCGGGTTCTTCAACTCCATTTGGAGAACCTACCTATGGCACAGACTGCCACCTGCAACACCACCGCAGCACCCAACCTGCCGATTCCCGGCACCTTCGCCACTACCGCACAGCTCTGCACCCGCTACACCGTCAGCCGCACGACTTGGTGGCGCTGGTCGAAGACTGCCGGCTTCCCGCGTGCCGTCCGCTTCGGCCGCTCGGTTCGCTGGCCGGTTGAGGCCGTCGAAGCCTTCCTGACCCAGCAGTCGGAGGCTTAACCCATGCCTACCCAACAACTCCGCCGCGTGGCGGGGCCGGCATCGTTCGGCCTGAAGAAAGCCAGCGTCCTGTCGCTGTTCACCGTCGAGGAGTTCGTCGGCGTACTGATCCCGCTGGCGCTGATCGCCCTGTACTGGCTGGTGGAGGTGTCGAAATGACCACCTACACCACCCACCGCGTCGAGGATCACGAGCCGTTCATCTTCGAGCAGTTACTCCCGCTGATCGTCGGCTATGCCCGCGCCAGCAACACCCCGTCCGAAGTTGTCACGATGGCCGCCTGGCTGTGCCTGAGCACGATCCTGCAAGCCAAGGGCTTGGGTCGTGACACGCTGCTCAAGGCTCTGGACGCTGCCCGCCTGGACGTTCACGAAGCGCCGGAGGGCCTGCACTGATGACCCTTCACTTCGAGATTCAGCGCATCGCTGATGCCGCTCTGCAGCAGGCTGACCACCTGCTCGCCGACTGGCTGCCGGACGGCACCCGCAAGGGGAAAGAGTACTGGCCGACCAACCCGGTACGCGGCGACCGCCAGCCGGGCAGCTTCAGCATCAACCTGCACTCCGGCACCTGGCTCGACTTCGCCAGCGGCGACAAAGGCGGCGACCTTGTATCGCTGCTGGCCTACCTGCGCGGCTGCCGGCAGGCCGATGCCGCCCGCATGATTGCCCAGCAGCTCGGACTGCCGTTCGGCGGCGACCTGCCCAAGCGCGACCTGCTCGCCGAGGAGGCCGAGCGCCAGCGCATCGCCCGCCAGCGTGACCAGCGCCAGCGCAAGGCCGACGCAGAGCGGCAGGCCGGCTGGGATCGTGCTGCCGCCCGAGCACGTCGCGACTTCGCCCTCGCTGGCCTGCCTGACCCCGATCACCCGTACCTGGCCCGCAAGGGCATCAGGCCGCACCACCTGCGCCAGCTCGGCGACCTGCTGCTCGCTCCGATCTGCTGGCGCGGGGAAGTGGTCAACCTTCAGCGCATCACTGCCGATGGCTCCAAGCGGTTCCTGCCTGGCGGGAGGATCACCGGCTGCTACTGCCCGTTCGGACGTATCGAGGCCGGCGTCGAGCTGCTGATCGTCGAGGGCATCGCCACCGCCGCCACCCTGCACGAGCAGACCGGCAAGCCGGTGGCCGCTGCAATGAGTTCGGGAAACTTGCTGCCAGCCGGTTTTGAGCTGAAGCGCCGCTATCCCGATGCCGTGCTGATCGTCGGCGGTGACGATGACCGCGCCAAGGAAGCCGAGGGCAAGCCCAACGCGGGCAAGCTGGCGGCGATCCATGCGGCTGCTCAGCTCGGTTGCGGGTACGTCCTGCCGGCCTGGCCGGATGACGCGCCGCTGCATCTGAGCGACTTCAACGATTTGCACCTGTGGACGGAGGGCCGGGCATGACTGCGCCACTGATGACTGAGATTCAGACCGGGCCGGCACCGCAACCGTTGCTGCCGGACACCGCGCCGCCGACACCCTACCCGGTAGACGCCCTGACCTACGAAATGCGCCGCGCAGTCGAGGCCATCGTCGAGCACGCAATGGTGCCTGCCGCCATCGCTGGGCAGTGCGTTGTCGGCGCAGTCACCCACCTGGCGCAGACCCGCGTCAACGCATGGCACCCGATGGGCAGGACGGGAGGTGCGTCCTGCTCGCTGTTCATGCTGTCGCTGTTCGGCTCTGGGGAAGGCAAGTCGAGCGCGCGGAAGCTGGCCTTCAAGACAATCGACGAAGCGGAAAAGGAGGCGCGCACCCGCTGGCGCCAAGCCTGCGCGGAGGTCGAGGCAATGGCTGCCGGGCTGAAGGGCAAGGCGCGTGAGGAGTTCCTGGCCGCCCATCCGCTGCCGCCCGATCCCAAGACCCAATACAGCGATGCGACTTTCGAGCCGCTGGCCGGCGACTTCATCCGAGGCATGCCGGCGGCGAGCTGGGACACGGACGAAGGCGGGCAGATGCTAGGCGGTCACTCGCTCAAGTCTGACACCGTGGGCGCGACACTCGGAGGGCTGACCAAGGGCTTTGACGATGGCCACTTCGAGCGCACCCGCTCCAAGGGCAACGCGGAAGGCTCAGGCGTGGCCTACAACCGCCGCTTGAGCATTCACCTGCTGGCGCAGCCGGTAGCCGTTGCCGAGACGTTGAGCAATCCACTGCTGATCGGGCAAGGCTTCCTGGCGCGCTTCCTGCTCGCCGCACCGGATAGCCTGGCGGGAACCTGCTTCATCACCGTCGAGTCACTGGAGCGCAGCGCCTATGCCGACCCGCGTCTGCAAGCGTACTGGTCGCGCTGCAAAGAGATCGCCGCCAGCCCGGAGCATATCGACCCGGAAACCGGCGAGGTCGCGCCGCCCGTGCTGATGCCTGATGCAGAGGCAAAGCAGGCATGGGTGAGCTTCCGCAACGAGATCGAAAGCGACCTCGGGCCGCTCGGCAAGTTCTCCGGCCTGAAACCGTTTGCCCGTCGAGGAGCCGAGCAGGCGTTGCGCCTGGCTGCCGTGCTGGGCTGCTTCGAGGGTATCGAGCATATCGACGGCGATTGCATGCGCCGCGCGTGCGCCCTGGCGCGCTACTCCCTGAGCGAATGGCTGCGCTACACCGATGCCGGCGCGGTTGATCCTGATCTGCAGAAGGCCGTCGAGCTTATGGCCTGGCTGCGCGACCAGAAGCGCGTGAAGAAGTGGGGGGAGTTCCACGCCAATGACCTGGGCAAGTCGGGGCCGGCTGCGATGCGTTCGGCCAAGGTGCGCGACCGGGTTCTCGCTGTCCTGGTGCGGCATCACCACCTTCTGAGCAGCGACGGCAAGCAATTCAGGCTCAACCCCCTTGCGGAAGCTGCGGATTCTGCGGAAACCCAGCAGCCACGCGGCTTTGCGATTGCGGAAGATTTGCGGAAAGTTGCGGAAGTTGCGCGGATCACCCCCGCAGCCCGTCCGGCTTCCGCAGAGCTTCCGCAAACTTCCGCAAACCTTCCGCAAGCTGAAACCCAGCAACCACGCGGCCTTCCGCAGAATCCGCAGAATCCGCAGCCCCCGGCGTCCGCAGATGCCGATGAGCAGTGGGAGCTGTCGCTATGACCGCCGCCGAGCTGATCCGCCGCGCTACCGAGGCCGGCGTCGAGATGGCGGTCGGGCAGGATGGGCGGCTGCTGTTGCGTGCCGAGCGCCAGCCGTCCGCCGACCTGCTCGCTGATCTGACTGCGCACAAGGTCGAGCTGGTCGAGCTGCTGGTCGCCGCCGCCAACGATCCGATGCCGTCGAGCACCTGGCTGTGGTTGCTGCTGCAGGATAGCGGCGAGGTTATCCAGTGCGGCATCACTGGAGCGGATCGCCCGGTTTTCGGCGTGGCTGCTGCGCGCGTCGAGCCGGTGGCCGTTCCTGGTGTCGAGCGTCTGCTCGCTGAGGAGGAGATCGTCAAGGCGCTGGCTGGCACCCTCGCTGCGCCTGCATCACCGCCGCCACCGTCGAGCGTCTGGCTTGCCCGTGTCGCCCGTCTGCTCGGCACCCGGCCTGCCGAGCTGCTGGAAGGCGGGCATCTGGAGCAGCACGACCTTGCCGGGCTGGCCGGTACTGATGCGAGTCAGGTCGCCGACACGATCCGCAGCAGCCCGGCATGGATCAACCGCCCGCAGCCGGTCGAGCAGCCGGTCGAGCGCATCGTCGAGGAGGAGGTCGAGCCGCAGCGGTTCACCCGCACCGCCGCAACGGCGTCTGCAGCCTGGCAAGAAGCTGATGCGGCATACACCAGCCACCTGATGACCTGCCGCGCCTGCCATGCCGCCACGGGCCGCTACTGCGCCGCTGGTGCTGATCTGCGCCAGCGGTATGACAACACACCAATGGACTGATCCACCGCTGCCACGGATGGCTGCACACCACCGTCGAGGCCGGCGTCGAGCTGGCCGTCGAGTCCACCCCCGGTCAAGGTACTGGGAACCACCACCACCCCGCGCGGGTAAGTGCGACCTCGACCTTTCGCTATATGCGAGCCAATCGCCGCGCCCGTGGTTCCAGTGCCGGATCACCCGCAAAGCCCCGCCAGCAGGCCCGCAGAGGCCGCTAGAGGCGCGGAAGCCATCGACCCCTAGCCCATCCTATGCCCGAGCGCCAGCGCGCCCGCTGCTGATCTTCTACGCCATGGGATAATGGCGGCATCCGACCAGCAGCGAGGCCGACACCATGTCAATCATCGAACGCGACTACCTAGAGCCGGTCAAGCCGGTGGAGTTCCCGCCTGAGCTGGCGCTGCTGATCGCCCGCAAGGCTGCCACGATGGCGGAGGAGTTCGAGGACAAGGCGCTAGATGAAATGATCCACGCGGCCCGCCGCCACCTGCGAGTCGGCCAGACCATCGAGCAAGTCCGCTGGCAGCTGGGGCTGTGACGGCCAGCCCGCTGGCACTTACTTCATCCGCCGCAGCCGCCAAGCCGCCAACGCATCGAGCACCCGCAGCAGCAGCGGCCCGACCAGCAGCAGGCCAAGCCCGGCCCCCATCGCCACAATGAATCCCTGCGCCAGCGCCACTATGGCAAGTTCCCACATCACATCCATGTTCAGTGCCTCCCTTGGTGGATCTGGAGCATAGCCCAGCAGACGGACGCCAGCAGGTCACGGCCATCTGCCCGCCGCTGGCGGCTGGATCACCCGCCCCCCAGCGGGAGCGGATTACGCTGGGAAGGACCCGCCGCGTTTTTTCGAGGCGGGAGGGCGGTGCAAAAGTCTGAGGGTCCCCGCAGCAATACCGCCCCGTCCCCTTTCTTTCATCGCAAACCCGGAAATTTCCCGTTGTGCGCGCGCGTGCGCGCGAGGGCTTCCGTAAATACCCGGAATTCGGGGTTTTAAAGTACGAAAATCGTACATTGCCAGCGGGTAGGTGGCGGGATCACCCCGCGCCTGGTAACGCTCAGTGCCGTTACATCACCGTTGCAGTAACCGGCACCAACACCAACCGCCAGAGAGGCCAGCCCATGAGCATCATCCGCCGCGACTACCTGCCCGAGCGCCAGCCCGAGCCGATCCCCTTGGCGCTGGCTGCCCGGATCGCCCGAGCCGCCGCCGCAGAGGGGGAGCGCATCGAGCAGCAGACCGTGGCACAGGCCAGCCGGGAGGCGCTGGCCATGCTGGCGCCTGACACCAACCCGGCGCTGATCGCCAAGGCGATAGCCCGCCATGCTGTGACCCTGGCAGATCGCGCCGAGGCCCGCGCCGTCGAGCGGCTGGTCACTGCTGCGCGCCGACTGCTGCGACGTGGTGCCGGGCCGGAGGAGATCGTCGAGCAGTTGGGGCTGTGACCTGCTGGGGAACATCCACCAGTGGTGGAAGTCCTGGCGCTGCGCCGCCCGGACTACTACGAAATTTTCGTAGTAGCAGCGTCACACCTTGGTCGGCGTCGAGGCGGCTGTCGTGCTGGTGTTGGTCGAGGGGCTGGTCGAGGTCGAGAAGCTGTGACCAGCAGTTCAACCAACCGAGAAGCTGTGACCAAAGCTGTGACCAAATCGGGGTATCAGACCCCAGAAACAACAAAGGCCCGCATCGCTGCGAGCCTAAGTCGTTGATTTTCTTGGTGCCGGCACCAGGAATTGAACCCGGGACCTACTGATTACAAGTCAGTTGCTCTACCAGCTGAGCTATACCGGCAATGGCGCGCATTATAACCATTCGTCGCCGCGAGTAAACTCCCCGCACGCACGTGCGTGCATAAAAACTCGCAAGTCGGGATTCGTCCCCTCACTCAGCGGGCCAAAGCAGCCACGGCGAAGCCCTCCCGCCTATCACCCAGCGCGTGGAAGGAAAACAGCGCACACGACGGCCCATCGCGCATTTTGTGGACACCCGCACACATGGCTGATGCAGAGTGCGCACAGCGCCACAGGCACGCCGTAACGGGGCTTCTAGGCTCAGGAATCTACCCCCTGCCGAGCCTTGCCATGCTGACCTCCCGCCTCCCCCTCGCACTCCTTCTGCTGCTCAGCCTGCCCGCCCACGCCGCCTGCCCCGACTGGTCGAAGGCCCGCGCCGCCCGCGAGCTGCAGGCGCTGAACACACGCCTGGCGCAGTGGGAGCAGGCCTACCAGAACAAGGGGCACAGCCCGGTCAGCGATGATGTCTACGATCAGGCCCGCGCGCAGCGTGACGCCTGGCTCGGGTGTTTTCCCGGCAGCGCGGTCACAACGGCGGCACAGACCACCGTAGCCGGGCCGCTGGCGCATCCGGTTGCGCAGACCGGACTGGACAAACTCGCCGATCAGCACGCCCTGTCACGCTGGCTGCAAGGGCGCCACGCGCTCTGGGTGCAGCCCAAGGTGGACGGTGTCGCGGTCAGCCTGATCTATCGCAACGGGCAGCTGGCTCAGGTGATCAGCCGGGGCGATGGTCGTCATGGTCAGGACTGGACGGCCCAGGCGCAGCAGATTGCCGCCATCCCTCCACGCTTTGCGGTCGCACCCGGCGAGCAGGTGCTGCAGGGCGAGCTGTACTGGCGGCTGGATGATCATGTGCAGGCCCGCGAAGGCGGACGCGGCGCGCGCGCTCAGGTGGTCGGTGCCCTGGCGCGCCAGCCGCTCGATCCGGCGCAGGCGGCGCGGATCGGCCTGTTCGTCTGGGACTGGCCGAGCGGGCCGGCATCGATGGAGACACGCCTACATCTGTTACAGGCTGCAGGTCTGGACACGGCCACCTACAGCCATCCGGTCACCCGGGCCGAGCAGATCGCCGAATGGCGCCAGCACTGGCATCGCAGCGCACTGCCGTTTGCCACCGATGGCGTGGTGATCCGCAGCGATCAGCGCCCGGCGGCCTCGCACTGGCAGGCACGACCGCCCAGCTGGGCCATCGCCTGGAAGTATCCGCCCCGTCAGGCCATGACCCAGGTGCGTGGGGTGGAATTTCGGGTCGGGCGCCGCGGGCGGATCACCGTGCTGCTGCACCTGCAGGCGGTGCAGCTGGATGAACGGCAGATTCGCCGGGTCAGTGTCGGCTCACTGCAGCGCTGGCAGGCACTGGATATCCGCCCCGGCGATCAGGTCGCCATCGCACTGGCCGGGCAGAGCATTCCGCGCCTTGAGCAGGTGCTGTGGCGCAGCGAGACGCGGGCGTCACTGCCGATACCTGAGCCGTCCCGCTACCACGCTCTGAGCTGCTGGCGGCCCACGGAGGGCTGCCAGATGCAGTTTCTCGCCCGCCTGCGCTGGCTGGGCAGCCGCCAGGGTCTGGGGCTGCGCGGCATCGGTCCGGGCACCTGGCAGACACTGCGCGAAGCGGGATTGCTCGAGAGCGGGCTACTCGCCTGGCTGACGCTGGATGATGCCACGCTGAGCCGCGTCCCCGGCCTTGGCGCGCAGCGGCGCCGACAGTTGCAGCAGGCCCAGCAACAGGCCCGCCAGCAACCCTTGCCCGTCTGGCTGCGGGCGCTGGGCATGCCGGCGACCCACCTGGCCGGCCATGCACAGGACTGGCCCGCCCTGCAGGCGCGCACACGGCAAGACTGGCAAAACCTCGGCGCGCATACCGGCGAGGCGCAGGCGCTGGTGGCGTTCTTTGCCGATCCCGAGGTCACGCAGCTGGCGACTCAGCTACAGGCTGCCGGCATCGCCGGGTTTGCTGAAGCTACGCATTAATAGATGCGGAACTCCTCATGACAGGCCTTGCAGGCCTGCTCGACGCGGGCAAACGGCTCACCCAGCGCGCGCGGCTGCAAGGGCGGCTGACTGACCGCAACCACCAGCTCGGCGGTGCGCGCTTCCAGATCACGCGCCAGTGCATCGAGGCGCTCGCGGCGCTGCCACAGCTCATCACGGGCACTGCTGTTCTCCTCGCGCACCTGGGGGAAGTGCTGCCAGGGCTGACGCGACAGGTTGTCGAGCAAGACAGCCTGCTCGGCGAAGCGCCGCTCATCAAAGCCGACGCGCCCGCGCAGCATGCCGCCCATATCCTCGCTGGTTCTGAGCATCTGCTGGAACAGCGCCTTGCGCTGGCCGAGCGGCGAGTTCGGGTCAATGCTGTCGCAGGCGGTGAGGGTCAGGCCGGCCAGGGCCAGCAGCAGGATTCGGGCAGTCATGGCACATCTCGGCAGGAGGGATGAACGTGGCGCGACAGTATCCGCAGATCACCGCAGGCGGCCAAGTCCTGCCGGCGTAACAGGCCGTGTCAATCGGTCGCGCGGGCGGGTCTGCCCGGCAATTGCCGGCAAAGGCTTGGGCACTGGCGCTGGCAGGGCTATAATCCACGCGCTTTGCGGCCTCTGGCCGCTCCCGCCTCCCGTTCGAGGGGCGCTGCAGCAGACCCGCCCCATCCGGCGGCGAGGGTCTGTCAGGCTCGGACGGGGTGTCGCCACGGCTGTTTGCAGCCGTTCCTGACTCAACGGCGCCCATTCGACCCACGAATGGAGTTATTCATGAGCGCTGCGTTCACCGATTACAAGGTTGCCGACATCTCCCTGGCCGACTGGGGCCGCAAGGAAATCATCATTGCCGAATCCGAGATGCCGGCACTGATGGGCCTGCGCGCCAAGTACGCCGCCAGCCAGCCGCTGGCCGGCGCCAAGATCCTCGGCTGCATCCACATGACCATCCAGACCGCGGTGCTGATCGAGACACTGGTGGCCCTCGGCGCCGAAGTGCGCTGGTCGTCCTGCAACATCTTCTCCACTCAGGATCAGGCCGCTGCCGCCATTGCCGCCGCCGGCATCCCGGTGTTCGCCTGGAAAGGTGAGACCGAGGAGGAGTACGAGTGGTGCATTGAGCAGACCATCCTCAAGGATGGCCAGCCCTGGGATGCCAACATGATCCTCGACGATGGTGGCGACCTGACCCAGATCCTCCACGAGCGCTACCCGGCGATGCTGGAGAAGATCCACGGCATCACCGAGGAAACCACCACCGGCGTGCACCGCCTGCTGGAAATGCTCAAGGCCGGCAGCCTGAAAGTCCCGGCGATCAACGTCAACGACGCGGTCACCAAGAGCAAGAACGACAACAAGTACGGCTGCCGCCACAGCCTGAGCGATGCCATTAAGCGCGGCACCGACCACCTGCTGTCCGGCAAGCAGGCGCTGGTGATCGGCTATGGCGATGTGGGCAAGGGCTCGGCGCAGTCGCTGCGTCAGGAAGGTATGATCGTCAAGGTCACCGAGATCGACCCGATCTGCGCTATGCAGGCCTGCATGGACGGCTTCGAGGTGGTTTCCCCGTACCTGAACGGCGAGAACGACGGCACCGATGCCTCGATCGACCAGGGCCTGCTGGGCAAGATCGATCTGCTGGTCACCACCACCGGCAACGTCAACGTCTGTGACGCCGGCATGCTCAAGGCGCTGAAAAAGCGCGCTGTGGTCTGCAACATCGGCCACTTCGACAACGAGATCGACACCGCCTTCATGCGCGCCCACTGGGCCTGGGAAGAGGTCAAGCCGCAGGTCCACAAGGTGCACCGCACCGGCAAGGACGGCTTCGATCCGAGCAACGATGACTACCTGATCCTGCTCTCCGAAGGTCGCCTGGTGAACCTCGGCAACGCCACCGGCCATCCGAGCCGGATCATGGACGGCTCGTTCGCCAACCAGGTGCTGGCGCAGATCCACCTGTACGGCGAGAAGTTCGCCGACCTGCCGGCGGCTGAGAAGGCCGCGCACGTGCGTGTTGAGCTGCTGCCGAAGAAGCTCGATGAGGAAGTGGCGCTGGAGATGGTCAAGGGCTTTGGCGGGGTGATCACCCGCATGACCCCGGCGCAGGCCGACTACATCGGCGTCAGCGTCGATGGCCCGTTCAAGCCGGAAACCTACCGCTACTGATCGCCGGGAGGGCGGGGCTGCGGCTCCGCCCTCCTTATGCCGAAGGAATCCGCAATGACCCAGGAACGCCGCTACAGCTTCGAGTTCTTCCCGACCAAGACCGAAGCCGGGCACGAAAAACTGATCGCCGTGGCCCGCCAGCTGGCCAGCTACAACCCCGACTTCTTCTCCTGCACCTACGGGGCCGGTGGCTCGACCCGCGATCGCACCCTGAACACCGTGCTGCAGCTCGACGGCGAGGTGAAGGTGCCGACCGCGCCGCACCTGTCCTGCGTCGGCGACAGCAAGGCCGAGTTGCGCCAGCTGCTCAGCACCTACAAGGACGCCGGTATCCGCCGCATCGTCGCCCTGCGCGGCGACCTGCCCTCGGGCATGGGCCAAGCGCATGGCGAGCTGCGCTATGCCAACGAGCTGGTCGAGTTCATCCGCAGCGAAACGGGCGATCACTTCCACATCGAAGTCGCCGCCTATCCGGAAATGCACCCCCAGGCGCGCCATTTCGAGGATGATCTGCAGAATTTCGCCCGCAAGTGCCACGCCGGCGCCGACAGCGCGATCACCCAGTACTTCTTCAGCGCCGACTGCTACTTCTACTTTGTCGAGCGCGTGCGCAAGCTGGGCGTAGAGATCCCGATCACCCCCGGCATCATGCCGATCACCAATTACAGCAAGCTGGCACGCTTCTCCGATGCCTGTGGCGCCGAGATTCCGCGCTGGATCCGCAAGCAGCTCGAAGCCTACGGCGATGATCTGGAGAGCATCCAGGCGTTCGGCGAGCAGGTGATCACCGAAATGTGCGAGCGGCTGCTCGAGGGCGGCGCCCCGGGCCTGCACTTCTACACCCTGAACCAGGCCGAACCGAGCCTGGCGATCTGGAACAACCTCAAGCTGCCACGCTGAGATTCGGCCTTCGGGCCTGCCTGCCACCGCACTGGTCCGCCAGCGCGGTGAACCCGGGCTGCCGCGCAGTGCGCCGGCACGCCCAATACGCTACGGACCTCCGTCCAGACCACCGCCCGGCGCAGGGCGCTGGCCGTCGGGCGGGGGCGCGGCCTCTCAGCTGCGCCCTGTTCGAAGCCCTGATGATGCGCGCGGGATCACCGATGATCCCCCCCGAGTCGGCGGGTTGCCGACATGACACAGGAACCCCGCATGTCCTTCACTTCCCTCGGCCTTTCCGAGGCACTGGCCAGCGCCGTCGAAGCGGCCGGCTACAGTGCACCCACCCCGGTGCAGCAACGCGCCATTCCCGCCGTGCTGCAGGGCCGCGACCTGATGGTCGCCGCGCAGACCGGCACCGGCAAGACCGGCGGCTTTGCCCTGCCGGTGCTCGAACTGCTGTTCCCGGGCGGTCATCCCGACCGCGAACAACGCCACGGCCCCAAGCAGCCGCGCGTGCTGGTGCTGACCCCGACCCGCGAGCTGGCCGCGCAGGTGCATGACAGCTTCAAGCTGTACGCTCGCGACCTGCCGTTCAAGAGCGCCTGCATCTTCGGCGGCGTCGGCATGAATCCGCAGATCCAGGCGCTGGCCAAGGGCGTGGATGTGCTGGTCGCCTGTCCCGGCCGCCTGCTCGATCTGGCCAACCAGAAGGCCATCGACCTGTCCCATGTGGAAATCCTCGTCCTTGACGAAGCCGACCGCATGCTCGACATGGGCTTCATCCATGACGTGAAGAAGGTGCTGGCCAAACTGCCGAGCAAGCGGCAGAACCTGCTGTTCTCGGCGACCTTCTCCAAGGACATCACCGATCTCGCCGGCAAGCTGCTGCACAACCCCGAGCGCATCGAGGTGACGCCGCCGAACACCACGGTGGAGCGCATCGAGCAGCGGGTGTTCCGCATCGGTGCCACCCAGAAGCGCGCCCTGCTCGCTCACCTGGTGACCCTAGGCGCCTGGGAGCAGGTGTTGGTGTTCACCCGCACCAAGCACGGCGCCAATCGCTTGGCCGAGTACCTGACCAAGCAGGGCCTGCCGGCTGCGGCGATCCACGGCAACAAGAGCCAGAACGCGCGCACCAAGGCGCTGGCTGACTTCAAGGCCAACGCGGTGCGCATCCTGGTCGCCACCGATATCGCCGCACGCGGCCTGGACATCGACCAGCTGCCGCATGTAGTCAACTACGAGCTGCCCAACGTCGAGGAAGACTACGTGCACCGTATCGGCCGTACCGGCCGCGCCGGGCGCAGCGGCGAGGCGATCTCGCTGGTGGCGCCAGACGAGGAGAAGCTGCTCAAGGCCATCGAGCGGCTGACCAAGCAGCGCATCCCCGAGGGCGACATGCAGGGCTTCGACCCGAGCCAAGTGGTGGAAACCGGCCCGGCCGACAGCGATGAGCGCCCGCCGCGCCAGGGTCGTGGCCACGGCCGCAAGGACCTGCCGCAGGAGCGCAAGGAGCGCCCGGCTCGCCAGGGCACCGGCCGCGCCGAGCAGGGTGAAAAAGCCGCCAAGACCGCGCGCAGCGGCCAGCCGGCCAAGGGCGATAAGGCCCAGCCGCGCAGCGGACGGGGCGAGTCGGCGCAGGGCGGCGAGGCCGCGCGCAGCCGCCGGGGCGCTCAGGGCAGCGGACAAAATCCGCGCCGCAACCAGCCGGCGGCGATCCAGCGCGCGCCCGGTGAGCTGCCGCTGCCGGCCCGCCCTGATCGGGACCCGGAGGCGTTCCTCGATGATGAGTACGACAACTTTGGCAACAGCGTCGAGTACGTCAGCCCCTACCAGAACGCCCGCAACAATCGCGGACAGGGCGGTGCGCGCCGTCCGGGTGGTGCAGCCAACGCGGCCCCGCGCAGCAATGGCGGGCAGGGCGGCAAGCCTGTAGCGCGCCAGGGTGGCGGACAGGGCGGGCGTGGCCGCAAGGCGGCGCCGAGCCTGATGAGCGATGCGCCGCTGCGCGAGCCGGGCAGTGCCCGTCCGCCGCGCGAGACCCAGCCGCTGATCGTCCACAAGCCCTCGCGCAACAATGATCGCCTGCCGACGGCCGAGCAGCTCGATGAGCTGGAGCGCCGGCCGCGCAGCGAGAAGCCAGCCCTGCTGACCCGTCCCAAGTAAGGGTCAGCCCCTGCCGAGCCGCACCCCGTTGGGTGCGGCTCAGATCTCCTCGTCGTGCATCAGGGTCAGGCCGCGGGCAATCGCCAGCGCGATGAACATCACGCCCGCCACCGCCTCGGCGCCCGCCAGCAGACGGGCCAGCGGCGCCAGTGCGTGGATATCGCCGTAGCCTACGGTGGTCAGCGTGGCCAGGCTGTAGTAGATGAAGTCATCCAGCCCCATCAGCGCATCCGGCCCCCGGAAGGCGCCGGGCTGCAGGCTGTTGAGCAGGTGATAAGCAGAGGCAAACGCCAGGGCAATCTGGATGTACAGCGCGCACAGGCCATACAGCAGCTCACGGGTCACCGGGCGCTCTACCGTCACCCGGTGAAACAGCGCCACCGTCAGCAACAGGTAGAAGAACAGCCGGGTCAGTCCATCGGCCAGCGCCTGCGGCAGATTGATCAGCTGCTCCAGCCCAAGCAGGCTCAGGTTGAACAGCCCCAGCAGCAGGGCCAGCTGCTGAAACAGCCGGCGATGCCGCAGGGTGTTGATCGCCGCCAGCACCAGCGCCAGCAGGCAGCCCCATTCCAGCCACCAGGGTGGCTGTGGCCAGCCGAGCACCAGTGTCAGCAGGCAGCTGGCCAGCAGCAGCAGGCGAAAGCGGTAGTGCAGCAGGTGCTCATTCAGCATGGCAGAGACCTCGCTGCTGCGCTGATGTGCTCAGCCCGTACGCTGCCCTCACGAGCCACCCCCGAGGATCCGCCGCAGCGTGGCATCGCGATCGATCAGGTGATGCTTGAGCGCAGCCAGGGCGTGCAGCAGCGCCAGCCCCATCAGCCCCCAGGCCAGCCCCTGGTGCAGGCTGCCCGCCAGCAGCCGCTGCCCCGGCCACGGTGCGAACAGCGCTGGCAGGCTGAACAGGCCGAACACCTCGACAGGACGCCCCTCGGCACTGGACAGCAGATAGCCGGATAGCACCATCCCCAGCAGTCCGGCGTACAGCAGGCCGTGGCTGATCCGCGCCGCCATCCGTATGCCACGCCCGTGGCTGGCCAGCGGCCGGGGTGGCGGACTCAGCACCCGCCAGAACAGGCGCAGCAGCAGCAACAAGGCCAGCAGTACGCCCAACCCCTGATGCAGCCGTGGCGCCTGCGTGTACCAGGGACTGAACAGATCCAGCCCGCTCATCCACAGCCCGAGTCCAAACAGCCCTACCACCAGCAGGGCCATACTCCAGTGCAGCAGAATACCGATCAGGCCGTAACGCTCGGCCGAGTTGCGCCATGGCATGAAGATGCACCCGTTGAGAAAACACCGCGCAAGGGTAACAACAGCGCATGGCCGGCGCAGCAGGCGGATTGCCCGAAGGCTGGAGCGCCCCGCTAAACTGTGGCCCCCCCACTGCCCCGCGGAGCCTTGCGATGAGCCACAACCAGCACTGGATGGAGCGCGATCTGGCCGTGCTCTGGCACCCCTGCACGCAGATGAAGGACCACGAGCAGCTGCCGCTGATCCCGATCCGTTCCGCCTCCGGCGTGTGGCTGGAGGACTTCGATGGCAAGCGCTACCTGGATGCGGTCAGCTCCTGGTGGGTCAACGTGTTCGGCCACGCCAACCCGCGGATCAATGCACGGATTCGTGAGCAGCTGGATAGCCTCGAGCACGTGATGCTCGCCGGTTTCAGCCATCAACCGGTGATCGAGCTGTCCGAGCGCCTGGTGGCGCTCACCCCGCCGGGGCTGGAGCGGGTGTTCTACGCCGACAACGGCTCCTCGGGGATTGAGGTGGCGCTGAAGATGAGCTTCCACTACTGGCGCAACGCCGGCCAGACCCGCAAGCAGCGCTTCGTCACCCTCACCAACAGCTACCACGGCGAAACCATGGCGGCGATGTCGGTGGGCGATGTGGCGCTGTTCACCGACACCTACAAGCCGCTGCTGCTCGATACCTTCAAGGTGCCGAGCCCCGACTGCTACCTGCGCCCCGAGGGAGTGAGCTGGGAGGCGCATTCGCGGACCATGTTCGCGCACATGGAGCAGACCCTCGCCGAGCATCATCAGGAGATCGCCGCGGTGATCGTCGAGCCACTGATCCAAGGCGCCGGCGGCATGCGCATGTATCACCCGATCTACCTGACCCTGCTGCGCGAGGCCTGTGACCGCTACGGCGTGCACCTGATCGCCGACGAAATCGCCGTCGGCTTCGGCCGCACCGGCACGCTGTTCGCCTGCGAACAGGCGGGGATCACGCCGGATTTTCTGATTCTCTCCAAGGCACTGACCGGCGGCTACCTGCCGATGGCGGCGGTGCTGACCACCGATACCGTCTATCAGGCCTTCTACGCCGACTACGCGACCCTCAAGGCCTTCCTGCACTCGCACACCTACACCGGCAACCCGCTGGCCTGCGCCGCGGCGCTGGCAACCCTGGACATCTTCGCCGAAGACGACGTGATCGTGCGCAACCAGGCGCTGGCCGCGCACATGGGCCACGCCACCGAGCACCTCAAGGAGCATCCGCACGTTGCCGAGGTACGCCAGACCGGCATGGCGCTGGCCATCGAGATGGTCGCCGACAAGGCCAGCAAGACGCCCTATCCGTGGCAGGAGCGCCGTGGGCTGGTGGTCTATCAGCATGCGCTGCGCCGTGGTGCGCTGCTGCGCCCGCTGGGCAGCGTGGTGTACTTCCTGCCGCCCTACGTGATCAGCCTAGAGCAGATCGACTTTCTCGCCGAGGTGGCCAGCGAGGGCATCGACCTGGCCACTTCAGCGCGGGTTACCGTGCGTCCATCCGCGAGCGCGCGGGCGACGTTTCATGATCCGGGCTGAAGCCACAAATAGATCGCCAGTAATTTGACACCGCAGGCAACTTAAAAAGGATGCAGGCATACAGCCGACGTATTTTTGCCTAAAAATCTGCGAAACTGCAAAAAATGATGGCTAAATCACGCAAAAATGCACGCTTATCACTTTTTTGCTGAACGTTTCACAGAAAAATGGTCTCATATTTCACAAAGGGGGGAAGTTTCCTCCACCCCGCATGAATACCGTCATTCTCTGAGGGATAGACCTATGACCAAACTCCTTTCTGTCCGCAGCTCCACTGCTCTGGCCCTGATCCTGGCGACCGGTCTGCTGGCAGGCTGCAGCGGCTCCAGCAAGCGGTATTACGTCGTTGATGACAGCAGCGCGGCGCAGCAGACCGATGGCTCCAGCAGCCTTGGTGGGACTGATGGCACGGATGGCGGCGACACCACTGGCGATGCCAGCCAAGGCGGCGGCGTGGGTGCGGGCGATACCACAACCGACACCAATACCGGCACCGGCACTGGTGATGACTCTCTGGTCACTGATGGCACTGGCACTGTCACTGATGGCACCGGCACGGATACCGGCACCACCGCCACCAGCGGCCTGATTGGTAACGTGCAGGATACGGTCAGCAACCTGACCGACGGCACCCTGCTCGAGCCGGTCGACGGCCTGGTCGAAACCTTGGTCGACTCTGATAGCGGCCTGCTGTCTCCGGTAACCGGCCTGCTCGACAACCTGACCGCCGGCAGCAACGACGGCAGCGGCACCATTTCTGACCTGCAGGGCACTCTGGATACACTGAGCGACGATACCGCCCTGAGCCCGGTGGTCTCGCTGGTGGATACCCTGATCGATCCCACCACCGGCGTCCTGGCTCCGGTCACCTCCTCGCTCGACAACCTGACCGGCACCAGCGGCGCCCTGCAGCCGGTCGGCGATCTGGTTGATACCCTGGCCACTGGCGACGATGCCCTGCTGCAGCCGCTGGTCGACACCCTGGACGGCACCGTGACCAACCTGCTGGGCACTGACAGCCTGCTGGGCGGCGTCACCGGTGGTCTGACCGGCCTGGTGGACAGCAGCAACAATGGCGGCAGCGGCGACGGCACCATCACCGACGTGCAGAACACCGTCGACACCCTGCTGGACGATACCGCCCTCGGTGGCCTGACCTCGGTGGTCGACAACCTGGTCGACCCGAGCGGCAGCACTCTCGATGGCCTGACCAGCCCGCTGGAAAGCCTGACCGCTGAAGGTGGCGCCCTGCAGCCGGTCGGCGATCTGGTCGACACCCTGGCAACTGGTGACGGTGCTCTGCTGGAGCCGGTCGTGGATCTGGTGGAAGGCACTGTGGACGGCGTACTGGGCGGCGACTTGCTCGGCGGCCTGACTAGCGGCCTGACCGGCACTGATGCCAGCGTCAGCACGGATGGCAGCACGACCGAAGCCTCGGCAGGTACCGGCCTCCTGAATCTCGGCATCCTCGGCCTGTAATCCCAGGCACAGCTGCTGTAAACACCACGCCGCCCGCTGCACTGCAGCGGGCGGCGTGCGCGTTTCTGGCCTTCGCCCTCGCACAGCCCTACCCGCTCCGCCCCGCGGCCAGTAAGCTTGCCAGCCCCTCCTTCATTGCCCTGCTGCCATGCGCCTGTCCCGCTTCTTTATCGATACCCCGCTAAGTCTTGGCACCCACACCCTGTCCGAGACCCAGACCCACTACATGACCCGCGTGCTGCGCCTTGGCAGCGGCGATGCGCTGCAGCTATTCGACGGCAGCGGCTGGGAGTTTCGTGCCACGCTCGGCGCGCTCAGCAAGAAGAGCGCCACCGTCGAGCTGCATGAGCGGATCGCCGGCCTGCCTGAGTCGCCCCTGCACCTGCATCTGGGTCAGGGTCTGTCGCGCGGCGAGCGCATGGACTGGGCGATCCAGAAGGCCACCGAGCTGGGCGTGAGTGAAATCACCCCGATCGTCAGCAGCCGCTGCGAGGTGCGCCTGCGCGATGAGCGCGCCGACAAGCGCCTGGCCCACTGGCAGCAGGTGGCGATCAGTGCCTGCGAGCAGTGCGGCCGCTCGGTGGTGCCGGTGATCCACCCGCCGGTGGCGCTGGAGAGCTGGCTCGCGTCACTGCAGGCGGACCTCAAGCTGGTCCTGCACCCGGTTGCCGCACCGCTGGAAAGTCACGTCCGCCCGGCTTCGCTGGCCTTTCTGATCGGTCCGGAAGGCGGGCTGAGTGACGAGGAAGTCCAGGCCGCCCAGCGCAGCGGCTTCCAGGCCGCCCGCCTCGGGCCACGGGTGCTGCGCACCGAAACCGCACCGGTGGTCGCGCTGAGCGTTGCCCAGCAGCTGTGGGGCGATTTCTGAGCGCCACGCGCCGCCGCCCCTTGACTCCGCCGCATAGCGCCGCCACCTTGAGCGCCTGCCACCTTCCCGACGGCCCCGCCGTCGCCCTACCCAGGAGCACCACCGATGAGCATTCGTCTGGGCATCATCATGGATCCCATCGCCCATATCGCCTTCAAGAAGGACAGCTCGCTGGCCATGCTGATGGCGGCCCAGGCCCGCGGCTGGTCGCTGTTCTACCTCGAGCAGCAAGATCTGTACCTGCGCGACGGCGAGGTGCGCGCCTGCCCGCGCCCGCTCAAGGTCTTCAATGACCCCAAGCACTGGTTCGAACTGGGCGACGAGCAGGACATCGCCCTGCACGAGCTGGATGTGGTGCTGATGCGCAAGGACCCGCCGTTCGACAGCGAATTTCTCTACTGCACCCACCTGCTGGAGCAAGCTGAGCGCCGCGGCCTGCTGGTGGTCAACCGCCCGCAAAGCCTGCGCGACTGCAACGAAAAGCTCTTCGCCACCCGCTTCCCGCACTGCACCCCACCCACCCTGGTCAGCCGCCGCAGTGATGTGCTGCGCCGCTTCGCCCAGGAGCATCACGATGTGATCTTCAAGCCGCTCGATGGCATGGGCGGCTCGTCGATCTTCCGCCACCGCGCGGGCGATCCGAACCTCTCGGTGATCCTTGAGATCCTCACCGCCCACGGCAGCCGGCAGATCATGGCGCAGCGCTACCTGCCGGCGATCCAGGACGGCGACAAGCGCATCCTGATGCTCG
Organism: Pseudomonas eutrophicaquae; assembly: GCF_023544715.1. Lineage (GTDB taxonomy): Bacteria > Pseudomonadota > Gammaproteobacteria > Pseudomonadales > Pseudomonadaceae > Geopseudomonas. Next base: position 65,784 of record NZ_JAMJEZ010000008.1, on the reverse strand, counting down.
ACGGCGAGCCGGTTCCCTACTGCCTGGCGCGCATCCCGGCCCAGGGCGAGACCCGTGGCAACCTGGCCGCTGGCGGCCGTGGCGAGGCCCGCCCGCTGACCGAGCGCGACCGCTGGATCGCCACCCAGGTCGGCCCGACCCTGCGCGAGATGGGGCTGCTGTTCGTCGGCCTGGATGTGATCGGTGAGCACCTCACCGAGATCAACGTCACCAGTCCGACCTGCATCCGCGAGATCGACGCCGCGTTCGATACCGACATCGCCGGTCAGCTGATGACAGTGATCGAGCGCCACCTGCAGGCCCGCCGCGCCTGACGAGTACTGCCGGGGCGCCGCCATCACCGGCTACGCCCCGGCCAGAGCCACTGGCGCTGCGCCCCGATGCCCCTGCCCCGCCGCCTGCCGTCCCTGCTGCCCTGGCTGGCGCTGGCGGCTGCCTTGCACCTGCTGGTCCTTGGCGCCCTGCAGGCGCCGCGGCTGTCCGCGCCGACGCCGATCCGCAGTTTTGATCTGCAGCTGGAGCGCCCGAGCACGCCTGCCCCGGCCGCGCCAGCGCCGATCGAGCGCGCGGATACGCCATCTGCCAGCCCGGCACCGCCGCCGCCAGCCGCGGCGGTCGCCCCGAGCATGCCCCCTGCTGCACCGGCGCCGGTCCGGCCTGCCACCGCGGCCACACCCACTCCGCGCCCGCCCGCGCGTCCAGCGCGCAGCGTGCCAGATACCACCCGACCCACGCCCGCGCCCCAGCGCGCAGCGCCTGCCAAGCCAGCCCCCGCCCGCGCCACGCAAAAGGCGGCCGTGCCCGCACCAAGCCTGCGCTTTGACAGCACCTCGCTGGCCGCCGAGGTGGCTGGGCTGAGCCGCGAGCAAACCTTCGCCGCCCCGCGCGGGCTGCGCGTACACCGTCTGGATGCCCGCAGCAGCCGGCGTGACAAGGGCAACTGGTACCGCGAGGAGTGGCGGCGCAAGGTCGAGCGGGTCGGCAATCTCAACTACCCCGAGGCCGCACGGCACCAGCAGCTCTACGGCAGCCTACGCCTGCGGGTGGCGATCAACCGCGACGGCAGCCTGCGCGAGGTGACCCTGCTGGAATCCTCCGGCCAGCCACTGCTCGATCAGGCCGCGCTGCGCATCGTGCGTCTGGCAGCACCGTTCAGCCCGTTCAGTGGCGATCTGGCCGATGTCGATGTGCTGGAAATCGTCCGCACCTGGCGCTTTGAGCGCGGCCACCGGCTGGCCAGTCCATAGCCGCAGCAGACTTGAAGCGCGCCGCCGGAAGGTCGACACTAGCGCGCATGAATACGACCGCACATCACTCCCTCAAGCACCACTTCCTGATCGCCATGCCGCAGATGGCCGATCCCCATTTCGCCCACACCGTGGTCTATATCGTCGAGCACAACGAGTTCGGCGCCATGGGGCTGGTGATCAACCGCGATACCGGGCTGACCCTTGGGCATGTCCTCGAGCAGCTGCAACCGGAGCTGAAGGCCGTCGAGGCGCGTCAGCAGGTGCCGATCTATGCCGGCGGCCCGCTGCACAGCGATCGCGGCTTCGTTCTGCATCCGCACGGCTGGCAGTTCCAAGCCACCGTCGATCTGGGCCCGCTGTCGATGTCCACCTCCCAGGACAGCCTGATCGCCATCGCCGAAGGTCACGGTCCCGAGCGCTGCCTGATTGCCTTGGGCTATGCCGGCTGGGACATCGGCCAGCTGGAAGCCGAACTGCTCGACAACGCCTGGCTGACCTGCCCGGCCGACCCGGCCGTCCTGTTCGATACCGCCAGCGACCAGCGCCTGCAGCAGGCCGTGGCGTCGCTGGGGATCGATCTGGGCCGTCTGGCGCCCCAGGCCGGCCACGCATGAGCACCCCGCGGCTGCTGCTTGGCTTTGACTACGGCACCCGGCAGATCGGCGTGGCCGTCGGCCAGGCGATCACCGGCCAGGCCCGCGAGCTGTGCGTGCTCAAGGCGCAGAACGGCGTGCCGGACTGGAGCCAGATCGAGCGCCTGGTCAACGAATGGCAGCCGGATGCGATCGTCGTCGGCCTGCCGCTGAACATGGACGGCACGCCCAGCGAGATGAGTGCGCGCGCCGAAAAGTTCGCCCGTCGCCTGCACGGCCGCTTCAACCGGCCGGTCTTTACCCATGACGAGCGCCTGACCACCTTCGAGGCCAAAGGCCTGCGACTGAACGAAGGCCAGCGCGGCGGCTACCGCGAGCGCCCGGTCGATGCCCTGGCCGCGGCCCTGCTGCTGGAAGGCTGGCTGCAGCAGCACCCCACCTCTTCGCCCTGATCATCCAAGGACTGCCCATGCACCTGCCCGACCCCGCCGCCCTGCTGGCGCAGATGGCCACCGACCTGCGCGACCACCTGACCCGCGGCATCCTTGAGCCACATTTTGTCGGCATCCAGACCGGCGGCGTCTGGGTCGCCCGCGCCCTGCTGGCCGAACTGGGCCAGAGCGAGGCGCCGCTTGGCACCCTCAACGTGTCCTTCTACCGTGACGACTTCAGCCGCACCGGCCTGCACCCGCAGGTGCAGCCCTCGGAGCTGCCCTTCGAGGTCGAGGATCAGCACCTGGTGCTGATCGACGATGTGCTGATGAGCGGGCGCACGGTGCGCGCCGCCCTCAATGCCCTGTTCGACTACGGACGCCCGGCCAGCGTGACGCTGGTCAGCCTGCTGGATCTGAACGCCCGCGAGCTGCCGATCTGCGCCGATGTGCTGGGGGCGACCCTGTCGCTGGCCGCCGATGAGCGGGTAAAATTGCATGGTCCCGCACCGCTCGCCCTCGAGCTGCAGACCCTCGCCGCCTCCCACTGAGAATCCCGCGATGACGCCGAACGACGCCAAGCGCCCGCTGCAGCTCAACGACCAGGGCCAGCTGCGCCACTTCCTCTCGCTCGACGGCCTGCCCCGCGAGCTGCTGACTGAAATTCTCGACACCGCCGACTCCTTCCTCGAGGTCGGGGCGCGTGCGGTGAAGAAGGTTCCGCTGCTGCGCGGGCGTACCGTGTGCAACGTGTTCTTCGAGAACTCCACCCGTACCCGCACCACCTTCGAGCTGGCCGCCCAGCGCCTGTCGGCGGACGTGATCACCCTGAATGTGTCGACCTCCTCGACCAGCAAGGGCGAGACGCTGACCGACACCCTGCGCAACCTCGAGGCGATGGCCGCCGATATGTTCGTGGTGCGCCACGCCGACTCGGGCGCTGCGCACTTCATCGCCGAGCATGTCTGCCCGCATGTCGCGGTGATCAACGGCGGCGATGGCCGCCACGCGCACCCGACCCAGGGCATGCTCGACATGCTGACCATCCGCCGGCATAAGGGCAGCTTCGAGAACCTTTCGGTGGCGATCGTCGGCGATATCCTGCACTCGCGGGTGGCGCGCTCGAACATGCTGGCACTGAAGACCCTCGGCTGCCCGGACATCCGGGTGATCGCGCCCAAGACCCTGCTGCCGATCGGCATCGAGCAGTACGGCGTGCGCGCCTACACCGATCTGGCTGAAGGCCTCAAGGATGTCGATGTGGTGATCATGCTGCGTCTGCAGCGCGAGCGCATGCAGGGTGGCCTGCTGCCCAGCCAGGGCGAGTTCTACAAGCTCTACGGCCTCACCGAGCAGCGCCTCAAGCTCGCCAAACCCGATGCCATCGTCATGCATCCGGGGCCGATCAACCGCGGGGTGGAGATCGAATCGGCGGTCGCCGACGGCGCCCAGTCGGTGATCCTCAATCAGGTGACCTATGGCATCGCCATCCGTATGGCGGTGCTGTCCATGGCGATGAGCGGACAACTGACCCAGCGCCAGCTCGAACAGGGAGACGCCCAGTGAAAACCAGCATCCACGGCGCCCGCGTGATCGACCCGGCCAGCCGCCTTGATCAGGTCTGCGACCTGCATATCGACAACGGCCGCCTCATTGCCCTCGGCGCGGCGCCCGCCGGCTTCACCGCCGAGCAGCAGATCGCCGCCCACGGCCTGATTGCCGCCCCCGGCCTGGTCGATCTGGCGGTCAGCCTGCGCGAGCCGGGCTATACCCGCAAGGGCACCATCGCCAGCGAAACCCGCGCCGCCGCCGCCGGTGGCGTGACCAGCCTGTGCTGCCCGCCACAGACCAAGCCGGTGCTCGACACCACCGCGGTGACCGAGCTGATCCTCGATCGCGCCGCGGCCGCCGGGCACACCCGGGTGTTCCCGATCGGTGCGCTGAGCAAGGGGCTCGAGGGCCAGCAGCTGGCCGAACTGGTCGCACTGCGTGATGCCGGCTGCGTGGCCTTCAGCAACGGGCTAGCGCCGATGAGCGGCAACCGCGTGCTGCGCCGCGCCCTGGAATACGCCGCCACCTTCGATCTGACCGTGGTACTGCAGCCGCAGGACGCCGATCTGGCCGAAGGCGGCCTGGCGCACGAAGGCCCGACCGCCAGCTTCCTCGGCCTCTCCGGCATCCCGGAAAGCGCCGAAACCGTGGCGCTGGCCCGCGACCTGCTGCTGGTCGAGCAGAGTGGCGTGCGCGCCCACTTCAGCCAGATCACCAGCGCGCGCGGCGTGGAGATGATCGCCGCGGCCCAGGCACGCGGCCTGCCGGTGACCGCCGATGTGGCGCTCTATCAGCTGATCCTCACCGACGAAGCGTTGGTCGGCTTCTCCAGCCTCTACCACGTGCAGCCGCCGCTGCGCACTCGCGCCGACCGTGACGCGCTGCGCGAGGCAGTGAAAAGCGGGGTGATCTCGGCGATTGCCAGCCATCACCAGCCCCACGAAGCAGATGCCAAGCAGGCGCCGTTCGGCGCCACCGAACCGGGGATATCCAGCGTTGAGCTGCTGCTGCCGCTGGCGTTGACCTTGGTTGAGGAAGGGGTGCTGGATCTACCGACCCTGCTGGCGCGGCTGACCTGCGGTCCGGCCGAGGCGCTGCGCCTGCCGGTCGGACGTCTGGCGGTCAGGGAGGCGGCGGATCTGGTGCTGTTCGACCCGCGCGCCCAGACCGTCGCCGGCGAGCACTGGCACTCGCGCGGCAGCAACTGCCCGTTCAGCGGCCATTGCCTGCCGGGCGCGGTGCGCTACACCCTGCTGGATGGAGAGATCCGCCATCAGGGCTGAGCCGCTGCCCTACCCCACAAGGCCCGCCCGCGTGCGCGGGCCTTGTCGTTTGCTCGCCAGGCTCAGAACAGCCGGGCGTTGCGGATCGACACCTGCTCGTTGAGGGTCCAGAAGTCGTAAAGCACCCCGATCAGGAAGAAGCCGCCGGTCAGCAGGTAGAGAATCCCAGTGATCCATTTGCCCAGATACAGGCGATGCACGCCGAAAACCCCCAGGAAGGTCAGCAGCAGCCAGGCGACGTTGTAGCTGTAGCGCCCACCGTGAAAGCGCAGGTCCGCCTCGCGGTCCATGCCGGGAATCAGAAATAGGTCGATCAGCCAGCCCACCCCGCACAGTCCCAGGGTGAGGAACCACAGGGTGCCGGTGACCGGACGGCCATAGTAGAAGCGGTGCGCACCGAGAAAGCCAAAGATCCACAGCAGGTAGCCAATGGTCTTGCGGTGGGTATCGAGAAGCATCGGACGCATGCCGTCCTCCTGACGTCGGGTTCAAAAATCCTGGGGACTGCGCGCCAGCGCGCGGGCCGCGTCACGGCTGATCAGCCCCTGCTCGAGCAGCCGCGCAAGCCCGGCATCCAGCGTCTGCATGCCCAGAGCGCCGCCAGTCTGCATGGCCGAGTAGATCTGCGCCACCCGATCCTCGCGAATCAGGTTGCGCACCGCGGGCGTCGCCAGCAGCACTTCCTGCACCGCCATCCGGCCACCGCCGCTGCGCGGCAGCAGCTGCTGGGCGATCACCGCCCGCAACGTGCCAGACAGCAGGCTGCGCACCATGCCCTTCTCATCGCCGGGGAAGACATCGATCAGCCGGTCGATGCTCTGGGCGGCGCTGGCAGTGTGCAGGGTGGCGAAGACCAGATGGCCGGTCTCCGCCGCGGTCAGTGCCAAGCGGATACTCTCCAGATCACGCAGCTCGCCGATCAGCAGGATGTCCGGATCCTCGCGCAGTGCCGCGCGCAGGGCGCTGGAAAAGTCCCGGGTATCGCGCCCCACCTCGCGCTGGCTGATCAGGCACTGGGCCGGCTGATGCACGAACTCCACCGGGTCCTCAAGGGTGAGGATGTGCTGGCGGCGCTGGCGGTTGATCCAGTCCAGCAGCGACGCCAGGGTGGTGGACTTGCCGGAGCCGGTCGGCCCGCAGACCAGCACCAGCCCGCTGGGCAGACTGGCGATCTGCCGGAACACCGGGGCACTCAGCAGCGTCTCCAGCGGCGGAATTTCGCTCGGGATGCGGCGCAGCACCGCCGCCGCACCGCGCTGCTGGCGAAAGGCATTCAGGCGAAAGCGCCCAAGACCCGGCCAGTCGATCGCACCATCCAGCTCGTGGGTGCGCCGGTAATCGGCGAGGCGCTCGGCGCCGACCAGCGCCTCCAGCCACGTCAGCACCGCCTCGTCGGTCAAGGCCGGCAGCGCGAGCGCGTGCAGCTCGCCGTCGATGCGCAGCCGCGGCGCCAGCCCCGCGGAGAGGTGCAGATCGGAGGCGCCCTCGGTCACGCACAGGGTCAGCAGTTCGGTAAGGTCCATGGGGATACCCAATTGCAGGCGAAGGGTTAGAATGCCGGTCTCAGCCAGCGGCCGCACAGGCAGGACAGGTGAATGTCGATGATCCGGGACACTCTCGCAAAGGTCCGTCAGCGTATTCGTGACGCGGCGCAAAGCGCCGGACGCCACGCCGACAGCGTCGGTCTGCTGGCGGTGAGCAAGACCAAGCCGGCCGAACAGCTGCGCGAGGCCTTCGCCTCTGGCCAGCGCGACTTTGGCGAAAACTACCTGCAGGAAGCGCTGGGCAAGCAGGTGGCGCTGGCCGACCTGCCGCTGGTCTGGCATTTCATCGGCCCGATCCAGTCCAACAAGACCCGCGCGCTGGCCGAGCACTTCGACTGGGTGCATTCGGTGGACCGCCTGAAGATTGCCGAGCGCCTGTCCGCCCAGCGCCCCAGCCACCTGCCGCCGCTCAATATCTGCCTGCAGGTGAATATCAGCGAGGAGCCGAGCAAGTCCGGCTGCCTGCCCGAGGAGGTGCCGGCGCTGGCCGCCGCGATGGCGGCCCTGCCGCACCTGCGCCTGCGCGGGCTGATGGCCATTCCCGCGCCCAGCACCGACCCCACCACCCAGCGCGCCGCCTTTGCCCGCCTGCGCCAGTTGCAGGCCCAGCTGCCACTGCCCCTCGACACCCTGTCGATGGGCATGAGCGAGGATCTGGAAGCCGCGATTGCCGAAGGTGCTACCTGGGTGCGCGTCGGCAGCGCGCTGTTCGGCGCCCGCACCGCTCCCGCCACGGCCGCGGATACCGCGCCCTGACGCCCCCGGCCTGTTATCGACAAGGAATCCCCCATGCAGCATCCCCGTATTGCATTCATTGGTGCCGGCAACATGGCCATCAGCCTGATTGGCGGCCTGATCGCCCGTGGCGTACCGGCTGAGCAACTGATCGCCAGCGACCCCTATGCCGAGCAGCGCGAGCGGCTGAGCCGTGAGCAGGGCGTGCGCGCGGTCGAGGACAATGCCGAGGCCTTGGCCGGCGCCGATCTCGTGGTGCTGGCCGTCAAGCCGCAGGTCATGCAGGCGGTCTGTCAGGCGCTGGCAACGGCGCTGCCGGCCCACGCGCTGATCGTCTCGATTGCTGCCGGCATCCCCTGTGCCAGCCTCGAGCGCTGGCTGGGTGCGCGGCCGATCGTGCGCTGCATGCCCAACACCCCGGCGCTGCTGCATGCCGGCGCCAGCGGTCTGTATGCCAATGCCGCAACCAGCGAGGCGCAGCGCGAACAGGCCGAGAACATCCTGGAGGCAGTCGGTCTGACCCTGTGGCTGGCGGACGAGGCACAGCTCGATGCGGTGACCGCGGTCTCCGGCAGCGGTCCGGCCTACTTCTTCCTGCTCATGGAGGCGATGAGCGCCGCCGGCGAGCGCCTCGGCCTGGATGCCGACACCGCCAGCCTGCTGGCCCGCCAGACCGCCTTTGGCGCCGCGCGCATGGCGCTGGTCAGCGAGCTGTCGCCGGCTGAACTGCGCCGCCGGGTCACCTCGCCGGGCGGCACCACCGAGGCGGCCATCCGCACCTTCCAGGACGGCGGCTTCGAGGCGCTGGTCGAGGCGGCGCTCAAGGCCGCCGCCCAGCGTTCGGCCGAGATGGCCGAGCAGCTCGGTCAGTAAGGGGGCGTGATGAACGGACTAGGCACCGCCGGAACCTACCTGCTGCAGACCCTCGGCAGCCTGTACCTGATGATCGTGCTGCTGCGCTTTGTCCTGCAGCTGGTACGCGCCGACTTCTACAACCCGATCAGCCAGTTCGTGGTGCGCGCCACCCGGCCACTGCTCAACCCGCTTCGCCGGGTGATTCCGGGGCTGGGCGGGCTGGACCTGTCCTCGCTGGTGCTGGCGCTGCTGGTGCAGCTGGCGGTGATGGCGCTGATCCTACTGCTGGCCGGCATCAGCCTGCCGCTGACCCTCTGGCCGCAGCTGCTGGTCTGGGCGCTGATTGGTGTGGCGGCGATGTTCGTCAACCTGTTCTTCTATGCGCTGATCGCCAGCGTGATCCTCTCCTGGGTCGCGCCGCACAGCAGCAACCCCGGCGCCCAGCTGGTGCAGCAGGTCTGCGAGCCGCTCTTGATGCCGATTCGCCGGCTGCTGCCAAGCCTCGGCGGGCTGGATCTGTCGCCGATCTTCGCCTTTATCGCGCTCAACCTGATGGAGATGCTGGTGATCCGCAATCTGGCAGTGATGACCCAGATGCCCCGGGCCCTGAGCCCGTTCCTCTGAGCCCTGCAGGGCAGGCCGCTGCGGCGGACCTGCCCTTGCCGGCACCTGCCGCGCTCTTTAGACTGGCGCACCTCACGTATCGGGAGCAGATCCTTGCCATCCGTCTTCCCTGAAGATTCCGTAGGCCTGGTCAGTCCCCAGGTTGCGCATTTCAAAGAGCCCCTCCCGCTCGCCTGCGGCCGCCAACTGGCCGACTACGAACTGGTCTACGAAACCTACGGCACCCTCAACGCGGCGGGCAGCAATGCCGTGCTGATCTGCCATGCGCTCTCCGGCCACCATCACGCCGCCGGCTATCACAGCCCGGACGACCGCAAACCCGGCTGGTGGGACAGCTGCATCGGCCCGGGCAAGCCGATCGACACCCGGCGCTTCTTCGTCGTCTGCCTGAACAATCTCGGCGGCTGCAACGGCTCCACCGGCCCCGGCAGCCGCAACCCGGAGACCGGCCGCCCCTATGGCGCCGATTTTCCGGTGATCACCGTCGAGGACTGGGTGCACAGCCAGGCGCGGCTGGCCGACACCCTCGGCATCCGCCAGTGGGCGGCGGTGGTTGGTGGCAGTCTCGGTGGCATGCAGGCGCTGCAGTGGAGCATCAGCTACCCCGAGCGCATCCGCCACTGCGTGGTGATCGCCTCGGCGCCCAAGCTTTCGGCGCAGAACATTGCCTTCAACGAGGTGGCCCGTCAGGCGATCCTCACCGACCCGGAGTTCCATGGCGGCCACTTCCAGGAGCAGGGCACCATCCCCAAGCGCGGGCTGATGCTGGCGCGCATGGTCGGGCATATCACCTACCTGTCCGATGATGCGATGGGGCAGAAATTCGGTCGCGAGCTGCGCACCGATCAGCTCAACTACGACTTTCACAGCGTGGAATTTCAGGTGGAAAGCTACCTGCGCTATCAGGGCGAGGAGTTCTCCGCGCGCTTTGATGCCAACACCTACCTGCTGATGACCAAGGCGCTGGACTACTTCGACCCGGCGGCCCGGCAAGGCGGCGATCTGGTGCGTACCCTTGAACCGGCACAGGCCGGCTTCTGCGTGATCTCCTTCTCCACCGACTGGCGCTTCTCGCCGGCGCGCTCGCGGGAGATCGTCGATGCGCTGGTGGCGGCGAAGAAGGACGTCAGCTATCTGGAGATCGAATCGGCCCACGGCCACGATGCCTTCCTGATTCCCAGCCCGCGCTATATCCAGGGCTTTGCCAGTTACATGAACCGCATCAGCGTCTGAGGAGTCCGTTTCATGCGTGCCGATCTGGAAATCATCCAGGAATGGATCCCCCCCGGCAGCCGGGTGCTGGATCTGGGCTGCGGCAACGGCGAGCTGCTGGCCTGGCTGCGCGAGCACAAGGGCGTGCACGGCTATGGCCTTGAGCGCGATCCGGACAAGATCGCCCTGTGCCTGGCCCGCGGGGTCAACGTCATCGAGCAGAACCTCGATCTTGGTCTCGACAACTTTGGCGACGACAGCTTCGATGTGGTAGTGATGACCCAGACCCTGCAGGCGGTCCACTACCCCGATCGCCTGCTCAGGGACATGCTGCGGGTCGGCAAGACCTGCATCATCACCTTCCCCAACTTCGGCCACTGGCGCTGCCGCTGGTACCTGGCCACCCGTGGCGAGATGCCCCGTTCGGACTTTCTGCCCTACACCTGGTACAACACGCCGAACATCCACTTCTGCACCTTCCGCGACTTCGAGGCGCTGTGCCGCGAGCAGCGCCTGCGGGTGCTCGATCGCCTGGCGGTGGATCGCGATCACCGGCTGCACAGCCTGACCCGTTTGTGGCCTAATCTTCTGGGTGAAATCGGTATCTACCGCGTCACCCGCTGACCTGTTCCATCACCGAGGAGAGAGCATCATGCGTCGTCTTGGCCTGTTCCTGCTGACCCTGTGCCTGGCCCTGCCAGCGGCCGCCGAGCGCCTGCAGCGCTTTGGTGACCTTGACGTGCACTACAACGTGTTCAACTCAAGCTTCCTGCAACCGGACATCGCCGCGGCCTCGGGCCTGGTACGCAGCAAGACCCAGGGCGTGCTGAATGTCGCGGTGCTGCGCGGCGGCAAGGCCGTACCGGCGGCCAGCGTCAGCGGCGAGGTGAAGAACCTGCTGGGGCAGGTGCAGCCGATCACCTTCCGCCGCGTCACCGAGGGTGAGGCGGTCTATCACCTTGGCCAGTTCAAGATGAGCAGCCGCGAGACGCTGACCTTCAACCTGAAGATTCAGGAAGGCGGCACCACCCATCGCCTCGATTTCAACCAGGAAGTGTTCCCCGACTGATGAAAGCTCTGACCGAACTGGTGCTGGCCAGCCATAACGCCGGCAAGCTCAAGGAACTGCAGGCCATGCTGGGCGACTGCATCAAGGTGCGCTCGGTTGCCGAGTTCAGCGACCACGAACCTGAGGAAACCGGCCTCTCCTTCATCGAAAACGCCCTGATCAAGGCCCGGCATGCCTCCCAGGTGTCCGGGCTGCCGGCGCTGGCCGATGATTCGGGGCTGGCGGTGGATGCTCTCGGCGGTGCGCCGGGCATCTACTCGGCGCGCTATGCCGGGGTCAAGGATGATGCCGTCAACAACGCCAAGCTCCTTGAAGTGCTGCGCGAGGTACCGGATGCCGAGCGCAGTGCGCAGTTCGTCTGCGCGCTGGCGCTGGTGCGCCATGCTGAAGACCCGCTGCCGATCCTCTGCGAAGGGCTCTGGCACGGGCGCATCCTCCATGAGGCGCGCGGCGACGGCGGCTTTGGTTACGACCCGCTGTTCTGGGTCGAGGAGCAGGGCTGCGCCAGCGCGGAACTGCCCGCCGAGCTGAAGAACCGCCTGAGCCACCGCGCCCGCGCCATGGCCCAGCTCAAGCAGCGGCTGGGTCTCGCTTGAGCCTCGCCGCACCCGCCCCGGCCACGCCGGGGCTGTTCCAGCTGCCGCCGCTGGCGCTATACATCCACATCCCCTGGTGCGTGCGCAAGTGCCCGTACTGCGACTTCAACTCGCATGCCGCCGGCCCCGAACTGCCCGAGCAAGCCTATGTCGAGGCGCTGCTCGCTGACCTCGACATCGACCTGCCCGCCGCCCACGGCCGCGCACTGACCTCGATCTTCTTCGGCGGCGGCACGCCGAGCCTGTTCTCGGCCCGGGCGCTGGATCGCCTGCTGCAGGGCGTAAACCAGCGCCTCGCCTTCGCCAGCGACATCGAGATCACCCTCGAGGCCAACCCCGGCACCTTCGAGCAGGCCAAGTTCCGCGACTACCGCCAGCTGGGCATCAATCGTCTGTCGATCGGCGTGCAGAGTTTTCAGAGCGCGCAGCTCAAGGCGCTGGGGCGCATCCACGATGGCAGCGAGGCGGTGCGCGCCGCTGAGATGGCCCGCGCGGCCGGCTTCGACAACTTCAATCTTGACCTGATGCACGGCCTGCCGGAACAGGACGTCGAAGGCGCGCTGGCCGACCTGCGCCAGGCCATCGCCCTGGCGCCGCCCCACCTGTCCTGGTACCAGCTGACCGTCGAGCCGAACACGCTGTTCTGGAGTCAGCCGCCAGAGATTCCCGAGGACGACATCCTCTGGGACATCCAGGAAGCCGGCCAGGCGCTGCTCGCCGCCGAGGGCTTCGCCCAGTATGAGACCTCGGCCTATGCGCGTGCCGGCCGCCGCGCCCGGCATAACCTCAATTACTGGAGCTTCGGCGATTTTCTCGGCATCGGCGCCGGTGCCCACGCCAAGCTCAGCGACCCGGACGGCACGATCCGCCGTAGCTGGAAGACCCGCCTGCCCAAGGACTACCTCGACCCGGCCAAGACCTTTCAGGCCGGCGAGCGGCAGTTGGAAGCGGCGGAGCTGCCCTTCGAGTTCATGATGAACGCCCTGCGCCTGACCGACGGGGTGCCGGCAGAGCAGTTCGCGCAGCGCACCGGCCTGCCGCTGGCCAGCATCGCCACGGCCTGCAGCGAAGCCCGCGCCGCAGGCCTGCTGGATGCCGACCCGGCGCGCCTCAAGCCCACGGTGCGCGGCCAGCTGTTCCTCAACGACCTGCTGCAACGCTTTCTCGACTGAGCCGCCAGCTCCTGACACCGCGCAAAAACAACGAGGCCGGGCAATGCCCGGCCTCGCTCCGTCGCAGCGCCTTACTCGGTGCGCTGGAACTTCAGATCCCACACCCCATGCCCCAGACGCTCACCGCGACGCTCGAACTTGGTCACCGGGCGCTCGGCGGGGCGCGGCACATAGGTGCCGTCCTCGGCCAGGTTGCGGTAGCCCGGCGCGGCGCTCATCACCTCAAGCATGTGCTCGGCGTAGGGCTGCCAGTCGGTGGCCATGTGCAGCACGCCGCCGACCTTGAGTTTCTGGCGCACCAACTCGGCAAACGCCGGCTGGACAATGCGCCGCTTGTTGTGGCGCGCCTTGTGCCAGGGATCGGGGAAGAACAGCAGCACGCGATCCAGGCTGGCGTCGGCCACGCACTGGCGCAGCACATCCAGCGCATCGCAGCTGTAGACGCGCAGGTTGGTCAGGTTCTGCGCCAGCGCACCACTGAGCAGCGCACCGACGCCCGGCTTGTGTACCTCAACGCCGATGAAGTCCTGCTCGGGCGCGGCGGCGGCCATCTCCAGGGTCGAGTGGCCCATGCCAAAGCCGATCTCGAAGGTGCGCGGCGCAGTGCGGCCAAATACCTGATCGAAGTCGCGCAGGCCATCTTCCAGCTCAAGACCAAACTGCGGCCAGCCCAGATCCAGGCCGCGCTGCTGGCCGTCGGTCATGCGCCCGGCGCGCATCACAAAACTCTTGATGGTGCGCATCCGCGGCGCATCGCCGGCAGTTTCCGGCGCGTGTTGGGTTTCGTCGGTCATGCTGCTTCCTGAAAGACAGGCAAGCCCGGCTCACAGGCAGGGCTCGCAAAGGGGACGGGCGACGCCTGCGCCGCCCGGACAGATCAGCGGATCAGCCCATCCAGCGGCGAGGAGGCGCTGGCGTAGAGCTTCTTCGGCATGCGCCCGGCCAGATACGCCAGACGGCCGGCCACGATAGCGTGCTTCATCGCCTCGGCCATCAGCACCGGGTGCTGGGCGTGGGCAATCGCGCTGTTCATCAGCACCGCCTCGCAGCCGAGCTCCATAGCGATGGCGGCATCCGACGCGGTGCCGACACCGGCATCCACCAGCACCGGCACCTTGGCCTCTTCGAGAATGATCCGCAGGTTGTAGGGGTTGCAGATCCCAAGGCCGGTGCCGATCAGCCCGGCCAGTGGCATCACCGCAATGCAGCCGATCTCGGCCAGCTGGCGGGCGACGATCGGATCATCACTGGTGTAGACCATCACGTCGAAGCCGTCCTTGACCAGCGTCTCGGCGGCCTTGAGGGTCTCGATCACGTTGGGGAACAGGGTCTTCTGGTCGGCCAGCACTTCCAGCTTGACCAGGTTGTGACCGTCGAGCAGCTCGCGGGCCAACCGGCAGGTGCGCACCGCCTCTTCGGCGTCGTAGCAGCCGGCGGTGTTGGGCAGGATGGTGTACTTGTCCGGGCTGATCACATCGAGCAGGTTCGGCTCGCCGGGGTTCTGGCCGAGGTTGGTGCGGCGCACCGCGACGGTGACGATCTCGGCACCGGAGGCTTCAATGGCCAGGCGGGTCTCGTCGAGGTCCTTGTACTTGCCGGTACCGACCAGCAGGCGCGACTGGTAGGTGCGGCCGGCCAGAACCAGCGGTTTGTCGATCGGGGTAGACGGGGTCATCAAGGGCTCCTCAGCGGACGGGCACGGACGGGGCGAAGGGATACGGCAGAGCGGCCACTAGCCGCCGCCGATGGCGTGTACCACCTCGACCCGGTCGCCGTCCTGCAGCCGGGTACTGGCATGCTGGCTGCGCGGCACGATGTCGAGGTTGAGTTCGACCGCCACGCGCTTGCCGGTCAGGTCCAGGCGCGCCAGCAGGTCGGCAACGCTCAGGCCCTCGGGCAGATCATGGGCTTCGCCATTGAGCTGAATGTGCATGGGAATCCGCTCGCAAACTCGGGGAAAGGCGGCATTCTAGCGCCCTTGGCGGAGGATGACCAAGGCGCCCGTCCACTGCTCAGCCGCGCGGCACGGCGCGCCAGGCGGCCAGCGCCAGGCACGACCAGCCGAGCATGAAGCACAGCCCGCCGAGCGGGGTGACCAGGCCGAGCGGCAGGCTGCTCAGGGTCAAGAGGTACAAGCTGCCGGAGAACAGCAGCGTGCCGAGCACAAACAGCGCACCCGCAGCACCCAGCAGCCGCGAGCGCCAGTGCAGGGCCAGTGCAGCGACGCCGAGCAGCGCCAGGGCATGGATCAGCTGGTACAGCACGCCGGTCTGGAACACCGCCAGATACTCGGCACTCAGCCGGGCACGCAGGCCGTGAGCGGCAAAGGCACCGAGCGCCACCCCGGTGAGGCCCAGCAGAGCGGCGAGCAGGACAAAGAGACGTGGCATGGCAAGCACTCCGAGCGCGTAATGAGGCTGCCGATCATCCCTGCCGGTCACGCCGCTGGCAAATCTCTGAAGGTGCGTATCGGGCAGCGGTACCAATGCCCGGAAACGACAAGGCCGCCCAAAGGCGGCCCTGACGGTGTGAGCATGCGGCAAGTCAGGCCAGCAGCGAGCCCTTGAGCTTGCCCATCGCGTTCTTCTCCAGCTGGCGAATGCGCTCGGCGGAAACGCCGTACTTGGCGGCCAGCTCGTGCAGGGTGGCCTTTTCTTCGGCCAGCCAGCGTTGGTAGAGAATGTCGCGGCTGCGCTCATCCAGATGGCCGAGCGCCTCGTGCAGGCTGGCATTGGCGCTGTCGCTCCAGTCGGCCTCCTCCAGCTGGCGTGCCGGATCGTAACGGTTGTCTTCCAGATAATGCGCGGGGGCCTGGAAGGCGGTGTCGTCGTCGGCATCGCTGGCCGGATCG
The DNA here is from genome assembly GCF_023544715.1 of Pseudomonas eutrophicaquae. Classification (GTDB taxonomy): domain Bacteria; phylum Pseudomonadota; class Gammaproteobacteria; order Pseudomonadales; family Pseudomonadaceae; genus Geopseudomonas. The sequence goes on along the minus strand of NZ_JAMJEZ010000008.1, from coordinate 50,018 downwards.
AACGCCATGTCCTGACCGGTCAGGCGGCTCTCCATCTCGCGCACCTCACGCGGCTCGACGCCAAGGCTTTCGGCCACCGCGTGGACTTCATCGTTGTTCAACCAGGCCAGACGCTTCTTCTGACTGCGCAGGTTGAAGAACAGCTTGCGCTGCGCCTTGGTGGTGGCGACCTTGACGATCCGCCAGTTACGCAGGATGAACTCGTGGATTTCGGCACGGATCCAGTGCACGGCAAATGACACCAGGCGCACGCCCATCTCTGGATTGAAGCGCTTGACTGCCTTCATCAGGCCGACGTTGCCTTCCTGGATCAGATCCGCCTGGGCCAGGCCGTAGCCGGAGTAGCTGCGGGCGATGTGCACCACGAAGCGCAGGTGGGCCAGTACCAGTTGGCGGGCCGCTTCAAGGTCCTGCTCGTAGTAGAGACGCCCGGCCAGCTCGCGCTCCTGCTCGACCGACAGCAGGGCAATGCTGTTGACCGACTGCACATAGGCCTCAAGGTTTGCACCGGGGACCAGGGCTTGGACAGGTTGCAGAGACGTGGACATGGACACCCTCCGAGGTTGCGAATCAGCGCAGCACTATAGCACTGCGCTGTTGCGACCGTGAATCAGGCCGGCAAGTTCCGCCGGCCGCTAGCGGGGCGCCAGCTGACGCAGGTGGCGGGCCACGGCCAGCCAGGCGCCGATCCAGCCGAGCAGTACCGCCGCCGCCAGCAGCAGCAGGGCATCCTCCAGCGGCACACCGGCCAGGGCAAAGTCGCTGCCATAGAGCCCGGCCAGACCGACGACTGCCTCGTTCAGCCAGTCGAGGCCAAAGTGCAATAGCCCCCAGGCCAGCAGCCCGGCGCCCACGCCATAAAAGGCGCCGGCATACAGGAAGGGCCGGCGTACATAACCATCGGTGCCACCGACCAGCTTGATCACCTCGATCTCTGCCCGGCGGTTCTCGATATGCAGACGGATGGTGTTGCCGATCACCAAGAGCAGCCCGGCCACCAGCACCACCGCCAGCCCGAAGATAAAGCGCTCACCGAGGCGCAGAATTGCGCCGAGACGCTCGATCCATTGCAGATCGAGCTGCGCCTGCTCGACCCCCGGCAGGGCAGCCAGCTCTGCGCGCAGCCCCTCCAGCGCCTCACGCTCGATCGCCTGCGGGGTGACCAGCACCACCGCCGGCAGCGGATTCTCCGGCAGCGCCTGCAGCGCATCCCCAAGGCCCGAGTAGCCCTGCAACTGCGCCAGCGCCTGCTCCGGGCCGATCCACTCGGCGCCCTGCACCGATTCCAGCGCCGCGATACGCTCGCGCAGCGCCAGCCCCTCGGCCTCCGGCACCGTCAATTCAAGGAATACGGAAATCTGCGCCGCGCGCTGCCAGGAGCCACCGAGGCGCTCGACATTCTCCAGCAGCAGCGCCAGCCCCATCGGCAGGGCCAGGGCAATGCCCATCACCAGGCAAGTCAGAAAGCTACCGAACGGCTGCACGAACAATCGGCGCAGCGCATCGACCAGGCTGGCCCGGTGACTTTCCAGATAGGCCGCCAGCTGCGTACCCCAGTCGGTGCTTTCCACCGCCTCGAGGTGCCGCTGGCGCGTCTCACGGGCGCCTTCCTCGGCGCCGCGGGGAATCTTGGTGCTGCTCATCGGGCCGGTACTCCATCACTGATCAGGCGACCGCGCTGCAGGGTCAGCAGGCGGTGGCCCATGCGGGCAATCAGCGCCAGATCATGGCTGGCAATCAGTACGGTGGTACCGAGGCGGTTGATGTCCTCGAACACCCCCATGATCTCGGCGGCCAGGCGCGGGTCGAGGTTGCCGGTCGGCTCATCGGCCAGCAGCAGGGCCGGCTGATGCACCACCGCCCGGGCGATGCCGACGCGCTGCTGCTGACCGCTGGACAGATCCGACGGGTACAGCTCGCCCTTGTCCTTGAGCGAGACCCTCTCCAGTGCCTCGCTGACCCGCTGCTCGATGTCCTCGCGGCGCAGGCCAAGGATCTGCAGCGGCAGGGCGACGTTGGCGAATACCGTGCGATCAAACAGCAGATGGTGATTCTGGAACACCACGCCGATCTGCCGGCGCAGGAAGGGGATCTCGGCATTGCTGATCGAGCCAATATCCTGCCCCGCCAGCAGCAGCCGGCCACTGGTCGGGCGCTCCAGCGCCAGCAGCAGGCGCAGCAGGGTGCTCTTGCCGGCGCCCGAATGCCCGGTGACAAACAGAAACTCGCCACGCCGGGCCTCGAAGCTCAGCTCGTGCAGGCCGACATGGCCGTTGGGGTAGCGCTTGCCCACCTGCTCGAAACGGATCATGGGCTCTCCTGCTCCGCAAACAGCGCCTTGACGAAGGCCTCGGCCTCGAACGGGCGCAGATCCTCGATCCCCTCACCGACCCCGATATAGCGGATCGGCAGGCTCATCTGTTTGGCCAGGGCGAAGATCACCCCGCCCTTGGCGGTGCCATCCAGCTTGGTCAGCGCCAGGCCGCTCAGGCTCACTGCCTGGTGGAACAGCCGCGCCTGACTCAGGGCGTTCTGCCCGGTGCCGGCGTCCAGCACCAGCAGCGTTTCATGGGGGGCCGACTCATCCAGCTTGCCGATCACCCGGCGCACCTTCTTCAGCTCCTCCATCAGGTTGTCCTTGGTGTGCAGGCGCCCGGCGGTATCGGCGATCAGCACGTCGATGCCGCGGGCCTTGGCGGCCTGCACCGCATCGAAAATCACCGAGGCGGAGTCGGCGCCGGTGTGCTGGGCGATCACCGGGATGTTGTTGCGCTCACCCCAGACCTGCAGCTGTTCGACCGCCGCAGCGCGGAAGGTATCACCGGCGGCGAGCATGACCTTCTTGCCCTCATCCTGCAGCTTCTTGGCCAGCTTGCCGATGGTGGTGGTCTTGCCGGCGCCGTTCACGCCGACCACCAGGATCACGTAGGGCTGCTGAGCGGCCCCGATCACCAGCGGCTGCTCGACCGGGCGCAAGATGGCGGCGAGTTCTTCCTGCAAGGCCTTGTACAGCGCATCGCTATCGGCCAGCTCCTTGCGCGACACCCGCTTGGTGAGGTTCTGCATGATGGCCGTGGTCGCCTCGACGCCGACATCGGCGGTCAGCAGGCGGGTTTCCAGCTCGTCGAGCAGGTCATCGTCGATGGCCTTCTTGCCGAGGAACAGGCTGGCCATGCCCTCGCCGATGCTGGCGCTGGTCTTAGCCAGCCCCTGCTTGAGGCGGGCAAAGAAGCCCAGCTTGGCGGGCTTGGCCTCGGCGGGCGCAGGTGCCGGTGCAGACACCGGCGCCGCTACGGCCGGCGGCTCGCTGGCGCGGCTCACCTCATCAGCAGACGGCGCGGGCTGTGGCGCGGCGGGGACGATGGCCAGGGGCTCGCTCTGCGGTGCCGGTACTTCTGCCACGACGGTGCTGGTAAGCGGTGCCATCGGCGGCTCGCTCGGTGGCACCGCCGATACCGGCTCGCTCTGCAGCGCCTCAGGGGCTACGGGAGCCGTGATGACCGGCAGCGGGGCAACCGGCTCACTGGGCGAAACGGCGGCGGGCGCCGGGCTGTTAGCAGCGGGGGCGCCGGTGGATTCACCGGGCAGGCTGGGCGTCGGCAGGGTGGCTGCCTCGGCAGGCAAAGCAGCGACCTCCGCCGCCGGCTCGCTGACCGGTGCAGACGGGGATTCGAGCTCCGGCTCACGGGGCGTCGGCTCAGGGGCCGCCTTGCGGCGGAACCAGCCAAACAGGCCTTTTTTCTCGGCGCTGTCCGGGTTTTTCTTGTCGTCTTTGGAACCAAACATGTGCGGCGTGCTTCTCGGCTGGGCGGCTGCGCACGGGCGTGGCCGCCGGGAATGCGGTTGGGTATCCTAGCACCTCCGCGCCCGCCGGCGTTAAGCCGGGCAGCACGCCACAGGACCCACAAGCATGAATGTCTTCGCACGCGGCATCCTGGCTCTGCTGATCGCCAGCACGCCCCTGGCCGCACAGGCCGCCACGCCCCAGCCGACCCACAGCTTCCGCCTCGACAACGGCCTCAAGGTCATCGTCCGCGAGGATCACCGCGCCCCGGTGGTGGTCTCGCAGCTCTGGTACAAGGTCGGCTCCAGCTACGAACCCGCCGGGCTCTCCGGCCTCTCCCATGCCCTCGAGCACATGATGTTCAAGGGCAGCAGCAAGCTCGGCCCGGGCGAGGCCTCGCGCATCCTCCGTGAGCTGGGGGCGGAAGAAAACGCCTTCACCAGCGCCGACTACACCGCCTATTACCAGGTGCTGGCGCGCGACCGCCTGGAGGTGGCGCTGGAGATGGAAGCCGACCGTCTGGCACGCCCGGCGCTGCCGGCCGACGAGTTCAGCCGCGAGATCGAGGTGATCAAGGAAGAGCGCCGGCTGCGCACCGACGACAATCCCAGCGCGCTGGCCTTCGAGCGCTTCAAGACCACCGCTTTCCCGGCCAGCGGCTACCGCACCCCGACCATCGGTTGGATGCATGATCTGGAGCGCCTGCAGGTCGATGACCTGCGCCGCTGGCATCAGGACTGGTACAACCCGGGCAACGCCACGCTGGTGGTGGCCGGGGCGGTCAGCCTCGAGGAGGTGCGCCCACTGGTCGAGCGCCACTTTGCCGCCATCCCGGCCCGGCCGCTGCCGGCCAGCCGTCCGCCGCTGGAGCTGGCGAACCTCGGTGAGCGGCGCCTGAGCCTCGCGGTGCGCACCCAGGTGCCCAGCCTGTTGATGGGCTTCAATGCCCCGGGGCTGGCCAGCAGCGACAACCCCCGCGAAGTACACGCCCTGCGCTTGATCGCCGCGCTGCTCGATGGCGGCTACAGCGCCCGTCTGGCCAGTGAGCTTGAGCGCAAGCAGCAGAAGGTCAGCAGCGCCAGCGCCTGGTACGACCCCTTCACCCGCGGCGACAGCCTGTTCGTGCTCAGCGCCCGGCCCAACATGCAGGGCGGCCACGATCTGGCCACGGTCGAGGCGGCGCTCTGGGCAGAACTTGAGCGCCTCAAGCACGAGCCGCCCAGCGCCGAAGAGCTGGCCCGCGTGCAGGCCCAGGTGATCGCCCAGCTGGTCTATGCCCGCGACTCGATCACCGAGCAGGCCACCGGCATCGGTCGTCTGGAAAGCGTTGGCCTGCCCTGGACGCTGCTCGATGAAGAACTCGACGCCCTGCGCGCCGTCAGCGCTGAAGACATCCAGAGCGCCGCGCGGCGCCTGTTCCAGCGCGAGCGCCTGACCCTGGCGCAGATCCTGCCTGAGGAGCAGTCATGAATCGACGTCACCTGTGGGCCCTGCTGATCGTGCTGGCGCTCGGTGCACTGGCCCTCTTGGCCAGCCGGCCTGCCGCTGAGCCGCAGCCGGCCGCCGCCCCAGAAACCGGCGAGCGCACCACGCCCGAGACCGACGCCAGCCGCCGCCCCACCCTGCAGGCGCTGGCCAGCCTCGGTGATCAACCCCTGCCGCGCCGCGCCCTCGACATCCAGCACTGGCAGACCGCCGAAGGCGCGCGGGTGCTGTTCGTCGAGGCGCGCAGCCTGCCGATGTTCGACCTGCGCCTGACCTTTGCCGCCGGCAGCAGCCAGGATGGCGCCCATCCGGGCCTCGCCCTGATGACCAACGCCATGCTCAATGAAGGTGTGCAAGGCCTGGACACCACCGCGATCGCCGCCGGCTTCGAGCGGCTGGGCGCGCAGTTTGGCAACGGGGCGTATCGGGACATGGCGATCGCCTCGCTGCGCAGCCTGTCGGCGGCCGAGCAGCGCGAACCGGCGCTGGCGCTGTTCGCCCAGGTGGTCGGCGCACCGCACTTTCCGCAGGCGGCGATGACGCGCCTGCAGAACCAGCTGCTGACCGGACTGGAGCTGCAGAAGCAGAATCCGGGCCACCTGGGCAGCCGCGAACTGTTCCGCCAACTGTACGGCGAACACCCCTATGCCTCGCCCAGCGAGGGCACCGAAACCAGCCTCAAGGCCCTGACCCGCGAGCAGCTGGCGGCCTTCCACCGCCGCGCCTACAGCGCCGGCAACGCGGTGATTGCACTGGTTGGCGATCTGTCGCGCAGCGAGGCCGAGGCCATCGCCGCCCAGCTGTCCGCCGCGCTGCCGGAAGGCCCGGCCCTGCCGGCGCCACCCGCGCCGACGGCGCCGGCAGCGAACCGCGCGCATATCGAATTTCCCTCCCAGCAAACCCACCTGCTGCTGGCCCAGCTCGGCATCGACCGCCGCCACCCGGACTACGCGGCGCTGCACGTCGGCAACCAGATCCTCGGCGGTGGCGGCTTCGGTACCCGGCTGATGGAGGAGCTGCGCGAGAAGCGTGGCCTGACCTATGGCATCTATTCGGCGTTCACGCCGATGCAGGTCGCTGGTCCCTTCATGATCAGCGTGCAGACCCGTGCCGAGCAGAGCGAGGCGACCCTGGCGCTGGTCCGCCAGCTGGTGCGCGAGTTCCTTACCCAAGGCCCGAGCGCCGCCGAGCTGCAGCGCGCCCAGCGCCAGCTGGCCGGCAGCTTCCCGCTGTCCACCGCCAGCAACGCCGACATCGTCGCCCAGCTGGGTGCCATCGGCTTCTATGGCCTACCCACCGATCACCTGGAGCGCTTCATGCGCGACGTGCAGGCGCTGGATGTTGAAACCGTGCGTGCCGCGATGGCCCGCCACCTGCGTGAGGACGCCTTCGTGGTGGTCAGCACCGGGCCTACCCTGCCCCAGCAGCCGCTGCCGCCGCTGGAAGCCCCACTCGATCAGCCGCTCGCCCCTTCGGAGTCCCGATGAGTTCTTCTGCTTCCCGCTCCCGTCGCCCCGCCACGGCGAGCGCCACCGGCCAGCTGCGCATCATCGGCGGCACCTGGCGTTCGCGGCGCCTGCAGTTCCCCGAGGTGCCGGGCCTGCGTCCGACCCCCGACCGGGTCCGCGAAACCCTGTTCAACTGGCTCGCTGCCCAGGTACCGGCGGCGCGGGTGCTCGATCCGTTTGCCGGCAGCGGCGCGCTGCTGCTCGAAGCCCTGTCGCGCGGCGCCGGACACGCACTGGCGCTGGAACTCAGCCCGCAAGCAGCCAGCGCGCTGCGCGACAACCTCGCCCTGCTACGCGCCGAGGACGCCGAAGTGCGTCAGGTCGATGCCCTGCAGCATCTGGTACAGGCCAGCGCCGAGCCGTTCGATCTGGTGTTCCTTGATCCGCCCTTCCACCGCGACCTGCTGCTGCCGGCCTGCCAGCTCCTGGAGCAGCGCGGCTGGCTGACCAGTGATGCCTGGATCTACACCGAAAGCGAGCGCGCGCCCTCCAGCCTCGGGCTACCCGCCCACTGGCACCTGCACCGGGAAAAGCATGCCGGCCAAGTGCATTACGCGCTCTGGCAGCGCCGACCGCCACAGGCCTGAACCCCAATCCGCGCAAGGCCGCCAACCTTGGCCGCCGCCGGGCGGCTGCGCTACCATCGCGCCTTTCGTGCGCAGCCCCCAAGGACCCCAGGATGAACCGAGCGCTGTATCCGGGCACCTTCGACCCGATCACCAAGGGCCACGGCGACCTGATCGAACGGGCCGCCCGCCTGTTCGATGAAGTGGTCATCGCCGTAGCCGCCAATCCGAAGAAGAACCCACTGTTCAGCCTCGAGCAGCGCGTCGAACTGGCCCGCGCGGTCAGCGCGCACCTGCCCAATGTGCGGGTGGTCGGCTTCTCCAACCTGCTGGCGCACTTCGCCCACGAGCAGCGGGCCAACGTGCTGATCCGCGGCTTGCGCGCGGTGTCGGATTTTGAATACGAGTTCCAGCTGGCCAACATGAACCGCCAGCTGGCACCGCAGGTCGAGAGCCTGTTCCTCACCCCGTCGGAGAATTATTCCTACATCTCCTCGACGCTGGTGCGCGAGGTGGCGGCGCTCAAGGGCGATATCGGCAAGTTCGTTCACCCGGCGGTGGCAGAGGCGCTCTACCAACGTCTGCATGGTTGAGCGGCGTCAGTATTCAGCCGCCCGCCACCTGCGGCACAATGCGTTCAACGAAGGCTCTGCATGAGGAATTGCCCATGGCCCTGATGATCACCGACGACTGCATCAACTGCGATGTCTGCGAACCCGAATGCCCCAACGGCGCCATCTCCCAGGGTGAGGAGATCTACGAGATCGACCCCAACCTGTGCACCGAGTGCGTCGGCCACTACGACGAGCCGCAGTGCCAGCAGGTCTGCCCGGTTGACTGCATTCCGCTCGACCCCAACCACGCCGAAAGCCGTGACGAGCTGATGCAGAAGTACCAGATCATCACCGGCAAGGCCTGAGCCTGGCAGCAGCCAAGCTCTACCCTGTAACGAACAAAGGCCCCGGCACAGCCCGGGGCTTTTTTCATACTGAGATCAGCGGGCCGCTGTCGTCACTCTGGAACGGCAGCTGCGTCAGCAGTTCATGGGCCTCGCCCAGCCCCAGCATCAGCACGTTACGCAGGCTCTGGGTGATGCGGCTGGCATAGCCCAGATCGTTCATCAGCGAGCTGGCGCGCCCGCCGTCCAGCCGCCGCTCGCGCACCGCGGCGAACAGCCGCTCACGAAACGTCACATCGAACTGCGCAGCCTGCTCGTCGAACAGCTGCAGGCGCATGCGCAGGGCATCGGCCGGCAGTTCCAGACGGCTGATGGTGCGCATCTCACGCAGCACCCAGAGCAGATGCCGGCGCAGCTCGGCATAGGCCTCGCGCACCGCTGGCTCGCCTTCCAGCAGCAGCCGGCCGAGGTTCTTCTGCAGGTGCTTGGCATCCTTCACCGCATCGACCAGCTGCAGGGCCAGCACCTGACTGGTCACCCAGGCCTGACGATGCTCGGCATCCAGCGTCGCCTCCAGACGGCTCATGTAGCTCAAGAGGTCGCTGTAGACCCCCTTGATATGCCGCTGATAGAGCTGTTCGGCCTCCAGACCATGCCGGGCGGCGCGGGCGGCGTTGTCAAGCTGCTGCTCATCGATGCGCTCACTGCCCAGCTGAGCGACCGGCAGGTACAGCGCATGGGCGATCACCTCAAGGCTGAGGCGCGCCAGATGCTGCAGCTCACGGGCCACCGCCTGCACCGCAGCATCCGCCGAGCCGAGCGCCTGCTCGTCCAGATAACGCGCCCGGGTCACCGGGGCCGGTGCCTCGCTGACGCCCTTGAGCTCGGTGATCAGCACCGGCGGCTCATCCGGCTCGGGCAGCCAGCGCTCGAGCTGCGTGGCCAGGCGTGCATGCCAGGGCATGAACAGCAGCACCCCCAAGGTGTTGAACAGGGTATGGAACAGCGCCAGCTTGAGCAGTGCGTTGCCACTGAGCCCAAGCCACTCGGCCAGCTGCTCGGTCAGGTGGGTCAGTGGTGCCAGCAGCAGCACGGTGAGCAGTGCCGCGCCCAGATTGAACAGCACATGCCCCAGCGCCAGACGCTTGCCGGCCCGCGCACCGCCCAGAGCGCCGAGCACCGCGGTGATGGTGGTGCCGAGGTTGGCGCCGATCGCCAGCGCAAATGCCTGCGCCAGGTCGATCTGCCCACCGGCCAGCGCGGTCAGGGTCAGCATCAGCGAAGCATGGCTGGACTGCAGCAGTACGGTCGCTGCCAGCCCCACCCCGACAAACAGCAGCACGCCAGCCAGTCCCGGCACCGCCATGCGCGCGGGCTCCAGCCAGGCGGTGGCCCCGGCAAAGCCTTCCTGCATCAGTTCGATGCCAAAGAACAGCAGGCAGATGCCCAACAGCAGCCGGCCAAAGCCCTTGCTGCGCGGCCCGTTGAAGCCCAGCAGCACGCCACACACCGCCATCGGCAGCGCCAAATCACTGAGGCTGGCGGTCTGGCCGGCCAGCGCCAGCAGCCAGATCCCGGTGGTGGTGCCGAGGTTGGCCCCAAAGATGATGCACAGCCCGGCCGCCAGGCTAATCAGCCCGGTGCCCAGAAACGCAATGGTCAGCAGCGAAACCAGCGAACTCGACTGCACCAGCGCAGTGGCCAGCACCCCGAAACTCAGGCTCTTGAGCGGACGATCAGTGACCCGCGCCATCAGGCGCTCCAGCCCGCCGCCGGCCAGCTGATGCAGGCCCTCCTCCAGGCACTGCATGCCAAACAGGAACAGCGCCAGACCGCCGGCCAGGGCGGTCCAGCCGGCGCTGAACCAGAACGAGACCAACAGGGCGGCCAGCAGCAGCCCCAGTACGGCGTTATGCAGATCACGTCGGCGCATCTTCATCTCTCCGGGGCCGCCGCAGCGGCTATTACAGGCGGATCAGCGGGGCCTCTTCAGCGCGGAACAGTCGCTCGCTCAGCAGCAGCCGGGCATCGCTCAGGCCGAGCTTGAGCACATTGCGCAGGCTCTGGGTGATGCGGCTGGCATAGCCCAGGTCATTGAGCAGCGAACTGGCCCGCTGGCCATCGAATTGCCGCTCACGCACCGCGGCAAACAGCCGCTCGCGAAACTGTGCATCGAACTGCGCGGCCTGCTCATCGAACAGCTGCAGGCGGGCCAGCAGGGCTTCGGCCGGCAGCTCCAAGAGGCCGATCGTGCGCATCTCGCGCAGTACCCAGAGTAGATGGCGGCGCAGCTCAAGGTAGGCCTGACGCACCGAGGTTTCCGGGCTGTCCAGCTGGCGGGCGAGGTTCTTCTGCAGGTGCTTGGCGTCCTTCACCGCATCGACCAGTTGCAGCGCCACCACCTGACTGGCGATCCACGCCGAGCTGTGCCGCTCCTCGATCTGCACCTGCAGACGGCCCATGTAATCGACCAGATCGCTGTACACGCCCTTGATGTGCTGCTGGTAGAGCTGCTCGGCATCCAGGCCGTGCCCAGGATGCCGGCTGCGCTCGTGCAGGGCCTGCTCGTCCACCTGCGGGCTGCGCAGCTGATCGATCGGCAGGTACAGCGCATGGCAGATCACCTCGAAGCTCAGGCGCGCCAGATGCTGCAGCTCGCGGGCCACCGCCTGCACCGCGGCATCTGCCGATTCCAGCGCATCCTCATCCAGATAGCGCGCTCGGGTGGAGGCTGCCACGGCCGCTGCGCGGGCGGCGCTGGCATCGCTGCCCTGCACCGGGGTGATCAGCACGCTGGGCTCGCTCGCCTCCGGCAGCCAGCGCTCCAGCGCCGCCGCGAGATTGCGATGCCAGGGGGTGAACAGCAGCACCCCCAGACCATTGAACAAGGTGTGGAACAGCGCCAGCTTGAGCAGCTCATCTTGGGCAAAGCCCAGCAGGGCCGCCAGCCACAGCACCAGCGCGGTCAGCGGCTGCAGGGCCAGCAGCGCCAGCAGCGCCACCGTGCTGTTGAACAGCACATTGGCCAGCGCCAGCCGCTTGCCGGCCCGCCCGCCACTGAGCGAGCCGACCAGCGCAGTGACCACACCGCCGACATTAGTACCGATCGCCAGCGCAAAGCCCTGATCGACATCGATCTGCCCGGAACTCAGTGCCGTCAGCACCAGCATCAGGCTGGCATGACTGGACTGCACCACCGCGGTCACCAGCGCACCGATGCCGACAAACAGCAGGATGCCCAGCAGCCCCGGCACCTTGAACTGCGCCGGATCGAACATCGCGGTGGCCTCGCTGAAGCCGCCCTTGATCAGATCGATACCAAAGAACAGAAAGCAGATCCCCAGCAGCACCCGCCCGGCGCCCCGGCTCTTCGGCCCACTGAAACCAAGAAGAATGCCGAACACCGCCAGCGGCAGGGCCATGTCCCCCAAGCTCGCACTTTGCCCGGCCAGCGCCAGCAGCCAGATGCCGCTGGTGGTGCCCAGATTGGCACCGAACACGATGCACAGCCCGGCCGCCAGGCTGATCAGCCCGGTACCCAGAAACGCGATGGTCAGCAGCGACACCAGGGTGCTCGACTGAACGCTGACCGTGGCCAGCACGCCAAAGCTCAGGCTCTTCCAGGTGCGGTCGGTGGCGCGCCCGAGAAAACGCTCCAGCTCACCGCCGGCCAGCTGACGCAGCCCCTCCTCCAGGCACTGCATGCCAAACAGGAACAGCGCCAGGCCACCGGCCAGCGCGGTCCAGCCCTCGCTGAACCAGAACGAGATGGCCAGTGCCGCCATCAATAGCCAGATAACCAGGGGACGGGGAGCCGATGCAGCCAAGGGAGTCACTCGCAGGTCAGGGCGGCGCACCCAAGCGGGCGCCGCAGGGAATACTCAGGATCAGAAGGGGGATTCAGCGCTGGCAGTGCGGGCAGTACACGCTGGCGCGCTGGCCGAGACGGATCTCGCTGAGGGTGGTGCCGCAGATCCGGCAGAACTGCCCGCCGCGCCCGTACACCTGCAGGGTCTGCTGGAAGTAGCCGGGCTTGCCATCACCGCCGACAAAATCCCGCAAGGTGGTGCCGCCCGACTCGATGGCCCGCGCCAGCACCGCGCGGATCTCGCCGGCCAGCCGCTGATACTCCTCACGCGATACCGCGCCGGCCTCGCGGCGCGGATCGATTCCGGCGGCAAACAGCGCCTCGCTGGCGTAAATGTTGCCGACCCCGACCACCACAGCGTTGTCCATGATGAACGGCTTGACCGCCACACGCTTGCCGCGCGCGCACTGATGCAGCCGCTCGCCATCAAACGCCTCGCCCAGAGGCTCCGGCCCCAGCCGGCGCAGCAACGCATGCTCCAGCGGCGCGGTGCTCCACAGCAGTGCCCCGAAGCGGCGCGGGTCGTGGTAGCGCAGCGCCAGCCCCGAATCAAGCTCGATATCGACATGCGCGTGCTTTTTCGCCGCTGTCCCGGCCTCGACCAGCCGCAGGCTGCCGGACATGCCCAGATGCGCGATCAGCGTGCCAGTTTCGGCCTCCAGCAGCAGGTACTTGGCGCGGCGCATCACCCGCAGGACCCGCTGCCCGGACAAGCGCACATCCAGATCCTCGGGAACCGGCCAACGCAGCCGGCGCTCGCGCACGATCACGCGGGTCACCTGCCGCCCTTCCAGATGGGGGGCGATGCCGCGGCGGGTGGTTTCGACTTCGGGCAATTCGGGCATGGCAGGGCACCACAGCGAAAGGGGCGCCACCATAGCAAAAATGTCCGCGCCCCTCATCCAGCGCCCACGCGTGGCGCGGCGTCCTGACCGCCGGTCACCCGCCTTCCGTTATACTCGCGGCTTTTTGCGAGAGTGCGCCATGTCCCTGCCCAGCCTGCGACTGAAAGCCAACGCCGAGCGCCGCCTGCGCGCCGGTCATCTGTGGGTCTACAGCAATGAAATCGACGTTGCCGCCACCCCGCTCAGCCTGTTCCAGCCGGGCGATCAGGCGATCCTCGAGATGGCCAACGGCAAGGCGCTGGGCATCGTCGCGGTCAGCCCGCAGAACCTGATCTGCGCGCGACTAGTGTCCCGTGACGTCAAGCACAAGCTCGACAAGTCGCTGCTGGTGCATCGCCTGAACGTGGCGCTCAGCCTGCGCGAGCAGCTGTTCGACCAGCCGTTCTACCGTCTGGTCTACGGTGACTCCGACTTCCTGCCGGGACTGGTGGTCGATCGCTTCGGGGATTACCTGGTGGTCCAGATGGCCTCGGCGACCATGGAGCACCACAAGCACGATCTGATCGAGGCGCTGATCAAGGTGGTCAAGCCGGCCGGCATCCTGCTCAAGAATGATTCCAACGCCCGCGATGCCGAAGGCCTACCGCGCTACATCGACCAGGCCTATGGTCAGGTGCCGGAGTGGGTCGCGCTGGAGGAGAACGGCGTGAAATTCGAGGCGCCGGTACACGGCGGGCAGAAGACCGGCTGGTTCTACGATCACCGCATGAACCGCGCGCGCCTGGCGCCCTACGTCAAGGGCAAGCGGGTGCTGGACCTGTTCAGCTACATCGGCGGCTGGGGCGTGCAGGCCGCGGTGTTCGGTGCCAGCGAGGTGATGTGCATCGACGGCTCGGCGCTGGCGCTGGATGGCGTCGAGCGTAACGCCACCCTCAACGGCGTGGCCGAGAAGCTGATCTGCGGCGAGGGCGATGTGTTCGAGGTGCTCAAGGAGCTCAAGGCCGCCGAGGAGCGCTTTGACGTGATCGTTGCCGACCCACCGGCCTTCATCAAGCGCAAGAAGGATCTGAAAAACGGCGAGGCCGCCTACCGCCGCCTCAATGAAGCGGCCATGCGCCTGCTCAACAAGGACGGCATCCTGGTCAGCGCCAGCTGCTCGATGCACCTGCCAGAGGACGATCTGCAGAACATCCTGCTGCAAAGCGCCCGTCACCTGGATCGCAACCTGCAGCTCCTTGAGCGCGGCGGCCAGGGTCCGGATCACCCAGTGCATCCGGCGATCCACGAAACCCGCTACATCAAGAGCCTGACCTGCCGGGTCATGCCCAACGCCTGAGGAACACAGCAGCCATGCCGACCTGCTGGATCATCGCCGGCCCCAACGGTGCGGGCAAAACCACCTTTGCGCTGGAGTATCTGCCGCATGTGGTGCACTGCTCGCGCTTCGTGAATGCCGACCTGATCGCCGCCGGCCTCTCGCCCCTCGCGCCGGAGCGGGAAGTGCTGGCGGCCAGTCGGCTGTTCCTGCGCGAGATCGACAACTGCATCGGCGCTGGCGAGAGCTTCTCCTTCGAAACGACACTGGCCGGCCGCAGCTACCTGAAACTGGTCCGCCGCCTGCGTGATGCAGGCTGGCGGGTCGAGCTGATCTACCTCGCCCTGCCGAGTGTCGAGATGTCACGCCTGCGGGTGGCCGAACGGGTCTCCCACGGTGGCCACAGCATCGCACCGCAGGATATCGAGCGCCGTTTTCCGCGCAGCCTGCATAATCTGCTCAATGCGTTCGCGCCCTGCGTGGACAGCTGTCAGTGCTTCATCAACACCGGCGCACTCCCCGAGCCTGTGGCAGAGTGGCAGGCCGGGCAGCTGAGCATCCTCAATCCATCCTGGTATCAGCATCTTCTGAAGGAGTCTCGCCATGAGTGAGTCTGCACCGCTGTCAGCTGCCGCCCAGCGCACCCTGGCCGCCTTGCAAGCCGCCGCGACCGCCGCCCTGGAACGCAAACAGCGCCTTGGCCAATATGCCGTGACCTGGATGGACGGCAAGCCCGTGCTGACCGGTGGCGACACCGCCAGTGAGCGCGCACGCTTGCTGAAGACGCTGGCAGATGCGACGGACAACCCTTCCAGGGTTTGCCATCTGCAAACCATGCTCGCGCAACTCCCCACCAGTGCACAGTCTCAGTAACGTCAATCGCTGGTATTCTGAAACCCTTTACCTCCGCTGCATTCCGGGACTTCCGCCATGCCTGACTATCGCTCGAAAACCTCCACCTTCGGCCGCAACATGGCCGGCGCCCGCGCGCTGTGGCGCGCCACCGGGATGAAGGACGAGGACTTCAAGAAGCCGATCATCGCCGTCGCCAACTCCTTCACCCAGTTCGTGCCCGGCCACGTCCACCTCAAGGACATGGGCCAGCTGGTCGCCCGCGAGATCGAGAAGGCCGGCGGCGTGGCCAAGGAATTCAACACCATTGCCGTCGACGACGGCATCGCCATGGGCCACGACGGCATGCTCTATTCGCTGCCGAGCCGCGAGATCATCGCTGACTCGGTGGAGTATATGGTCAACGCCCACTGCGCCGACGCGCTGGTGTGCATCTCCAACTGCGACAAGATCACCCCCGGCATGCTGATGGCCGCGCTGCGCCTGAACATCCCGGTGGTATTCGTCTCCGGCGGACCGATGGAAGCCGGCAAGACCAAGCTGGCCAGCCACGGCCTCGACCTGGTCGATGCGATGGTCGCCGCGGCTGACGACTCCTGCTCTGACGAGACCGTCGCCGAGTACGAGCGCAGCGCCTGCCCGACCTGCGGCAGCTGCTCGGGCATGTTCACCGCCAACTCGATGAACTGCCTGACCGAAGCACTCGGCCTCGCCCTGCCGGGCAACGGCACCACCCTGGCCACCCACAGTGATCGCGAGCAGCTGTTCCTGCGCGCTGGCCGGCTGATCGTCGAGCTGTGCCAGCGCTACTACGGCGCGGGCGATGAGTCGGTGCTGCCGCGCAATGTCGCCAGCTTCAAGGCGTTCGAGAACGCCATGACCCTGGACATCGCCATGGGCGGCTCGACCAACACCATCCTGCACCTGTTGGCTGCCGCCCAGGAAGGCGAGGTCGACTTCGACCTGCGCGACATCGACCGCCTGTCGCGCCGTGTGCCGCAGCTGTGCAAGGTGGCGCCGAACATCCAGAAGTACCACATGGAAGACGTGCACCGCGCTGGTGGGATCTTCTCGATCCTCGGCGAGCTGGCGCGCGGCGGCCTGCTGCACACCGACGTGCCAACCGTGCACAGCCAGAGCATGGCCGAGGCCATCGCCGCCTGGGACATCACCCAGACCACGGACGAGGCGGTGCACACCTTCTTCAAGGCCGGTCCTGCCGGCATTCCGACCCAGACCGCCTTCAGCCAGAGCACCCGCTGGCCGACACTTGATACCGACCGCTTCGAGGGCTGCATCCGCAGCGTCGAGAACGCCTACTCCCAGGAAGGTGGCCTGGCCGTGCTGTACGGCAACATCGCCGAGGGCGGCTGCGTGGTGAAGACCGCCGGCGTGGATGAGTCGATCCATGTGTTCGAGGGCCGCGCACGGATCTTCGAAAGCCAGGACGCCGCGGTGAAGGGCATCCTCGCTGATGAGATCCAGCCGGGCGATATCGTGGTGATCCGCTACGAAGGCCCGAAAGGTGGCCCGGGCATGCAGGAAATGCTCTATCCGACCAGCTACCTGAAGTCCAAAGGCCTGGGCAAGCAGTGCGCTCTGCTCACTGACGGCCGCTTCTCCGGCGGCACCTCGGGTCTCTCCATCGGCCACGTCTCGCCGGAAGCCGCCTCGGGCGGTGCCATCGGTCTGGTCGAGGACGGCGACAAGATCCTCATCGACATCCCCAACCGCAGCATCAGCCTGCTGGTCGGTGACGACGAGCTGAAGGCCCGCCGCCTGCACCAGGACCACAAGGGCTGGAAGCCGGCCGCACCGCGCGCACGCAAGGTCAGCACCGCGCTGAAGGCCTACGCCCTGCTCGCTACCAGCGCCGACAAGGGTGCGGTGCGCAACAAGGCGCTGCTGGACGACTGATCCGTCTGACGCCTTACGCCTGCGGTACAGAGCGCCCCGCCCGTGCGGGGCGTTCTGCTGTCTGGGGGTCGCCTGGCGCGCACACCGCCTCAGCCGCGCGCCCACACCTCGTAGGTATGCGCCGGCGCCGTGCCCTCTGCGGCGTGCGTTTCGCTGGCGATGCACTGCCAGTCGCCCGCCTCGAAGGCCGGGAAAAAGGCGTCGCCCGGCGGCGCCAGATGCACGCGCGTCAGGTACAGACGCTGCGCCTGCGCAAGCCCCTGGGCGTACAGCTCGCCGCCGCCGATCAGCATCAGCTCACGGGCGCCCTGCTCGTGTGCCCAAGCCTCGGCACGGGCGAGCGCCGCCTCCAGCGAGGTGAATACCTCGGCGCCGTCGAGCACCAGGCCACTTTGACGGCTGACCACCAGATTCAACCGCCCCGGCAGCGGGCGGCCCAGCGAATCCCAGGTCTTGCGCCCCATGATCACCGGCTTGCCGAGGGTCAGCGCCTTGAAATGCTTGAGATCGGCCGGCAGGTGCCAGGGCAGGCGGTTGTCGATACCGATCACGCGGTTGTCGGCCAGTGCGGCAATCAGCGCCAGCGGCAACGCGGAGGTGGAGAACGGCGCAGTCACGGTTTGGTCTCCTCGCGCTCGGCGAGCGTCTGCAGGTTGGCGTTGATCTTGAACAGCACGATCATCAGCTCACACCAGATACGCACGCCCAGAAGGCCAAACAGCAGCAGGCCCAGTGCGCTCAGCAGGCTCTCGGCCGGGTCGAACAGCTGGTTGACGGCCCCGATCAGCACACCGATCAGGCCGAACCAGTAGACCACGGTGATGATCTTCGGGGTCAGCATGCTGTCGAGCAGGAACAGGTCTTTCACGGCGAACTCCAGACAGATGAACAAGGCCGGGGCCATAGCCCGGCCGCCGCAATAGGGCGCCGGCAGTCTAACAGAGCCCCCGGCGCCGGCACTGGCCCTGCCCCGCAATCGTGGCCAGCGGTTATCCTCTGTGCATGTCCCACCGATTGAGAACTGCCGTGAGTACACCGCCCCTTTCTTTGCTGCAGGCCGGCTGGCTGGCCGAGGCGATCCGCCTGAGCGAGGAGCAGACCCCGCTGGAGGACAGCGAAGCCTGCCGTCTGGCCCGCGCCCAGGGGGGCGATCTGACGCAGCGCCTGCTGCAGCGGGCCACGCATCTGGCGCAGCGTGATGGCCTGCTGGAAGCCCTGCAGCATGTCCGCCAGGGCGGTGCCCTGGCCCTGCTGCTGCTCGCCCTGCTGGCGGTGGCCGGTGGTGCAGGGCTGGCGCTCAGCGCGCTGGGGGATGGCAGTCGTCCGGTCAATCTGCTCTGGGCGCTGGGCAGCCTGCTGGGCGCGCATCTGCTGACCCTGCTGCTCTGGTTGCTGGCCGCCGGGCACACCCGCGGCCAGCTGCTCGGCAACCTGTGGCTGCATCTGGGGCGCCTGCTGGCTCGCGAGCGGCGCAGCACGCTGCTGCTGCCGGCGCTGCTCAGCCTGCTGGAGCGTGCACGGCTCGGACGCTGGGCGCTCGGTCTGCTCAGTCATGGCCTGTGGCTGCTGATGCTGGGCAGCGCACTGCTGACCCTGCTGGCCTTGCTCAGCACGCGCCGCTACGGTTTTGTCTGGGAGACCACCCTGCTGCCCAGCGCCAGCCTCGCCGCGCTGGTCGAGACCCTGGGCGCCCTGCCGGCACTGCTCGGCTTTGCTCAGCCGGATGCCGAACTGCTGCGCGCCAGTGGCGAGGCGGTGGTCGGAGGCGAGGCGGCGCGCCAGACCTGGGCCAGCTGGCTGCTCGGCCTGCTGCTGGTCTACGGCCTGCTGCCGCGCCTGCTGTTGCTGCTGCTGTGCTTCGTTCAGTGGCGCCGTGGCCAGGCGCGCCTCGGGCCGGATCCGGCCCTGCCCGGCTATGCCCGGCTGCGCGAGCGCCTGCTACCGTCCAGCGAGCGCCTGAGCGTGCAGCACGCGGCCCCTGAGCGGCTGTTCCAGAGCCACACCGGTCAGGCCGTGAGCAGCGCAGCGGGCAGCCTGCTGGTGGCCATCGAGCTTGACCCACGCGATCCCTGGCCGCCCGCCTGCCCGCCCGGAGTGCGCGATGGCGGCGTGCTGGAAGACAGCCTGCAGCGCCGCGCCCTGCTCGAGCAGCTGAGCGCAACGCCCGTGGCACGGCTGCTGATCGCCTGCGACCCGCGCCGCTCGCCGGATCGCGGCACCCTGGCGCTGCTGGCCGAGCTGTCGCGCTACGCCGGCGAAACCCGGGTCTGGCTGCTGCCGGCGCCGTCCGGCGGCCGCCTCGACCCCGAGCGGCTCGACGACTGGCACCACGCCCTGCAGCAACTGCCGCTGCCGTTCAGCGCCGAGGCTCCCTGGGACTGGCTGGCCGGCCCGCGCCAGGCCGAGCAGCCATGACGCGCCCCACCGTCACCCTCAGGCCCACCGCCCCCGGGAGCCCTGCATGTCCGCACCGCTGAAACTGGCCGTGGTCGGCCACACCAACGTCGGCAAGACCTCGCTGCTGCGCACCCTGACCCGCGATGCCGGCTTTGGCGAAGTCTCCCACCGCCCCGGCACCACCCGGCATGTCGAGGGCGCCCGGCTGTCGGTGGACGGTGAACCGCTGCTGGTGCTCTACGACACCCCGGGCCTTGAGGATGCCATCGCCCTGCGCGACTACCTCGATGGCCTGAACGCACCGGGTGAGCGCCTCGAAGGCCCGACCCGTCTGCAGCGCTTGCTGGCCGGGCCGGAAGCGCGCGGGCGCTTCGAGCAGGAGGCGCGGGTGCTGCGCCAGCTGCTGGACTCCGATGCCGGCCTCTATGTGGTCGACGCCCGCGAGCCGGTGCTGGCCAAGTACCGGGACGAGCTGGCGATCCTCGCGGACGCCGGCAAGCCGCTGCTGCCGGTGCTCAACTTTGTCGCCCAACCGGATCAGCGCAGCGAGGAATGGCGCGAGGCGCTGGCCCGCCTTGGCCTGCATGCGCTGGTGCGCTTTGACAGCGTGGCCCCGCCGCAGGATGGCGAGCAGCGCCTGTACGCCAGCCTGGCACTGCTGCTCGAAGCCGCCGCAGCGCGCCTGCAGCGTCTGCTGGATGAGCACGCCCGGCAGCGTCAGCAGCGGCGCCAGGCGGCCAGCCGCCTGATCGCGGAATTGCTGGTGGATGCCGCCGCCTGCCGCCGGCTGGTCGACAGCGCGCCCGCCGCGCTGGAGCAGGCGCTGAGCCAATTGCGCGCTGACCTGCGCCAGCGCGAGCAGCGCTGCGTCGAGGCGTTGCTTGCGTTGTACGCCTTCGAGCCGGGCACCGCCGAGACCGCGGCACTGCCGCTGAGCGAGGGGCGCTGGGGTGATGATCTGTTCAATCCCCACACCCTGCGCCAGCTGGGCGTGCAGCTCGGTGGCGGCATGGCGGCCGGGGCCGCTGCGGGGCTGGGGATCGACCTGCTGGTCGGCGGATTGACGCTGGGCGCCGCGGCGGCGCTCGGCGCGGTGGCCGGCGGCACCTGGCAGACCCTGCGCAACTACGGCGAGCGGCTGCGCGGCAAGCTCACCGGCCAGCGCGAGCTGACCGTCGATGACGCCATCCTGCGCCTGCTGGCCCTGCGCCAGCGCCAGCTGCTGGCCGCGCTGGAGGGCCGCGGACATGCCGCCCAGGCGCCGATCCGCCTGCAGGACCCGCAGGCCCCGCAGTGGCGCGACGGCCCGTTGCCGGCGGTACTGGAGCAGGCCCGTGCCCATCCACGCTGGTCGCGGCTGGAGCATCCGGGCAATCCGGTCGCCGCCGGGCGTGCTCAAGCCATCGAGACCCTGAGCGAGACGCTACTGGCCGGGCTCGACTGAGCCGGCAGCCGCCGGCGTCAGGGCGTACTGAGCAGCCCGGCACGCAGCGCCTGCAGCGCCGCCTGGTAATAGCGCTGCCCATCGGCGGACTCGGCAAACGCGACAAAATTGGCCAGCTGGGCGTCGTCCAGATCGCGATAGACGTAGAGCAGGGTGTTGTGCAGATCGGCCTCGATCTGGCTCATCAGCCGCGCGCGCTGACCGCCGAGCAGTTGCTGCGAGCGGGCGCCGAACAGCTCATCGAGCCCCGGCATCATCTGGCTGAGGCTCTGCGCCGCCACACCCGCCAGCGCCAGACTGACCTCGGCGCCCGCCTCGCGGGCCGGCAGCGCCTGGGCCAGCCGGGTGATCAGCGCCTGCCGGGGCGCCGAGGCGCTGAGCCGCGGCAGGCCATCGGCATGCTGGGCCAGATGCCCGGGGGCGGTAGACTCTACCTCGCGCAGCATCACCGCCCGGCCGAGCGGGCTGTCAAAAAAATGCAGCGCCGGCTGCGGGTCGGGCAGCTGCTCACGCAGCGCCGCCAGCGCGCGCTGATCCATCGCCATCGCGGCAAAGCGGCGGTTGCTGTTGTCCAGCAACGCCTGATACAGCGCCGGCGGCAGACTGCCCTGATAGCGCTGCTGCGCTGCCTCCAGCGCGGCACTGAAGTGCGCACGCTGCTGCGGCCAGCCCGCCAGACGATAGAGCGCGGCGTGCTCGTCGGCCATGGCAGACAGGCTGGTCAGACTCAGCAGCAGGGCAATCAGGACACGCATGGCAACTCCCACAAAACAGGCGGCTATTGTCGGCGGCGCTGCAGGCGCTTGTCGAGGCGCCGGGGTGCTCGGCAGCCTGCCACCGGCGCAGTACACTGCAGGCCCGCAGCGCGCTGTTCTGCCCTGCCGCCCCGCCGACCTTGCCCGGAGCCACCATGCCTGCCGCCTTTTCTCCCGACCTGCTCGATGCCCTGATCGACGATCTGGCCCGTCAGGGCTGGTCGCAGCAGCGCCATGCCCTGAGCGCCGCACAGATCGCGGCACTGGCCGACGAGTGCCGCGCCCGCCACGCGCGGGGCGAGCTGCAACATGCCACGATC
This sequence comes from Pseudomonas eutrophicaquae, assembly GCF_023544715.1. Lineage (GTDB taxonomy): Bacteria > Pseudomonadota > Gammaproteobacteria > Pseudomonadales > Pseudomonadaceae > Geopseudomonas. The sequence continues at coordinate 28,064 of NZ_JAMJEZ010000008.1, read as the reverse complement.
GGCCGCGCCGCGACCCAGACCCTCGATGCCCAAGTGCGCGGGGATCATATCCAGTGGCTGGAGCGCGGCAGGAGCACGGTGACCGATGCGTACCTGGAGGTGCTGGATAACCTGCGCGAAACCCTCAACCGCACGCTGTACCTGGGCCTTGAGGACTACGAGAGCCACTTTGCCCTGTACCCGCCGGGCAGCTTCTACCACCGCCATCTGGATCGCTTTCGCGATGATGACCGGCGCATGGTCACCACCATCCTCTACCTGAACGAGGACTGGCGCGCCGAGGACGGTGGCGCACTGCAGCTGGAGCTGGGCGAGGGGCGCAGCACACGGATCCTGCCCGAGGCCGGCACCCTGGTGGTGTTCATGGCCGGCGACTTTCCCCATGAGGTGCTGCTGGCCCAGCGTGAGCGGCTGTCGATCACCGGCTGGTTCCGTCGCCGCGGCGTCGGGATGCTGGGTTAAGGGGCCGCGCGCGGCCACTCAATGGGATACACCATGCAAAAGGGGGAGGCTACTGGCCTCCCCCTTTTCCGTCAGCGCAATGCGCTCACTCAGAACAGTACGCGGCAGCGAATGGTGCCTTTGACTTCCTGCAGCTTCTCCAGCGCGAGGTCGGAGTATTCCTTGTCGACATCGACCACCACGTAGCCGACCTTCTCGTTGGTCTGCAGGAACTGGCCGGCGATGTTGATGCCATTGTCGGCAAACACCTTGTTGATCTCGCTCATCACACCCGGAATGTTCTGGTGGATGTGCAGCAGGCGGTGGTTGCCGGCATGGGCAGGCAGCGCCACTTCCGGGAAGTTGACCGAGGACACCGAGGTGCCGTTGTCGCTGTACTTGACCAGCTTCTCGGCCACTTCCAGACCGATGTTGGCCTGCGCCTCGGCGGTGGAGCCACCGATGTGCGGGGTGAGGATCACCCGGTCCAGACCGCGCAGCGGGCTCTCGAACTCCTCGTCGTTGGACTTGGGCTCGACCGGGAACACGTCGATGGCGGCGCCGATCAGGTGCTCGTCCTTGATCGCCTCGGCCAGGTGATCCAGCTCGACCACGGTGCCGCGCGCGGCGTTGATCAGGATGCCGCCCTTCTTCATCGCACGGATTTCCTTCTCGCCGATCATCCACTGGGTGGACGGCAGCTCCGGCACGTGCAGGGAAACGATGTCGGCCATGCCGAGCAGCTCGTGCAGATCGCCCACTTGGGTAGCGTTGCCGAGCGGCAGCTTGGTCACCACGTCGTAGAAGTACACCTGCATGCCCATCGCCTCAGCGAGCACCGAGAGCTGGGTGCCGATCGAGCCGTAGCCGACGATGCCGAGCTTCTTGCCACGGATCTCGAAGGAGTTGGCCGCCGACTTGATCCAGCCGCCGCGGTGGCAGGAGGCGTTCTTCTCGGGGATGCCGCGCAGCAGCAGGATCGCCTCGGCCAGCACCAGCTCGGCCACCGAGCGGGTGTTGGAGTAAGGGGCGTTGAACACCGCGATGCCGCGCTCGCGGGCGGCATTCAGGTCAACCTGGTTGGTACCGATGCAGAAGCAGCCGACCGCGACCAGCTTCTTGGCGCAGTCAAAGACCTCTTCGGTCAGCTGGGTGCGCGAGCGGATACCGATGAAGTGCACATCGGCGATCTTCTCCTTGAGCTCCTCACCGGACAGGGCGCCCTTCAGGTACTCGATATTGGTGTAGCCGGCGGCCTTGAGGGTATCCACGGCATTCTGGTGCACACCTTCGAGAAGAAGGAACTTGATCTTGCTCTTGTCGAGAGAGGTCGTCTTGCTCATCTGCGTAAACCTGTTGTCCCGGGGGTTGTCTGGGCGCTGGGCAGCGCGGGCGGTAGCGACCCGCAGGTCGGCGGCGGGCGCTTCGCGGGGGGGCATATGCTAACATAGCGCCCCCGCGAAACGCCCCATCCCCGAGCATGAAGCCTGCTCAGGGTGACCATGAACCGCCCGAGATTTCCGCAGATGACCCAAGCTGCCCTGATCGAAGAACTCAAGACCCTGGTCGAGCCCGGCAAGGTGCTGACCGACGCCGCCTCCCTGGATGCCTACGGCAAGGACTGGACCAAGCAGTTCGCCCCGGCGCCGCTGGCCATCGCCTTCCCCAAGTCCATCGAGGAAGTGCAGGCCATCGTGCGCTGGGCCAATCAGCGCAAGGTCGCGCTGGTGCCCTCGGGCGGGCGCACCGGCCTGTCCGCCGGCGCCGTTGCCGCCAACGGCGAGGTGGTGGTGGCCTTCGACTACATGAACAAGATTGTCGAGTTCAATGCCTTCGACCGCACCGTGGTCTGCCAGGCCGGGGTGATCACCGAGCAGCTGCAGAACTTCGCCGAGGAGCAGGGCCTGTACTATCCGGTCGATTTTGCCTCGGCCGGCTCCAGCCAGATCGGTGGCAACATCGGCACCAATGCCGGCGGTATCAAGGTGATTCGCTACGGCATGACCCGCAACTGGGTGGCCGGCATGAAGGTGGTCACCGGCAAAGGCGACATCCTCGAGCTGAACCGCGACCTGATCAAGAACGCCACCGGCTACGACCTGCGCCAGCTGTTCATCGGCGCCGAGGGCACCCTGGGCTTTGTGGTCGAGGCGACCATGCGTCTGGAGCGCGCGCCGAAGAACCTCACCGCGATGGTGCTCGGCGCCCCGGATCTCGACTCGATCATGCCGGTGCTGCACGCCTTCCAGGGCAAGGTCGATCTGACCGCCTTCGAGTTCTTCTCCGACAAGGCACTGGCCAAGGTGCTGGCACGTGGTGATGTGCCGGCCCCGTTCGAAACCGATTGCCCGTACTACGCGCTGCTGGAGTTCGAGGCCGCCAACGAGGAGCTGACCAACGCCGCGCTGGAAGTCTTCGAGCACTGCGTCGAGCAGGGCTGGGTGCTGGACGGGGTGATGAGCCAGAGCGAGCAGCAGCTGCAGAACCTGTGGAAGCTGCGCGAGTACATCTCCGAGACCATCAGCCACTGGACCCCGTACAAGAACGACATCTCGGTCACCGTATCCAAGGTGCCGGCGTTCCTGAAGGAAATCGACGCCATCGTCGGCGAACATTACCCGGACTTCGAGATCATCTGGTTCGGCCACATTGGCGACGGCAACCTGCACCTGAACATCCTCAAGCCCGATGCCATGGCCAAGGAAGAGTTCTTCGCCAAGTGCGCCACGGTCAACACCTGGGTGTTCGAGACCGTCGAGAAGTACAACGGCTCGATCAGCGCCGAGCACGGCGTGGGCATGACCAAGCGCGATTACCTGGGCTACAGCCGCTCGGAGGCCGAAATCGCTTATATGAAAGCGGTCAAGGCGGTGTTCGACCCGAACGGCATCATGAACCCGGGCAAGATCTTCGCCTGAGCCTGACCGGGTGGGCGCCCTGCCCACCCGGTGTCTTCATCTGCCGTTAAGGCGGCACGGGTACGGTGCATCCCTTCCCGTTGCCCGAGTCTGCCCATGCCTACCCGCCGCTTTCCGTACCGTCGCCTGCTGCTCGCTCTGCTGCTGATCCTGAGCGGGGGCGTGCTGGTTGCCGGGCATCTTCTGCACTGGGATGACCAGCTGCGTCTGCTCTGGCAGGAGCGCCAGGTCGAGGCGCCGCAGCGCGCTGCCGGGATCTGGCTGCCGGACTACCGGCTGGCACTGGAAACCCGCCTGCCGGGCCTTGAGGAGGATGAAACCTCCGGGCTGACCTGGAATCCGCTGACCGGCACGCTGTTCACCGTCACCGGCCAGAATCCGCACCTGGTGGAATTCACCACCCGCGGCGTGGTGCTGCGCCGGATCCGCCTGCAAGGCTTCAGTGATCCGGAAGCGGTCGAAGCGCTGGATGATGGCCGGCTGGTGATCGTCGATGAGCGGCGTCACTTGTTGACCGTCTTCAGCCTCACGCCCGACACCACTATCATTGATCTAGCCCTGCTGCCCGTCTACGAGCTGGGCTTTGCCGAGGCCGGCAATAAAGGCTTTGAGGGGCTGGCCTGGAACTCCCTGACCCAGAGCCTGCTGCTGGCCAAGGAGCGCGACCCTTACGATCTGTTCAGCCTGCCGTTCCCCGGCGAGGACGGTGCGCCAGGCGCACTGGCTACGCTGAATCTGCAGCACCTGCCACTGCGCGATCTGTCCTCGGTAGCCATCGATCCGCGCAGCGGGCATACCCTGTTACTCTCCGATGAGTCGCGCCTGCTGCTGGAGCTGGATCGTCAGGGCCGTCCGTTCAGCTTCCTCAGTCTGTGGAAGGGTCTCAATGGCCTGAGCCAGAGCATCGAGCAGGCCGAGGGGGTGACCATGGATCTGGACGGCAACATCTATCTGGTCGGTGAGCCCAACCGCTTCTACGTGTTCAGCAAGGCGTCGAACTGACCGCGACCGCAGGCCGCCTGGCGCAGGCAGCCTGCGGATGGCGCACTCAGCGGCTCAGCCGCTGCACGCCCTCGGCGGTGCCCAGCAGCAAGAGATCCGCCGGCCGCGCAGCAAACAGACCATTGGTGACCACGCCGACGATGTTGTTGATCGCCTGCTCCAGCGCCACGGCATCACCGATCTGCAGGTTATGCACATCGAGAATCACGTTGCCGTTGTCGGTGATCACGCCCTCGCGATACACCGGATCGCCGCCCAGCTTGACCAGCTCGCGGGCCACGAAGCTGCGCGCCATCGGCAGCACTTCGACAGGCAGCGGGAAGGTGCCGAGGCGCTCGACCAGCTTGCTCTGGTCGGCAATGCAGATGAAGGTGCGCGCCACCGCGGCAACGATCTTCTCGCGTGTCAGCGCTCCGCCACCGCCCTTGACCAGCTGCAGGTGCGCATCGGCCTCGTCGGCGCCATCCACGTAGAACTCCAGATCCACCACGCTGTTGAGGTCATAGACCGGGATACCGTGGGCTTTCAGCCGCGCGGCGGTGGCTTCGGAGCTGGCCACCGCGCCATCGAAGTCATCGCGGATCTTGGCCAGTGCATCAATGAAGCAGTTGGCGGTGGAGCCGGTGCCGACGCCGATGATGCTGCGCCGCTCCAGCCGCGGGGCGATGTGATCGACAGCAGCCTGGGCCACGGCCTGTTTGAGCTGATCCTGGTTCATGGGTATTCCGCGCAAGGTTGGGTGAAAGTTGGCTGGCATTATACCGCCTGCCCCCGGCAATTCGGCGCAGTGGTTGGCCGGGCGCAGGCAGCGGAGTAGACTCGCCGCACCCTGCCCCACCCCGCCTGCGGCTGCCCCAATGCTCGAACAGTACGTCAAGAAGATGCTCACCTCGCCCGTCTACGATGTGGCGGTGGAAACCCCACTGGACAGCGCGCGCAGCCTGTCCGAGCGGCTCGGCAACCAGATCCTGCTCAAGCGCGAGGATCTGCAACCGGTGTTCTCCTTCAAGATCCGCGGTGCCTACCAGAAGGCCGCAGGCCTCAGCGAGGAGGAGAAAGCCCGCGGGGTGATTGCCGCCTCAGCCGGCAACCACGCCCAGGGGCTGGCACTGGCAGCCAAGAAACTCGGCATCAAGGCGATCATCGTCATGCCGCGCAGCACCCCGGAGATCAAGGTGCAGGCCGTGCGCGCCCGCGGCGCTCGGGTGGTGCTGCATGGCGAGGCCTTCCCCGAGGCGCTGGCCCACTGCCTGAAGCTGGTTGAGGAGAAGGGCTACACCTTCGTCCATCCCTATGATGACCCGGATGTGATCGCCGGGCAGGGCACCGTGGCCATGGAGATCCTCCGCCAGCATCCGGGGCGTCTGGATGCGATCTTCGTCCCGGTTGGCGGCGGCGGGCTGATCGCCGGCATCGCCGCCTACGTCAAATACCTGCGCCCGGACATCAAGGTGATAGGTGTCGAGCCCGAGGAGTCCGACTGCCTGCGCGCGGCGATGGCCGCTGACGAGCGGGTGGTGCTCAGCCAGGTCGGGCTGTTTGCCGATGGCGTGGCCGTGGCACAGATCGGCCAGCACACCTTCGAGGTCTGCCGCCGTTATGTCGATGAGGTGATCACCGTCAGCACCGACGAGATCTGCGCGGCGATCAAGGACATCTACGACGACACCCGTTCGATCACCGAGCCGGCGGGCGCCTTGGGTGTGGCGGGGATCAAGCGCTACGTCGAGCGCGAGGGCATCAGCGGGCAGACTCTGGTGGCGATCGACTCGGGCGCCAACATCAATTTCGACCGGCTGCGCTATGTGGCCGAGCGCGCGGAGCTCGGCGAGAAGCGCGAGGCGATCATCGCGGTGACCATCCCCGAGAAGCCCGGCAGCTTCAAGGCGTTCTGCCAGGCGCTCGGCAAGCGCTCGATCACCGAGTTCAACTACCGCTACAACACCCCCGATGAGGCGCAGATCTTCGTCGGCGTGCAGACCCACCCGGAGAACGACCCACGCGAGCTGCTGGTCGAGTCGCTGCGCGAGCAGGGCTTCCCGGTGCTGGATCTGACCGACAGCGAGCTGGCCAAGCTGCACATCCGCCACATGGTCGGCGGCCATGCGCCGGGGGCGGAGAACGAGCGGGTGTTCCGCTTCGAGTTCCCCGAGCGGCCCGGGGCGCTGTTCAACTTCCTTAATAAGCTCGGCGGGCGCTGGAATATCTCGATGTTCCACTACCGCAACCACGGCGCCGCCGACGGCCGCGTGCTGGTCGGCCTGCAGGTGACCGACAGCGAGCTGCCGGGCCTGATCCAGGCGCTGGATGCGATCGGCTACCCCTACTGGGACGAGAGCAGCGATCCGGCCTACCAGCTGTTCCTCGGCCGCTTCGCCGGCCAGGCGCGCTGAGGCGCACCCACACGCAACAGGCGTGCCAGCCTGCCCGGCGGGCGCGCCGTTCGCGTTGCCGCTGTCGCCGGCTTTGTGGAACAATCCGGGGATATCTGTATCCGAGGTACCCCGCCGTGATCGATTCCGATGGCTTCCGACCCAATGTCGGCATCATCCTCGCCAATGAGGTCGGCCAGGTGCTGTGGGCACGGCGCATCAATCAGGATGCCTGGCAGTTCCCCCAGGGCGGCATCCACCCGAAGGAGTCGCCGGAAGAGGCGCTGTTTCGCGAACTGAACGAGGAAGTCGGCCTGCTGCCGGCCGATGTGCGCATCCTCGCCTGCACCCGCGGCTGGCTGCGCTACCGCCTGCCGCAGCGTCTGGTACGCACCCACAGCCAGCCGCTGTGCATCGGCCAGAAGCAGAAGTGGTTCCTGCTGCAGCTGACCGGCGATGAGCGGCGGGTGCGCATGGATGTCACCGGCAAGCCCGAGTTCGATGGCTGGCGCTGGGTCAGCTACTGGTACCCGCTGGGCCAGGTGGTGTCCTTCAAGCGCGAGGTCTACCGCCGCGCGCTGCGCGAACTGGCCCCACGCCTGCCCAACCGTGACTGACTGACCGCACGACGCACAGGAGCGCCGCCCTTTGACCATGCTCAACACGCTGCGCAAGATCATCCAGGAGGTCAATTCGGCCCAGGATCTCACCACCGCCCTGACGATCATCGTCGAGCGGGTGCGCGCCGCCATGAGCACTCAGGTCTGCTCGGTGTACCTGTGCGATCCGGCCAGCCAGCGCTTCGTGCTGATGGCCACCGAGGGCCTGAACAAGGCCGCCATCGGCCGGGTCAGCATGGCCCCCGATGAAGGGCTGGTCGGCCTGGTCGGCAGCCGCGAGGAGCCGCTCAACCTCGAAGATGCCTCCAGCCACCCGCGCTACCGCTACTTTGCCGAAACCGGCGAGGAGCGCTACGCCTCGTTCCTCGGTGCGCCGATCATCCACCACCGCCGGGTGATGGGCGTGCTGGTGGTGCAGCAAAAAGAGCGCCGCCAGTTCGATGAAGGCGAGGAAGCCTTCCTGGTGACCATGAGCGCCCAGCTCGCCGGGGTGATCGCCCATGCCGAGGCCACCGGCTCGATCCGCGGTCTCGGCAAGCAGGGCAAGGCCACCCCTGACACCCGCTTCGTCGGGGTGCCAGGCTCGCCCGGCGTGGCGCTGGGCACCGCCGTGGTGGTGCTGCCGCCGGCCGATCTTGAAGTGGTGCCGGATCGGGCCGTCGAGGACATCGACGGCGAAATCGCCTTCTTCTATAACGCCATCGAGGCGGTGCGCAGCGACATGCGCGCCCTGTCGGCGCGCCTGGCCAGCCAGCTGCGTCAGGAAGAGCGCGCCCTGTTCGATGTCTACCTGATGATGCTGGATGACGCCTCGATCGCCGGCGAAGTGGTGCGGGTGATTGAAACCGGCCAGTGGGCCCAGGGCGCGCTGCGCCAGGTGGTCAACGGCCATGTGCAGCGTTTCGAGCTGATGGATGACGAGTACCTGCGCGAGCGCGCCTCGGACATCAAGGACATCGGCCGGCGCATTCTCGCTTACCTGCAGGAAGCCCGCCAGCAGGCGCTGGTTTACCCGGACAACACCATTCTGGTCAGCGAGGAGCTGTCGCCGGCGATGCTTGGCGAGGTGCCGCCCGGCAAGCTGATCGGCCTGGTTTCGGTCACCGGCTCCAGCAACTCCCACGTGGCGATCCTCGCCCGCGCCATGGGCGTGCCGACGGTGATGGGCGCGGTCGATCTGCCCTACAACATGGTCGATGGCCTTGAGCTGATCGTCGATGGCTACCGCGGGGATGTGTTCACCAACCCCTCGGCCGGCCTGCGCCGGCAGTTCGCCGAAATCGCCGAGGAGGAGCGCCAGCTCAATCAGGGCCTGGACGCGCTGCGCGCCCTGCCCTGCGAGACGCTCGACGGTCATCACATGCCGCTGTGGGTCAACACCGGACTGTTTGCCGATGTCGCCCGCGCCCAGGAGCGCGGCGCCGAGGGCGTCGGGCTGTACCGCAGCGAAGTGCCGTTCATGACCAACGAGCGCTTCCCGAGCGAAAAGGAGCAGGCGGCGATCTATCGCCAGCAGCTCGAGGCCTTCCACCCGCTGCCGGTGACCATGCGCACCCTGGACATCGGCGGCGACAAGGCGCTGCCCTACTTCCCGATCAAGGAAGACAACCCGTTCCTCGGCTGGCGCGGCATCCGTGTCACCCTCGATCACCCGGAGATCTTCCTGGTGCAGGCGCGCGCCATGCTCAAGGCCAGCGTCGGCCTTGAGAACCTGCGCATCCTGCTGCCGATGATCAGCGGTCTGGGAGAACTGGAAGAGGCGCAGCGCCTGCTGGCGCGGGCCTGGAACGAGGTCCGCGAGGAAGGCGTCGATGTGCCGATGCCGCCGGTCGGGGTGATGATCGAGATCCCTGCCGCGGTGTTCCAGATCCGCGAGCTGGCCCGCCGGGTCGATTTTCTCTCGGTCGGCTCCAACGACCTGACCCAATACCTGCTGGCGGTCGATCGCAACAACCCACGAGTCGCCAGCCTCTACGACTACCTGCACCCCTCGGTGCTGCAGGCGCTGAAGCGGGTGGTCGATGATGCCCACGGTGTCGGCACGCCGGTGAGCATCTGTGGCGAGATGGCAGGCGATCCGGCGGCGGCCGCGCTGCTGATGGCCATGGGCTTTGATTCGCTGTCGATGAACGCCACCAACCTGCCCAAGGTGAAGTGGCTGCTGCGCCAGCTGTCGCTCGCCCAGACCCGCGACCTGCTGAAGCAGATCCTCGCTCTGGATCATCCGCAGGCCATTCATGCCCTGCTGCTGCAGACCCTGCGCGAGCAGGGTCTGGCGCGCATGCTGAACCCCAGCGGCAGCCTGCCGGGCTGATCTGCCGGACGCGTGACGGGCGCGCGCAACTGGAGCACCCCCGAGCCATCCGCTACCATGCCGCCTTTGTGATGGAGGCTTCATGGAATTTCTTCTCTACCTGCTGCTGGGGGCCGCCGCCGGCGTACTGGCTGGATTGTTCGGGGTCGGTGGCGGGATGATCATCGTCCCGGTGCTGGTGTTCAGCTTCCAGGCCCAGGGCGTCGCCCCGGAGGTGCTGACACACCTGGCAGTCGGCACCTCGCTGGCCACGATCGCCTTCACCTCGATCAATTCGGTGCTCGCCCACCACAAACGTGGCGCGGTGCAGTGGCCGATCTTCCGCTCCTTGACCGTCGGCATCCTCGCCGGCAGCGTGCTGGGCGGCTTTACCGCCACCCTGCTGCAAGGCCCGCTGCTGCAGAAGATCATCGGCGTGTTCGCCCTGGTCATGGCTGCGCAGATGGCGCTGGATCTCAAACCCAAGGCCAGCCATACGGTGCCAGGCCAAGCCACGCTGGGCGCGGCCGGTGGGGTGATCGGCTGGGCCTCGGCGATCATCGGCATCGGCGGCGGTTCGCTGACCGTGCCGTTCCTGACCTGGCGCAGCGTACCAATGCAGCAGGCAGTGGCCACCTCGGCGGCCTGCGGCCTGCCGATTGCCGTGACCAGCGCGCTGAGCTTTATGTGGCTGGGCCGTGATGCCAGCGCGCTGCCGGAGTGGAGCGTCGGCTTTGTCTACCTGCCGGCACTGCTCGGCATCGCCGCCACCTCAATGATCTTCGCCCGCTTTGGCGCCCAGCTGGCCCACAAGCTGTCGGCGCGCCTGCTCAAGCGCCTGTTCGCCCTGCTGCTGCTCGGCGTTGGCCTGAACTTCCTGCTCTGATTCCCGAGGAGTGACCATGCTGCTGTTCCCGCAGATCGACCCGGTGGCCCTCGCCCTCGGCCCGCTGAAGATCCACTGGTACGGCCTGATGTACCTGGTCGGTATCGGTGGCGCCTGGTGGCTGGCGACCCGCCGGCAGGCGCAGTTCGACCCGGCCTGGAGCCGTGACAAGCTCTCTGACCTGGTGTTCTGGGTGGCCTGCGGGGTGATCCTCGGCGGACGCTTTGGCTATGTGCTGCTCTACAACTTCGCGCAGTTTCTCGCCGATCCGCTGTCGCTGCTGCGCCTCTGGGAAGGCGGCATGTCGTTCCATGGCGGCTTTCTCGGCGTGATGCTGGCCACCTGGTGGTTCGGCAAGCGCAACGGCAAGAGCCTGTTCCAGCTGCTCGACTTCATCGCCCCGCTGGTGCCGCTGGGTCTGGGTGCCGGGCGGATCGGCAACTTCATCAATGCCGAGCTGTGGGGCAAGCCGACCGATCTGCCGTGGGCGATGCTGTTCCCGGCCTGGAGCGACCCCGCGCAGCTCGCCCGCCACCCCTCGCAGCTCTACCAGTTCGCCCTGGAAGGCGTGGCGCTGTTCGCCATCCTCTGGCTGTATTCCAGCAAACCGCGCCCGACCATGGCGGTGTCCGGGCTGTTCGCCGCCTGCTACGGGCTGTTCCGCTTCCTAGTCGAGTTCGTCCGCGTGCCCGATGCCCAACTTGGCTACCTGGCCTTCGGCTGGCTGACCATGGGCCAGCTGCTCAGCCTGCCGATGATCCTCGGCGGTATCGGCCTGATCGTGTTTGCCTACCAGCGCGCTGCGCGTTCCTGAGGAGCCTTCGATGCAACCGTACCTTGAGCTGATGCGCCGCGTGCGCGAGACCGGCACCTTCAAGAGCGACCGGACCGGCACCGGCACCCTGAGCGTGTTCGGTCACCAGATGCGCTTTGATCTGGCCGCCGGCTTCCCGCTGGTCACCACCAAGAAATGCCACCTCAAATCCATCATCCATGAGCTGCTGTGGTTCCTGAAGGGTGACACCAACATCCGCTACCTGAAGGACAACGGCGTGCGCATCTGGGACGAGTGGGCCGACGAGCACGGCGAGCTAGGCCCGGTATACGGCTACCAGTGGCGCAGCTGGCCAGCGCCCAATGGCGAGTCGATCGATCAGATCGCCAACCTGATCGCGATGATCAAGCAGAATCCCGACTCGCGGCGGCTGATGGTCTCGGCCTGGAATCCGGCGCTGGTCGAGCAGATGGCCCTGCCGCCCTGCCATGCGCTGTTCCAGTTCTATGTCGCCGACGGCAAGCTCTCCTGCCAGCTCTACCAGCGCTCGGCGGACATCTTCCTTGGCGTGCCATTCAACATCGCCAGCTACGCGCTGCTGACCCTGATGGTGGCGCAGGTCTGCGACCTCGCACCCGGTGAGTTCATTTGGACCGGCGGCGACTGCCACCTGTACAGCAACCACCTGGAGCAGGCCGATCTGCAGCTGTCCCGCGAGCCGCTGCCGCTGCCGCAGATGCGCCTGAATCCTGCGGTGAAGGATCTGTTCGCCTTCCGCTTCGAGGACTTCGAGCTACTGAATTACCAGGCCCACCCGCACATCAAGGCGGATGTCGCGGTCTGAATCTCAGCACCGCCCGGCAAAAAACAAGGCCCCGCACGGCAGCACCGGCGGGGCCTTGGCGTTTCAGGCGCTGCGGATCAGAAGGACAGCAGCCACAGGCTGATGCCCGGGAATAGCGCCAGCAGCGCGATGCGCAGCAGATCCGAGGTGATGAACGGCAGTACACCACGGGCGGTCTCGGCCAGCGGCACGTTGCCGGCGGCGCGCTGGACGATGAACAGGTTCATGCCCAAAGGCGGCGTCACCAGACCGATTTCCACCACCATCAGCGCGAGAATGCCGAACCAGATCGACTTCTCGGTCGCATCCATGCCGAAGAAGTCCAGACCCATGATCATCGGGTAGAAGATCGGGATGGTCAGCAGGATCATCGCCAGCGAATCCATCACGCAGCCAAGCAGCAGGTAGGTAATCAGGATCGCCGCCAGCACCAGCATCGGCGCCATGCCGCTGTTCTTCACCCACTCAGCCAGCTCGTTGGGCATCTGGGTCAGCGCCAGCCCCGAATTGAGCAGATCGGCACCGAGCAGCACCAGGAAGATCATCGCGGTGGTCTCGGCGGTGCCCAGGAGGCTCTTGCTGATCCCCTCCCAGCGCATGCCACCCTGCAGGACCGCGAGGATGCCGCAGGCCGCCGCGCCGATCGACGCTGCCTCGGTGGGGTTGGACCAGCCGCCGTAGATGCCGACGATCACCACCAGAAAGACCCCGACCACCGGCAGCACATTCAGCGTGGCGCGCAGGCGCTCACCGGCGCTGGCCTTTTCCAGCTCGTGATCATGGCCGCCCTCGCGGGCCACCATGATGCGCAGCACGACCATGTAGCCAAGTACCGCGAGGATGCCGGGAATCACCGCCGCAACGAACAGCTTGGCGATCGACTCCTGGGTCAGCACCGCGTAGATGATCAGCGGCACCGACGGCGGAATCAGGATGCCCAGGGTGCCGCCGGCCGCCACGGTGGCGGTGGCCAGACGGCCGGAATAGTTGTGGCGGCGCAGCTCCGGCAGCGCCACATGGCTCATGGTCGCCGAAGTGGCCAGCGAGGAGCCGCAGATCGCCCCGAAGCCTGCACAGGCACCGATCGCCGCCATGCCGATGCCGCCCTTGAGGTGGCCGATGAACGCCGCCGCGCAGCGGAAGATCGCCCGCGACAGGCCGCCATGGGTGGCAAACTGACCCATCAGCACGAACAGCGGAATCACCGCCAGGTCGTAGTTGGACAGACGCGAGTAGGCCAGATTGTTGAGGGTGTAGAGCAGCGCATTCCAGTCGCCGGCATTCACGGCTAGGAAACAGGCCGTCCCACCGATCAGCATGGTCACCCCGATGTGTACGCGCAGCGCCAGCAGGGTCAGGGTGATGGCCAGACCGATCAGGCCAAGTGTCAGACCGCTCATGGACGACCTCCGGGTGCCAGACAGTGGGTGATGCGCCAGGCGCTGGCCAGCGCCAGCAGCAACAGGCTGGGCACGATCAGTGCCAGCGGAATCCACAGCGGGATGGTCAAGAGGGTGGAGACATCGCCATAGGTCAGGGTGTCGCCCAGTTGCAGGGCGGTCCGCCAGGCGAGGACCAGCGCCGCCAGCAGGCACAGGCCATGGCCGATCACATCCAGCCCGGTCTGCATCCACTGCGGGGCGCGCAGGGTGAAGGTATCGACCTTGAGGTGCAGCCCGCGCATCTCGCAGATCGGCAGGAAGCTGGCAATCGCGATTGCCGCGCCCATCTCCATCAGCTCGATGTCGCCGCGCACCGGGGCGGCATACAGCTTGCGGCCGATGATCGACACCAGCGACATGCCGATCAGCGCCAGCAGTACGCCGCCTCCAGCCAGTGCCCAGATTCGGCAGGCCTGATACAGAACGCGGCCCAGGGGGCCGCGTTGCAGTTCCTGGCCGCCTTCGAAGGAAAGCGATTCGGCCATGATGAATTACCGGTTTTGGGCTTGGGCAGTCGCCAGATCACGCGCGCCCTGCAGCAGGGCCGCGCCGTCGATTCCCTTGGCGGAGACTTCCTTGACCCAGTTCTGCGCCACCGGCTCGGCAGCCTTCTGCATGGCGGCGTAGTTGTCCGCACTGATCGGCACGATCTGCTCGGCCGGGGTGGCCTTGATCGAGGCGTCCATCTGCTGGTCCCACACGCCGCTGATCAGGTCGTTGAGGGCATCACCGCTGTTACGCTCGATGATTTCCTGCAGATCCTTGGGCAGGCTGTCGAACTTCTTCGGGTTCATCAGCATGGTCAGGACGGTATTGCTCAGCGCCGGAGCGCCTTCCGGCGAGGCGCTGTGGTAGCGGGTGACCTCGTCGATCTTCACATCGCGGATGGTGCTCCAGGTGAACAGCACGCCGTCGATCACGCCCTTGGACAGCGACTCGGTCATCTGCGGCGGCGGCATGCTCACCGGCGCGGCACCCAGCGATTCGACCAGCAGCGAGGAGGCGCGGTTGGACGCGCGCAGCTTCATGCCCTTGAGGTCATCCAGACTGGTGACCGCCTTGCTGCGGGTATGGAAGCCCATGCCGCCATCGCCGTGCATGGACAGCACCTTGTAGCCCTTGAAGTCATCCTTGGCGTACTGCTGGTAGAAGTTCCAGATGATCGGATCGCTGTTGCGCGAGCCATAGGGCATCAGGAACGGCTGCTCAAGCACCTCGATGCGCGGGAACTTGCCCGGCGAGTAGGACGGTGCGGTCCAGACAATGTCCGCCACGCCGTTGCGCACCATGTCGGCCAGCTTGGCCGGTGTACCGCCCAGCTGCATCGACGGGTAGATCTGGCACTGCAGGCGACCGGCCGACTCGTCCTTGAGCTTGGCGCACCACGGCTCGAACATCTGGGTATGCTGATACGAGGTGGACGGCAGGAAGTGGCCGAACTTGAGGGTGTAGGTCTCGGCAGCCTGCAGGGAGGAGGCGCAACCAATGGCGGCGACCAGCGCGGCCAGCTTGAGGCGTTTCATAGGGGTGCTCCCGAATTATTCTTGTAACGGCTTTAGGGCTCTTCGGCTCTGATCAGCACGCGGGCATCGCGGGGACGAGCCAACGCCTCGAGCATACCCAAAAAGGGATACAGTTCAAGAAAAAATATTTCTGTTCCAGTATCCCTTTAAAGCCCTAACAGGCTGCACACACTAGGCACCTTGTTCGGCAAAAACAGCCAATAATTGGGCCAATATCGCCAAATACTGCAAACCTTGTCTGCTCCTGGCACACCAAATCCCCAAAAAGCGATACATGATTGAGCGCAAGCATCGCCCGCCCATTGGACATATGGCCTATCCCGCCGCACGCCGCCAGCCACCCGGGAGGCTTTGCTAGAATCGCCACCTATCGCGACCCACCCCGGAGTGCCTCCATGAGCGAACCGATCCGCCTCACCCAGTACAGCCACGGCGCCGGCTGCGGCTGCAAGATTTCCCCCAAGGTGCTGGAGGTGATCCTCGCCGGCAGCGGGGCGCAGCACCTCGACCCGAAGCTCTGGGTCGGCAATGCCTCGCGTGATGATGCGGCGGTCTACGCCATCGACGAGGAGCGTGGCGTGGTGTCTACCACCGACTTCTTCATGCCGATCGTCGACGACCCCTTCGATTTCGGCCGCATTGCCGCGACCAACGCGATCAGCGACATCTACGCCATGGGTGGCGACCCGCTGATGGCCATCGCCATCCTCGGCTGGCCGGTCAATGTGCTGGCTCCGGAAGTGGCCCGCGAGGTGATCCGTGGCGGGCGCGCGGTGTGCGATGCCGCCGGCATCCCGCTGGCCGGCGGTCACTCGATCGATGCCCCCGAGCCGATCTTCGGCCTGGCGGTCACCGGCATCGTCGAAAAGCGCTTCATGAAGCGTAATGACACCGCCAGCGAAGGCTGCCGCCTGTACCTGACCAAGCCGCTGGGCATCGGCATCCTCACCACCGCCGAGAAGAAGGGCAAGTTGCGCGCCGAGGATGCGAATCTCGCCCGTGACTGGATGTGCACCCTGAACAAGCCCGGCGCGCGCTTTGGCAAGCTGGCCGGCGTGACGGCGATGACCGATGTCACCGGCTTCGGCCTGCTCGGCCATTTAGTGGAAATGGCTGACGGCAGCGGCCTGACCGCGCGCCTTAAGGCCGCTGCCGTGCCGCGCATCGCCGGCGTCGAGCACTATCTGGCCGAGGGCTGTGTACCGGGCGGCACCCTGCGCAACTTCGACAGCTACGGCGAGCGTATCGCCCCTCTCGACGAGACGCAGAAGCTGCTGCTTTGCGACCCGCAGACCAGCGGCGGCCTGCTGATTGCCGTCACCCCGGAGGGCGAGGCCGAGCTCCTCGCCGTGGCCGCCGAGCTGGGCCTGCAGCTGGCGCCGATCGGCGAACTGGTCGCCCGACAGCGTCACGCGGTGGAGGTGTACTGATGCGAGCCAACAGCGCCGACTACCGCGCGATCTTCCTAAACGATATCCCGCTGATGGACGTGCGCGCCCCGGTCGAACACGGCAAGGGCGCCTTCCCCCACAGCGTCAACCTGCCGCTGATGAACGACATCGAGCGGCAGAAGGTCGGCACCTGCTACAAGCAGCAGGGTCAGGACGCGGCCATCGCCCTCGGTCACCAGCTGGTGCGCGGTACGCTCAAAGCCGAGCGCATCGCCGCCTGGGCGGCCTTCGCCCGCGCCAACCCCGAGGGCTACCTGTTCTGCTTCCGCGGCGGACTGCGCTCGCAGATCACCCAGCAGTGGCTGCGCGAGGAAGCCGGCATCGACTATCCGCGCGTGCTCGGCGGCTACAAGGCGATGCGCCATTTCCTGATCGAAACCCTCGAAGCGGCCGTGACCGAATGCGACTTCGTGATCGTCGGCGGCATGACCGGCACCGGCAAGACCGAGGTGCTGGCGCAGCTGGACAACGCCGTCGATCTGGAAAGGCACGCCAACCACCGCGGCTCAAGCTTTGGCCGGCATGCCAGCGAGCAGCCGGCGCAGATCGACTTCGAGAACCGTCTGGCCATCGACCTGCTCAAGCAGCGTGCCGCCGGCCGCAGCGCCTTCGTGCTGGAGGACGAAAGCCGGCTGATCGGTCGCTGCTCGCTGCCGCTGCCGCTGCATCTGGGCATGCAGGACTATCCGCTGGTCTGGCTGGAAGACAGCCTGGAAGGGCGCATCGAGCGCATCCTGGGCGACTATGTGATCGATCTGTCCGCCGAGTTCGTCGCCCTGCATGGCGAGGAGGCAGGGCTGCCGGCCTTCGCCGAGCGCCTGCGGCAAAGCCTTGGCAACATCCAGAAGCGGCTCGGCGGCGAGCGCTACCAGCGCCTGGCCGCGCTGATGGATGCGGCGCTGGAGGAGCAGCTGCGCAGCGCTGCGGTGGATGGCCACCGCGCCTGGATCGAGGGGCTGCTGGTCGAATACTACGACCCCATGTACGTCTACCAGCGCGAAAGCAAGGCGCCCCGCATCGAGTTCAGTGGCGATCAGGCCGCCGTGCTCGACTACCTGCGCCAGCGCAACGCCCGCCGCAACGCCTGAGGGGCGCGGCGGCACGCCAGCCTTGGTGTGCCGCCGCGACCTCTCTATACTCCGCTCCCGCACACGACTTCCCCTTTTTTCCGCCATTGAACCGGAGAAACCCCATGCTCAAGAAAACCCTGGCCGTCGCTGCCGGCGTCGCCCTGTCCCTGTCCGCCCTCATGGCCCAGGCCGCCGACGTGCTGCGCGTCTCGGCGATCCCCGACGAGGCGCCGACCGAACTGCTGCGCAAGTTCAAGCCGCTGGGTGCCTACCTGGAGCAGCAACTGGGCATGGAAGTGAAGTTCGTGCCGGTTTCCGACTACGCCGCCGTGGTCGAGTCGATGGCCAGCGACCGCATCGACCTGGCCTGGCTGGGCGGCTTCACCTTCGTCCAGCTGCACCTCAAGGACGCCGAGGCCCGCCCGCTGGTGCAGCGCGAGCAGGACGAAGTGTTCACCAGCAAGTTCATCAGCGCCGATCCGGCAGTGAAATCGCTGGCTGACCTCAAGGGCAAGACCTTCGCCTTCGGCTCGGTGTCGTCCACGTCCGGCAGCCTGATGCCGCGCTTCTTCATGCTCAAGGACGGCATCAAGCCCGAGGAATTCTTCAGCCGCGTGGCCTACTCCGGCGCCCATGACGCCACCGCCGCCTGGGTGCAGGCCGGCAAGGCCGATGCCGGCGTGCTCAACGCCTCGGTGTGGGACAAGCTGGTCGCCGCCGGCAAGGTCGATACCGACAAGGTCAAGGTCTTCGCCACCACCCCCACCTACTACGACTACAACTGGACGGTGCGCGGCGGCCTCGACGCCGGGCTGAGTGCGAAGATCCAGGCCGCCTTCCTGGCCCTCGATCCGGCCAACCCGGAGCACAAGGCGATCCTCGACCTGCAGGCTGCCAGCCGCTTCATCGAGACCCGTGCGGAAAACTACGCCAGCATCGAGGAAGCCGCCCGTTCGGCGGGTCTGCTGAAGTGACCCTGCGCCTGTCTGGCGTGGGCCTGACCCACGCCAACGGCGCACCGGCCCTGCACGACATCGACCTTGCCGTCGCGCACGGCGAGCGGGTGGCGATCATCGGCCCTTCGGGCGCCGGCAAGACCACCCTGCTGCGCCTGCTGGCCACCGCCCTGCGTCCCACCGGCGGCCAGTTCGAGCTGCTCGGCAGTACGCCCTGGGCGCTGCCACCGCGTGCGCGCCAGCGCCTGCGCGCACGCATCGGCCTGATCCACCAGGCGCCGCCGCTGCCGCCGCGCCAGCGGGTGATCACCGCCGTCGGCGCCGGCCGGCTCGGTCAATGGTCGCTGGGCCGGGCGCTGCTCAACCTCGTCTGCCCGCTGGACCGCCACGGCACCCGCGATGCGCTGGCCCGCCTCGATCTGGCCGACAAGCTGTTTGCGCGCTGCGACCAGCTCTCCGGCGGCCAGCTGCAACGGGTCGGCATCGCCCGGGTGCTCTACCAGGAGCCGGCGCTGATCCTCGCCGACGAGCCGGTCTCGGCGATGGACCCGGTACTCGCCGGGCATACCCTGGCGCTGCTCAACCGCGAGGCGGCCGAGGGCGGCATCACCCTGCTGGCCAGCCTGCATGCGGTGGAGCTGGCCCTCGGCCACTTCCAGCGCATCATCGGCGTGCGCGACGGGCGCATCGCCTTCGACCGCCCGGCCAGCGAAGTCGGCCGCGCCGAGCTGGATGCCCTCTACACCAACGAACAGCTGCAGACGCCAGCGCCCGCCGTGGCGCCGGCCGCGCCCATGCTGCAGATCCCGCGCTGCTGATGAATACCCCAATCCGTGACCCCGCCGCCCTGCCGCGCCTGCTGCTGAGCATGCTCGCCGTGCTGCTGCTCTGGCCCGGCCTTGCCCTCAGCGAGCTGAACCCCGGTGTGCTGCTCGATCGCAGCAACCTGCAGACCATGGGTGGCTTCCTCGCCGACTTCTGGCCCCCCGCCCACGACGGCGAGTTCCTCGCCCTGCTGCTTCGCGCCACCCTGGAAACCCTGGCCATCGCCACCGCCGGCATGGCGCTGGCGCTGCTGCTCGCCGTGCCTACCGCGCTGCTGGCCAGCCGCGCCCTGTCGCTCTCGGCGCTGCACCGCGGCGGCGTGCCAGCCCCTTGGGCACGGCTGCTGCGCTGGCCGGTGCGCGGCCTGCTGATCATCCTGCGCAGCGTGCCGGAGATCGTCTGGGCGCTGCTGTTCGTGCGCGCTGTCGGCCTTGGCCCGAGCGCCGGGGTGCTGGCGATCGCCATCACCTATAGCGGCATGCTCGGTAAGGTCTATGCCGAAATCTTCGAATCGGTCGATCAACGCCCGGCGCGCGCCCTGCTCGGTGCCGGCAGCGGCCGGCTGGCGGCCTTCGCCTACGGCATCCTGCCCAACGCCAGCGCCGAGATGCTCTCCTACAGCGTGTACCGCTGGGAGTGCGCGATCCGCGCCTCGGTGGTGATGGGCTTTGTTGGCGCCGGTGGTCTTGGCCAGCAGATCGACCTGTCGATGCGCATGTTCGCCGGTGGCGAGGTGGCCAGCATGCTGCTGACCTTCCTGCTCTTGGTGCTGCTCGCTGACCAGCTCAGTCGCCTGCTGCGCGCGAGGCTTACCTGATGCCTGCCCCGTCGCTGCGCCAGCGCGCCGCCAGCCTGCTCCTGCTACTGCTCATCGGCGTGGCGGTGGTGGCGTCCTTCGCCTTTTTGGAGCTGGATTTTGCCGGGCTGTTCGGAGCCGAGGGCCTGGCGCTGATGGGCGAGTACGCCGGGCGCTTCCTGAGTCCAGACTTCTCCACCGCGCACCTGCGCGCCATCGGCCGTGGCGCGCTGGAAACCCTCGCCATGTCGGCGCTCGGCACCCTGCTGGCGGCGCTGCTCGGCCTGCTGCTCGCGCTGCCTGGCAGCGGGCGCTGCGGCGCACTGGCCCGCCAGGCGGCGAGCCTGCTGCTCAACGCGCTGCGGGCGATTCCCGAACTGGTCTGGGCGGCCTTGATGGTGCTGGCTGCCGGGCTCGGCCCGAATGCCGGCACCCTGGCGCTGGCCCTGCACACCGCCGGGGTACTCGGCCGGTTGTTTGCCGAGGCGCTGGAGAACACCCCGGCCGAACCGGCCGAAGCGATCCGGCTGGCCGGGGGCGGGCGCATCGCGGCGTTCTGCTACGGCACCCTGCCGGGCGTCTGGCCGCAGCTGATGGCCTATTCGCTGTATCGCTGGGAAAACAACATCCGCATGGCCAGCGTGCTCGGCTTCGTCGGCGCGGGAGGCCTTGGGCAGATGCTCTACATGAGCCTGAGCCTGTTCCAGGAAGCCCAGGCCGCCACGGTGATCCTCGCCATGCTGCTGCTGGTGCTGGGCGTGGATGCCCTGAGCGGCGTACTGCGCCAGCGCTGGGTGAGCCGCTAGGACCCGGCGATTCGTATCAGCGCAGCCCGCCAAAGCGCTGGTAGAAGCTCTCGCCCGCCTCCGGCAGCGGTCCGTCGGCGGTTTCCAGCACCTGATTAAGCCACTGCTCGGCCGGTGCGTAGATCAGCCGGTAGATGTTGCGACACAGCTGGCGCGCCGCACGGCCCTCCCAGTCGCCGGGCAGCAGCTCGTCGGGCAGCTGTGGATCGCGCAGCAGCAGCTTGCGGTACTCGTGGATCAGCAGGGTGCGGGCGAGGAAGCAGTCCTGCGGATCGAGCGACGCCTGCTCGCGCAACGCCTGCCAGAGCGGGCGAAACAGCTGGATGAACTCGTGGTAATGGGCGCCCAGGCCGTCGATCTTCCAGCTCTCGCGCACCTGCAGGCGCAGCGCCCGCGAGGCCAGCACCTCCTGGGCGGTGGTCTCGAACAGGATGGTGTCGTCCAGCGCCTCCAGCTCCTGCAAGGTGGCCGTCACATCGACCCGGTCACAGCGCGGGCTGGCCAGCACGGTCGGCGCCAGGGCGGCAAAACCCTGCCACTCCAGCTCCTCGCGCACCTGCTTGCGCTTGTCGGCCTCCAGCTGGGACAGCACCGCCAGACACCAAGTGCCGTCCCAGGCCGGCATCGCGCTGCTGTAGATGCGCTTGAAGGCCTTCTCGAAACGCCGCCGGCCGGGGCCGGTCAGGCTGTAGTAGCTGCGCCGGCCGACCTTGTCGGCCTTCAGCCAGCCGTCCTTGGTCAGACGGAACACCGAGGTGCGGATCAGCCGCTGGTTGATGCCCATCGGCTCGAACAGCTGGATCAGGCTGCCCAGCCACACCGCACCGCCATGCGGCTCGATGGCGTCACCATACACGGTAACGATCAGCGAACTGGCGCGGATGGGCGTCTGCGCCTGAAAGCGCTCGATCAGGTTGGCCAGGGGAGTCAGGGAAGTCATGACGGGAAGGGATATCGCCGGAAAAACGCGACTATACCTAGGGGATCGCGGCAAAAGCTACAGCCGGCCCCGAGGCAATCACCCACCGCATGGCACAGGCAGACAAGCACTTGGCAGACACAGCAATGCAGCCCTGTCGCCACACCGGCAGACTCGGGATGTAGTGGTCTACTGATCCCGGACACCGATTTAGGCGAAAATCCTCGCCGTTAGAGAGGTGTCTGATGAGCAAGCAGCGACGTACATTTTCCGCCGAGTTCAAGCGCGAGGCCGCGACCCTGGTTCTGGATCAGGGTTACACCGTGGCCGAGGCCAGCCAATCATTGGGACTGGTGGACTCCGCCCTGCGCCGGTGGATCAAGCAGCTCCAGCAGGAGCGCAACGGCATCACCCCGCAGAGCAAAGCGCTCACACCCGAGCAGCAAAAGATCCAGGAGCTGGAAGCCCGGATCAACCGGCTGGAGCGGGAGAAAGCGATTCTAAAAAAGGCTACTGCTCTCTTGATGTCAGACGAGTTCGAACGTACGCGCTGATAGACCAGTTGAGTGAGCAGGAGCCGGTAGAAATGGTCTGTTCAGCTTTTGATGTAGCACGCTCCTGCTACTACGCCCATCGTGCCCGACGGCACCGCGTCGATGCGCGACGTGTGGCGCTGCGTAGCCAGGTCTACCAGCTGTTCAGCGAGAGCCGTGGGGCTGCGGGCAGCCGCAGCATCCTGGGCATGATGCGCGAGGATGGCGTGGTGATCGGACGTTTCCAGGTGCGCAGCCTGATGCGTGAGCTGGGGCTCGTCAGCAAGCAGCCTGGCTCTCATGCCTACAAGCACGCGACGGTCGAGCGCCCCGACATTCCGAACCTGCTGAACCGCGAGTTCTCTGTCGAACACCCCAACCAGGTCTGGTGCGGTGACATCACCTACGTCTGGGCCCAGGGCCGCTGGCATTACCTAGCCGTGGTACTGGATCTTCACGTTCGCCGCGTTATCGGCTGGGCGTTCTCCGACAGGCCGGATGCAGAGCTGGCTGTCCGTGCGCTCGATATGGCCTACGAACAGCGTGGCAGACCGCAGCAGGTGATGTTCCACTCGGATCAGGGCAGCCAATACGCCAGCCGCCTGTTCCGGCAGCGGCTGTGGCGCTACCGGATGCAGCAGAGCATGAGTAGACGCGGCAACTGCTGGGACAACGCCCCAATGGAGCGGCTGTTTCGCAGCCTGAAAACAGAATGGATACCGTCGACAGGCTACATAACTGCCAGAGAGGCGCAGCGGGACATCAGCCATTATCTGATGCATCGATACAACTGGCTCAGACCGCATCAGGCCAATGAGGGGCTGCCGCCTGCCGTTGCCGAGAAAAAGCTTAACCCACTGTCCGGGATGGCTTGACCACTACATGGGGTTGATGCTGTAACACCTGCTCAATAGGACTGCAGGCACAGCACGCCACTATTGCCGCTCAGACGGCGCCGGAATGAGCTTCCACGGGACTGTCCTCCAACAACTACGTCTGAGTTTCAGCCATGCCAATGAGATCGTAGGGCTCCCTAGCGGAAGGAAAGCCGAAGACGCTCCGGCGCTCGACGTGCATGCTAGGTGCAGCATCCTGCCCTTGCGATGGGCCGATGCCCATAGACTCCAGTGTGTCGAAGAGGTCTTGGAGCACTGCCTGTCGTCGCAAGGTATAGGCCGAGGCGAAGCAGCGCCAGAACCGCCAGCCGGCTCGCTCCAGAATACGCTGACGACGCATGTCAGCATCCCAGACATCCGGCCCATGATAACGGTCGCCGTCGCATTCGATCGCCAATCGCCCATCGTTGTCGCCTTCAACCACTAGGTCGATGCGGTAGGCGCCGACGACCACCTGCGGCGTCACCCGGTAGCCGCGTTCGGTCAGCACATCGTATAGATCTCGCTCGAAGCCAGACTCGCAGCGTCCGCGAAGATCGGCCACCTCCACCTCGTCACGGGCGAAAGGCGTTTCGAAATGCTGGATCAGACCGCGCCGTAGCGAGTCAGCCTGACTGAGGTCGTCAAGATCCACACTGCGCACCAAGTACATGCGATCCCGGGCACGCGAGGCTGCCACGTTGAAGCGTTGCTGCATGTTCTCCCGGGTCTGCGCATGCACATCTCCCCGGGAGGAGACCATCGACAGGAACATGATGTCCCGCTCCTTGCCCTGAAAGGTGCGGGCATCGCCGCAATTGATCTGGAAGCGAGCAATGATCTCTTCCCCCAGCTCCAAGGACAGCAACTCCATGATTAGCCGCGCCTGCTCCGCACCTAGCAGCGACACCACGCCGATGGTGCGACCGGCCATCTCCGGTGCCTCGACGATCCGGCGGACTTCATCGACGATTGCATGGGCTTCTGGTTTGTTCACCTTGCCCTGCTTCACGCCATCAAGCACACGCAGATCGATCAGTGGTGGGTCCAGCCGCTCGGATAACGTTGGCAGGCGCAGGGGCTTAAGTTCGCCCTTGTAGAACTGCTGTCGCGAATACTCGATGATCGGGGCCACACATCGGAAATGCTCACGTAGCATGACGGCGCTCTCGGCAAAGGCCACCTTGAATAGATCGTATATCGAGCGATCCGGTGTCATCTGCGGGCGGTACAGGGCGACCTGGTTGCCTAAGTACAGGTTGATCATCCCCTTCATCCGCTCTTCTTCCAAACCGATCCCATCCGGGGAAACCTGTTTGTCGTCGCCGACAATCAGCACCTTCTTCGCCCGCAGCAGGGATGGTAAAGCTGTCAGATCCGACTGAGAGGCCTCATCGATGATGACCAGATCGAAAAGGCCGAACTCGACCGGCAGGCTTTCCGAAACGCGGTGATGCGGCATGATCCAACAGGGAATGGCAGTGTTGGCGGTTTCAGCAGCTTCCTGTGCATCCTTGCGGTAGCGCCCAGCCCTCACGCCGGTTCCCTTGCCGATCCGGCGAATGGCAGCGCGATAGGATTCGAGCGCCGCCTTGACCTTAGGCGTGGCATTCTCGGCAAGACGCAGCCAGGTGCGTTTCACCACCGCGTCCTGATATAGCCGCGCCAGATCGCGCTCATGCTCTTGGCGCAAAGCATATAGACGTTTCAGCTCGTGACGGCCGTCGATGGCATCAAGGTGGCAGGCCAAGCGCTGCAACCGCCAAAGCTGCAGTGCATTACCCGGCACAAGCGGATCGACATGCACTGCGCTCGGCGTTTGGCGCAATTGCGCGGCCCACTGCGGGGCTCCCGAGGACTTGATCTGCGTGGTGACACGCTCGATGGTGCCCAAGGCATCGCGATGCGCCAGAACCTGATGGAGTTGGTCGAGCAGCTGCGTCCATCGCTCTTGGAACGAGGGTCTGGTGAGGCCCGGATTGCCCAAGGACTCACTGATGAAGGCACGCAGGCGCGCCGAAATCTCACCCTCGCACCCTTCGAGCTGGTGATGCAGTTTTTCTTTAATTGCCCAGGCGTTGGCCAGGCGTGAGCGGGTCAGATGATGGCGAATGTACTGTTCAGCCTGTGCCTGGACGACCGGATCGGACTCGAACTGACATGCTTCAGCCCAGCCCGGCAATAGCGCCTGCAGATCGCTGGCCAGTTCCCTGGCCAAGATGATCGCCTCTTCAAGCAACGTGAACAGATCGATCACACGCACGGCCTCTACCAAAGCCTGCGGCTGGATCGCAAACGACGGCAGTGGCAATTCGCTCGCCAAGGCATTCCAGCGCTTGATCAGCACAATGCAGCGCGCCTGGAAACGCAGGAAGCGCAGCACGAAGCCCCACTCATCGGCCGACTGCGGCTTGGATCCCAGAATGCGAATACTGTCGAGCCTGTCTTTCTGCGCCGATTTACCGAGCCATCCAGCGATCCCGAACGGCCGTCGGCCTTCAGCCAGATTCACGATGGCCCGCCCAATCTCGTCGCCGTCCACGCACTCGAAAGGCACCTCTACCGGCCGAGCGACAAAATCCTTGCGCTCGCCGGAAAGCTCCTCGAACGCGGGCAGCAGCTCGCGCAACATGCCCAAGATATCTGCAGTCTCGCCGGTTCGCAGGCAAGCCTGCATCTTAGGAATCCAAGAGTGCGCCTCGTCCGCCAGCTTCGACTGCATGTCACGCAACTGTGCGACTCGCGCCAGCACATTGTTAAGGCGCTCAAGGACGGCCGTGCCCTCCCCATTCAGGCGCGGCACTTCACCGGCCGACTCTTTCTGCCGCAGCTGCGCTTCGTCTGCCAAATCCAGGTGGGATTGCAGAACATGCTGGACTTCCGGAAAGGTTTCCAGCGTGGGTAACCTTTGACCGACATAGGCGATAGCCTCACCGACTTGCTGGCGAGCTTCGCGCAGGGCCAGCAGATCCTGGGCATCGAATTGCGGGCGAAACGCCGCTTCGATACCGAGGCGGTCTGGAATCAACTGCAGGGCCTCCTGCTGACCGGCCACGGCCTGGGCCGCCTCTATGGGGCGAATGACTTCCTCTTCCAACCGGATATCCGACAGGTTCTTTGCCGCCCAGTCTCGAATCTGATAGTCGATGGCCGCCAACTGGGCGTGATGCTGGTCTATGTCACCATCAATCTGCCCGATCTCTAGGGTGTAGGCCGCCCGGTCGATGCGCTGCACCTCGGCCGCGATACGCTCGATCGAGAACTGGAACTGCCTCATGCCGTCAGCTTCGCTACTCAGCAGACTGATCGCCAACGGGCGGATGTCTTCCGGTATTTTGTCGCGCAGCACCGCCAGCGCCGGATCTTTCATAGAGGTGACAAGCACACGCTTGCCATTGGCCAAGTAATGGCAGATCACGTTGGCAATCGTATGAGTCTTGCCAGTCCCGGGGGGACCCTGAACAACAACACCGTCGCTGGCTTCCAGTCGCTGGATAATCTGCACCTGCTCGTCATTGTAAGGCTTCGGGAAGTACAACTCCTTAACCAGCCCAGTCTCATTACCGCTCGGAACCGGTGACAGCCCGCGATAGGCTGGCAGTGGCGTTTCATCAACGGCATCCGCCGGCTCATGGAGGATGGCGCTCAACGCCGGTGGCAGCTCCGGACTGTCCTGCATACGCGCTTCGAACCGCTCAAGGTCTTTCACAAAGAGACTGCTGTCGCGCGGGCGAGCGAACAGCACCCAAGTGTCAGTCACGGCAAGATGTTCGCTGGCCTTGGGTACGCTCCGGTCCTCCAGATTTGCCATGGCGGGCACATAGACGCCTTCTGCATCAAGCAGCGTGGACGCCATCCTGGTGACAGGCTCGAATGTGGATGGTTCGAACGGACTAATCGGCAGTTCGCTCGATTTAAAGAACTCCTTGGCCTTGGTATTCCATGCCCCTACTGTAGACACATCGGCCGCCATGTACGCATCGACTTCAAGGCGTGGTTCGTTGGTGCGTGGCCGAATCTCAATGGCCATGGTCTTTTCATTCACACTCAACTCAACACCCACTGTGATCAGCGGATATTCGATTCTGCCAACCTGTGGATTCTGCCAGGTAGCGACCGCTAGGCCCCACACGAGTTCGAGCTTGGTATCCCCCAAATTCCCCTGCACTTCCTGCGCAAGCAGGAACAGCTCCGAGTACAGCGCAATGCTCTTGCGCCGCAGCCGCTCCTGCTCAGCCCACGGCGTCCACTGCTCCCGGAGGTAGGTCTCCAGCTGTCGATTCACTATGTCCGCCAGCTCATATTCTTTCAGCGCGATTTGCGCAGGGACTGGAGTTTCCTGGGTGGCAGTTTCGACCGGAACAGACGTATTAGGCTCAACCTCGGTTGTCAGCATCACTATTGCGATCAGGTCTTCGCGCAGAACCTGATCAAGCAGACGGGGCGAAATGTCCGGAGAGGCACTCAAGCTGATCCACAGACTCAAAAGAGGCTCTTCCACACTCGGTGGGCGGGACTCGTGGAGCCGTTCTAGCCGCAACCATATCTCGTCTTCGCCTTCGTTCAGGCGC
This sequence comes from Pseudomonas eutrophicaquae, assembly GCF_023544715.1. GTDB lineage: Bacteria > Pseudomonadota > Gammaproteobacteria > Pseudomonadales > Pseudomonadaceae > Geopseudomonas. The sequence goes on along the minus strand of NZ_JAMJEZ010000008.1, from coordinate 146 downwards.
CCCAGTTCAATGCCTGGCAGCGATTGGACCCTGCTTTCGTACGCACTGAATGCACGGTGCTGTGCCACCTGAACCGCCCCGAGTTTCCCGGAGGCTCCAACCTTTGAGAGGATGGAGCCATGAAGAAATCCACCAAGTACTCCCCG
>NZ_JAMJEZ010000007.1 GCF_023544715.1 Pseudomonas eutrophicaquae | reverse complement strand
CCCCCGGCACTCGGATGCCAGGAGTTGTGCTCGTCACTGCCTGGCTCAGCTCGGATGTGTGTTTTTAGAGGTACCCTCTTGTGGCGCGGCGGAACTTCTTCAAAGTCCTTGTGCAATTCAGGGATATATATCCGTTGTTTGGCTGGGGATATAAAGAGCGTGCATGAAGTGCACTGAAAGTGTGCGGTTAATAATTAACAGAGGGTGCGTGCGGTTAATGCAGTGATTGCTGGAGTTTGTTACCCAGGCAGGGTATGCCAAAACTGGCGATGCAGAGCGGTTGATTAAATGCTGCGCTAAAAGTGTGCAGTTTTGTGACAGTGGTTGCGTTACTTTGTTACCGGAGTGCGCAGAAAAAACTGGCATTGCTCGTGTGTCTTTTGTGATGCAGTTCTCGGTTTTTGCCGGCAAATCGGTGGTTATATGCACCCGCGGCAACGACGGTGTCACACAACCTGCTTAGAGTACGCCGGCGGTTGCTGAGAAGAACTTCCTCGAAGTCGACTGCATTAAAGAAGTGCCGGATAAGCCGGTTTCCCGCTCTGGATCAAGGATTACAAGGATATTACCATGGCTTTCTCTCTGAATCTTTCTGCTTCCCTGAATGGTATTACTGCTGCACTGAAATCCACTCTGGGTACTCTCAGCTCCACGCTGACCAGTACTGTCAGCGCCGTTAAAACAGTGCTGGATGCTGCTGTAAGTACGGTTAAGTCGGTGGTCACGGCTGTAGTCGATACCGTCAGCGCAGTGGTTGATGTGGTCGGTGAAGTGGTTACAGGCGCCGTCGATCTGGTCGGCACCACGGTTGGTGCGGTAGTTGAAGTGGCAAGTGATGTGGTTGGCGCGGTGGTTGACACCGTAGGTGCGGTGGTTGAAGTCGCTGGCGCCGTGGTCGGTGCCGTGGTCGACACCGCCGTGGCTGTGGTCGACACCGTGGTCGATATCGCTGCTGGCACCGTGGGTGCAGTGGTCGAGGTGGCCAGCGGTGTGGTGGATGCCGCCGTGGGTGTGGTCGGTGCAGTCGTCGATGTAGCCGGCGGTGTCGTGGAAACGGCCGTGGGTGTGGTCGGTGCGGTGGTTGATGTGGCTGGCGCTGTGGTCGGTGGTCTGGTGGAGACCGCGACCGGCATCGTCGGTGGTGTGCTGGATGTGGCCGGTGCAGTGGTTGAAACCGCGGTGGATCTGGCCGGTGGCGTTGTGGGCGGCGTGCTGGAAGTAGCCGCTGGCGTGGTCGACACTGCCGTGGGCGTCGTAGTGGGTCTGGTTGACACCACAGTGGGCGTGGTTGGTGCGGTGGTCGATGTGGCTGGTGGTCTGATCGACACCGCAGTCGGCGTGGTCGATGCCGTGGCCGGTGTGGCAGGCGATGCCATCGGTCTGGTCGGCAACCTCGACCTCAACGTGGCGGCCAACGCTGAGCTGGCTGTCTAAGGCATACCCATGCCTGGCACGCGAGGGCTTGCGCCACGCGTGCCATAAAAGCCCCGGCCCTCCTGCACGGCCGGGGCTTTTTTGTGGGCGCTACCTCAGGCGTCTTTGAACAGCACCCGCGCCACGTCGCTGTAGTGGCTGGCAAATGGATCTGTAGATGGGGGCGGGCGGAACGGCATTTCAAGCCAATGCTAGGGCGTCGGACGCGCAGGCCGCCGATTAACCGTTATGCTGCGCAGCCCCATTTCCTGTTCGGAGCGAGCATGAGTGCATCGGCCCCCAATCCCCTGCACGGCGTCACCCTTGAGGCACTGCTCACCGCACTGGTGGCCCATTACGGCTGGGATGGTCTTGCCCAGCGCATCGATATCCGCTGCTTCAAGTCCGATCCCAGCATCAAGTCCAGCCTGACCTTCCTGCGCCGCACGCCCTGGGCGCGGGAGAAGGTCGAGGCGCTCTATCTGCGCCTGCCGCGTCCGCGCGCCTGAGGTCCGTCGGCGATCCGGACACGGCTGAACCTTGACCGGGTTGTGGGCAAGCGCTGTGTTCAGTCTCCCACCACCACGCCTTCCCGGCGCGGATCGGCGCCGCCCTGCAGTTTTCCTGCCCGGCGCTGCAGCGCCTGGATGCCGCTGGGCAGATCCTCCTCGCTGACCGTATGCCCGCGCCCGCGCAGGGCCTCCAGCGTGGCCTCGGGGAAGCGTCCGCGCTCTAGCACCAGCGCGCCGCTGGTGTTGATGAAGTTGGGCAGATCGATGGCCCGTTGCGGACTCAGCTGCCAGTCCTGCAGCCCGAGCAGGGTCTTGGCGGTGAAGTGGATGATGCCGGCGCCGCCCGGCGAGCCGAGGCTGGCCAGCAACGTGCCGCTGTTGGCCTCGAACACCAGCGCCGGGCTCATGCTCGAGCGCGGCCGCTTGCCCGGCTCGACCCGGTTGGCCACCCCGTAGCCGCGTGCATCGCGGGGCACGAAGGCGAAGTCGGTGAGCTGGTTGTTGAGCAGAAAGCCCCCCGGCAGCCCGGTGCCGCCGTCGCTGAGCAGCCGCGCGCCAAAGGCGGCCTCGATGCTGCTGGTCATCGCCACGGCGCGGCCGTCGCGGTCGATGATGCTGATATGGCTGGTGCCAAACTCCGGCTGCTCGGCCTGCGGCACCTGGGCCAGCGGTTGGCCGCCGGGCAGGCCATGGGTGACCTCTGTGCGGGCCGTGGCGCCGATCAGCGCAGCACGCTGGCGCAGATAGTCAGCCGCCAGCAGGCTGCGCCAGTCACGGGCTGGTGGGCGCACAAACGCTGGATCGGCGATGTACTGCGCGCGATCGGCAAAGGCCAGCCGCGAGGCCTCGCTGTAGCGGTGCAGGAACTCATCACTCGGGCGGTGCTGCACCAGGGGCTGCTCCAGCGCCGGCAGCTCGGCAAGCAGGCCGAGGATCTGCATCAGAGTCAGGTGCCCGGAAGACGGCGGCGGAAAGCCGCAGACTCGATAGCGGCTCAGCCATAGCTGGCACAGTGCCTCGCGGCGCAGCGGCTGGTAGCGGGCCAGATCCTGACTGCCCAGCCGGCCCGGATTGCCGGCATGCCCCTGCACCCGGGCCACCAGCGCGTCCGCCACCTGCCCCTGATAGAACGCGGCGCTGCCCTGTGCGGCGACCCGGCGCAGGATCTCGGCCAGCGCTGGGTTGCGCAGCCGCGCGCCGGTGGCCAGTGGCTGGCCCTCGGGGTAGAAGAGCCTTGCCGCGGCTGGGTCCTGGGGCAGGTGGTTATCGGCAGCTAGCAAGGCATGCAGGCGCGGGCTGACCGCAAACCCCTGCTCGGCCAGCTCGATGGCCGGCACGAACAGCGCCGACCAGGGCAGCCGGCCGTGGGCGCGATGCGCCTGCTCCAGCATCTTCAGCAGGCCCGGCGTGCCCACGGCGCGGCCACCGACCAGCGCCTGCATGAATGGTAGAGGCTGCCCCTGCTCATCGAGAAACAGCCGCTCGTCCGCCGCCTGCGGGGCGGTCTCGCGCCCGTCCCAGGCATCCAGCCGCTGCCCATCCCAGTGCAGCAGGAAGGCGCCGCCGCCGATGCCGCTGGACTGCGGTTCGACCACGCCGAGCACCAGTTGCACGGCAATCGCCGCATCCAGCGCGTTGCCACCGGCGCGCAGCATCTCAAGGCCCGCCGCCGCGGCCAGTGGGTTGGCGGCGGCCACCGCCTGCCGCTCGAAGGTCCAGCCGGGCTTGGGTTGATAGCCGCTGGCCGACTCCGGTTGCAGCGGGCGCAGTTCCAGCGTCGGTGACGGCGGCGTGCTGCAGGCGCTCAGCAGCAGGCTGGCGGCCAGTAGCGCCCGGCTGATGTGCCGGGCGGCCGGGCGGGCGAGGGGGCTGGTAAACAACATCGCGAGTCTCCATCGGGCCGCGCCCGCGCTGGGGGCGCGGCCCCGGTCAGGGTGTCGCAGCCTGCGGAGCGGCTGCGCTTGAGGGCGGCGGCGTACAGCCGGCAGCGTCCAGCAGGGCCGGGTGCAGAATCGGCAGCAGGCCTTTGAGCGCCTGCACCGGCAGCGCCGAGGTGAAGCGATAACCGGCCGCCTGCTCGCCCGGGACATGGGCGGTCAGAGTGCCGAAGTGGCGCTCCCCAAGGAAGAACACAAAAGTGGCGGTGCGGTTGCGCACCTGCGAGCGGATCACCTGCCCATTGCGCGCCACGGTATCCAGACGGTTGTCCCCGGTGCCGGTCTTGCCGCCGATGGCCAGCGCCTGTCCGTGCTCATCCAGCAGCTGGCCGCGCAGGCGGCGGGCGGTGCCGTTGTCCACCACTTCACCGAGTACGCCGCGCAGCGCCGCCGCTACCTCGGGCAGCATCACCGGCTCGCCCTGAGCACTGCGGGCGCGCAGGTAGGTCTCGTAGGGGGTGTCTGCGGCAAAGTGCAGGCTGTCCAGGCGCACAGTCGGCAGGCGCCGGCCGTCGTTGAGGATAATGCCCATCAGCTCGGCCAGTGCCGCCGGGCGATCACCGGAGCTGCCCAGGGCGCTGGCCAGCGACGGCACCATATGCTCGAAGGGAAAGCCCAGCCGGGCCCAGCGCTGCTGCAGATCAAGAAACGCCTCCACCTCGATCAGGGTGCGGATGCGGCTGTCGCGGGCGCCGCGGTGGCGGGTCTTGAACAGCCAGGCATAGACCGCCTGGCGCTCGTCCTGACTGGCCTCGCGCAGGGTGGCGAAGTCGGCCTGGGGATGCTGCAGGCGATAGCCGATCAGCCACAGCTCCAAGGGATGCACCCGGGCGAGATAGCCCTGATCCGGCAGGTCGAAGTTGCCGGGTGCATAGCGCTGGTAGAGGCGCTGCTGCGTGGCTTCGCTGCCGGCGCCCGCGCCGAGGCGCTGGTGCAAAAAGGCGCTGAAGGTCGCGAAATCAGCCTCGGGGAACAGGTAACGGTGGATGGCCGCCAGCCGCACAGTGCTGGGGCGCAGGCCACCGAGCAGGGTGTCGAGCATCGCCTCGGGCGGCAGGTTTCGGTACTTGCGCCAGAAGCGCTGCAGGAACACCGTGCCCTCGCGGTCGGCAAAGCGCTGCAGGTAGAGCTGCCGATCCGGGTGGCGGTCGTCGGCGAGCAGTGCGGTGCTGTTGCCGGGCATGTGCTGGGCGCTGTAGCGCACCAGATCGCGCAGCAGGCGCACGAAGGGCAGGTTGATCGACTCGCGCAGCGCCTCGCGCAGGGTCGGTCGTCGGCCATTGTCCTCGCGGCGGAAGTTATTGAAGGTGTGGGCGCCGCCACCGGTAAAGAAAACCTCGTTCGGGCTGGCCGAGTAGCGCCGCTCAAGGGCGGCGTCGAGGGTGTCGGTGAGGCTGGCTTCTGGGCTGGCCAGCAGATGATCGAGCAGCCAGCGGCTGAGGTTATCGCGGGCCTCGCCCCGGGCGCGGCGTAGCTCGGAGGGTGGGCGGCCAGCGTGCTGGCGATGCAGCTCGCCGATCACCTCCAGATAGGTGGCCATGACGCGCAGCTTGGCGGTGGAGCCCAGCTCCAGTTTGCTGCCCTCGTTGAAGTCGAAGGGTTGTCCGCTGGTGTCGGTCTGGACTCGCACCCGGTTGGCACCGTCGCGGCGCTCGAACAGGGTGAAGCTGTACTGCACCTCGCCCACCAGCTGCGGACTGAGCATGCGCTCGCCCAGCAGGCCCGCCTGCGCGGCGAAATCGGCCTCGCCCAGCTGCTCCAGATAGCGGCTGACCGCCTGCTGCAGCGGCTGATCGAGGGTGGTGGTGACTGCCAGATCCAGGCGATCGACTGCATAGAGCGGCCGATCGAGCTGGCGCACCAGGCGGGTGCGCACCGCGGTGAGGCCCTTGTCGCTGTCCACCGTCGTGCTGGGCGGATTGCTCAGCAGATCGCGGAACACCAGCGGCTGGGTGAGGGCCGCATCGCGCAGCGCCGGGCTGATCACCCGGTGAGTGGCCAGCACGCGCAGGTGGCTGTCGGTCAGTTGCAGCAGGGCGCTGCGCCCCTGGTTGAGGTACCAGGACGGGCGGCGCTGGGCGATCAGCAGCGCCAGGGTGCGGCGCAGCGCCAGTCCCTGCTCGGCAATGCCGATATCCGCACCGCCTCGCAGGGCGCGCAGGTGCGCGGCGGGGCTGACGGCAAACCAGACCCACAGGCCATCGGCAAAGCCATGCACCTCGCCATGCCCGGGGGCGGCGGCCAGCGGCACGGTGTTCAGGTAGTCCAGCACCAGCTGCTGGCGCACGGGCAGGGTTTCGCGGCCCTCGCGGTAGGCGCGCAGCGAGGCGGAGAGCATCTGGCGCAGCTTTTCTGCCGCATCGGGCGTGCGCCCGCCGGGGGAGTGGCGGAATTTCTCGATCTGGGTCGCCAGGGTGCTCCCGCCGGCCGTGTCGCGCTCGGCATCCAGACGCTGCGCCAGCTGGCTCCAGGCGGCGTGCAGAAAACGAGGCCAGTCCACCGCTGGGTTGAGGAAGGCGCGCTCGGCGTCCAGCAGGTCGCGGTTTTCGATGAACAGCAGGCTGTCGATCAGCAGTGGCGGCAGTTGCTCGAAGGTGGCGAAGGTGCGCTGTGGGTAGCGGGCGGTAAAGATCGGCGTGCCCCGGCAGTCGCTGATGGTCAGGCCGGCCTGGATCTTTTCCCGGTACGGCGGGTACAGGCCAAGGCGGGTGTAATCGAGCAGCGCTGTGGAGAAGCGCGCCTGCCGCTCGATCTGATAGCCCTGTGCCTCCAGACGCTGGATGAAGTCGGGCAGGGCGGTGTAGCCCAGACGCTGATCGAAGGGGCCGTGGCTGGGCCAGTGGATGGCGGCGCTGGCGCCGGGCTCGACCTGAAACTGTAGCCTGGCGGCCTGCTCGCTCAGCCACTGGGACTGATGGGTTGAGGTCTGCGCTTCTTCACGCAGCAGCACAAAAGTGCCACTGCCGACCAGCCCCAGCACGAGCACCAGACTGGCGCGCGCCCAGTAGAGGTGACGGTAATGCCGGGCCAGCTGGGCGCGGAGCGCCGCCTGGCGGGATGGATCGTGCGCTGGTGTGGGGGAAGGCGTCGGGCTGTCCATGACATCGCCTTGTGCGATTGGATCGGTCATGCCCAGCAGAGTAACCGCAAATGCGCCCTGGTGCAGGGACTGGCCCGCGACAACCCACCGGTTGAGCACGCGCGGGCCAGCCGGCCGGCGTGCTGCCTGCTCAGTCCTGCGCCAGGCAGTTGCTCACGTTCCAGCCATACAGCCACTCGATCGCGTCATAGAAGCGCTCGGGGCTGCGATCCTTCCACAGCGAGTTGCGGATCAGGCGCTCGACGCCCGCGGCGTGGTACAGGCGGCCCATCTCGCGACCGGACAGCACGATGCGGCCGGTACGGGTGATGCGCGAGCGCTGATAGAGATCCAGCGCCTTGTGCCAGTCGTTGTCATGGACGCGCAGCGCCTCGCCCAGGGTGACGGCATCCTCCAGAGCCATGCACGCGCCTTGCGCCATGTACTGGGTGGTCGGGTGCGCGGCATCGCCCAGCAGGGTGGCGCGGCCAAAGGTCCACTGCGGGATCGGCTCGCGGTCCGCGGTGGCCCAGCGCTTCCAGGACTTGGGCAGCTCGATCAGCTGGCGCGCCTTCGGGCAGATGCCCTGGAAGTAGCTTTCGACTTCTTCCTTGCTGCCTTCGGTGACGCCCCATTCTTCCTGCTGGCGACTGTGGAAGGTCACCACCACGTTGTACTGCTCGCCGCCGCGCAGCGGGTAATGCACCAGGTGGCACTTGGGTCCGGCCCACAGGCTGGCGGCGTTCCAGCGCAGCTCCTCGGGGAAGTCGGCCTTGTCGACCACTGCGCGGTAGACCACATGGCCGGTGACGCGCGGCGGGTCGTTGACGTAGGTTTCACGCACCACCGACTTCACCCCATCCGCGCCGATCAGCGCCACGCCGCGATAGGCATTGCCGCGCTGGTCGTAGGCGGTGACCGAGTCGGCATCCTGCTCGATGCGCTCGATGCGGGTGTCGGTCTTGAACTGGATGCGCCCGGTTTCCTGCGCGCCCTCCAGCAGCGAGAGGTGGACATCGACGCGGTGGATCACCGCATAGGGGTTGCCAAAGCGCTGGCGGAACGCCTCATCGGTCGGGATCTTGCCGATCTGGTATTCGTCGATGGCATCGTGCATCACCATGTAGTCGGTGAAGACCGCACGGCTGCGCGCCTTGTCACCGACGCCCAGCGCATCGAAGGCATGGAAGGCGTTCGGGCCAAGCTGGATGCCGGCGCCGATTTCACCGATCTGCGGGGCCTGCTCGAGCACCAGTACTTCAAAGCCTTGGCGCACCAAGGCAAGGGACGCGGCCAGACCACCGATGCCACCACCGACCACGATTACGGGAAGTTGCTGATTCATTGTCGTCTCCAGGATCACGCATTTGTCATGCGGGCGAGCGGGCCCGCAGGGCCTGCCGGGCAGGCCGTGGTTGTTGTCAGCGAGTGCGGATGGGCCGCCGCTCAGTCAAAGACTTCGTAGATGCCGAGTTTGCGATGCAGCGGGGCGTCATCGACCATGAACAGGAAGGCCGGCTGATCCGCACTGGCGTTGCTCAGGGTGACGGCGGCATGGGTCGGAATCGCCAGGGTGTCCGCCGCGCTGAAGCGGTGCTGGGCGTCATCGACGTGCGCGGCGCCCGCGCCTTCCACCACATGCACCACGCTGGAAGCCGAGCGGAGCGGCAGGCGGATCTGCTCGCCCGGGCGCAGCATGATGGCGGAGAAGCCCAGGGTCGGCAGGCATTCGGCGCCGGTTTCCGGGTTGACGTAAGCCAGCTGTACCAGCTGGCCGGCAGGGCTGACCTCGGCCAGTTGCTGCAGGGCGGCCCGCACGTCCTTCCAGGGGAAGCGCAGCAGCGGGTAATGAGTTTTCTGGTCGAGGGCGCTGTAGGGCAAAAGGCCACCGCGGCCATAGCGGGCGGTGCAGGTGCCGACCACCTTGTCGATGGTCTGCGAGGTGCCCTCGGTGCAGTAGGACGCATCGATGCCGTAGATCAGCGGCAGATCCAGCGCATCCAGCCAGACCACCGGGCCGCTGCCTTCATGGCCATGCTCATGCCAGAGGCCGGGCGGAGTGAGGATCAGGTCGCCCTTTTCCATCGGCAGCTTCTCGCCATTGACCACGGTGAAGCCGCCTTCGCCTTCGATGACAAAGCGCACCGCCGAGGGCGAGTGCTTGTGGTTGGGAGCGGTTTCGCCGGGCTGGATCAGTTGCAGGCCGATGTAGATCGAGGCGGTGGCCTGCATGTTGTCCAGGCCCAGCCCCGGGTTGCACAGCACCAGCACCCGGCGTTCGGCCTTTTCGATCGGGGTCAGCTCGCCGGCGCGCAGCAGGTCCGGGCGTACATCGGCGTAGCGCCAGATCACCGGCTGGGTGCGCCGCGCGGGTTTGCCGTGGGGCAGCACGGCGCGCAGGGCCGGCCAGAGGGGCAGGGTATTATTGGCGACCAGTTTTTCGTAGTAGTCCTTGGGCAGGTCTTCTACGGTACCCAGATGCGTGGTGCTCATCGTGAAATCCTCGAATTTTCGCTTTTGTTAGGGGAGCGGATGAGTCAGGGCCAGCCCGTGGGGTGGGTAAGGCTGGGTTCGATTTTTGATTCCATATGGAACAATGTCAATTGCTGTTTTTAGGGTTTTTTATCTTTTTGAGGGTGTTTTTTGCCTTAGGGCGTATCTTGAGTACTGATAAATCATTCCATGGGGAACTAAATTGCTGGATCTTGAAGAGTTTGTGCCCTACCTACTGCATCAGGCGCACCTGTCGGTGCTGCGCACCTTTGAGCATAGGCTGGATGCCACGGGGCTGACGCTGGCGCAGTGGCGGGTGCTGGCTGTGCTGGCCCATCACACCCAGGTGCGCTTTGGCGAGCTGGCGCGTCTGACCGGGCAGGAGCCCTCCACGCTGGTGCGCCAGTTGGGGATCATGGAGGAGCGTGGATTGACCCGCCGCGTGGCCTCGGAGACCGACCGGCGAGCAACCTATGTCGAACTCGACGAGGCGGGCTGGACGCTGGCCCGTAAAATCCTGCCCCAGGCCGGGGAGGTCGAGGTGCAGGCCCTGCAAGGTTTTACTGCCGATGAGGTGGAATTTTTGCGCCGTCTGCTGCGCAGGATTCAGGCCAACGCCGAGGCGCAGTGAGAACGCAGCGGCCCTCAGAGGCGGTCAGTGGCCTGCGTTCTGGTCGCGGCGAAACGGGGTGCGGGAGGCCTGGCGCAGGCAGTCGAGCAGCTCCTGGGTGGCGCTGTCCTGCAAGGGTTCATCGCGCCAGCACATGCCGATCGAGCCTTCGGCGTCCAGCTCGAAGTCCAGTGGCGTCAGGAGCTGGCGCTCGATGAAGTGGCTGACCACACCGCCCGAGGCCACCGAGAGCATGTCGCTGTTTTGCAGCAGCCACAGATTGGCCATCAGCGAGGAGGATTCCACCCGGTAAGGCAGCGGCTTGCGGCCGGCATTGGCCAGCACCGTGTCCAGGCGCGAGCGGATCGGCGTGCCTTCCGGCCAGATCACCCAGGACTGTGCATATAGATCCTCCCAGCTCAAGGCGCGGCTGCTGCTCAGCGGATGCCCGACCCGGGCGACCACCCGCATCGGCTCGCTGTGCAGCATCTCGCTGCACAGCCCTTGGCGCGGCTGGTAGCTGTCGAGGCGGCCGACCACCACATCCAGCTGGCCGCGCTCCAGTTTGTCGAGCAGGGGATTCATGGTGTTTTCCTGCAGCTGTACCTGCGCCCGCGGGTGCTGCTGCAGGAAATAGCTGATGGCATCGGGCACCAGACGCGGCGCGGCGGCGGGCGAGGTGCCCAGCGCCACGCTGCGCGAGCCGCCTTCCTGCAGCACTTCCAGGTTGTGCTGGGCGCGGCTGATTTCACTGAGGATGCGCCGCGCATGGTCGAGCAGCAGCTGGCCGTGGGCCGTGGGTCGCAGGCCGCGGGCATGGCGCTCGAACAGCGGGTCACCGACATCCTCCTCCAGCTCCTTGAGCCACTTCGAGAGGCCTGGCTGCGTGGTGTGGGCGAGGCGGGCGGTGTCGCTGAGGCTGCCGGTGTCGGCGAGGCTGACCAGCAGATTCAGGTGCCTGAGGCGCAGGCGGCGGCTCCAGTCGGTCATTTAAGGTATGCCTTTTTTGATATGAGGGCATCCAAAAATATCATTATTCGGGTATGCCACGGCGACCAATAATCGGGCGGAACACGGCGGCAGTCTTAAGGGGCTGCCTGTGAGGAGGGTGGCCTTGCCCGAGAGGGTGAGGCGCAACATCTGACCGGCTCAAGGTGCCCCGGCCCATGCAACAGAATGACGAGATCCGCGCCGCCCGCACGGCGTTCTACCAGCGCATCGACACCCAGAACCTGTTCCCGCTCTGGGAGCAGCTGCACAACCTGGTGCCGGCGCAGCCCACCGGCGGCTGCGTGGCGGCCCTGTGGCGTTACCGCGACCTGCGCCCGAGCCTGATGGAAGCCGGTCAGCTGATCACCGCCGAAGAGGCCATCCGCCGGGTGCTGGTGCTGGAAAACCCGGCCCTGCGCGGTCAGGCTGCCATCACCAATAGCCTGTATGCCGGCCTGCAACTGATCCTGCCCGGTGAAATTGCCCCCAGCCACCGCCACACCCAGTCGGCGCTGCGCTTTGTGGTCGAGGGGTGCGGTGCCTACACCGCGGTCGATGGGGAGCGCACCACCATGTCGCCGGGCGACTTCATCATCACGCCCTCCTGGACCTGGCACGACCATGGCAACCCGGTTGAAGCCGAAGGCGGGGAGCCGGTGGTCTGGCTGGACGGCCTGGATATTCCGCTGGTGCGCTTCTTCGGTGCCACGTTCGCGGAGAGCTATCCGCAGGCCGAGCAGCCGCTGACCCACCCGGAAGGCAACAGCTTTGCGCGCTTTGGCCACAACATGCTGCCCCTGCGCCATCAGCCGCAGGGTCTGACCTCACCGATCTTCAGCTACCCTTATGCGCGCACTCGCGAGGCACTGGACACCCTGTCACGCCAGAACGATGTGGACGCCTGGGACGGTGTCAAGCTGCGCTATGTCAATCCGCTGACCGGTGGCTGGCCGATGCCGGCCATCGCCACCTTCATGCAGCTGCTGCCCAAGGGCTTCCGTGGCCAGACCTATCGCAGCACCGACGCCACCGTGTTCTCGGTGGTCGAAGGGCGTTGCCGGGTGCAGATCGGCGAGCAGCACTTTGATGTCGAGCCCCGAGATACTTTTGTTGTCCCCACGTGGGCGCCTGTGCGCTTGCAGAGTGACGAAGACTGCGTGCTGTTCAGCTACTCCGACCGTCCGGTTCAGGAAGCGCTGGGCCTGCTGCGCGAGTCCCGTGAAAACCACTGATTCAGGGAAATCATGATGAGCTATGTAATCCAGCCGCCGGCTGTCACCAGCCTGCCGATCGCCGGCAGTGACCAGCAGTTCCCGGTCCGTCGCGTCTACTGTGTCGGCCGCAACTACGCCGCCCACGCCCGCGAGATGGGCTTTGATCCGGATCGCGAGCCGCCGTTCTTCTTCTGCAAGCCGACCGATACCGTGGTTGGGGTGCGCCATGAGGACACCTTGCAGCTGCCGTACCCGAGCGAGACCAGCAACTACCACTATGAAATCGAGCTGGTGGTGGCGATCGGCAAAGGTGGCCGCAACATCGCCCTGGAAGATGCCAACGAGCACGTGTTCGGCTACGCCGTGGGCCTGGACATGACCCGTCGTGACCTGCAGATGAAGATGCGCGAGATGGGCCGTCCGTGGGAAATCGGCAAGGCCTTTGACCAGTCTGCACCGATCGCGCCGCTGTATCCGGCGGCAGACGTCGGCCATCCGAGCCATGCCGGCATCTGGCTGCAGGTCAACGGTGAGGACAAGCAGCGCAGCGACATCGACAAGCTGATCTGGTCGGTGCCGGAAACCATCGCCTACCTGTCGCGCTTCTTCGAGCTGGTACCGGGCGATCTGATCATGACCGGCACCCCCGAGGGCGTAGGCCCGGTGGTGGCGGGGGATCTGATGGTCGGTGGCGTCGAGGGTCTGGGCGAGATTCGCGTACAGGTCATCTGACCGGTTCGGGCCGCCGGGCCGTACTGGCCGGCCCGCCGCGTGGCGGGCTGGCTGGGCACCACGCTCATTCAGGAGCGCACCGCCTGACCGGCCCCTTTATCCAGCAGGAGTGGCTGACATGCAGCTCTACAGTTTCTTCAACAGTTCGACCTCGTACCGGGTCCGCATCGCCCTGGCACTCAAGGGGCTCGACTATGACTACCACGGCATCAACCTGCGCAGTGGCGAGCAGCGCAGTGCCGAGCACCGCGAGCGCAGCCCGGTGGGCGGCGTGCCGGTGCTGATCACCGACGAGGGGCAGCAGCTGACCCAGTCGCTGGCGATCATCGATTACCTGGATGCACTGCAGCCACAGCCGCGTCTGCTGCCGGCAGAGCCGCTGGCGCGTGCCCGGGTGCTGGAAGTGGCCCACCTGATCGCCTGCGATATCCACCCGATCAACAACCTGCGGGTGCTGGGCTATCTGCAGAAGGAGCTGGGCGTGGATGCCGCGCAGAAGGACGCCTGGTATCGCCACTGGGTGGCTGAAGGCCTGGCAGCGCTTGAGGTGCTGCTTGAGCGGCAGGGTAGCCATCCGTACTGCTTTGGCGAGCAGCCGACGCTGGCCGATTGCTGCCTGGTGCCGCAGGTGGCCAATGCCGAGCGCATGGGCTGTGATCTGAGTGGCTACCCTAAAGTGATGGCGATCTACCGTCACTGCCTGGCCCAGCAGGCCTTCCAGGCCGCGGCGCCGTCCCGGCAACCGGATTTCATCGCCTGATCCGCTGGCTGCAGCCGATCCGGCAATGTGCAGACTGCCGCGCGCAGTCTGCCGATGTGACAACCGATAACAACAATCAAAGAGGTGGAATCATGGCCCTGATCAACAAGGTACTGAGCGCGGCAGCCCTGGCCGTTGCCAGCATTCTGGGCACCACGGCGGTGCAGGCCGAAACCCTGCGCATGGGGCACATGCGTGCCGCCCAGCCATGTCTGGCATCAGGTGGCTGAGCGCTTTGCCAGCAATCTGGAGAAGGAAACCGCGGGCCGGTTCAAGACCCGCATCAGCCCGCAGAGCAAGCTGGGGCGTGATCCGCAGCTGATCCAGCTGCTGCAGTCGGGTGGCCTGCAGTTTGCCGTGCTCACCGCCGGTGATCTGTCCAACCGCAGTGAGTCGATGTTCGCCTGGTTCCTGCCTTACACCTTCCGCGATGTCGCCCATGCCGGCGGCGCCGCCCGCACCCCGGCCGCCCGTGAAATGCTGGAGCAGCTGGATGGGCATGGCATGGTCGGTCTGGGTTACACCTTTGCCGGGATGCGTCATGTGTTGTCCGGCAAGCCGGTCAAGACGCCGGGCGATCTGGCCAACCAGAAAATCCGCTCGTTCCCCAATGAGATCTTCAGCGACTGGTGGCAAGCCAACGGCGCGGCACCGACGGCACTGCCGATCAGTGAAGTCTCCCCGGCGCTGACCACCAAGCTGCTGGATGCCGTGGACGTCGATCTGGATGTGCTGGTCGGGCTCAAGTTCTACCAGCAGGCCGGCAATCTGGCGATGACCAACCACATGGCCTTCCCGGGTGTGATGGTGGCGTCGAAGAAGTGGTGGAGCCGGCAGAGCGAGGAAGATCGCGCGCTGATCCGCAAGCTCTTTGCCGAGGCCGACGTCGACAAGTACACCGCCCGTAACCCGACCATCAAGGCCTTCGCCGAGCAGGCGGCAGCGCTCTCGAACTGACCTTGCCATCCCCCGGGGCCGTCGGTCGATGGCTCCGGGTCGGCGCTCCGACAGGTGACCTACGATGCTGTCACTCTTGTACAAGCTGGATGATGCGTTCGCATCACTGGAAAAGCTGCTGATGATCGTGCTGAGCGGTGCCCTGGCCCTGCTGCTGATCACTCAGGCGGTGCTGCGTTATGGCTTCAGCGCCCCCCTGTTCTGGGCTGAGGAGGTGGCATTGTTCATGCTGCTGGGGGTGACCTTCTTTGGCATGAGCTACCTGCTGCATGAAGACCGCCTGATCAACATCGATTTTGTCCTGGTCAACCTCAAGGCATCGCTGCGCACGGTGGTCGAGTGCTTCAACGCGCTGCTGGGGCTGGCGCTGCTCGGCGTGCTCTGCGGGCTGACCTATGCCTGGGTGGCTACGCCTGAGGTGCGCCTTGAAATGTCGGCCACCACGGGGCTGCCGCGCTGGTACAACTACGGCTTTTTGCTGGTGGCGCTTTGCCTGATGGCCTTCCATCAGCTGGTGGTGCTGTTCAAGCGCATCGAGCGTCTTTGGGCTTTGGGGAGGACGCCATGAGTGTACTGCTGAGTTTCTTTGCCCTGCTGCTGAGTGGCCTGCCGATCATGTTCACCCTGCTGATCGCCACGCTGCTGTTCCTGTATGCCGAGGACATGCTGGTGCTGCTGGACAGCCTGCCGATCCAGTTCTACGGCGCGCTGGAGCAGAATGGCCTGCTGGCCATCCCGGTGTTCATGCTGGTCGGTGAGGTGATGAACAAGGGCGGGCTGACCGAGCGGCTGATCGCGGCGGCCAACGTGCTGGTCGGGCGCTTCAAGGGCGGGCTGGCCTACGTCAACCTGCTGACCAATGCCATGGCGGCCTCGATCCTCGGCTCGGCCATCGCCCAGATCGCGGTGATGAGCCGGCTGATGGTGCCGGCGATGGAAAAGCAGGGCTACAACAAGTCGTTTGCGGCTGCCGTGACCATTTCCGGTGGTCTGCTCGGGCCGGTGATCCCGCCGTCGATGCTGATGATCATCTACGGGGTGATCTCCTTCCAGCCGGTGGCAACGCTGTTCATTGCTGGGGTGCTGCCGGGGGTGTTGCTGGTGCTGGGCTTTGCGCTGGTGATCCTGCTGACCGGCTTCTTTGTCGATCTGCCCAAGGTGCAGGAGGACGAGGCCGCAGCCGGCACCAGCGTCTGGCAGCGCCTGCTGCCCGGTCTGTTGCCGGGACTGGTGCCCTTTGTGGTCATCGCCGGCATTATCAGTGGTGCGATGACGCCGACCGAAGCCGGGGCGGTGGCCGCCTTGCTGTCGATCCTCATTGGCGGGGTGGTCTATCGCAACCTGCATGTGCGCGATATCCCCGGCATCCTGATCGAGGTTTCCAAGAGCACGGCGATGATCACCAGCTTGATTGCCTCGGCAACGGTGCTGGGCTGGGCGCTGTCGTTCCAGGAGGTGCCGGATCTGCTGGCCGAGTGGATCCGCAGCATCAGTGACTCGCCGCTGGTGTTCCTGCTGCTGGTCAACCTGCCGATGATCGTGCTGGGCGTCTTCCTCGAATCGATTGCGGTGATGATCGTGCTGGTGCCGATCCTGCTGCCGGCAGCCACCGCGCTCGGGGTAGACCCGATCCACTTTGGCGTGGTGACGGCGCTGGCGACCCTGATCGGCCTTGTCACACCACCGGTCGGCCCGGGGCTGTTCGTGGTGATGGGTCAGAACCAGATGAAGATGGGCGAGCTGTTTAAGGCCATGGTGCCCTTCCTGGCGATGATGCTGGCGATGATGGCGCTGATCAACGCGGTGCCCACCCTGTCACTCTGGCTGCCACGCCTGTTTGGCATGTAGGGCTCAGGCGCGGGCCGCGCTGACCCCTTCGAGGGTCGCAAAGGAGGTGTCCTTGGCGGTCAGCAGGAAGTCGCGCATGAAGGGCGCATCCAGCATGTCGGCACGGATGCCGGCATACAGGGTGGCAAACAGCCCTTTCTCCCCCAGCCGCCGCGCGCTGACATAGCCACGGGCGCTGTATTCGTGCAGCGCCCAGTTGGGCAGGCAGCAGACCCCCCGGCCACTGGCCACCAGTTGCAGCATCATGACCGTCAGCTCGGCGGTGCGTACCCCCGCCGGCTCGACATCGGCCGGCTCCAGAAAGCGGGTGAAGATGTCCAGGCGGTCACGCTCGACCGGATAGTGGATCAGCACCTCGCGGGCCAGATCCTCGGCAGCCACGAACGGCTTGCCAGCCAGAGGATGCTGGTTGGCCACCGCCAGCTGCGCCTCGTAGGTGAAGAGCGGCACATAGGTGATGCCGGGCAGCTCCAGTGGATCGGAGGTGACCACCAGATCCAGATCCCCGCGGGCCAGCGCCGGCAGTGGCGCAAAGGCAAAGCCTGAGGCCAGATCCAGCTCGACTTCCGGCCAGGCATCGCGGAACTGGTCAATGGTCGGCATCAGCCACTGGAAGCAGCTGTGGCACTCGATCGCCATGTGCAGCCGCCCGGCGGTGCCGCCGGCCAGGCGTGCCAGATCACGCTCGGCGCCGCGCAGTTGCGGCAGGATGGTGTCGGCCAGTTGCAGTAGGCGCAGGCCGGCGCTGGTAAAGCGCACCGGCTTGGTCTTGCGCACGAACAGTTGCAGGCCTAGACGCTCCTCCAGCTCCTTGAACTGGTGGGAGAGGGCTGACTGGGTCAGGTGCAGGCGCTCGGCGGCCTCCACCAGGCTGTCGGCATCGCGCAGGGCATGCAGGGTTTTCAGGTGGCGCAGTTCGAGCATGGTGACCTCGCGGGCGTCCAGGCCGGCGCGCACACGGGCGCAGGCATGAGGCAGATTGATGGGGCGGCGTGCGATCGTGAGTCTGGCTCACGCAAGGGCGGCTGTCGAGCCGCCAGACGCCGCGTAGCTCACGCCGGCAGCAGGGCCGGGCGCGCCGCGCTGGCGCGGCTCAGGCGCGCTGGCTGGCGATCCTCCAGATAGCGCGCCAGACGCTGCTGCTGCATCGGTCCGAGCAACAGGCCGAGCTTGCTGCGCCGCCAGAGCAGATCCTCAAGACTGCTCACCCACTCCTGCTCGCACAGGTAGTCCACTTCGCGGGCATACAGTCCGGCGCCGAAGTTCTCGCCCAGATCCATCAGGCAGGACACCCCCTCCAGCAGACGCGGGGTGTGGCTGCCGTAGCTGGTGGCCCAGCGCCAGGCCAGCTCATCAGACAGCCAGCGATGGCTGGCACACAGTGCCTCGGCCAGCTGCCTGGGCGATTCCAGCCCCTCACTGCCCGGCAGACGGCTGTGGGCGGTCCAGGGGGCGTCCATCTGCGGGAAGTGCGGGCCGAGCAGGGCCAGTGCCGCCTCGGCCAGCTTGCGGTAGGTGGTCAGCTTGCCGCCAAAGACCGACAGCAGCGGCGCCTCACCGGGGGGCTGGTCCAGGGTCAGGGTGTAATCACGGGTCACGGCGGCCGGATTGCCGCTGGCATCGTCACACAGCGGACGCACACCGCTGAAGTGATGGACGATGTCCCGGCGGGTCAGCGGCTGGCGGAAATGCGCGTTGACCACACCGAGCAGGTAGTCGATCTCCGCCTCGCTGATGGCGACCGTCGCCGGGTCGCCGTGAAACTCGCAGTCGGTGGTGCCGATCAGGCTGAAGCGCTCCAGCCAGGGAATCACGAACACGATCCGTCCATCATCATGCTGCAGGATGTAGGCCTGCTCACCCTCATGCAGGCGTGGCACCACCAGGTGGCTGCCTTTGATCATGCGGACATGCCGCGGGCTGGCCTGTTGCAGGTGCTCGGTCAGGACCTGCTCGACCCAGGGGCCGGCGGCGTTTACCAAGGCACGGGAGCGCAGGGTCAGGCTCTGGCCATCGCGGCGTTGCAGCTCGACTCGCCACAGATCCTGCTCGCGCTGTGCGCGGATGCAGCGGGTGTGCAGCAGGATATGGGCGCCGTGTTCATGGGCCGACTGGGCATTGGCCAGCACCAGGCGGGCATCATCCACCCAGCAGTCGGCGTACTCGAACCCCTCGCTGAAGGTGCTGTTTAGCGGACTGCTTGGGCCAAACTGCAGGTGGCGCGAACCCGGCAGGCTGTGCCGTACCCCCAGGTGATCGTAAAGAAACAGCCCGGCGCGGATCATCCAGGCCGGGCGCAGCGCGGGGCGATGAGGCAGGATGAAGCGCATCGGGCGGATCAGGTGCGGGGCCATCCCGAGCAGAATCTCGCGCTCGCTGAGCGCTTCGCGCACCAGGCGAAAGGCATGCTGCTCCAGATAACGCAGGCCACCGTGGATCAGCTTGCTGCTGGCCGAGGAGGTGTGGGCAGCCAGATCATCCTGCTCGCACAAGACGACCCGCAGGCCGCGCCCGGCTGCATCGGCGGCAATGCCGCAGCCATTGATGCCGCCGCCAATGATCAGCAGGTCATGGATATCGCCCGGGGGCTGGGGGGGAGGGTGAGCATTTTTCATTATTAAAGGGACCACCGATGAGGTTCTGCAGGCACGCCTTGGCGTGAGCCGGTACGCTTGGTTCTGCCCGTGCGGCGCTGAGCCACCTGCAGGCGGCAGACAGGCCGACACACTGATTGTTGGCGCATTTCGTGAATCCTGCATGACGCGCACGTCAAGATTGAAGCGAAGGCGGCCCCGTGCTGGCCATTTTGCGGGCCACCTGACACCTTGGTGCGGGTTTGCGCGGTCGCGCGTTTTCCCTATAAGATCGCTCCCTTTCTTCGAGCACCGCCTCGCGCGGTCCCGCCGCAGACCTCGTCCGTTTTCCTGCAAAGCCGGCTACTTCTGCGGCCTGTCATACAGGTAATGAATAATGAGCGTTCGGCACTTTCTCTCGCTGATGGATTGCACGCCCGAAGAACTGCACAGCCTGATTCGCCGTGGCATCGAGCTGAAAGATTTGCGCCAGCGCGGCATCCTCCATGAGCCTCTGCGCCAGCGTGTGCTGGGCATGGTGTTCGAGAAGGCCTCCACCCGCACCCGCCTGTCCTTTGAAGCCGGCATGATCCAGCTCGGTGGCCAGGCGATCTTCCTCTCGCCCCGCGATACCCAGCTCGGCCGAGGCGAGCCGATCAGCGATTCGGCGATTGTCATGTCGCGGATGCTGGATGCGGTGATGATCCGCACCTTCGCCCATCAGAATGTCCTCGACTTTGCCGCCCACTCCCGGGTGCCGGTGATCAATGGCCTGACCGATGACCTGCATCCCTGCCAGGTGCTGGCCGACATGCAGACCTTTATTGAGCATCGCGGCTCGATCCGCGGCAAGACCGTGGCCTGGGTCGGTGATGGCAACAACATGTGCAACACCTACGCGCAGGCGGCGGTGCAGTTCGACTTCCAGCTGCGCATCGCCTGCCCGGCCGGCTTTGAACCGCGCCGCGAGTTCCTGGAGCTGGCCGGTGATCGGGTCACCCTGCTGCGCGATCCGCGCGAGGCGGTGGCGGGGGCTGATCTGGTCAGCACCGATGTCTGGGCCTCGATGGGCCAGGAGGAGGAAGCCGAGGCGCGTATCCAGCGTTTCCGTCCCTATCAGGTCGATCGCGCCCTGCTGGATCTGGCCGCGCCCGATGTGCTGTTCATGCACTGCCTGCCGGCGCACCGGGGCGAGGAGGTCAGCCATGACCTGCTGGATGATCCGCGCTCGGTGGTCTGGGATCAGGCCGAGAACCGTCTGCACGCGCAGAAGGCCCTGCTCGAGTTTCTTGTTGCGCCCGGCTACCGCGCCTGAAGGTTCCGATGACCCACGATCTGCTGCTCAACCTGCGCGAGCTGTCCTGTGGTTACAAGGGACAGCCGGTGGTGCAGAACCTGCACCTGCACCTCAATGCCGGTGATATCGGCTGCCTGCTCGGCCCCTCCGGCTGCGGCAAGACCACCACCCTGCGGGCGATCGCCGGGTTTGAGCCGGTGCACAGCGGCAGCATCGAGCTGGCGGGTGAGGTGATCTCCCGGCCGGGCTTTACCCTGGCACCGGAAAAGCGCCGGATCGGCATGGTCTTTCAGGACTACGCGCTGTTTCCGCACCTGACGGTGGCTGAGAACGTCACCTTTGGCATCCGCAAGCATCCGCAGTGTGCCCAGATCGGCCGCGAGATGCTGGAGCTGGTCAAGCTCGAGCACCTGCACGGGCGCTATCCCCATGAGCTGTCCGGCGGGCAGCAGCAGCGGGTGGCACTGGCGCGTGCGCTGGCACCGGAGCCGCGTCTGCTGCTGCTGGACGAGCCGTTCTCCAACCTGGACGGCGAACTGCGCCGGCGCCTGAGCCGTGAGGTGCGCAGCATCCTCAAGAGCCGCGGCACCAGTGCGATCCTGGTGACCCACGATCAGGAAGAGGCCTTTGCGGTCAGCGATCAGGTCGGGGTGTTCCGCGAGGGGCATCTTGAGCAGTGGGATACGCCCTACAACCTCTACCACGAGCCGCTGACCCCCTTTGTGGCCAGTTTCATCGGTCAGGGCTACTTCGTGCGCGGGCAGATGCTCGGGCATGACAGTGTGCAGACCGAGCTCGGGGTGACCCGTGGCAATCGTGCCTACCAGTGGCCGGCCGGCAGCGCTGTGGACATGCTGCTGCGCCCGGATGACCTCATTTACGATGCCCAGAGCCCGCTGCGTGCGCGCATCACCGGCAAGACCTTCCTTGGGGCGGCGACGCTGTATTGCCTGCAGCTGCCGACCGGCACCCAGCTGGAGGCGCTGTTTACCAGTCACGAGGATCATCAGGTGGGGGCTGAGGTCGGTATCCGCGTGGCCGCCGATCACCTGGTGGTGTTCCCGGCGCCGGGCAGTGTGGCCGCCCAGCAATCCCTGTAAACACGCCCATGTGCCGCCGGGCTCATGGGGCTGAGTAACCGAGCGTTGCGCTCGGCTTTCCGTTACAATCCGCGCACTTTTCCCCGCGTACCTTGCGGGCATGTCCAGCCGAGGTAGACCATGGATATCATCGAGACCATCAAAGAACAGATCGCCAACAACCCTGTCCTGCTGTACATGAAGGGCTCGCCCAACGCGCCGCAGTGTGGCTTCTCCGCGCGTGCCTCCCAGGCGGTGATGGCGTGTGGCGAGAAGTTTGCCTTCGTCGATATCCTCCAGCACCCGGAGATCCGCGCCAACCTGCCCAAGTACGCCAACTGGCCGACCTTCCCGCAGCTGTGGGTCGGTGGCGAGCTGGTCGGCGGTAGCGACATCATCCTGGAGCTGCAGCAAAGCGGCGAGCTGCAGACCCTGATCCGCAACGCGGTACACAAGGGCGAGTGATACGCGGCCTTTGCGTAGGTCGTAAAAAAGCCCCTGCACTGCAGGGGCTTTTTGTTGGCGGGCTAAAAAGCGGCTCAGTCCTCGAAGTCCATCCAGCCACCCATCTCCTTCCAGCGATTGACGATGCCGCAGAACAGCTCGGCGGTCTTCTCGGTGTCGTAGCGGGCGTTGTGGGCCTCGCGGTTGTCGAAGGGGATATCCGCCGCCTGGCAGGCCTTGGCCAGCACGGTCTGCCCGTAGGCCAGGCCCGCCAGCGTGGCGGTATCGAAGCTGGAGAACGGGTGGAACGGATTGCGGCGGATGCCGCAGCGCGCCACGGCCGCGTTCAGGAAGCCCAGATCGAAGCTGGCGTTGTGCCCGACCAGCACCGCACGCTTGCAGCCGGCAGCCTTGAGGGACTTGCGCACACCCTTGAAGATCTCGCCGAGCGCCTGCTCTTCCTTGACCGCCATGCGCAGCGGATGGCCGAGCTTGATGCCGGTGAAGTCCAGCGCGGCCTGTTCGATGTTGGCGCCCTCGAACGGCTCGATGCGGAAGAAGTAGGTGTGCTCGGGATACAGAAAGCCGTCATCGTCCATGGCGATGGTGGTGGCGGCAATCTCGAGCAGCGCGTCGGTGGCGGCATTGAAACCGCCGGTCTCGACATCTACCACGACCGGCAAAAAGCCGCGAAAACGCCGGGCCATCGGCGGCTTGAGGCCGCCGCTGTGGGGATCCTGCTCGTAGTCTTCGTAGTCGATCTGCTCGCTCACGCCGCACCCTCCAGCACACGCCAGCGGATCTTCTCACCGGCACGCAGCGGCACCAGGGTCTGATCGGCAAACTGCAGTTCGGTGGGCACGACCCAGTCCTCGCGGACCAAGGTGATGTGATCGGTATTGCGCGCCAGACCATAGAAATCCGGGCCGAAGTGGCTGGCAAAGCCTTCGAGCTTATCCAGTGCCTGGCGCTGTTCGAAGGCCTCGGCATACAGCTCGATGGCCGCATGGGCGGTGTAGCAGCCAGCGCAGCCACAGGCCGCTTCCTTTGCATGGCGGGCGTGGGGGGCCGAGTCGGTGCCGAGGAAGAACTTTGGGTTGCCACTGGTGGCTGCATCCAGCAGGGCTTCCTGGTGGGTGTTGCGCTTGAGGATCGGCAGGCAGTAGAAGTGCGGACGAATCCCGCCGACCAGCATGTGGTTGCGGTTGTAGAGCAGGTGGTGGGCGGTGATGGTCGCACCGACCTGCGCGCTGGTGCTCTGCACGAACTGCACGGCATCCCCGGTGGTGATGTGCTCGAACACCACCTTGAGGGTCGGGAAGCGCTCGACGATGCGCACCATGTGCTCGTCGATGAATCGCTTCTCGCGATCGAACACATCCACCTCGGCGTGGGTGACCTCGCCGTGCACCAGCAGCAGCAGGCCGACCTCGGCCATCGCCTCCAGCGCCGGGAAGATGTGCTCAAGGCGCGTGACGCCGGAATCGGAGTTGGTGGTGGCACCGGCCGGGTACAGCTTGGCGGCAAACACCACGCCACTGGCCTTGGCCGCGCGAATGTCTTCCGGGGTGGTGTTGTCGGTGAGGTACAGCACCATCAGCGGCTCGAAGGGGTTGCCGGCCGGGCGCTGGGCGAGGATGCGCTCGCGATAGGCAACCGCTTGCTCGGCGTTGCGTACCGGCGGCACCAGGTTGGGCATGATGATGGCGCGGCCGAAGGTGCGGGCCACGTCGGGCACGGTATGCGCCAGGGCGGCGCCATCGCGCAGGTGGATGTGCCAGTCGTCGGGGCGCAGCAGGGTCAGGCGGTCGGTCATGCGGGGATTCCAGGCAGGTCAATCAGTGGGGAGCGATGCTACCGAAAAGCGCCGGTACGGTCATCCGCGCACTGGGCTCCCCTGTAAATTCGCGCCCCCCGGCAGTAAGATAGCCTTTTACCCAGAACCTCCCGTGGAGTGACGAATGGCGGACGTTAAAAAGGTTGTGCTGGCCTATTCCGGTGGCCTGGACACCTCGGTGATCCTCAAGTGGCTGCAGGACACCTACAACTGCGAAGTGGTGACCTTCACCGCAGACCTGGGCCAGGGCGAGGAGGTCGAGCCGGCCCGTGCCAAGGCGCAGGCCATGGGCGTCAAGGAAATCTACATTGACGACCTGCGCGAAGAGTTCGTGCGCGACTTCGTGTTCCCGATGTTCCGCGCCAATACCGTCTACGAAGGCGAGTACCTGCTGGGTACCTCGATCGCCCGTCCGCTGATCGCCAAGCGCCTGATCGAGATCGCCAACGAGACCGGCGCTGACGCCATCTCCCACGGCGCGACCGGCAAGGGCAACGATCAGGTGCGCTTCGAGCTGGGCGCTTATGCGCTGAAGCCGGGCGTCAAGGTCATCGCCCCGTGGCGCGAGTGGGACCTGCTGTCCCGCGAGAAGCTGATGGACTACGCCGCCAAGCACGCCATCCCGGTGGACTTTGCCAAGGCCGGCAAGAAGTCGCCGTACTCCATGGATGCCAACCTGCTGCACATCTCCTACGAGGGCGGCGTGCTGGAGGATACCTGGACCGAGCACGAGGAAGACATGTGGCGCTGGACCGTCTCCCCGGAGAAGGCCCCGGACACCCCGACCTACCTGGAGCTCACCTACCGCAACGGTGACATCGTTGCCATCGACGGCGTCGAGATGACCCCGGCCCAGGTGCTGAGCTACCTGAACAAGGTCGGTGGCGAGAACGGCGTTGGCCGTCTGGACATCGTCGAGAACCGTTAT
Organism: Pseudomonas eutrophicaquae; assembly: GCF_023544715.1. Lineage (GTDB taxonomy): Bacteria > Pseudomonadota > Gammaproteobacteria > Pseudomonadales > Pseudomonadaceae > Geopseudomonas. The sequence goes on along the minus strand of NZ_JAMJEZ010000007.1, from coordinate 111,772 downwards.
GTCGGCATGAAGTCGCGTGGCTGCTACGAGACCCCCGGCGGCACCATCATGCTGCGCGCCCACCGCGCCATCGAGTCGATCACCCTCGACCGTGAAGTGGCTCACCTCAAAGACGAGCTGATGCCCAAATACGCCAGCCTGATCTATAACGGCTACTGGTGGAGCCCGGAGCGTCTGATGCTGCAGCAGATGATCGATGCCTCCCAGGTCAACGTGAACGGTGTGGTGCGCCTGAAGCTGTACAAGGGCAACGTCATCGTCACCGGCCGCAAGTCCGATGATTCGCTGTTCGATGCCAACATTGCCACCTTCGAAGACGATGCCGGTGCTTACGATCAGGCCGATGCGGCAGGCTTCATCAAGCTCAACGCGCTGCGCATGCGCATCGCGGCGGGTAAGGGCCGCAGCCCGCTGAAGTAAGCGATAGGGCAGGGGCTGCCTGCTGAGGCGCGTCCTCTGCCCGATTCCAGAAGACCCCGGCTGCGGCCGGGGTCTGTCTTTGTGTCTGAACCACGCTCAGGAGAACACACCATGCGTCTGCTACACACCATGCTGCGCGTCGGCGATCTGGACAAGTCGATCGCCTTCTACACCGAAGTGCTGGGCATGACCCTGCTGCGTCGCAAGGATTATCCGGAGGGCCGATTTACCCTGGCTTTCGTCGGTTATGGTGATGAAGCCCATAACAGTGTGATCGAGCTGACCCATAACTGGGGCGTCGAGCACTATGATCTGGGCACCGGCTACGGGCACATCGCGCTGGAGGTCGAGGACGTCTACAAGGCCTGCGAGGACATTCGTGCCCGTGGTGGCAAGATCACCCGCGAGCCCGGCCCGATGCAGCACGGCAGCAGCATCCTGGCCTTCGTCGAGGATCCGGACGGCTACAAGATCGAGCTGCTCTCGCCGCAGCGCCGCGACTGAGTCACCGCGCTGACCCGCGCATAAGGCGGGATCGCGTGCTGCGATCTTGTGCGAAAGGCTTTTCCTGTATAGTTCCTGTATAGAGATTGGCGGGTTGCACCGCATCATCACAGGATGAGGAGGGGCCATGAATACGCTGATGAAGAGATGGGCGCGCTGGTCGTCGGCCCTGGCACTATGGGCCGGTCTGCTACTGACCGCCCCCGCGCAGGCCAGCTGGCAGGAAAGCCTGCCGCAGGCCGAGGTGCTGGGCACAGGCGAGCTGCGCCTGTTTGGCTTTCGCATCTACAGCGCAAGGCTGTGGAGCCGCGAGCAGCCGCTGACCGAGAACAGCCCCTTTGCCCTGGAGCTGACCTATCACCGCGACATCAGCCGCCAGCAGCTGGTCGAGGCCAGCCAGCGGGAGATCCGCCGGCTGTTCGGCACGCAGGTCAGCGACCAGCAACTGAGTGCTTGGCAAGTGCACATGCAGCAGGCGTTTGTCGATGTCACGCCCGGTGCCAAGATCACCGGTGTGTATCTGCCCGGCACCGGCGCCCGTTTTTATGCCGGTAACCGCTTGCAGCACGCGGTAGACGATGCCGAGTTTGCCCGTGCCTTCTTTGCCATCTGGCTCGATCCGCGCACCCGCAACCCTGAACTGCGTGCCCAGCTGCTGGGCCGCGCCGATCGCTGAACGACCGCCCCAAGGAGTCTGCCATGCTCAAGAAACTGCTGCTGCCCCTGTGCCTGCTGCTGGCCAGTTGCGGGCCGATTGACGTCGAACATTACCGCGCGGAGCAGCCGGCGCTGGATCTGCCCAGCTACTTTTCGGGACGGGTGGACGCCTGGGGGATGTTCCAGAAACGCTCCGGTGAGGTGATCAAGCGTTTTCATGTGGCGATTGACGGGCGCATGGACGGCGAGCGCCTGATTCTGGATGAGCACTTCACCTACAGCGACGGCAGCACCCAGCGCCGGGTCTGGACCCTGCATCCTGACGGACCGGGCCGCTGGCGCGGTACCGCCGATGATGTGGTGGGGGAGGCCCATGGTGAGGTGGCCGGCAACGCGCTGCGCTGGCGCTATGTGCTGAGTCTGCCGGTCGATGACAAGGTCTATCACGTCAACTTCGATGACTGGATGTACCTGCTGGACGAGCGCACCATGGCCAACCGCTCGTTCATGACCAAGTTCGGCTTCGAGCTGGGGCAGGTCACCTTGTTCTTCCGCAAGGAAGCGCCCTGACGGACCGCCTGCCGCGCTGATGAAAAAGCCCCGCAACAAACGCGGGGCTTTTGTTTGAGTGCCGCTCAGAGGTCGTAATCGTATTCGGAGAGCTGCTTCTTCAGCCGGCGCTCTTCCAGCAGGTTATCGATCACCCGCCGCTTGACCAGGCTGTTGTTCTTGCTGGCCGGGGTGGCATCGGTCGCTGTGTCGCCGTCGTCCTGCTCGTCAGCGATGAAGTCTTCTTCTAGGTCGAGATCGGTTTTGGCTTGAGTCATGACCGTTGCTCCAGAAAACAGAGGACCGTTTCGCGCCCCTTATAACGGCAAAATTCTGGAGGGTAAAAAAGATTTTCTTTATCGGCAGGCGAGTGATTCGGTAATCAGCTCAATCGTCCGAGGTCTTGCCCTTGTATTCACACAGATCCTCGATCCGGCAGCTGCCGCATTGCGGCTTGCGGGCCTTGCAGACGTAGCGGCCATGCAGGATCAGCCAGTGGTGCGCATCCAGCAGATATGCCTTGGGCACGAACTTCATCAGCTTCTTCTCCACCTCCAGCACCGTTTTGCCGGGGGCGATGCCGGTGCGGTTGCTGACCCGGAAGATGTGCGTATCCACCGCCATGGCCGGCTGGCGAAAGGCGGTGTTGAGCACCACATTGGCGGTCTTGCGACCGACCCCGGGCAGGGCTTCCAGCGCCTCCCGATTGGCCGGCACTTCGCTGTTGTGGCGCTCGATCAGCAGGCGGCAGGTCTCTATCACATTTTTCGCCTTGCTACGGTACAGGCCGATGGTCTTGATATAGGCCTCCAGGCCCTCGACCCCCAGCGCATGGATTGCCTCCGGGGTATTAGCCACCGGAAACAGCCGGGCTGTGGCCTTGTTGACCCCGACATCGGTGGCCTGAGCGGAGAGAATCACCGCGATCAGCAGCTCGAAGGTGCTGGAGTAGGCCAGCTCGGTGGTCGGCTCCGGATTGTCTTCGTGCAGGCGGCGGAAGATCTCCGCGCGTTTGGCGGCATTCATCGCTTATTCCACCACTCCGGTGACCCGCACCCGGCGGCTTTCGCGCACCACCGGCTCGGCGCGGGCGCGGGCCTGTTCGGCCAGGTGCGCATCGATGCGGTTCTTCATGGCGATCAGCAGGCCCAGCACGATAAAGGCACCCGGCGGCAGGATGGCCAGCAGCAGGCCCTGATAGTCGCCGCCAAACACCTCGATCCGCCAGCTCGCCGCGCTCGGGCCGAACAACAGGTGCATGTCGGCCAGCAGGGTGCCGCTGCCCAGCAGCTCGCGGCTGGCACCCAGCACCACCAGCACCAGGCCAAAGCCGATGCTCATCATCAGGCCATCAAAGGCCGAGCGGGCGACATCGTTCTTGGCGGCAAAGCCATCGGCGCGGCCGAGGATCACGCAGTTGGTGGTGATCAGCGGGATGAAGATGCCAAGGATCTGGTACAGCTCGTAGGTGAAGGCCTGCATCAACAGCTCGGTGCAGGTGGTCAGCGCGGCGATGATCATCACGAACGCCGGCAGGCGCACGGCGGTGTGGGTGACGCTGCGGATCAGCGACACCGCCGCATTCGAGCAGGTCAGCACCAGCAGGGTGGCCAGTGCCAGCCCGAGGGCATTGACGGTGGAGTTGCTGGTGCCGAGCAGCGGGCACAGGCCAAGCAGCTGGATCAGCGCCGGGTTGTTCTTCCACAGGCCGTTGACGGCGATTTCGCGGTAGCTCTGGCTCATTGCGCGGATTCCTCGGCAGGTGCGCCGAACAGTTCGGTCCGATGGGCATCGACGTATTGCAGGGCGCGGTGTACGGCCTTGACCACCGCACGCGGGGTGATGGTGGCGCCGGCGAACTGGTCAAAGTCGCCCTGATCCTTCTGCACTGCCCAGCCGGCCTCGCCCGGATCCTCCAAGGACTTGCCGTTGAAGTCCAGCACCCAGGGGTTCTTGTTCAGCTCGATCTTGTCGCCAAGGCCCGGGGTTTCCTTGTGCTGCAGCACGCGCACCCCGGCCAGCCGGCCATCGGCCTGTACCCCGACCAGCAGACGGATACTGCCGCTGTACCCGTCCGGGGCGATGGCCTGCAGGATCACCGCGCTGGGGCGTCCGTCCTTTAAGGCCAGCCAGGCCGGTTGCGGCTGTGGACTGCCGAGCAGGGCGTCCTGGAGGGTCAGGGCGTTGTCGCTCAGGCGGTTGTCATGGCTGTGCGGGGGGAGGATTTCGGCCAAGATGCGGGTCTGCGCCGCCTGTTCGGCCGCGCTGATCCGCTCGGCGGTGCCGACGCGGGTCAGGGCGACCACACCGACCGTGACCACCGCGAACAGGCCGAGGACCAGGCTGTTACGCAGCATCGAGCGGGGGACTTCCGGCAGCATGATCTCACTCTCCCAGCTTGAAGCCGCGGCTGGCGGCACGGTGACCGTAGGTGCGCGGACGGGTGTAGTAGTCGATGGTTGGGGCGGCCAGGTTCATCAGCAGCACGGCAAAAGCCACCCCATCGGGGTAGCCGCCCCAGGCGCGGATCACGTAGGTGAGGATGCCGACCCCGGCACCGAACAGCAGGCGTCCCCGCAGGCTGGTGGCGCCGGAGACCGGATCGGTGACGATGAAGAAGGCGCCGAACATCGCCGCGCCGCTCAACAGGTGAAACAGCGGCGAGCCGTTACTGTCCGAGCCACTGCCGTTCCAGAACAGCAGGCTCATCACGAACAGCGCGGCGAGCATGCCCAGCGGCGCATGCCAGGTGAAGACTCGTTTGTAGAGCAGGAATAGCCCGCCGGCGAGGAAGGCCAGATTGACCAGCTCACTGCCGGCGCCACCGAAGAGGCCAAATGCCGGACTGCTGGCCTGCAGCTCCTCGATAGTCAGGCGCTGGTTGGTTTTCAGCACATCCAGCGCCGTGGCCTGGCTCCAGCCATCAATACCCGCCCCAAGGCCCAGGATCTGCTGCAGGCCAGCGCCCAGGCTCAGCAGCGCGCCGTCCTGATCGCGCGGGACGGGCCAGCTGGTCATCTCTACCGGGAAGGAAATCAGCGCCACCACGTAGCCGAGCATGGCCGGGTTGAACGGATTCTGGCCAAGGCCGCCGAACAGGTGCTTGCCGAAGGTCAGCGCGAAGGCGGTGGCAATCAGGGTCAGCCACCAGGGGGCATAGGGCGGCAGGGCGATGGCCAGCAGCACGGCGGTGAGCAGGGCGCTGCAGTCCCGCAGAAAAAAGCCGATCGGCCGCTGGCGCAGGTGCAGCATCAACGCCTCGCAGGCCAGCGCCACCGCGCCGGCCCAGCACAGATTGATCAGGGTGCCAAAGCCATACAGCCAGGTCAGGGCCAGGACGCCGGGCACGGTGGCCAGCAGCACCAGCTGCATGACCGTCTGGGTGCGGTTGTGGCCGGTGGCGTGGGGCGAGGTGATGCGGGGCAGGGCCATGATCGCTCCGTTGGGTTGGGTAAGGAGCGGGAAAGGCTCCCGGCTCCGGCAATTCAGGCCTCCCCTGCACGGGCGCAGGGGAGGTGGTCACTCGGCGGGGGTGAGCGCCGCCAGCTGCTGTTCCGCCGCTGCCAATGCTTCACGCAGCGCCGCCAGCGTGGCGTCATCGGCACCGGCCTTTTCCGCCTTGCGCAGTTCAGCGCGCTTCATCGCCAGCTCGACCTTGGCCTTTTTGGTGGCCTCATCGAGGACCGGTTTGCGGGCGGGTGCAGCCTCTTGGGGCGCGGGCGGCGCGGTGGTGTTTTCTGCGGGTGCACTGCTGGCAGCAGCCTGCGCCTGCGCCAGTGCCTCCTGCGCCGCGCTGGCCGCCTGGCGCAATTCTGCGACCTGGGCCTGCAGTTCGGCGCTGTCGTGCTGGGCCAGCTGTTTTTCAGCCTTTTTCAGCGCCACCTGCGCCAGGCTGGCTTCGATCTTCAGGCGCTTGAGGGCTTCGGCGCCTTCGCTGGTGGCGGCGGCCGGTGCCGCTGCCGCTGCCGCTGCCGGAGCCGGGGTCGCGCTCGCCGAAGCCGCCGCGGCTTCGACTTGCGCTGCCTTGGCGCGGGCGGCCTTTTCGGCGCGGGCGCGGCGTTCTTCTTCCTTGCGTTCTTCTTCGCGGCGCAGGCGTTCCTGACGCTGCTCAAAGCGCTGCTTGGAGTGCTCGGCTTTTTGCTGCTTCTGCTCCAGCTCGCGAATCTCCGCCTTGGCGGCGCGGTAGTACTGCACCAGCGGAATGCTCGACGGGCAGACGTAGGCACAGGCGCCACACTCGATGCAGTCGAACAGGTGATGGGCCTTGAGCTGCTCGTGCTCGCTGCCCAAGGCAAAAAAGTGCAGCTGCTGGGGCAGCAGGCTGGCCGGGCAGGCCAGTGCGCACTCGCCGCAGCGGATGCAGGGCTGGGCGGGCGGCGGCGGTGGCAGCTCCTCGCGGGTCGGGACCAGCAGGCAGTTGCAGGTCTTGATCAGCGGGACATCCAGCGAGGGCAAGGTAACGCCCATCATCGGCCCGCCCATGATCAGCCGCTCCATGCGCGCCGAGTCGAGGCCGGCAAAGGCCAGCAGCTCACGGACCGGGGTGCCGATCAGCGCCTCGACATTACCGGGGCGGCTCAGCGCCTCGCCGGTCAGGGTGGTGATGCGTGAGATCAGCGGCTTGCCATGCAGGATGGCGTCATGCACGGCCACGGCGGTCCCGACGTTCTGGCAGAGCATGCCGATATCGGCGGGCAGGCCACCGGCGGGGACTTCCCGCCCGGTGAGGATCTGGATCAGCTGACGCTCACCACCGGAGGGGTACTTGGTGGGGAAGACCTTGATCTGCCAGGCGCGGTTGCCTAGCGCTGCGCGCACTGCGGCAATCGCCTCGGGCTTGTTGTCCTCGATACCGATCAGCACCTCATCGGGCTGGATCAGGTGTTCGAGGATCTCGATGCCACTGATCAGCTCGGCCGCCCGCTCGCGCATCAGGCGATCATCGGCGCTGATATAAGGCTCGCATTCGGTGCCGTTGATGATCAGGGTGTGGATCTTCTGCTGCGGGCGGGCGGTCAGCTTGACCGCGGTCGGGAAGCCCGCTCCGCCCAAGCCGTTGATCCCGGCCTCGCGGATGCGCGCCAGCAGCGCTGCATTGTCCAGCTGGCGATAGTCCGGACAGGGGAAAAGCTCGCACCACTCATCGCGCCCATCGCTATCAATGACGATCGCCGGCGCCAACATCCCGGAGGCGTGGGGGTAAGGCTGCGGGCCGATGAAGCTGACCGTACCGGAAGTCGGTGCGTGCAATGGCACGCTGATATGCCCGTTGGCCTCGGCAATCTTCTGCCCCTTGAGCACCCGCTCGCCCACCTGCACGCAGGGTTCAGCCGCCGCACCAATGTGCTGGCCCAGCGGCAGGATCAGCTGGCGGGGCAGCGGCGGATGCGCGATGGCGGTGGTGTTGGACAGCTCCTTGTGCTCGGCAGGGTGAATCCCGCCGGGAATGTCCCAGATCATGGCGGCAGCAGTCATGCGGCATGTCCCCGATCGGTGGCGATCACTTGCCCGGGTGGTAGCGGGCGTTCCCATTTCCAGCTGTTGACGTCGGCGCCGACCTCGATCATGTCGATGCAGTCCACCGGGCAGGGCTCGACACACAGGTCGCAGCCGGTGCACTCGTCCTGGATCACCGTGTGCATCTGCCGGGCCGCGCCGACGATGGCATCCACCGGGCAGGCCTGGATGCACTTGGTGCAGCCGATGCACTCGGCCTCGCGGATCCGCGCCACCATGCGTGGTTTTTCGCCTTCTTCGGCATCCAGCGGTTCGGCCTCGACATCCAGCAGGTCAGCCAGCGCCTGCACGGTGGCCTGACCACCGGGCGGGCATTTGTTGATCTTGTCGCCGCCGGCAATCGCCTCGGCGTAGGGCTTGCAGCCCGGATAGCCGCACTGGCCGCACTGGGTCTGCGGCAGCAGGGCGTTGATCTGCTCGACGATCGGATCACCCTCGACGCGAAAACGCACCGCCGCATAGCCAAGGATGGCCCCGGCCACCAGACACAGCAGGGCCAGGGCAAGGATGGCAATCAGGACCAGACTCATAGCTTGATCAATCCGGTGAAGCCCATGAACGCCAGCGACATCAGGCCGGCGGTGATCATGCCGATGGCCGCGCCACGGAAGGGCGTCGGCACATCGGCGATGGCAATGCGCTCACGCAGCGCGGCGAACAGCACCAGCACCAGCGAGAAGCCGAGGCCCGCGGCAAAGCCGTTGGCCGTGGCGGTGAGGAAGGTGAACTCGGCCTTGTTGGCGTTGAGCAGGGCGACGCCAAGCACGATGCAGTTGGTGGTGATCAGCGGCAGGAAGATACCCAGCACCCGGTGCAGCAGCGGGCTGGTCTTGTTGACCACCATCTCGGTGAACTGCACCACCACCGCGATCACCAGAATGAAGCTGATGGTGCGCAGAAACTCCAGATCCAGCGGTTTGAGTACATACTGGTGCAGCAGGTAGCTGCACATCGCCGCCAGCGTCAGCACGAAGGTGGTGGCCAGTGACAGGCCGATGGCGGTTTCGATCTTCTTGGAAACGCCCATGAACGGGCAGAGGCCAAGGAACTGCACCAGCACGAAGTTGTTGACCAGAATGGCGCTGACCAGAATGAGGGCAAGTTCGGTCATGGGCGAGGGCGGCTCGTGCGGGCTGAGGATGGGGGCGCTTATTATCGTGAACGCCGTTATAGCGTACAAGTCGATAGTGGCGGGGTTTTTTATTCCTTTTAAGAATAAAAGGTGCAGATACTGCTATTTGCCGGGCCTGCCACCGCCAAGGTGACAGGCCCGCACAGGACTTAGTGCACGCGCTGGCCCGGCTTGGCACCGGCGTCCGGGCTGAGCAGGAAGATTTCCTCACCACCGGGGCCGGCGGCCAGCACCATGCCCTCGCTGATGCCGAACTTCATCTTGCGCGGCGCGAGGTTGGCGACGTACAGGGTCAGGCGGCCTTCCAGTTTGCTTGGGTCCGGGTAGGCGGACTTGATGCCGGAGAACACGTTGCGCTTGGCATCGCCGATGTCCAGGGTCAGGCGCAGCAGCTTGTCGGCGCCCTCGACGAACTCGCACTTCTCGATCAGCGCGATGCGCAGATCCACCGCGGCAAAGGCGTCGAAGTTGATTTCCGCCGCCAGCGGCTCCTTGACCAGCTCGCCATTGCCGGTCGGCGCGGCGGCTTCGGTGTTTTGGGCGGCGAGGTCTTCCTTGGAGGCTTCGATCATGGCGTCAATCTTCGCGGGCTCGATACGGGTCATCAGCGGGGTGAACGGGTTGAGCGGGTGGTTGGCTAGGCGCAGCGCATGATCCTGCCAGGTCAGCGGGGCGACGTTGAGGAAGCCCTCGGCGGCGGCGGCAAGGTTCGGCAGCACCGGCTTCAAGAAGATCACCAGCTGGCGGAACAGGTTGACGCCAAAGGCGCAGATTTCCTGCACTTCGGCCTGCTTGCCCTCGACCTTGTTCAGCGCCCACGGCGCCTTGTCTGCGATCCAGGCGTTGGCGCGGTCGGCCAGGTGCATGATCTCGCGCATGGCGCGGCCGAAGTCGCGGTGCTCGTAGGCCTCGGCGATGCTCGGCGCGGCGGCCTGGAAAGCGTCCCACAGCTCGGGCTCGGGGTTGGCGTCGACCATCACCCCGGCATTGCCCTTGTGGATGAAGCCGGCGCAGCGGCTGGCGATGTTGACCACCTTGCCGACCAGATCCGAGTTGACCTTCTGCACGAAATCTTCGAGGTTGAGGTCCAGATCATCCACGCCACGCGACAGCTTGCTGGCGTAGTAGTAGCGCAGGTACTCGGGATTCAGATGATCGAGGTAGGTGCGCGCCTTGATGAAGGTGCCGCGCGACTTGGACATCTTCTGCCCATTGACGGTCAGGTAGCCGTGCACGTTGACCGCGCTCGGCTTGCGGAAGCCCGCGCCTTCCAGCATCGCCGGCCAGAACAGGGTGTGGAAGTTGACGATGTCCTTGCCGATGAAGTGGTACAGCTCGGCCTTGGAGTCCTTCTGCCAGAAGGCGTCAAAATCCAGCTCCGGGCGGCGCGCGCAGAGGTTCTTGAAGCTGGCCATGTAGCCGATCGGTGCGTCCAGCCAGACGTAGAAGTACTTGCCCGGCTCGCCCGGGATCTCGAAGCCGAAGTAGGGCGCGTCGCGGGAGATGTCCCACTCCTGCAGGCCGCCGTCCAGCCATTCGGCGATCTTGTTGGCCACCGCGTCCTGCAGGGTGCCGCTGCGGGTCCACGCTTTCAGCATCGCCTCGAAGTCGGGCAGCTTGAAGAAGAAGTGCTTGGAGTCCTTGAGCACCGGAGTGGCGCCGGAGATCGCCGAGCGCGGGTCTTTTAGCTCGGTCGGCTCGTAGGTGGCACCGCATTTTTCGCAGTTGTCGCCGTACTGATCCTCAGCACCGCACTTCGGGCAGGTGCCCTTGATGAAGCGGTCGGCGAGGAACATGCCCTTGTCCGGGTCGAAGTACTGGGTCACCGAGCGGGTAGCGATGTGCCCGGCATCGCGCAGGCGGGTATAGATCAGCTCGGCCAGTGCGCGGTTTTCTTCGGCGTGGGTCGAATGGAAGTTGTCGAAATCGACCAGAAAGTCCGCAAAGTCCTGGCTGTGCTCGGCCTGCACGTTGGCGATCAGCTGCTCGGGGGTGATGCCTTCCTTCTCGGCGCGCAGCATGATGGCCGAGCCATGGGCGTCGTCGGCGCAGACATAGAGACACTGGTGGCCGCGCTGCTTCTGGAAGCGCACCCAGATGTCGGTCTGGATGTACTCGAGCATGTGGCCGAGGTGAATGGAGCCGTTGGCGTAGGGCAGGGCGCTGGTAACGAGAATCTGGCGGGGCTCGGACATGATGATCGGCTGCACTGGCGAAACGAAAGAAGCCGGGAACTATATAGACCCGCACGCTTTTTTTCATCTGCAGGGCGGGCGCTCGGTTAGGATAGCCGCCTGTTTTACTCAACCATTTTTCGGGAGTCATCCATGAGTGCCGTTACCCGCGCCGCTGTCGAGGCGGTCCTGCGACAGTACCTTGATCCGCATCTCGGGCAGGACCCGGTCAGTGCCGGCTGCCTGCGTGAGGTCAGCATCGACGGCGATCGCGTGCGCGTGCGTCTGGAGCTGGGCTATGCCGCCGGGCTGTTCAAGGCCGGCTGGGCGGCGCAGCTGGAAGCGGGGCTGAAGACGCTGGCTGGGGTCGGCGAGGCTCTGGTGCATGTGGATTGCGTGATTCCGGCGCATCCGGTTCCGGCGCAGACCCAGGCCTTGGCCGGGGTGAAGAATGTGATCGCGGTGGCCTCTGGCAAGGGCGGGGTCGGCAAATCGACCACCACGGCCAATCTGGCGCTGGCGCTGGCCCGCGAGGGTGCGCGGGTCGGCATTCTGGATGCCGACATCTACGGCCCCAGTCAGGGCCTGATGCTCGGCATCGCGGATGGCACCCGTCCGCAGATCCGTGATGGCCAGTGGTTCGTGCCGCTCGAGGCCCACAGCCTTCAGGTGATGTCGATGGCCTTTCTTGCCGATGAGCGCACGCCGATGGTCTGGCGCGGGCCGATGGCCTCCGGCGCGCTGCTGCAACTGATCACCCAGAGCGCCTGGGACAACCTGGATTATCTGGTGGTGGACATGCCGCCGGGCACTGGCGACATCCAGCTGACCTTGGCACAGAAGGTGCCGGTGGCCGGTGCGCTGATCGTCACCACGCCGCAGGATCTGGCCCTGCTCGACGCCAAGAAGGGTGTGGAGATGTTCGCCAAGGTCAAGATCCCGGTGCTTGGGGTGGTGGAGAACATGGCGGTGCATATTTGCTCGAACTGCGGGCATGCCGAGCACCTGTTTGGCGAGGGCGGCGGCGCGAAGCTGGCCGCGCAGTATGGTGTCGAGGTGCTGGCATCCTTGCCGTTGGCCATGGCGATCCGCGAGCAGGCTGACGGTGGGCGACCGACCGTGGTTGCCGAACCGGAGGGGCCGATCGCGGCGCTTTATCAGGTGCTGGCGCGCAAGGTCGGCGCCCGCCTGCTGCGCCAGGCCGCGCCGGTGTTGCCGAGCATTCAGATCAGCGAGGACTGAGTTTCCAGTCTGCGTGTAGCCGCATGGCGTGCCGTGTCGCACCAGGCGCCGGCTGCACCCTTTGCCGGGAAGGGGGCAGCCGGTAAGATGCAGGGCGCATTTCGCGCCCGCTTTCTCTGTTTTTCACCCAGTCAGGACAGTCGCATGAGCATCAAATCGGACAAGTGGATTCGCCGTATGGCGCTTGAGTACGGCATGATCGAGCCCTTCGTCGAGCGTCAGGTGCGCGGCGCCGAAGCAGAACGGGTGATCTCCTACGGGGTCTCGAGCTACGGTTACGATGTGCGCTGTGCTGACGAGTTCAAGGTGTTCACCAATATCCACTCGGCCACCGTCGATCCGAAGAATTTCGATGAAAAGAGCTTCGTCGATGTCAAAGGTCCGGTGTGCATCATCCCGCCAAACTCCTTTGCGCTGGCGCGCACCGTCGAGTACTTCCGCATTCCGCGCGACGTGCTGACCATTTGCCTTGGCAAGAGCACCTATGCCCGCTGTGGGATCATCGTCAACGTCACGCCGCTGGAGCCGGAGTGGGAAGGGCATGTGACCTTGGAGTTCTCCAACACCACCACCCTGCCGGCAAAGATTTACGCCAACGAGGGTGTGGCGCAGATGCTGTTCCTGCAATCGGATGAGCCGTGCGAGGTGTCTTACCGTGACCGGGGGGGCAAGTATCAGGGCCAGACGGGAGTCACGCTGCCCAAGGCGTAACGCCTGCATCCAGGTTCTTGTACGTACAGGGCCGGCTGATCGCCGGCCCTGTGTCGTTTCAGCGGTTCTGTACGCCGCGCTTGGGCAGCTCGACCACGATGCTTTCCGAGTAGCGGTCGTGCCAGGTGCTCTGGTCCTTGCTCCACAGCATCCACAGATAGCCCAGCCCGCCGAGCAGCAGGGAGGCGGCGGCGATGAAGAAGCGCAGCAGCGCCTGCCAGAGATCAATGGCGGTGCCGTCGGCATTCTGGATGCGTACCCGCCAGACCTGCATGCCCAGCGTCTGACCGTTATGGGTCCAGAACTTGGCAAAGAAGCCGAACAGGCACAGCAGCAGCAGGCTGGCGAGGACCGGGTCGCGATCCAGAGCGCCGGCCTCGGACAGCGCCAGCAGCTCGTCGCCCCCGTAGATCAGCCGCAGGATGCCCTGCTGATAGATCAGCGTGACCACCATGACCATCGCCACGCACAGCAGAAAATCGTAGAACATCGCGGCCAGGCGGCGACCGAGGCCGGCCTTGGGGAAGTCGCCCTGAGGGCGCAGCAGGTGTCTGTGTCGCGGCATGACAGGCTCGTGCGTGGGTCCATGAAGGGGTGAAGCGGCAGCCGGGCTGCAACCCGGCTGGTGGCAGAGTGTGCCCGATTTGCCTGCACGATGCAGCTGTGGATGGCCGCTCAAGGCCCAGAAACGCGCAAGCCGGCCTGCAGGATATGCTGCAGGCCGGCCTGTACGTGTTGCGATGCGCGCGAATCAGTTGCCGGTGGTGCCGCCGCCGAGCAGCCCACCCAGCAGGCCGCCGACCAGTCCGGTGCTGGTGTCGCTGGTTACGGTAGCGCTGGTGGCCGGATCAAGGCTGGTGCTGGCGGAGGCTCCTGTGCCACCCAGCAACCCGCCCAGCAGGCCGGTACCGGTGCCGCTGGTGCCCAGCAGGCCACCGTTGGTGCCGAGCAGGCCATCGACCAGACCGTCCACGACATTGACCACCGGTGCCAGCGCGGCGTCTTGATTGGTGACCAGACCGCCAACCAGATCCTGGACCGGTGCCAGCGCGCCATTAGGCGAGGTCAGGTCTTCCACCAGCCCGGTGACCGGTGCCAGTGCGCCAGCGTTGGGATCAACCAGACCATTGACCAGACCACCGACGCCTGCCAGCGCGGTATCCCCCAGCAGGTTGTCGACGGTGCCCTGCACGGCAGTGACGGTGCCGGTGCCATCTGTGGTCGTGCTGCCGCCGGTGACGCCGCCGAGCAGACCACCGCTGCCACCGAGCAGACCGCCCAACAGGCCACCCCCGCTGGTGCTGTCAGTGTCAGTGACGCTGGCGTCGCCTGTGGCGCTGCCACCGCTCAGGCTGCCGAGCAGGCCGGTGCTGCCACCGAGCAGACCTTCGCCGCCCAGCAGGCTACCGAGCAGGCCATCAACCGTCTGTACCACCGGTGCCAGTGCAGCATCTTCATTGGTCACCAGACCACCGACCAGATTGCCGACGGGGGCCAGTGCGCCGCTGGGAGCCGTCAGGTCTTCGACCAGGCCGGTGACCGGCGCCAGCACCCCGGCGTTGGGGTCAACCAGGCCATTGACCAGGCCGCCGACGCCTGCCAGCGCAGTATCCCCCAGCAGGTTGTCGACGGTGCCTTGTACGGCGCTGATGGTGCCCGTGCCGTCAGTGCTGGCCGTGCCGCCGAGCAGACCACCGCCCAGCAGACCACTCTCGCCGCCGAGCAGACCGCCAACCAGGCCGCTGTCGGCATTCAGCAGGCCGCCGAGCAGGCCATCGACGGTCGCGACCACCGGTGCCAGCAGGGCATCATCACGGGTGGCCAGTCCGCCGACCAGATCACCGACCGGCTGCAGCAGGCCACCCTCGGCGGTCAGGTTTTCCAGCAGGCCAGTGACCGGTGCCAGGGTACCGGTCTGCGGATCGACCAGACCGTTGACCAGATCACCCACGCCCGACAGGCTGGTGTCGGCCAGCAGTGTGTCCACGGTTTCCTGTACTTCGGTGATGGTGCCGCGGGTCGGGGTGAGCGTGCTGGTGCCCGGGATGGAGGTGTCGCCACCATCCACGATGTTCGTTCCATCGCCGGTACCCGCACCGTCAGTGCCGGTCAGATCGCCATTGCCATCAGTGCCGGTGCCGCCGGTACCATCAGTGCTACCCGTGCCATCGGTACCGATAGTGCCGCCGCCGCCTGTACCGTCCGTGCCGCTGGTGCCATCTGCGCTGCTGGAGCCATCGATCACCGAACCTGTGCCATTGGCACTGCTGCTGCTACCACTGTCGCTGACGTAGTAACGCTTGGAGGTACCACTGCAACCGGTTGCCAGGCTTGCAGCCAGGATCAGGGCCAGAGCGGTGGCGCTGCGCGGGAAGGAAAACGTGTTCATTGGAGGAGTCTCTGGGCAGGGCGGGTCGTCTTGTGGGGCGACCTCTGAATCGAAAACATGCGGATTATGCCGCTAGGTTTTGCGTCTGCGAGGCGGTGGCGCTGGGAGTTTTTGCAGAGTGCGACAGCGTGCACAGTTCTTGAGTGATTCAGTCTGTCAGTGGCGCTCTAGGGGGCGGGTGTAGCCGTTGCGGGTGTTCGGGCGTGGTGGCGGCGAGCCGCGCGGGGCGGCTCTTGGCGCAGTTGACTGAATCACAGGCAATAAAAAACCGGCGCTAAGGCCGGTTTTCTGGGCTTTCCGGGGCATTTGGGAATGCTTGGAAAGCTAAAGTGGTGCCCCGAAAGAGACTCGAACTCTTACGCTGTCGCCAGCGGCGGATTTTGAATCCGCTGCGTCTACCAATTCCGCCATCGAGGCAATGGGCGCGCAGTATAGTGAGACTGCGCAGCCCGGTCAATCAGCACCGCAAGTTGGCCTCCCGACCCGGGTCGGGAGGCCAGCGGATCAGGCGCTCTGGGCCGCCTTTTGGGCCGCCTGGCTGGCTGCCTGCAGGGCGGTGAGGGCGATGGTGAAGACGATGTCGTCTACCAGCGCGCCGCGCGACAGGTCGTTCACCGGCTTGGCCAGACCTTGCAGCATCGGGCCGACGCTCAGGCAGTTGGCATTGCGCTGCACCGCCTTGTAGGTGGTGTTGCCGGTGTTCAGATCCGGGAACACGAACACCGTGGCCTGCCCGGCAACCTTGCTGTTCGGGGCCTTCTGGCGACCCACGCTCAGGACCGAGGCGGCGTCGTACTGCAGCGGGCCGTCGATCGGAAGCTGCGGAGCGCGCTCCTGGGCGATGCGGGTCGCTTCGGCGACCTTCTCCACCTCAGCGCCGGCGCCGGAGCTACCGGTCGAGTAGCTGATCATCGCCACGCGCGGGTTGACGCCCAGCGCTACCGCGGACTCGGCGCTCTGCAGGGCGATCTCGGCCAGCTCGGTGGCGCTCGGGTTGGGGTTCACCGCGCAGTCGCCGTAGACCAGCACCTGGTCGGGCAGCAGCATGAAGAACACCGAAGACACCAGGTTGTAGCCCGGTGCAGTCTTGATCAGCTGCAGGGCCGGGCGGATGGTGTTGGCGGTGGTGTGCACAGCACCGGAAACCAGGCCATCGACCTCATCCAGCGCCAGCATCATGGTGCCGATCACCACGGTGTCCTTGAGCTGCTCGCGGGCCTGCTCCGGGGTGAGGCCCTTGGACTTGCGCAGCTCGCACATCGGCGCCACGTAGTTTTCGGCGATCACCTCAGGATCGAGGATCTCCAGGCCTTCCGGCAGGGTGATGCCCTGCTCGCGGGCCACGGCCTCGACGGCTTCCGGCTTGGCCAGCAGTACGCAGCGGGCAATGCCGCGCTCCTGGCAGATCGCGGCCGCACGCACGGTGCGCGGCTCGTCGCCTTCCGGCAGGACGATGCGCTTGTCGGCATCCTGGGCGCGCTTGACCAGCTGGTAGCGGAACGCGGCCGGCGACATGCGCAGCTCGCGGGTGCCGCTGCAGTGGGTGCGCAGGAACTCGGCATGCAGCTCGGCAGCGATGAAATCGGTGACGCGGCGGGCGCGTTCGATGTCGTCGGCCGGGGTTTCCTTGTTCAGGTTGACCAGGTTGCTGGCGGTATCGAAGGAGCCGGTATCCACGCGCAGCAGCGGCAGACCGCCATCCAGCGCGGCCTTGCACAGGTCGATGATCCGCGGGTCGGTGCCAAAATCGCCGGTCAGCAGGATGCCGGCCAGCTCCACGCCATTGAGCGAGGCCATGCAGGCAGCGAGGATGATGTCGTCGCGATCCCCCGGGGTCACGACCAGCACGCCTGGCTGCAGCAGGTGGGCCATGTTCGGCACGGTGCGCGCGGCGAGGATGATCTTCTGTACGCGGCGCTGCTCGAGGTTGCCGGCATTGATCACCTGGGCGTCCAGGGCGTCGGCAATGTCGCGGGTGCGCAGGGCATTGAGCTCGGCGTTGAACGGTACCGCGCCGATCAGGGCAAAGCTCTCGGTGCCGAGCAGCGGCAGTTGCGCCTTGAGGCGCTCGATGAAAGCCGGTACACCGTCCTCGCTCTGCACCTTGTTGAGGATGGTACCGAGCACCTTGGCATCCTTGGCGCCGCCGAACATCTGCGCCTGGATTTCAATGCGTTCGGCCAGTTGCTTGAGGCTGTCCTTGCCCTGGGCTGCGACCAGAATCACCTCGGCATCGAGGCTCTTGGCCAGCTGGGTATTGAGGCGCGCGGCGTATTCGCACTCGCGAGTCGGCACCAGGCCCTCGACCACCACTACATCCTTGCCGGCGGCCGCTTGCTGGAAGCGCTGGACCACTTCTTCAAGCAGCAGGTCCAGATCGCCGCTGGCCAGCTGGCGCTCGACCTGGCTCTGGGCCAGTGCCGCCGGGCTGTTGATGCCGAGGGTGCGCTCGACCAGTACGCAGGAGCGCTCCTGATCGATGTCGCCCGGCAGCAGCTGGGCGATCGGCTTGAAGAAGCCGACCTTGAGGCCAGCCTGCTCGAGGCTCTTGATCAGGCCGAGGCTGATGGAATTGAGACCACCACCAAAGCCGGTGGGTGCAAGAAACAGAGTGTGCATGGAATCTCCTTGCAGGGAGCAGAGAACACTAACGACAGCAGGGCATTTCCACCTCGCCGTGACGCGAAGACCCGGACACCTTGCGGTGGCCGGGTCTGGCATTACGGATGGGACGCCTGCATGGCAATCGGATCAGGCGTCGAGCAGGGCGAGGGTGTCCAGGGCGATCTGGCGCTCCTCGTTGGTCGGCACGACCAGGATGCGCGGGCTGCCTGCCGCCTGGATCTCGCCGGCAACACCGCGCACGCAGCGGGCGTTGGCTTCGGCATCGATCTTGAAGCCCAGCAGCTTGAGGTGATCCAGAGTGCGGGCACGCACCACGGCGGCGTTTTCACCGATACCGCCGGTGAATACCAGACCATCGAGCTGCTCGAGGGCGCAGGCCATGCTGGCCAGCGACTTGGCCAGACGGTAGCAGAACACCTCAAAGGCCAGGGTCGCGCCCGGATGGCCGGCTTCGCGGGCCTCGGTGATGGTGCGCATGTCGTTGCTCAGGCCGGACAGACCCTTGAGGCCGCTTTCCTTGTTGAGCATGCTGTCGATCTTGGCCAGATCCCAGCCCAGGGTGTTGGCCAGGAAGTTGTGCAGGCTGGGGTCGACGTCACCGCTGCGGGTGCCCATCACCAGACCTTCCAGCGGGGTCAGGCCCATGCTGGTGTCGCGGCTGTGGCCATTGACCACCGCGCAGGTGGAGCAGCCGTTGCCAAGGTGCGCCACCAGCCAGCTGCTGTTATTGGCCGGCAGATCGGCCAGCTCGGCAGCGCGCTTGCTGACATAACGATGGCTGGTGCCGTGGAAGCCATAGCGACGCACGCCATGCTGGGTGTAGAGGAACTCCGGCACCGCGTAGCGGTAAGCGTGCTCGGGCATGCTCTGGTGGAAGGCGGTGTCGAACACACCCACCTGCGGCAGGCTCGGGAACAGGCTCATGGCGGCCTGGATACCGCTCAGGTTGGCGGGGTTGTGCAGCGGGGCCAGCTGCACGTTGGCCTCGATCCCGGCCAGGGTTTCGGCGTTGAGCAGGGTGGAGGCGAAGAACTTCTCACCGCCATGCACGACGCGGTGGCCGATGCCGTCCAGGTGACCACCGGCGGCGGCTTCAACGCGCGGCAGAATCTGCGCCAGCGCAGCCTGGTGGTCGGCATCCGGGACCTGAAGGCTTTCCTTGCCGGAGGCATTCTCGAAGTGGATCACTGCTTCCGGGCTGCCCAGGCGTTCGGCCAGGCCCTGCAGCGGGAAGCTGCTCTGTGCTTCATTGACCAGGGCAAATTTGATGGACGAACTGCCACAGTTGATCACCAGAATGTTACGGGCGGACATTGCTGCTCCTGAAAGATATCTGTCACGAAAAGGCCCGGGAAAAGGCCGCTTCATTCATTGGAATTTTTGGAGGATGCCCGGCTCTTGTGGAGCGGCAGGCGTGTCACAGACCGCAGGATCCTGACATGCACGGGGTAGGGGCTCAAGATCGAACACGGCTGTTTACCGATTTTTCTCATCCTGACACGGCTTGTGGGCGGTTACCGCCCTGCTTTAGTCGCAGGATGGCGGCGGCCGGGTGCGGCGCGCACGGATAGGCGGCGCGTGGTCAGCCCGGGGCATTTCCGCTAAGATCGGCGCCCCTGCGAGAGCCCTGTCATGCGTGTTGCCGACTTCCATTTCGAACTTCCCGACGAGCTGATCGCCCGTCATCCGCTGGCCGAGCGCTGTGCCAGCCGTCTTTTAATGCTGGATGGCCCAAGTGGTGAGCTGCGCCACCGCCAGTTCCCTGACCTGCTGGAATACCTGCGTCCCGGCGACCTGATGGTGTTCAACGACACCCGGGTGATCCCGGCGCGGCTGTTCGGCCAGAAGGCCTCCGGCGGCCGGCTGGAGATCCTGGTCGAGCGCCTGTTGGATGAGCAGCGCGTGCTGGCCCATGTGCGCGCCAGCAAGTCGCCCAAGCCGGGCAGCCTGATCCATATCGAGGGCGGTGGTGAGGCCGAGATGCTGGCCCGTCACGACGCACTGTTCGAGCTGCGCTTTGCCGAGCCGGTGCTGGCGCTGCTCGAGCGTGTCGGGCATATGCCACTGCCGCCTTACATCGACCGCCCGGACGAGGCTGCCGACCGCGAGCGCTACCAGACCGTCTACTCCGACAAGGCCAAGGCCGGTGCGGTGGCGGCGCCGACTGCCGGGCTGCATTTTGATGACGGCCTGCTGGCGGCGATCCGTGAAAAGGGCGTGGAAACCGCCTTCGTCACCCTGCACGTCGGTGCCGGTACCTTCCAGCCGGTGCGCGTCGAGCGCATCGAAGACCATCACATGCACAGCGAGTGGCTGGAGGTCGCGCCGGCGGTGGTCGCCGCGGTCGAAGCCTGCAAGGCGCGCGGCGGGCGGGTGATCGCGGTGGGCACCACCAGCGTGCGCTCGCTGGAGTCGGCGGCGCGCGATGGCGTGCTCAGGCCGTTCAGTGGCGACACCGACATCTTTCTCTATCCGGGGCGGCCCTTCCATGTGGTCGATGCCCTGGTCACCAACTTCCATCTGCCCGAGTCCACGCTGCTGATGCTGGTCTCAGCCTTCGCCGGCTACCCCGAGACCATGGCCGCCTACCGCGCTGCGGTGGCTGAGGGTTACCGCTTCTTCAGCTACGGCGATGCCATGTTCATCACCCGCAATCCCGCCGCGCGCGGCCCCGAGGAAACCCGATGAGTCACATGTCCTTCGAGCTGCTGGCCACCGACGGCAAGGCCCGTCGCGGCCGGCTGACCTTCCCGCGTGGCGTGGTCGATACCCCGGCATTCATGCCGGTCGGCACCTACGGCACGGTCAAGGGCATGCTGCCGCGCGACATCGAGGCGATCGGTGCGCAGATCATTCTCGGCAATACCTTCCACCTGTGGCTGCGCCCGGGCACCGAGGTGATCCGCGCGCATGGCGATCTGCACGACTTCATGCAGTGGCAGGGACCGATCCTCACCGACTCCGGCGGCTTCCAGGTGTTCAGCCTCGGCGCCATGCGCAAGATCAAGGAGGAGGGCGTGTACTTCGCCTCGCCGGTCAATGGCGCCAAGGTGTTCATGGGGCCCGAGGAGTCGATGCAGGTGCAGCGCGAGCTGGGCTCGGACATCGTGATGATCTTCGACGAGTGCACGCCGTACCCGGCCGACTTTGACACCGCGCGGCAGTCGATGGAGCTGTCGCTGCGCTGGGCCAAGCGCTCCAAGGATGCCCATGAGGGCAATCCGGCGGCGCTGTTCGGCATCGTTCAGGGCGGCATGCACGAGGAGCTGCGCCGCCGTTCGCTGGAGGGGCTGCTGGAGATCGGCTTTGACGGTCTGGCGATCGGCGGTCTGTCGGTCGGCGAGCCTAAAGAGGACATGATCCGCATCCTCGACTGCGTGCCGCCGCTGCTGCCGGCCGACAAGCCGCGCTACCTGATGGGCGTCGGCAAGCCGGAGGATCTGGTCGAGGGAGTGCGCCGTGGCATCGACATGTTCGACTGCGTGATGCCGACCCGCAACGCCCGCAATGGCCACCTGTTCGTTGATACCGGGGTGATCAAGATTCGCAACGCCGTGCACAAGCACGACGACTCGCCGCTGGATCCGACCTGCGACTGCTATACCTGCCAGAACTTCTCCCGCGCTTATCTGCACCACCTGGACAAGTGCGGAGAAATGCTCGGCAGCATGCTCAATACCATCCATAACCTGCGCCATTATCAGCGCCTGATGGCCGGTTTGCGCGAGGCCATCGGCCAAGGTACATTGACCGCCTTTGTCGCCGACTTCTATGCGCGGCGCGGCCTGCCGGTTCCGCCGCTCGACTGAATCCCCCGAATTTTCAAGACCTTGCAACAGGAGTAGTACATGAGCTTTCTGATTCCCGCCGCCTACGCCGACACTGCCGCCGCTGCGGCGTCCCCGGCCGGGACCGGCTTTGAGTGGGTGATGCTGGTCGGCTTTGTGGTCATCTTCTATCTGATGATCTGGCGCCCACAGTCCAAGCGCGCCAAGGAGCACAAGAACCTGCTCGCCGGCCTGCAGAAGGGTGATGAAGTGGTGACCGCCGGTGGCATTGCCGGCAAGGTCGCCAAGGTGGCGGATGATTTTGTCGTGCTGGAGGTGTCTGACACCGTCGAGCTGAAGATCCAGAAAGCGGCCATCGCCGCGGCTCTGCCCAAGGGCACCCTGAAGGCGATCTGAGCCTGCATCTCCACCACCCACGGGGCACGCAATGTGCCCCGTGTCGCATACGGGCTGTGTCATGCTCAACAAATACCCTCTGTGGAAATACCTGCTGATTCTCCTGGTGCTGGGGATCGGCTTCATCTATTCGGCGCCCAACCTCTACCCTGACGATCCCGCCATCCAGCTCAGCGGCGCCAGCAGCGCCCTGAAGATCGAGGCAAAGGATGTCGAGCGTGCCGCGCAGGCACTGCGCGAGGCCGGGATCGAGGTCAAGGCCGCCACCACCACCGAGCGTGGCGGTCTGCTGCGCCTGCTGCGTCAGGAAGACCAGCTGCCGGCCAAGGACGTGGTGCGCCGCCTGCTGGGTGACGATTATGTGGTGGCGCTGAACTTGGCGCCCACCACTCCCGACTGGCTGCGCAGCCTCGGCGCCAGTCCGATGAAGCTCGGTCTGGACCTCTCTGGTGGTGTGCACTTCCTGCTCGAAGTGGACATGGACAAAGCGGTTGCCGCGCGCCTCAAGGTCTATGAAGGTGAAGTGAAGACCTTGCTGCGCAAGGAGCGGGTGCGCTATCGCTCGCTGCCGGTCAGCGAGGGTGCCCTGCAGATCGGCTTTGTCGATGCGCAGGCGCTGGCGCAGGCCGAGCGGCTGATCCGCAAGGACTTCCCCGACTTTGAGCTGCAGACGCTGGAGCGCAACGAGCTGCAGGTACTGCGCCTGGGCCTGAGTGCCGCCAAGCTGGCGGAAATCCGCGAATACTCGATCAAGCAGAACCTCACTACGGTGCGCAACCGGGTCAACGAGCTGGGCGTCGCCGAGCCGCTGGTGCAGCGCCAGGGTGCCAACCGCATTGTGGTCGAGCTGCCCGGCGTGCAGGACACCGCCGAGGCCAAGCGGATTCTCGGCAAGACCGCCAACCTCGAGTTCCGTCTGGCCGCCGAGCAGGATGCCCCGCGTGCTAGTACCGAGACCTTCGGCTTCCGTGAGCAGGGCCGGGCTCCGGTGCCGCTGGAGCGCAGCGTGATCATCACCGGCGATCAGGTGACCGACGCCCAGTCGAGCTTTGATGAGAACGGCCGCCCGCAGGTCAACATTCGTCTGGATGGTCAGGGCGGTGAGCTGATGAGCCGGGCGACCCGCAACAACGTCGGGCGCAGCATGGCGGTGGTGTTTATCGAGCAGAAGCCGGTGACCCGCTATGTGCGTCAGGTGGTGGATGGCGTCGAGCAGGAAGTGGCGGTGCAGGCCTTCCGCGAGGAGAAGCAGGTGATCAGCCTGGCGACCATCCAGTCGCCGCTGGGCAACAGCTTCCGCATCACCGGCCTCGATGGCCCGGGTGAGTCCTCGGAGCTGGCACTGCTGCTGCGCGCCGGTGGCCTGGCCGCGCCGATGTACTTTGCCGAGGAACGCACCATCGGCCCGAGCCTGGGGGCTGAGAATATCCAGCTCGGCGTGCAGGCGGGCATCTGGGGCATGATCTTGGTCGCGCTGTTCATCATGCTGATCTACAAGGCATTTGGCGTGCTGGCGACGGCGGCACTGGCCTTCAACATGACCCTGCTGCTGGCGCTGATGTCGCTGCTCGGTGCGACCCTGACCCTGCCGGGTATTGCCGGTATCGTGCTGACCATGGGCATGGCGGTGGACGCCAACGTGCTGATCTTCTCGCGGATCCGCGAGGAAATTGCCAACGGCATGAACATCCAGCGCGCCATCCATGAGGGCTTTGACCGGGCGTTGTCGGCGATCCTGGACGGCAACCTGACCACCTTGCTGGTCGGTGCGATCCTGTTTGCCATGGGCACCGGGCCGATCAAGGGCTTTGCCGTCACCCTGTCGCTGGGGATTGTCACCTCGATGTTCACGGCGATCTACGTGACCCGCGCGATGGTCAACCTGATCTACGGTGGCCGCAACATCAAGAAGCTGTGGATCTGAGGACTGCCTGAATGAAACGTGTGATCAATTTCATGGCGCTGCGCCACGCGGCGGTCGTGCTGGCCGTGGTGCTGGTGCTCGGCTCGCTGGCAAGTCTGGCGATTCGCGGGCTGAACTTTGGCCTCGACTTTACCGGCGGTACGCTGATCGAGCTGTCCTACGCGCAACCGGCGCAGCTCGATCAGGTCCGCGTCCAGCTGCGTGAGGCCGGCTACGGCGATGCCGTGGTGCAGAGCTTTGGTGCCAGCACCGATGTGCTGGTGCGCATGCAGGGCGATGACCCGGATCTTGGCAATCAGCTGGCCGAGGCGCTGCGCCGCGTCAGTGCCGATACGCCCTTCACCCTCAAGCGTGTCGAGTTCGTCGGTCCGCAGGTGGGTGAGGAGCTGCGCGATCAGGGCGGGCTGGGTATGCTGGTGGCACTGGCCGGCATCCTGGTGTACGTAGCGTTTCGCTTCCAGTGGAAGTTCGGCATGGGGGCGATCCTCTCGCTGGTGCATGACGTGATCATCACCCTCGGGGTGTTCAGCCTGTTCCAGCTGACCTTTGATCTGAGCGTACTGGCGGCGGTGCTGGCGATCATCGGCTATTCGCTGAACGACACCATCGTGGTGTTCGACCGCATCCGCGAGAACTTCCGCCTGCTGCGCAAGACCGAGCTGATCGAGAACATCAACATTTCCACCACCCAGACCCTGCTGCGTACCCTGGCGACCTCGATCTCGACGTTGCTGGCCGTCGGCGCGCTGCTGCTATTTGGTGGGGAGAGCCTCTGGGGCTTCTCGCTGGCGCTGTTCATTGGCGTGGGCGTCGGGACCTTCTCCTCGATCTACATCGCCGCGATTCTGCTGATCTGGCTGAATCTGACCCGTGAGGATCTGATTCCACCGGTGGTCGAGGACGAAGTCGACGAGCGTCCCTGAGGTCTTGCGTAACACGCTGCGGCCAGCTCCGGGCAACCGGGGCTGGCCGCTGTCGTTTTCAGCGGGCGGCGGGCAGCAGGCGCAGCACCGCCTCGGCGCGTGCAGGCTCCTGAGCGCGGCGTGTGAGCGGAGCCAGCGGCGCGCTGGCGGTACGGGGCGGACGGGTATCCGCCTCACGCTGCGCCGGCCAGAGCCGCAGCTTAAGCGGCTCCTGCTGCGAGAAATCCACCCGCCAGCGCAGGCCGGAAGCGGCCTCGGGACGCGGGGGTAGATCCAGCGCCGCGAGGGTCTGGCGCAGACTCTCGGCCTGTGCGGCCGGCAGATGCTGCAGGGACTGTGGTTGGCTGAGCCGCTCCAGCAGCGTATGGCGCGGTGCGGGATGCTGCGCCAGCCAGCGTGCCAGTGAGCCGGCCTCCACGGCGCCCTTGGCCAGTCGCTGTTCCAGTTGTTCGGCCACCTGTGCTGTTTGCCAGGCGGCGGCCATCTGCACGCCATAGCCTGGCGCCACACTGCGCTGCCCGGCCAGCACCAGCGCACCGCGGGCGGGGTCTTGATCATAGGGGTGCAGCATACTGTCGGCGTAGCCATCCCAGGCTCGCTGCGGCTGCCAGCCGGGCACCGGCAGCAGGCCGCGCCCGCTCAGGCGGTTTGGATAGCGTCCCGCCACCTGCCAGGCGATGCTGCCGGCATCGGCATACAGCAGGTGGACGGCGGGGGTGCGCACTGCGCGGGCGGCATCGTGAGCCTGCTCCAGCGACGGCGCCCGCGACAGCGCAAACAGTGCATCCAGGCTGCGATCCCCGTTGAGCGCCGGCCGCCGCAGCGCCAGTGCGCTGGGCTGTCCGTGCGGATCATGCAGCAGCGGACCGTTGGCCGAGGCATACAGCGGATGGCGCTGCGGGCGCTGACCCCGGATGAAGAACGTCGCCGGCCGCGCCTGCAGGGTTTGCCAGCTACCATCCTGATGCCGGTACTCGAACCCGGCGCCGCGGCGGCGCAGTGACTCGATGGCCAGATCCTGGGTGTCGGCCCGGATGCTGCCAAGGCTCCAGGTCAGCTGGCCGTTGAAGCCCTGCAGCAGCAGCGGCAGGCCCGGCAAGCCGGCACCCGCCACCTGGTAGCGTGGCGTCTTGAACTGAACGGCATACCAGGGGGCTTGCGTACTGCTATGCCGGCTGTCCATCGCCAGCAGGCTGCGCCCGCCACGGCTGCGCGAGGCGTGCACGGCAACTTGCAGGCTGCTGTGTACCCCGGGCGCCTGCTGGTCGAAGCGGCGCAGCGTGTAGAGCAGCTCGCGTAGCAGCGCGGCGCTTGGAGGCTGTACCGGGCCTTGCAGCAGGGCGAGTTCTTCGGTGTCCAGCGGCTGCTCCGGTCCATCGCCCAGCAGCGTGGCCAGCAGGCGCTGATCGACTCGCGGGGCCAGCCACAGGGCCGCCAGCTCATCTTCCAGATTGCCGGAGAGCGCCAGATCCAGCAGGTAGAACAGCAGCGCGGAATCCTCGGCCTGCCAGTAAGCGGGAGCCGGCTGCAGGCCAGCCAGCTCAGCGGGCAGCGCGCGGCGCTGGGCGAACAGCGCGGCATTCACTCCGCGGGCATAAACGTCGAGGATCTGGCGCATCTGCGGACTGGCGCTGCGCAAGAGTTCAGCCGCGCCATGGCGCAGGTCCAGGGCGCGCAGCAGGCGATCGAGCGGCAAGGCCGGGGCGCCGTCCAGCTCGGCCAGACGCCCGTCGGCCAGCAGCCGCAGACGGATCATCTGCGCCAGACGATCGCGGCCGTGCAGATAGCCGAGGGTAAACAGACCGTCGTGCAGGCTGGCGCTCTCGATCAGGGGCACATCCCGAGGATCGCGATGCACCGTGACCGGCTGTGCCAGTCCGCGCAGGGTCTGCATGCCCTGCTCGGGCAAAATGGCGCTGGCGGGCGGTGGCTGGATCAGCTGGCAGCCACTGAGCAGCAGCGTGGCCGCAAGGGGCAGGGCCAAGTGGGGGCGTGGCCGGCGGATGGCCGGCGGCAGCATGGAGCGCATGGGGCAGTTCCTGAACAGGACAATGGCAATCAGACGCCGCTCACGCCGGGCGAGCCACGCGGCCTGTGCCGCGCGGCGCTCTTAGGCGGCTACCGGTGCGGGGGCGCTGCGCTGCCCGGGCAGGGCTTCATCCCGCAGCCAGCGGGCGGCATCGCGTGCAGCCGCCTTGTGCAGCAGTTCCAGCTCGCTGAAGTGCCGCTCGTGCTCACGCCGGGTGGCCAGCGGCAGTGCCTGCCAGGCCGCGTGGGTGGGGATGTCGGCGGTGGCTGCATGCAGCTGGTGGAACACCGCACAGCGCGCATGATTGCTCAGCACGTGATCGTAGTTGTCCAGCAGGACCTTGATGCGGATCGCCCCCTCGATCAGTGGCATCTGCTCATCGAGCAGGCTGCCGGCGAGGATCTTCAGGTCATCACCCAGGCGCTGGCGCCGGGCCTGTTCAGCCGCCTGGCGCACGCGCTGGCGCTGCCAGACCTGTCGCCACAGGTACAGGGCATACAGGCCCAGGGCCGCAATGATCAGGGCGGCAAGGATGATCAGGGTCGTGCTCATGGCTTACTCCGCAGATAGTCACCAGGGGTTACCTCGCCACTGCGCTGCAGGCTGAAGCGGCTACCGAACAGGCCGGTGCGCACCTCACCCTCCAGGCGATAGCGAAGGGGCTGCTCGGGGTCTTCCAGCCGGCGCATCAGGGTGCGCAGGTGGCGCCACAGGTTGCTGTGCACCGGAACGGTGAACTCGCTGCTGCCGTGTGCCGGGATGCTGAAATGCTGGCTGGCATCGCCGTGGGCGAGCTTTTTGTCCTCGAGGTAGACGGTGTAGCTCAGGCCGCGAATCGGCAGACGCACGTTGTTGGGGTTGTCGGCGCGAAAGTGCAGGAGGAACTGCTGCTCGAGCAGCCGGGCGCGCACCAGCTCGATATCGACCAGACGCACCTCCGGCGCTTCCAGGGTATGGCGCAGCAGGCTGCAGCCCGGTAACAGGCCGATGGCCAGCAGCAGGACCGGCAGCAGAAGGGGGCGGAAGGTGGCCAAGGCGGGCATGCAGGGCTCCGTTTTGGTCTGGAGTTTAACAACTGTCAGACGCTGTGCAATGGGTGTGCCGAACAGTCTGGCAACACTTCTTGAACTTAAGACCACTGCCGCAGGGGCACGGATCATTACGCCCAGCTGCCAGCGCCACGCTCGGATCGATGAAGAACCAGCGCCCGGCACTGTGCACGAAATCCGAGCACTCGCGGTGGCTGTGGGTGCCCTGTTCATCCGCCCAGTGTGCGGTGAAGACCACCTGAGCGCGCTCGGGCGTTCCGGGCTGCGGGCGATGCTGCTCGACCTCCAGCCCCAGCCACTGGCTGCGGTGGCTCCACTGGGTCATGGCATCACGGTCCAGCGCCGCTTGCTGGGCGGGCAGGGTGGTGGCGATCAGGTAGTCGATCAGTCCCAGCACATAGGCACTGTAGCGCGAGCGCATCAGCTGCTCGGCGCTGGTCGGCGGTTCACCGGCATGCAGGCGAGCGCAGCAGGTGCTCAGCGGCTGCTGGCTGCCGCAGGGACAGGGGGTAGACATGGCGCGGACTCCAGGGCAGGACAAGGCCGGTCAGCCTAACGACTGGTGAGCGCAGCGACCAGCGCTGCAGCCCGCTGCGACAGCCCGGCGTGCGGCAGGCTATCATAGCCGCCGTCACTTGCCTGAATATCCATACAGCCTCGCCATGCTCAGTCACGAACTCAAGACCCAGATCCAGGGCGCCTACAGCCGCTTTCTCGAGGCCAAGTCCCTCAAGCCTCGCTACGGTCAGCGGCTGATGATCGCCGAGGTGGCTCGCGCCCTGGGCGCCATCGAGGTCGATGAAGAAGGGGTGCGCAGCGGCGAGCCGGCGGTGGTAGCGGTCGAGGCCGGCACCGGTACCGGCAAGACAGTGGCCTATTGCTTGGCGACCATTCCGCTGGCCAAGCTGGCCGGCAAGCGCTTGGTAATCGCCACGGCCACGGTCGCGCTGCAGGAGCAGATCGTATTCAAGGATCTGCCGGATCTGGCCCGCAACAGTGGTCTGAATTTCAGCTTTGCCCTAGCCAAGGGCCGCGGGCGTTATCTGTGCCTGTCCAAGCTCGATCTGCTGCTGCAAGAAGGCGCCGCGCAGGGCGCCACCGCCCAGCTGTTCGAGGAGGAGGGCTTTCGCATCGATATCGACGAAGCCAGCCAGAAGCTGTTCAACCGGATGATCGAGAAGCTGGCCGGCAACCGCTGGGATGGCGACCGCGACGCCTGGCCTGAGGCCATCGAGGATGAGCAGTGGGCGCGCCTGACCACCGATCACACCCAGTGCACCGGCCGGCATTGCCCGAACTTCCAGCAATGCGCCTTCTACAAAGCCCGCGAGGGCATGACCAAGGTCGATGTGATCGTCACCAACCATGACATGGTGCTCGCTGATCTGGCGCTGGGCGGCGGGGCGATCCTGCCGGCGCCGGCCGATACCCTGTATGTGTTCGACGAAGGTCACCACCTGCCGGACAAGGCCATCGGCCACTTCGCCCACGCCACGCGCCTGCGCTCCACCGCCGACTGGCTGGAGCAGACCGCCAAGAACCTCACCCGCCTGCTGGCCCAGCACCCGCTGCCCGGCGAGTTCGGCCGGCTGCTGGAGGGGATTCCCGAGCTGGCCCGCGAGATCCGCACCCAGCAGCAGTTCATGCAGGCGGCGTGCGAGGAAATCGGCGATTTTCGCCCCGGTGAGGATACGGAGGGCCGCGAGCGTCCCCGGCACCGCTTCCCCGGTGGCGTAGTGCCCGAGCATCTGCGCGAGATGGGCGCGGAGCTGAAAAAGGGCTTCAGCCGCCTGGCCGAGCAACTGACCCGCCTGACCGAGCGGCTCAAGGAGGCGATGGACGGCGAGGGCAGTACTGGGCTGGCCAGTCATCAGGCCGAGGAGTGGTATCCGCTGTTCGGCAGCCTGCAGGCCCGCGCGCAGGGCAACTGGGAGCTGTGGAGCGCCTTCACCGGCGAGGACCCTGAAGACAGCCCGCCCACGGCCCGCTGGCTGACCCTGGTGGAAAGCGGCAGTTATCACGACATCGAGGTCAATGCCAGCCCGATCCTCGCCGCCGAAACCCTGCGCCGGCATTTGTGGAATGCGGCGTTCGGGGCGCTGGTCACCTCGGCCACCCTCACCGCGCTGGGCCGCTTCGACCGTTACCGGATGCGCTCCGGGCTGCCGAAGCAGGCGGCCACCGCGGTGGTGCCCAGCCCATTCCGCTACGCCGAGGCCGGGGTGCTGCATGTGCCGGATCTGGGCGCAGACCCGCGCAAGGCCGACGAGCACACCGCGGCGATCATCCGCGAGCTGCCGGCGCTGCTGGAGGGCACCCGCGGCAGTCTGGTGCTGTTCTCCTCGCGCAAGCAGATGCAGGAGGTGTTCGATGGCCTTGAGCGTGACTGGCGCAAGCGCGTGCTGATTCAGGGCAACCTGTCCAAGCAGGAGACGCTGAACAAGCACAAGGCGCGGGTTGATGACGGTGAACCCAGCGTGCTGTTCGGTCTGGCCAGCTTTGCCGAGGGCGTCGATCTGCCCGGCGCCTGGTGCGAGCATGTGGTGATCGCCAAGATTCCCTTTGCCGTACCGGACGATCCGGTCGAGGCGGCGCTCTCGGAGTGGATCGAGGCGCGTGGTGGCAATCCGTTCATGGAGATCGCCGTGCCTGACGCCTCGCTGAAGCTGATCCAGGCTTGCGGGCGCCTGCTGCGTACCGAAGAGGATTGCGGCGTGGTGACCCTGCTCGACCGTCGGCTGGTCACTCAGCGTTATGGACGCACCCTGCTGGACACCCTGCCACCGTTCCGCCGGCAGATCGATTGAATACAGGGGTACCCGCGGACGATCAGACTGCCAGCCCATTGCAGGCTGGCAGCCGGTTCAGTGGATATCAGCTGAAGACGCTTTCGCCATTCAGGCCGTTTTCCTCGATGATTTCCCGCAGCCGGCGCAGCGCCTCGACCTGGATCTGCCGGACCCGCTCACGGGTCAGGCCGATATCGCGGCCGACCTCTTCCAGAGTGCCGCATTCATGGCCGCGCAGGCCAAAACGGCGGATCACCACGGCGCACTGCCGTTCGGAGAGCTGCGACAGCCATTGATCGATGCTCTCCTGAAGGTCAGCATCCTGCAGCAGGTCGCAGGGATCGTTCGGCTGCTCATCGGCGACGATATCCAGCAGGGTGTGCTCGGAATCCTGGCCGATGTGCGCATCGGTGGAGATGATGCGCTCGTTGAGGCGCAGGGTGCGGCTGACCTCGGCGACCGGCTTTTCCAGCAGGCGGGCGACTTCCTCGATGCTCGGCTCATGGCTGAGCTTCTGGGACAGCTCACGGCCGGCGCGCAGGCAGACGTTGACTTCCTTGACCACATGAATCGGCAGACGGATGGTGCGGGTCTGGCTCATCAAGGCCCGCTCGATGGTCTGGCGGATCCACCAGGTGGCGTAGGTGGAAAAACGAAAGCCGCGCTCGGGGTCGAACTTTTCCACCGCGCGGATCAGGCCGAGGTTGCCTTCCTCGATCAGGTCCAGCAGCGACAGGCCACGGTTGTGATAGCGGCGGGCGATGCGTACCACCAAGCGCAGATTGCTTTCGATCATGCGCCGCCGGCCCGCCGCATCCCCCTTGCGGGCCAGGCGAGCAAAGTGCACTTCTTCCTCGGCGCTTAGCAGCGGCGAAAAGCCGATCTCGTTGAGGTAGAGCTGGGTGGGGTCGAGGGCAAAGCCATCCTCCTCGCTGCTGCGCCGGGCACTGGTCGCTGGCGATGCAACAGCGGTCTCATCGAGCCTGGCATGTTCCCCCAGCGTCAGTGCCTCCGTGGCGAGGGGGGCGTACTGTCTGTTGGTGATACCCATCTTATGGCTTCCTCTGCTTGATGATCGGCGGGGCGTGTGTGCACACATCAACGATCCCCTGTCACACATGAATACCTTATTTGAGTCAAAAAAACAGCGCTTACTGGATTTTTCCGACGTTCGTATGCTGTAGGTCAACGATTCGGCGGCAGATTGGCGATTTTTTGTGACGGATATATGACGCATAGCGAATTAGCCGACCGTTCAGCCGCGTCATGCACTGCCCGGCAACTTCGTTAGAGGGCGGCTATGCTGCGAGTATTCACTTGGTATGTTGCGGGGAATGCGCATGCGCTCATCAATACTGTCCCGCCGCGAGGCTGCAGGGTTGCGGCCTGTGTGGTTGCTTGCGCTGTTGCCGACCGTGTGCGGGCTGTTGCTGAGCATGTGGGCCTACCTGCAGGTGCAGGCCTTTCATCGGCAGCAACTGCGTCAGCAATTCGAGAGCCTTGCCAACGAGCACCTGAGCCGCTTCAGCGAGCGACTGCAGGAGCGTGAGCGTGATCTGCATGCCCTGCGGCGCTTCTTCCAGATGCAGGGCGATGATCCGCAAACCTTCGAGCGGTTTGCCAGCCCGATGCTCGATGAGAATCTGGTCTTTGCCTGGGCGCCACGGCTGACGATCAGCGCAGGTGACGTGCCGCACGCAGCGCAACTGGCGGCGTTCACGGCGCAGGCGCGGGCGAGGGTGGGGAGTGACTTCGTGCTGCGCGAGGCGGGCTTGCAGGGCGGCTTGCTGCCGCTGGGCGAGCGGTCCAGTTATTTCCCGATGCTCTATGGCGCCGCCCGCGAAAATGTTGGTCTGCCGCTGGGGCTAGACATGGCCTCGCCCGGCCCGCGGCGTGAAGGGCTGGAGCTGGCCATCCGCCGTGGGCAGATCAGCGCCACCAAAGTGCTGCGCCGCACCATGGGTGAGGAGCGGGATCGCCTGTCGATCCTGTTGTTCATACCGATTTATAGCGTGGGCGCCGTGCCGGAGCTGGCCAGCCTGCGGGGGATGCTGTTCAGCGGTCTGGGGGTCCGCCAGCTGCTGGAGGAGAATGTTTCGCCGGGTTTTCTGGAGGCGCTGGCGGTTGAGGTACATGACCCGGAGCTCGGGCCGAACTCGCTGGTGTATGCCTATGGCCAGGCGGCCGAGGAGCGCACCTTGCTGCTGGTCGATGAAATCGACAACCCGCTCTGGCCGTATCAGATGTACCTGCGTCCGACGAGCGAGTTCTACCGCCGCGCGGCGCAGCCGATGGGGGTGCCGGTGCTGTTGTCGGGCATCAGCCTCAGCCTGTTGCTCGGCGTATTGCTGATGACCATGCTGGGCCAGCGCCAGCGTGCACTGCGTCTGGTCGCGGAGCGCACCGCCGAGCTGCAGGGCAGCCGTGAACACCTGCAGCACATCAACGCCCGGCTCAACAACCTGCTGGAGGCGGCCAGTGAAGTGCTGATCATCAGCATGGACAGTAACGGGCAGATCCGTAGCGCCAACAGCGGGGCCGAGCGCTTGCTGGGCTTGCCCCGGCAGATGCTGGAGCAGTCATCGATCGAGGCGGTGCTGGATAATCGCCAACTGGCCCTCTCGGCCGGTCTCGACATCCTCAACGATCACCCGACCGCCGTGCTGGAGGCGCTGCTGGCCCACCACTATCAGGCCTCGCTGGATACCCTGCTGCGCCGCCATGACGGCGCCTGGCTGCCGGTGACGCTGATGTGTTCCACCATCAGCGATGGCAACGGCGGGTGGGATGGCTATCTGCTGATCGCCATCGACACCAGCGAGCGCCAGCGCATCCTCGCCGCGCTGGAGGAGCGCAGTGCGTTGCTGGCCCGGCTGGGGGCGCAGGTGCCGGGCTGCATCTATCAGTTCCAGCTGCACCCTGATGGTCACACCTCGATGCCCTACGCCAGTACCGGCTTGCAGGAGCTGTTCGAGGTGCTGCCGGAGCAGGTGCTGCAGGATGCCCAAGTGACGTTTGAGCGCATTCACCCCGAGGATCGCGCCCGCATCGAGGATTCGATTGCCGATGCGGCGCATGCACCCAGCCGCTGGCAGAGCGATTTTCGGGTGCTCTTGCCGCGGCGTGGTCAGCGCTGGCTGCATGCAGATGCCGTGCCTGAGCGGCTGATCGATGGCTCGGTGATCTGGTATGGCTATGTCAGTGATATCAGCAACCTCAAGCAGGTCGAGGAGGAGCTGCGCACGCTGACCATCACCGATGCGCTGACCGGCATTCACAACCGGCGCTTCTTCCTCGATCAGCTCGAACACGAGCTGGCCCGCCAGAAGCGCACCGGTCAGCAGCTCAGCCTGTTGCTGCTGGACATTGATCACTTCAAGCGCGTCAACGACACCTACGGCCATGATGTCGGTGATCAGGTGCTGCAGGCGCTGTGCCAGTGCATCAAGACCCGCTTGCGCCGGCTCGATGTGTTCTGCCGCTTCGGGGGCGAGGAGTTTGTGATCATCTGCCCGGAAACCGGCCTGGAGGCGGCGGTGCAGCTGGCCGAGCAGCTGCGCGAGCGGGTGGCCAGCGCGCCCTTCGAGCAGGTGGGCACCATCACCATCAGCCTGGGGGTGAGCACCGCGCGGGTCGGAGATACGAGCGGCAGCCTGCTGCAGCGCGCCGATCAGTCGATGTACGCCGCCAAGCAGAGCGGTCGCAACCGGGTGTGTGACGAGCGCAGCCTGAACAGCTGACTCAGAACTGCATGGCCAGCAGCGCCTTGCTGCGCTGATAGCGGGCCAGACGCTCAGCGAGGGCGGCGGGCAGCTGCTGGCTCTCGCTCAGTCCGCGGCGCTGATAGAAGGGCTGCAGGTCGGGATGGCAGAACAGCCAGATCGGCCCTGCATGGCGGCGGCGCACCTCGCTCAAGAGCTGCGTCGCCAGGCCCCGGCCGCGTTGTGCGTGATCGACCAGCAGGCCGGTCAGCCAGTAGCCCTCGGCCTGCGGTGTCAGGCACAGTGCCGCGACGATTTCCCCCTCATGCAGCACCCAGGGCTGGGCGCCGGCCGGAATCCGCATGGCGCTGCGCTGAGTGCGGTAGAAGCGCTGCAGCAGGGGGTACTGCAGCGCGGGAAGGGCTTTGCAGTGCATGCCTGCGTCCGGGCTCAGCGCTTGCCCATCGAGCGGCGCGTGCCGCGCGGAGCGGCGCCGGGATGCCGGGTGTGGTCGCAGCCGTGGGGGCGCGGATAGCCCGGTTGCTGTTCGGCGCGCGGGGCGTAGGTCTTGGCCGAGAACGGGAAGCGGAAGGCTGCCGGGCGCTCGGTATTCGCTGCTGCCTGGGCCGCTTCTGGCTGCTCGGCGGTTGCGGTGAGGCGGTCGGTGTGATCGGCCGGGGCCGGATCCTGCGGGTGCATGGGGGCAACTCCTGAAAAAAGCGCTGCAAGCGCAGCGCGGGAGAGGTGTGGGGCTCAGACCTTGCGCACGAACTCGGACTTGAGCTTCATGGCACCGATGCCCTCGATCTTGCAGTCGATGTCGTGGTCACCCTCGACCAGCCGGATGCCCTTGACCTTGGTGCCGACCTTGACCACCAGCGAGGTGCCCTTGACCTTGAGGTCCTTGATCACGGTGATGGTATCGCCATCCGCCAGGGCATTGCCGACCGCATCGCGGATCACCCGCTCGCCATCGGCGCTGTCGCCGGTCTCATTCAATGCCGACCATTCATGCCCGCAGGCTGGGCAGATCAGCGATGGACCATCCTCATAGGTGTATTCGGCCAGGCAGTTCGGGCAGGGGGGCAGGGTGCTCATGGTGACTCCGGGGCGGGTTGAAAGCCCTGCATTGTAGAGGGTTTTTGCCTGCCCAGGCCGTCAGGCCAGACCGACGTAGACGTTCTGCACGTCGTCGTGGTTGTCGAGCGCTTCAAGGAAGGCTTCGACTTCCTCCAGCTCAGCCGCCGACAGGCTGACCGGATTCTTGGCCTTGTAGCCCAGATTGGCCGATTGCACGGTGAAACCAAACTCCGGCAGCGCCTTGCACACCGCATCCAGATCGGTCGGCTCGGTGTAGAACAGCGTGGCGCCTTCTTCGGCGGCCTCAAAGTCTTGGGCGCCGGCCTCGATGGCGGCCAGTTCCGGATCGGCATCGCCCTCGGGCGTGGCTTCGATCATGCCCAGGTAGTCAAAATCCCAGCTCACCGAACCGGAGGTGCCCAGCTGGCCCTTGCGAAACAGCACGCGGATTTCCGCGACGGTGCGGTTCACGTTGTCGGTCAGGCACTCGACGATCACTGGCACGCGGTGCGGGGCGAAGCCTTCATAGAGGGTGCGCTCGTAGTTGACCACCTCACCGGAGAGACCGGCGCCTTTTTTGATGGCGCGCTCCAGGGTGTCTTTGGGCATCGAGGCTTTCTTGGCCTGATGCACCGCCAGACGCAGCTTGGGGTTCATCTCCGGGTCGGCGCCGCCCCGTGCGGCGATCATGATTTCCTTCACCAGCTTGCCGAAGATTTTACCCTTGGCGTTGGCGGCGGCTTCTTTGGGTTTGGCTTTCCACTGGGCGCCCATGTCGGTTTCTCTCGCTGCGGCGTGAAGGTCCCGGGACAGCCCCGGAACGGGAGCGGCGATTCTAACGGCTGGGCTGCCCGCCGGCATCTATTCTCGTGCCTGCCAAAGCGCCATCGAGGTCTGGCGGACGGGCGGGGCGGCGGTTGTGAGGGGCCGGGCTTTTCATTATCCTCAGCGCTGTTTTCACGACAATCGGATGTTTTTCATGCTCGAAACCACGCTGGAACAACTCGAAGCCCTGGTCAGTGAACTGCTGAGCCAGAATCAGAATCTTGGTGAGCATTGCCGTCTGCTAGAGCAGCAATTGCAGCAGGCCCGCGAGGAAAATGACAACCTGCAGCTGGCCGCGCTCGAGCAGGAAGAGAAGCAGGCTGCCAGTCAGGCCCGTCTGCAGGCGCTGGTGCAGCGTCTGGGTGGTCATGGCCACGGCGGCGCCTGATGAGCGCCGGCCATGTCCGCACGCTCAGCATCCTCGGTCGCGAGTATGCGATCCGTACCACGACCGAGGGAGAGGCAGCGCTGCAGCAGGCAGCGATGCTGCTTGAAGAGCGTCTGGAGGAGCACCGCCAGCGCTTCCCGCGCGCGGGCAGCCATGAACTGCTGGTGCTGACTGCGCTCAATCTGTGCGTGCCGCTGCTGGAGCAGCAGCAGCGCCTGCAGGAAGCCGAGCAGCGCCTGCAGGCGTGTGTCGCCCGCCTCAGTGCAGCGGCTGGCGCTTGATGGTCTTCAGCAGGTCTTCCGGGCTGATCTGACCGACAATGCTCGCCGCGCTGCCCGGCTGCGGCAGATTGAGGATGTGCCCCTTGATCTTGCCAACCACGTGCATCTCGCACGGCTTGCAGTCGAACTTCAGGGTCAGCACCTCGTCGCCGTGCACCAGTTGCATCGGCGCGACCTTGGTGCGCACCCCGGTGTAGCCCTTGGTCTGCTTGGGGCAGAGGTTGAAGGAGAAGCGCAGGCAGTGCTTGGTGATCATCACCGGCACGTCGCCGGTTTCCTCGTGCGCCTCGTAGGCCGCATCGATCAGCTGCACGCCAAAGCGGTGGTAGAAGGCGCGCGCCTTCTCGTTGTAGACGTTGGCGAGGAAGGAGAGGTGCGACTCCGGGTAGACCGGCGGCGGTACGCTGACCGGCTTGCGGCTGCCGCGCGGATGCACCGCCAGACGCGCCGCGGTGAGCGCCTCGACAGCCTCGCGGCGCAGCGCCTTGAGCTGCGAGTTGGGCACGAAGGGCAGCTCTGTGGCAGCGATCTCCACGCCATCGGCGTGATAGATCGTGTTGCCCAGCTGGCCGAGCAGCTCGCGTAGCTGCTCGCGCGCCTGCTCCGGCTTGTTGGCGGCGCCGAACGGGCCATCAAGGCTCACTGAGGCGGTGCTGCCGTCCTCGCTGCTGACCATGAGGCTGATGCGTTCGGCACTCAGCGCGGCCTGCCAGCGCACGCCGATGCGGCGCTCGGCGGAGGTCTTCTGCAGCGCCTGCTGCCAGTTGTGGTCGAGGTTGCGGTTGAGCGGGTGTTTGGGCTGCAGGCGGCGCAGCGCCTCCGGCATCTCGTTGGGCTCGACGCGGTACTGCCAGCGCGGCGCGCCGTCTTCCTCGCTCTGGCCGAGCAGCTCGACCACGCTGGCGCGGAAACCGACCACCTCGCGCTTGACCAGCACGTTGAGGCCGTCGCCGTTGGTCAGCGGATCGGTGGTGCTGACGAGCAGGTCGCGCTTGCCGACTTTCTGCACCTCACCGACCGGCAGGCCAGTGAATTTGGGCGAGTCGAAGGCACCGATGTCGATCATACGGTCATTGACGAAGTAATCGGTGCTGCCGCGGTGGAAGGTGCGGTCCGGGTCGGGGACAAAGAAGTGCTCGGTACGCCCGCTAGAGGCGCGCGCCAGCTCCGGACGTTCCGCGAGGATTTCGTCGAGGCGCTGGCGGTAGTAGGCGGTGATGTTCTTCACATAGCCCATATCTTTGTAGCGCCCCTCGATCTTGAACGAGCGCACGCCGGCGTCGATCAGCGCGCGCAGGTTGGCGCTCTGGTTGTTGTCCTTCATCGACAGCAGGTGCTTCTCGTAGGCGACCACTGCGCCGCTCTCGTCCTTGAGGGTGTAGGGCAGGCGGCAGGCTTGCGAGCAGTCGCCGCGGTTGGCGCTGCGCCCGGTCTGCGCGTGGGAGATGTAGCACTGCCCGGAGAAGGCCACGCACAGCGCACCGTGGATGAAGAACTCGATGGTCGAGTCCACCGAATCGCTGATCTGGCGGATTTCCGCAAGGTTCAGCTCGCGGGCCAGCACCAGCTGGGAGAAGCCGGCATCGGCGAGGAACTTGGCTTTTTCCACGCTGCGGATGTCGGTCTGGGTGCTGGCGTGGATCTCGATCGGCGGGATATCCAGCTCCATGATGCCCATGTCCTGCACGATCAGCGCATCGACCCCAGCGTTGTACAGTTCGTGGATCAGCCGGCGCGCCGGCTCCAGCTCGTCGTCATGCAGGATGGTGTTGAGGGTGACGAACACCCGCGCATGGAACAGATGAGCGAAGGTCACCAGCTCGGCGATCTCCGCCACGCTGTTCTCGGCGTTGTGCCGGGCACCGAAACTTGGGCCGCCGATGTACACGGCATCGGCACCATGCAGGATGGCCTCCTTGGCGATGGTGACATCCCGCGCGGGGCTGAGCAGTTCCAGATGGTGTTGGGGCAGGGACATGGGGCGGGCTCGCGAGCGCTGTGAAACAGGGCGCGCATTGTACCTGCCCGCCGGCCGCTTGCGGGGCTTGTGCGCCGGGCGTGGTTCCATCGGCTGGCTCAATGTGGGCGATACGCTTTGTCGATTTCCCTGCGCGGTGCCGGACGCGCACCATGGCAGCCAGTCGCCTAGGTGGCGTTGCCCGTGTTACAGGAGAGCTTCCATGAATATCTCGCATCAGGTCTATTTCGCCGAATCCGCCCTCAAGCATGCCTGCGGCGTGGTTTACCGTCGCCCGCGGCGCTGAGGATTCAGGCACCCAGCAGGTCGAAGCTATCCAGAAGGCGCCAGAGCAGCGGCGGATGCTGCTCAAAGGCGCGGCGCAGCGTGGCGGCCATCGCGCGCTGCGTCTTGCGGCACAGCCCGGGCTGCGGGGTGAAGTCGATCTGCACACCGCGCGCACTACGCACCTCATGTAGGCCGGGCGAGAGCCGCAGCTCGATGCCCAGTTGCTCGTGCATGCGCCGGCGCAGGTGCTGCAGGTCGTCAAAATCGAGCAGCGCCTGCAGACGCGCCAGCAGGCGCCGCTCCTCATGGCGGGTCAGGCGCAGGATGCGCTGATCGGCCGTGGCATCTGCCAGCAAGGTGCGATGCCCGCAAGTGCACAGTGCGGGTGGGCAGGGCTGGCGCAGGGGCGAGGGTGGGTTGGTGTGCATGGCTCGATCATAGTCATGGCCCGCTTCTCTGCACAGAGGCCATCCCTGCGGTTGAGCGCGGCTTTCGCGCGGCGGCGTGACCGTCGGGCGCCAGCGGGGCTAGGCCCCCTGCCGCCGCTCAGCACAACCCGGCATCATGGGCGCTGATCAATCGCCCTGGAGCCTGCCATGTCCCGCCTTTTCCGTCTCTGGCCCTTGCTGGCCGGACTGCTCGC
Source organism: Pseudomonas eutrophicaquae (assembly GCF_023544715.1). Taxonomy (GTDB): domain Bacteria; phylum Pseudomonadota; class Gammaproteobacteria; order Pseudomonadales; family Pseudomonadaceae; genus Geopseudomonas. The sequence goes on along the minus strand of NZ_JAMJEZ010000007.1, from coordinate 71,791 downwards.
AAGCCTTGGCATGCCTGCCGCGCATGGCAGTGAAGCATCCACCTTGCTCGACGCCCTCAACCGTTACCGCAGCACCCCGCAAGCCTGCGCGGGCGATGCGCTGGGCGAGTTGCCACCCCTGCGTGCGGATGCACGCCTGATCCTGCCCGAAGGCCAGGAACTGCAGCCGGCGCTGGTCGCGGCGGGCTATCCGATGGTGCATGCCCAGTCGATTCGTCTGTCTGGCCCGCGCGATGCGGCTGCGGCAATGGCCCTGCTGCAGGCGCACTACTGCCGAACGCTGTTGGATGCACGCTTCGTGCATATCGGCATCCATCAGGCTGAGCGTGACTGGCGCATCGTGCTGGCCCGCCCGCTGCTGGCAGCCGGGTTAGCGGACTGGCAGCGCGAAGGGCAGACGCTGCTGGAGGGCATCAATGCAGCTCGTGCTCTGCCGCGCCGCTGTGGCGAGCAAACGTATCCGGCGGCCCCGGCGCTGAGCTGGAATCCCTTGCTCGGTGAGCTGGCCGAGCGCCATAGCCGGGCGATGGCCAATGGCAATTTCTTCGCCCATGTCGACCACGAGGGTTATACCCCGGCGGATCGTGCCGAGCTGGCGGGCTATGCAGGGCAGGCGGTGGGTGAAAACATCGCAGCAGCTCTGGACACCCCGGCGCAGGTGCTGACCGGCTGGCTGGATAGCCCCGCCCACTGCGCCAATCTGATGAATGCCCGGTTCCAAGAGTTGGGCGCGGCCTATGCCATCGATCCACAGAGTGATGCCGGGATCTACTGGACCGCGCTGTTCGGTACGCCCTGAGCCGGGCACGAGACTGCGTGTTACCGGCGTTACCGAGTCGTTGTGGTGTTACTGGAGCACGCCTGGCTGTCACCTGCCCTGGGTGTACCGGTAACGGATGGGGAGGATTAGCAGGGTGTCTGCGCAAGCAGACTGATGCGTAACTCACTGTATTAAAAGGATTTTTAGTTTTCTGGCACGCTAACTGCAATATCTTCGGTACAACAAGAACAAGATGTCACGAAGCCTTAACAACAAGAACAACAGCAGGCAACGTAACAAACTGATTCTTTTGGAGAGGAGTTGCCCGAAAGGAATCTCCCGACCGGCGCGAGAACAATAAAACTGCCCAGCAGCAGCGCCAGTACCGGTCAGTCGTGCACGATGACGGCGACGTCAGCATCCAAAGGAATCCGTTTGTGCAGGACGCTCCCCCTGGGAGCAACGGGCCGCACACCCAACCGGATCGACAACAAGAACAACAGATCCGGCAGAACAATAAGAAAAATCAGACGCCATCTTCGAAGGGGAGCCCAAAGGCTCCCCTTCGTGCATCTGGCCTCTGGGTAACTGCGCAGCCGGTGGGTTGTTCATCGCAAGAGGCTGGACAAGCCGCAACAACCTCCCTAAAAAGGCCGCCTGACTGGCCGGCATGCTCCGGTCCGCATCACGCGGGTACGCCCTGCAAGCCCGCTTTACTGCCCTCGGTTACAGGTGACCCCGTGAGAAAGAAAAAGCCCATAGACCCCGCCCGCCGTGCCCTCAAGGATCGTGGTTACCGCATCGGCTGGCTGATTGCGCTGGCCGGCATCATCAGCGGTTTTGTGCTGGTTGGCCTGCAGGGCAGCTGAGCGAGCACATGCTGGTCCGGGCGGATTGTCGGTAGCCTACCGGTCCCGACAATCAGGCTATGATGCGCGCCCCACATCCGCCCGGAACCTACGCCATGACCGGCACCATCCTCTACAACGACCTGTCCGGTTATTACGACCTGATGTGCGCCGACATCGACTACCCGGCGCAAAGCCACTGCGTGCAGCGCCTGCAGCAGCTGTTTGGCAACGGCGGACAGCGGCATCTGGACTTGGCTTGTGGCACCGGCCCCCATGTGCGGCACTTCATCGATGCGGGCTATTACAGCAGCGGCCTCGACCTCAACCAGCCGATGCTCGATCGCGCCACGCAGCGCTGCCCCGAGGCGCAGTTCTCCTGCCAGGACATGTGCACCTTCACGGTCAGCGAGCCGCAGGATCTGATCACCTGCTTCCTCTACTCGATCCACTACAGCTCCAGCCTCGAGCGGCTGCAGGCCTGTATTGCCAGCGCCCATCACGCTCTGGCGGCAGAGGGGCTGTTCTGCTTCAACGCGGTGGACAAGCGGCGCATCGACAACGCCTCTTTCGTCAGCCACAGCGCCGAGCATGCCGATGGCCTGTTCAGCTTCGGCTCCGGCTGGCATTACCCCGGCGAGGGCGAGCAGCAGACTCTGCGCCTGCGCATTGAACGGCGCATGGCCGGGCAGACCCAGCACTGGCAGGACGAGCACCCGATGGTGGCGGTGGATTTTGATGAGCTGCAGGCGCTGTTGGCGCCGTACTTTGAGGTGCATGTGTTCGCGCATGACTACCAGAAGCTGCTGCCCTGGGATGGCCGCGCGGGGAATGCATTGTTTGCTTGTGTGAGGCGCTGAGGACAGAGACAGAAAGCCCCGCGCAAGGCGGGGCTCTGTTACGACAGTGGCTACTGGGCATCAATCCCAGCTCAACGCACCACCGGTCTGATACTCGATCACCCGCGTCTCGAAGAAGTTTTTCTCCTTCTTCAGGTCCATGATCTCGCTCATCCACGGGAACGGATTGCTCACCCCGGCGTACTGCTCCGGCAGGCCGATCTGGGTCAGGCGGCGGTTAGCGATGAATTTGAGGTATTCCTCCATCATCGCTGCGTTCATGCCCAGCACGCCGCGCGGCATGGTATCGCGGGCGTATTCAATCTCCAGCTGCGCCCCCTGCAGGATCATCTGGGTGGCCTCGTCCTTCATTTCGGCATCCCACAGGTGCGGGTTCTCGATCTTGATCTGGTTGATCATGTCGATGCCGAAGTTCAGGTGCATGGACTCATCGCGCAGGATGTACTGGAACTGCTCGGCCGTGCCGGTCATCTTGTTGCGGCGGCCCATGGAGAGGATCTGGGTAAAGCCGCAGTAGAAGAAGATGCCTTCCAGCACGCAGTAGTAGGCGATCAGGTTTTTCAGGAACTGCTTGTCGGTCTCGACGGTGCCGGTGGTGAAGGTCGGATCGCTGATCGAGCGGGTGTACTTGAGGCCCCAGGAGGCCTTCTTCGCCACGCTCGGGATCTCGTGGTACATGTTGAAGATCTCGCCCTCGTCCATGCCCAGCGACTCGATGCAGTACTGGTAGGCGTGGGTGTGGATCGCTTCCTCGAACGACTGGCGCAGGATGTACTGGCGGCATTCGGGGTTGGTGATCAGCCGGTAGACGGCCAGCACCAGGTTGTTGGCGACCAGCGAATCGGCGGTGGAGAAGAAGCCCAGCGAGCGCTTGACGATACGTCGCTCATCCTCGGTCAGGCCGTCAGCGCTCTTCCACAGGGCGATGTCCGCGGTCATGTTGACCTCTTGCGGCATCCAGTGGTTGGCGCAGCCGTCCAGGTATTTCTGCCAGGCCCAGTCGTACTTGAGCGGCACCAGCTGGTTGAGGTCGGCGCGGCAGTTGATCATGCGCTTCTCGTCCACGCGCACCCGCGCGCTGGCGCCTTCCAGATCCTCGAGGCCTTCCTGGATGTCCAGATCGTTCAGGGCGGCCTTGGCACGGGCCACGGCGTCGGAATCGTCGGCGGTCACGGCACGGGCATCATGGGCGGCGGCATCACCGTCGCTGTCCAGGCCGTTGTGGCGCTCGGCACTGGCCGCCTGGGCCGGTGTGCTCGGGCGGGTCGCGACGACGGTGTCCTCGGTATCGAATTCATCCCAGCTCAGCATGGTGTTTCTCCTGTCTGGTGGCGTGCTCCGCCGGGTGCGGAGCTGTATGGTTAGCCAGCAATCTGGATTCTACGGTCAGGTGTTGCAGGCGCAAGATGTATCCGGGGGCCGCTGGTCGGCACGGGGCTGTTGCCCTCTTGTCCCGGCCCCTCTCCCGAGGGAGAGGGGCGTGTGGCGTTACTGGCAGGCTTCGCAGTCGGGGTTGTCGATCGAGCAGGCCTGCGGCACCGGGGCCGGCTTGGGCTCGGCGCTGGGCAGGGTTTCATCGATGGCCGAGCTGACGGCGTTGAGCTTGCCGGTGTTGATGGTCGATTTCTCGGTGCTGGTGGCGGCCAGCGCGCGGAGGTAGTAGGTGGTCTTCAGGCCACGGAACCAGGCCATGCGATAGGTCACATCGAGCTTCTTGCCCGAGGCGCCGGCAATGTACAGGTTCAGCGATTGGGCCTGATCGATCCACTTCTGGCGGCGGCTGGCGGCCTCGACGATCCAGCGGGTATCCACCTCGAAGGCGGTGGCATACAGCGCCTTGAGGTCGGCCGGGATGCGCTCGATCTGCTGCACCGAGCCGTCGTAGTACTTGAGGTCGTTGACCATCACCGCATCCCACAGGCCGCGTGCCTTGAGGTCGCGCACCAGATACGGGTTGATCACGGTGAACTCGCCGGAGAGGTTCGACTTCACATAGAGGTTCTGGTAAGTCGGCTCGATCGACTGCGACACGCCAACGATGTTGGAGATGGTCGCGGTCGGGGCGATGGCCATGATGTTGGAGTTGCGGATACCGCGCTTGACGCGCTCGCGGATCGGCGCCCAGTCCAGGGTGCTGTTGCGATCGACCTCGATGTACTGCGCGCCACGCTGTTCGGTGAGGATCTCCAGCGAGTCGAGCGGCAGGACACCCCGGCTCCACAGCGAGCCGTCGAAGCTCGAATAGGCGCCGCGCTCCTCGGCCAGGTCACAGGAGGCCTGGATGGCGAAGTAGCTGATCGCCTCCATCGACTGATCGGCAAACGCCACCGCGGCGTCGCTGCCGTAGGCGATGTGCTGCAGGTACAGGGCATCCTGGAAGCCCATGATCCCAAGGCCGACCGGGCGGTGCTTGAAGTTGGCGTTCTGCGCCTGGGGCACGCTGTAGTAGTTGATATCGATGACGTTGTCCAGCATGCGCACGGCAGTCTTGACGGTGCGCGCCAGCTTGGCGGTGTCCAGCTGGCCATCCTTGATGTGGTTGACCAGGTTGATCGAGCCGAGGTTGCAGACCGCGATCTCATCCTTGTTGGTGTTCAGGGTGATCTCGGTGCACAGGTTGGAGCTGTGCACGACACCGACATGTTGCTGCGGGCTACGCAGGTTGCACGGGTCCTTGAAGGTCAGCCACGGGTGGCCGGTCTCGAACAGCATCGAGAGCATCTTGCGCCACAGATCCTTGGCCTTGAGGGTCTTGTGCAGCTTGAGCTTGCCGTAGCCGGCCAGGGCTTCGTAGTACTCGTAGCGCTCCTCGAAGGCCTTGCCGGTCAGATCATGCAGATCCGGCACGTCGGACGGCGAGAACAGGGTCCAGTCGCCATCGTCGAACACGCGCTTCATGAACAGGTCGGGAATCCAGTTCGCGGTGTTCATGTCGTGGGTGCGGCGACGGTCGTCACCGGTGTTCTTGCGCAGCTCGAGAAATTCCTCGATGTCCAGATGCCAGGTCTCGAGATAGGCGCAGACCGCCCCCTTGCGCTTGCCGCCCTGGTTGACCGCCACGGCGGTGTCGTTGACCACCTTGAGGAACGGCACCACGCCCTGGGATTTGCCGTTGGTACCCTTGATGTAGGAGCCCAGTGCGCGCACCGGGGTCCAGTCGTTGCCGAGGCCACCGGCAAACTTGGAGAGCAGGGCGTTGTCGCGGATCGCGTCGTAGATGCCGCCCAGATCATCCGGCACGGTGGTCAGGTAGCAGGAGGAAAGCTGCGGGCGCAGGGTGCCGGCGTTGAACAGGGTCGGGGTCGATGCCATGTAGTCGAACGAGGACAGCAGGTTGTAGAACTCGATGGCGCGCGCTTCACGGTCCTGCTCCTCGATGGCCAGGCCCATGGCCACGCGCATGAAGAACACCTGCGGCAGCTCGAAGCGCACGTCGTTCTTGTGCAGGAAGTAGCGGTCATAGAGGGTCTGCAGACCCAGGTAGGTGAACTGCTGATCGCGCTGGTGATCGAGCGCCGCCCCCAGGCGAGCCAGGTCGTAGTCGCGCAGGCGCGCATCCAGCAGCTCGAATTCGACGCCCTTGTCGATGTACACCGGCAGTGCACGGGCATACAGCTCGGCCATTTCGTGGTGGGTGGCGCGCTCGGCAACGCCGAGGAAGCCCAGCGCTTCAGCGCGCAGGGTGTCCATCAGCAGGCGAGCGGTGACGTAGCTGTAGTTGGGCTCGCGCTCGACCAGGGTGCGCGCGGTCATCACCAGCGCGGTGCTGACATCCTGCTCGGTGACGCCGTCGTAGAGGTTCTTCAGGGTGTCGCGCAGGATCAGCTCGCTGTCCACCTCGGCCAGCCCCTCGCAGGCCTCACCGATGATGGTCTGTAGGCGGCTGAGGTTCAGCGGGATCTTCTCGCCATTGGCTAGGGTCACGCGGATGGTCGGGTGGGCCTGCACCTGCTCGGCAGCGGCGCGGCGGGCGCGCTCCTGGGCATGGGCTTCACGGTAGAGCACGTAGTCGCGGGCGACTTTCTGCTCGCCGGCGCGCATCAGGGCCAGTTCGACCTGATCCTGGATTTCTTCGATGTGGATGGTGCCACCGGAGGGCATGCGACGCTTGAAGGTGGCGGTGACCTGCTCGGTCAGCCGGGCCACGGTGTCGTGGATCCGCGAGGAGGCTGCGGCGGAGCTGCCTTCCACGGCGAGGAACGCCTTGGTCATGGCGACGGTGATCTTGTCATCCGAATAGGGGACAACGGTGCCGTTGCGCTTGATCACGCGCAGCTGGCCCGGGGCGGTGGCGACCAGTTCGCCGGCCTCGGCCTGGGGGTGCTCGCGGTGGGTGTCGGTGTGCATCGGGTTCTCCACGATCTTCGTGTGTTCAGTTCAGGCACCGCAGTGCCACTGTGCAAAAAGAGCGACCGCGCCGGGGCACGGGGGAGGCCATGTCCGGCGGTGCCGGGGCCTGTCAGCAGCGTGGTATCCCGCCGTTGCACGGCGATGAATACCACTACATCTTGGGGTGGCCATGCGTGGAGCATGCCAGCCTATCGAGGCCTTGCCGTCTGCCGCTCGTCTGCTGTCTGGCAGCACGCGGCGGGCCTGAGCGCTTGGGCGGGCGCGAAGGTGAGTCCGCGCGCCCGGTACGGCAGTGATTTCAGCGGGCGGTGTACATATCTGTCACCAAAAACACCACATGTAGTGCCAGTGTAGCCTGATCTGCACAAGATGCATGATCTGGCAAGGTGCGACTGCTGCCGGCTGTGGATAGCATGTGGGCAACATGTGGGTGAGTGCCGGAGGGTGGTTGCCTGCGCCCGCGCATCCCGCCTCTTGGGTACTGCGTGTCTTGCCTTCGGCCTGAAACCGCTGCCCACAGGCAGGCTTCAAGGCCTTTGAGGGCGCGCAAACTAACACAATATCTGGGGGTGGGGGAGACTTGGAAAAACACGCCAGATGTGCAGACGCCGCTCAGTCCGCTGCAATGGCGATCAGGCTCAGCCGGTGTTCGCCGCGGCGGGCAAACTGGCCCGCCAGCGAGCGCCCGCGTGGCCAGTCGCGGTGCAGGCTTTCACGCAGTTCAAGGCTCGCCTGACCTGGCGCGGCGTGCAGATGCACGGCAGCGGCGCTGAAGGTGAAGTGTCGCCCGACCAGCGGGTACAGCGCCTTGAACAGGCTTTCCTTCAGGGAGAAACACAGCGTCAAATATTCAGCCGCCGCACCCGGATCCTGGCGGTTGAAGTGGGCGATTTCTTCCTCAACAAGGATCTGCCGTGCCAGACGTGCCGCGCGCTCCGGGGCAATCTGCCGTTCGGCATCCACCCCGAGGCTGCGCCAGTGATGCCCGTGCGCGACCACCGCGACCGCCCAGCCGTGGCTGTGGGTGAGGCTGCCGCTATAGCCGTGCGGCCAGCGTGGCGCCCGGTCGCTGCCACGGGGCGGGTACTGCCAGCCGCCCCCCAGCTGCTGCAGCGCGGCGGCGGCGCAGACACGCCCGGCCAGGTACTCACAGCGCCGCTTGGCGGCAGCGGTTTGCAGAGCATCGGGCAGCGTCAGCCCCAGGTGTACGGGGTCATCGTCCTGCAGCCGCTCGGGGGTAAAGTTGCAGCTGGCCAAGCGGACGGCGGGCAGAGGCAGCGGCAGCAGCCAGTCATGCCTGAGCGCGTGGCAGCAGGCCGGCAAGGCGGGCGTGACGGAGCGCATGTTCAGCAGCCGCCCAGCTGGTTGCGCAGGCGGTTGGCGGCCTGCTGCAGGGCATGGATGACCCGTTCGCGCTCGGCATCAGGCAGGGTGTCGATGTCCAGGTACATGGAAAAACCGGTGCGCTCGAACTCCAGATAGCGCGAGGCCACGCCCAGCTCACTGCGCAGATCCATCACCTGATAGACGCGCATGGGCCGGCTGAAGCCCTTGAAGGTCTGCATGCCGCGCTCACTGCAGATCACCACATCGCGCACATGGGCGAAGGTTTCGTGGGAGATGAGGATCTCGCCGGACTCGGCCGCGCTCTCCAGCCGGCTGGCCAGGTTCACCTCGCTGCCGATGATCGTGTAGTCCATACGCGTTTCGGTGCCGAAATTGCCGACCGTGCAGTAGCCGGTATTGATGCCCATGCGGATTTCCATCGGGTTGAGGATGCCCTGGGCGCGCCATTGCTGACGCAGTACCTTCATGTGCTTGCGCATGGCGATCGCCATGGTCACGGCGGCGATCGCATCGCTGCGCGGCCCGCGCGAGGAGGGGTCGCCGAAGAAGATCATCACGCTGTCGCCGATGAACTTGTCGATGGTGCCACCGTATTTGAGGGCAATCTTCGACATGTCGTCCAGATAGGTGTTGAGCATGTCGGTGAGGGTTTCCGCCTCCAGCTCCTCGGACAATTCGCTGAAACCGCGAATGTCGGAGAAGAACACCGTGAGCTTCTTGCGCTGGGTCTCAAGGCGCGCACTTTTTTCCCCGTTGAAGATCGACTGCCAGACCTGCGGGGCCAGATAGCGGGCGAGGTTGGCGGCCCGCTCGGCGGACTGGTGGCGCTCCTGGTCGAGGATGGCCTGGGTCGCGGCCAGGCGCTGGGTCTGGCGATGGCTGAAATACGCGCCCAGCACAAAATAGACAGAGGCCACCAGCAGGCCGGTGAGGTTGACGGGCCAGGGGCTGTCCAGCTGGATGGAGATGCCGAGCAGGTGCGCGGCGAAAAAGGCCACGGCGAACAGGCTGCTCAGGCTCAGCAGCCCTAGGCGCGCACCGCCGATCAGCAGCGCTCCCTGTAGCAGCACCGCAATCATCAACAGGCTCGGCACCAGTGCATACTCCAGCAGCACCAGCGCCACCCCGACATTGAGGGCATCGCCCTGCAGCAGGACGGTGCGGGCCAGCGCATGCTGCGCGACCGGGGTCAGGCGACTCAGGGTATGGCTGAGGTAGGGGTAGCAGAGGGCATACAGGGCCAGCCACAGCAGAGAGGCCGCAAAATGGCCGACATACACACCCGCCAGGATGGCTGACAGCGTCACCAGGTAGCCCAGGGCGCGAGCCTGCTGTTCGTGGCGGGACAGGGGCGCAGCCCTGCGCAGGGAGTCCAGTAGGGCCTGGCCGGATAGCACTGGCATGGAGGGTCTCGACGGGTTCGTCCTGAACCGCAGCATCGGGGGGATACTGCGTGCTGGTGGATATTACCGGTGCCGAACGCTCGCACGCCAGCGCAGGGTTTCAGGGCTGCGTGGTGCCGGCTTGAGCGGCGCTGCACCGGCTGTAAAAAAATCTCTGACACCCCCCTGTTCAGGGCAATTTTGCGCTGGCTAGAATCGCGCCTCCCGCCGGCGTCCGCCGGTATCTTCTGCGGTATTGCACCGATGCCCGACAACAATCCCTGCCTGACGTGCGGCGCCTGCTGCGCGCACTTTCGTGTGTCTTTTTACTGGGGCGAATGCCAGTCTGCCGGCGGTCTGGTGCCGGATGAGCTGGTCGAGCAGATCAGCCCCCATCACGCTGCCATGCGCGGCACCACGCAAAAGCCCGCCCGCTGTGTCGGCCTGCTGGGTGAGGTGGGGTGCGGGGTGCGCTGCACCGTTTATGAGCAGCGCTCCTCAGCCTGTCGCGAGTTTGAAGCGTCCTGGGAGTTGGGTGAGCACAATCCGCGTTGTGATGCGGCCCGTGCGGCCCACGGTCTGCCACCTTTGACCCCGCCCCAGCAGCCGGATCTGTCGCCGGAGCGTGCGGCCTGACCTAGTGGCCTGCTGCAGACGGCCCGTTGCTGTGGGTAAGATGCGGGCCTGATCCTTCTGCCGGAGTTCGCCATGCAAGCCCTCGATGCCCTGCTCAACCGTGTTTCCGTTCCGCGCCTGGCCGAGCCTGCGCCAACGCCTGCACAGCGTGAGCAGCTGTTCCGCGCCGCCTTGCGGGCCCCTGATCACGGCCAGCTGCGCCCCTGGCGTTTTCTGACCATCGAGGGCGCGGCCCGCGAGCAGCTGGGCGAGCTGTTTGCCCGCGTCCAGCAGCAGCGCCATCCCGAGGCCTCGGCGGAGCTGCTGGCCAAGGCGCGGGCCATGCCGCTGCGCGCGCCGCTCTTGATCACGGTGATTGCCCGCTTGCAGGCAGGACACAAGGTGCCGGAGTCCGAGCAGTTGCTGGCGGCCGGTTGTGCGGCGCACGCCATCTTGCTGGCGGCCCACGCCCAAGGGATCGGCGCGGTCTGGCGCAGCGGCGAGCTGTCCCATGACCCGGCCGTGCGCGACGGGCTGGGCCTGAGCGCCGACGAGCGTATTGTCGGCTTTCTCTATCTGGGCACTCCGCAGGGCGAGCGGCGCACCCCGCCGGTGCTGGCGGTGGAGGACTTCGTCAGTCGCTGGCCGTAGTAACGGGCAGCTGCAGGGTGGCGACAAAGCCACCTTCGGGATGATTGGCCAGCTGTAGCTGGCCGCCGTGGCGCTGCGCGGCGCGCCGGGCGATGGCCAGCCCCAGGCCATGCCCGCTGCTGCTCTGGCCGGGCGCGCGGAAAAACGGCTCACCCAAGCGTGACAGGTGTTCGCTGGCTACCCCCGGGCCATGATCGCGCACGCGGATCGCCAGCTGCGCGCCATGACATTCGGCGCTGACCTCTAACGGCTGGCCGGGCGGATTGAAGCGCAGCGCATTGCGCAGCAGATTATCCAGCGCACGCTCCAGCAGCGGCGGCCAGCCCTGCAGGCTCAGCTCATCTGTCACCGAAAGCGCGATGTGCTGCTGCGGCGCCAGCAGGCGCGCGTCCTCGCAGAGCTTGTGGAGCAGCGCTGCCAGCGCGATGTGCTCGCGGGGCCGGGTTTCACTATCGACCCGCGCCAGGGTGAGAATTTCACTGATCAACCCCTCAAGGCGGTCGCACTCCTGCGCAAGACGCGGCCACAGCCGCGCGCGCTCCTCGGCGCCCGCGCGCTCGGCCAGTGCCAGGGCGATGCGCAGACGCGCCAGCGGCGAGCGCAGCTCGTGGGAGACATCGTGCAGCAGCTGGCGCTGGCTGGTGATCAGCCCTTGTAGGCGTGCGCCCATGCGGTTGAAGTCGCAGGCCAGCGTGCCCAGTTCATCGCGCCGGGTGGCCAGTCGGGCCAGGCTGTCCTGCTGATAGCTGGTCTGGCCCAGATCATGTACGGCGCGGCGCAAGCGCCCGAGCGGCCCGGTGATCGAGAAAGTCAGCAGCAGGCTGCACAGGGTCAGCACTACCAGCGCAATGCCCAGCGCGCTGGCCGGCCACAGCAGGCTGTCGCGCTGCCAGCTGGCCAGCTCGCTCAGGGGGATACGGTAGATGAACAGATAGGTCTCTGCGCTGCCCGGGCCCTGGTACTCTTCGGTCAGGCGCCGCCAGGGCAGGCGCTCCTGATGCCGGGCGCGGGCCTCAAAGGCGGCAGCACGCGCGGGGAAGGTGCCGCGCACCAGCGGCTCGCCCAGCTCATCCAGAACCTGCACGTTGATGCGCCAGCGCTGGCGATGCTGCTCCAGATACTGCTGCCCGGCGAGCGCGCCCTGGGTTTCGAAGCGCTCACTCCACTCACGGGCCAGCGTCTTGAGTCCCGGATGGCGCGCGAGGATCCAGTCATCCTGCTTGAGGGCATGCCCCAGCAGCAGGGACAGCCCGGCAACCACCGCGATGGCCAGCCAGAAGGTGGCGAAGATGCGCCAGAACAGCGAACGCATGGCAGAACTCCCGGGCAGAAAAAAGCCACCGGCCCCCTCACAAGAAGGGGCCGGCGGCGGATGGTGTGAACTTACTGAGCCTTCTGTGCGCGCTCAGCCTTCCAGGCCTCGAACTCGGCACGCTCGGCGCGGCGCGCTTCACGCTGCTTTTGCAGCTCGTCGTAGCGCTGGCGCTGCTCGTCGGTCAGCGTGTCGCGGAGCGTTTTCTGCTGGGCATCGCGGTTGGCCTGCAGGTCCTTTTCCATCGCTGCCTGATCAGCGGCGGAGAGCTTGTTCAGGTAGCGCTGGACGATGGCGTGATGCTCCTTCATCTGCGTGCGCTGGGCTTCACGCAGGGTCTGGCGCTGCTCGTGGGTCAGGTCCAGACCGTGCAGGCTGTGACCGGCGGCGTGGCCGTAATGGCCGTGATGGCCTTGGTGGTAGCCCTTGCCGCCCATCGGGCAGTCTTCGGGGTGGCCGGCGCCTTTACCGGGGCCGGCAAAGGCCAAGGTCGGCAGAGCGGCGGCGATCAGCAGGGCGGTCAGAGTCTTGCGCATGGGGGCTTTCCTTTCAGGTGATCGGCGGGTGGCCGGATGAGTACAGTCTAGGACGCGCAAGGTCAGCGGTGGTCATGCGGCGGTAAAGGATGGGTAAAGATGCGGCCTCAGGGCGCGTAGTAATAACCGCGGCCCCGGCTGGCCATGATCCGCGAGCGGCCGTCGGCGTGGGCGCCAAGCTTCTTGCGCAGGTTGCTGATGTGCATGTCCAGGCTGCGGTCATAAAGGGTCAGCTTGCGGCCCAGCGCCAGCTGAGCCAGGGTCTGCTTGTCCAGCGGCTCACCCGGCTGGGCGAGCAGCGCTTCCAGAAGACGACTTTCCGAGAGGGTCAGGGGAATTTCCTGCGTGCCGATCAGCGCCACGCCACGGCTGGGGCTGTAGGCCAGATCGCCCTGCTCGAGCAGGGCGCTGGTGGCAGCCGCGTGCCCCGCCGGCTGCGTGCGGCGCAACACGGCCCGCAGCCGGGCGGTCAGCTCGCGAGGATCGCAGGGCTTGGCCAGGTAGTCATCGGCGCCGAGCTCAAGGCCGAGGATGCGATCCAGCGGCTCGCCACGCGCCGAAAGCATCAGTACCGGTAGCTCCGGGTGGCGGGTGCGCAGCTGTTTGAGGAGTTCCAGACCGCTGCCATCGGGGAGCATCACATCCAGCACGACGGCTTCCGGGGCATGCGCGGCCAGCGCCTGCAGGGCGCTCGCGCCATCATGGCAGGCGCGCACCGTGAAGCCTTCCGGGGTCAGCCAGGCGCTCAATAGCTCCGTGAGCTCGCGATCGTCGTCGATCAGCAGCAGGTCATGCATGGGAGGCTCGACGCTCGAGGGCTCAGGGCAGCACCTGGCGGAAGGGTTTGACCTCCACGCGGGCATACACGCCGGCCGCCTTGTAAGGATCGGCGGCGGCCCAGGCTTCGGCCTCGGCCAGCGAGTCGAACTCGGCAACGATCAGGCTGCCACTGAAACCTGCCGGACCCGGATCCGGGCTGTCGATGGCCGGATGCGGCCCCGCCAGTACCAAGCGGCCGGCATCGCGCAGGGCATGCAGACGCTCCAGATGCGCCGGGCGTGCGGCCAGGCGGGCCTCGAGCGAATGAGCAACATCGGTACCGAAAATGGCGTAGAGCATGGGCAGGACTCCGGGCAAGGGCGAGCGGGGGGAATTTTGCCGGCGGTGCGCCATCTGCAGTATCACCGGCGCATAATAGTAAACCTCGATTGATGGAACCGACCACCATGCTTGCCGACCTGCACTGCCACAGTACCGCCTCGGACGGTCTGCTCACGCCTGCCGAGCTGGTGGCGCGCGCGCAGGCACAGGGGGTCGGGCTGCTGGCGCTGACCGATCACGACACCCTGGATGGCCTGCCGGCCGCGCACGCTGCCGCCCGTGAGGCTGGGCTGCGGCTGGTCGATGGGGTCGAGCTGTCCTGCCTGTGGGGTGGGGCGACCATTCATGTGCTGGGCTATGCCTTCGACCGCGAGGCGCCGGCGCTGCGTGAGGCGCTGGCGGCCCTGCACCACGGGCGCTGGGCGCGCGCCGAGGAAATCGGCCAGCGTCTGGAGGCCAAGGGTATGCCCGGCTGCTTTGCCGGGGCCTGTGCGGTGCAGGCCGAGCGCGGCGAGGCGGGGCATCCGCCATCGCGGCCGCACTTTGCCGAATACATGGTGCGCGCCGGTCACGTGAAGGATCATGGTCAGGCCTTCCAGCGCTGGCTGGGGGCGGGCAAGCTCGGCGACATCAAGCAGCACTGGCCGGATCTGCCCAGCACCGTGCAGACCCTGCGTGCCGCGGGGGCCTGGATCAGCCTGGCCCACCCGTGCCACTACGATTTCACGCGCAGCAAGCGGCGCCGCCTGGTCAGCGAGTTTGTCGCCGCCGGCGGTCACGCCCTTGAAGTATCCAACGGCCCGCAGGTGGACAGTCAGGTCGGCATGCTGGCGATCCTCGCCCGCGAATTTGGCCTGCTGGCCAGCGCCGGCAGTGACTTTCACGGGCCGCGCCCCTGGTCGGAGCTGGGTCAGTACCGCGGCCTGCCGGCCGATCTGCCCGCGCTGGCGGACTGCCTGCAACAGAGCCTGCGCCCGCCGCTTCACGCCTGAGACAAGGAATCACCATGAGCCAGTTCTTCCAGATCCACGCGGAAAATCCGCAGCTGCGCCTGATCAAGCAGGCGGTTGAAATCATCCGCCAGGGCGGCGTGGTGATCTATCCCACCGACTCCTCCTACGCCATCGGCTGCCAGCTGAGCGACAAGGCGGCCCTTGAGCGCATCCGTCACTTGCGCCGCCTGGACGACAAGCACAACTTCACGCTGATGTGCAGCGATCTGTCGCAATTGGGCGAGTACGCCAAGGTCGATACCAGTGCCTTCCGCCTGCTCAAGGCCCACACGCCCGGCCCCTACACCTTCATCCTCGACGCGACCCGCGAGGTGCCGCGCATGCTGCTGCACCCCAAGCGCCGCACCATCGGCCTGCGTGTGCCGGCCAACCCGATTGCCCAGGCGCTGCTGGCCGAGCTGGGTGAGCCGCTGATGAGTGTGACGCTGATCCTGCCGGGCGATGCCGAGGCGATGAGCGACCCCTACGAGATCCGCGATCGCCTGCAGAAGCTGGTCGATCTGATCATCGACGGCGGCTGGTGCGGCACCGAGCCTTCCACGGTGATCAGCCTGGTTGGCGGTGATCCCGAGGTGCTGCGCGAGGGCTGCGGTGATCCCGCGCCGTTTCGTGCCGAGTGAGTGGACTGGCTGCCGGTGAGCGAGCGATCTGACATGCGCGATGCGCCGGAGGCGCTGCCGGCCATGCTGCCCTTGGCGCGGGTCTATGGACGCGAGGTCAGCGAGCTGCCGCAGGATCTGTACATCCCGCCCGATGCGCTGGAAGTGTTTCTCGAGGCCTTCGAGGGGCCGCTGGATCTGCTGCTCTACCTGATTCGCAAGCAGAACATCGACATCCTCGACATCCCGGTGGCCGACATCACCCGCCAGTACATGGGCTATGTCGAGCTGATGAAGGCGGTGCGCCTGGAGCTGGCCGCCGAGTACCTGGTGATGGCGGCGATGCTGGCCGAGATCAAGTCGCGGATGCTGCTGCCGCGCCCGGAAAGCAGCCCGGCCGAGGAGGAGGATCCGCGCGCCGAGCTGATCCGCCGCCTGCAGGAGTACGAGCGTTTTCGTCAGGCCGCCGAGGAGCTGGATGACCTGCCGCGGGTCGGCCGCGAGCTGCACGTGGCGCAGCTCAGCGCCGCCGAAGCCCGGCCGCGTACCCGGTTGCCCGAGGTCGGGCTGGATGAGCTGCTGATGGCGATGGCCGATGTGCTGCGTCGCGCCGAGCTGTTCGAGCATCACCAGGTCAGTCGTGAGCTGCTGTCGGTGCGCGAGCGGATGAGCGAGGTGCTGGCGCATCTGCAGGCGGGTGGTTTCGTCGCCTTTGTCAGCCTGTTTCGCGCCGAGGAGGGGCGTCTGGGGGTGGTGGTGACCTTCATGGCGATTCTTGAGCTGATCAAGGAGCGTCTGCTGGAGCTGGTCCAGAACGAGCCCTTTGCGGCGATTCATGTGCGCCTGCGTGGTGCGGAAGCGGTTGTTGAGGTGAGTGATGACGCCGAGTGATCCCCGTCAGCTGGCCCCGGTGCTGGAGGCGATTCTGCTGGCTGCCGGCCGGCCGTTGAGTCTGGCCGCGCTGGGTGAGCTGTTTGATGACGCCGAGCGGCCCAGCGCCCAGCAGCTGCGTGAGGCGCTGGGGGTGCTGGGCGGTTCCTGCCTTGGGCGCGGCTGTGAGCTGGTCGAGGTGGCTTCGGGCTATCGCCTGCAGGTGCGGGCGCGCTTTGCGCCGTGGGTCAGCCGCCTGTGGGAGGAGCGCCCGGCGCGCTACTCGCGGGCGCTGCTGGAGACCCTGGCGCTGATTGCCTATCGCCAGCCGGTCACCCGTGGCGAGATCGAGGAGGTGCGTGGCGTGGCGGTCAACAGCAACATCATCCGCACCCTGCAGGAGCGCGACTGGATCCGTGTGGTCGGGCACCGCGAGGTGCCGGGTCGCCCGGCGCTGCTGGCCACCACCCGCCAGTTTCTCGATGACTTCAACCTCAAGAGCCTGGAGGAGCTGCCGCCGCTCTCGGCGCTGCGTGAGCTGGAGCCGCGCGGCCCGCTTTCTGATGAGGACGATGATCGCCCAGTGCCCGCGGCGCTACAGGCGCGGGCTGATCTGGCGCTGGCCGAGTCCGCGGAGCGCGAGCCGCCAGCCCCCGAGGCCCCCGAGGCGCCAAGCTTTCGCAGCCTGCTGGCCGAGCTGGATGCCATGGAGCAGGGGCTCAAGAGCGATTTCGACGACCTGCTGCCGGATGAGCCGCCGCCTGAGGCGCCCTGATACCGCAGAGCGCCCCGGCGTGCGTGCCCCTGTGGTTGCGCGTATCATCGGCGGTCCCGGTTCCAGGAACCGGATCACGAATTTTTGCACGACTTGCATCCGGTCACACCGGGAGGTGCCCCACCATGAATGAAATCCTGTCCCCTGAAGAGCACAGCGAGCCGCGTCCCGCTGGCGAAAAGCTGCAGAAAGTCCTGGCCCGCATGGGCGTAGGTTCGCGCCGCGATGTCGAGGCCTGGATCAGCCAGGGCCGGGTCAAGGTCAACGGCAGTGATGCCACCCTTGGCCAGCGGGTGATGCCAGGCGATGCCATTGCCCTCGATGGACGCCTGCTGCGCCGTGAGGACGATCAGGTGGTGCGCCGCGTGCTGATCTATAACAAGCCCGAAGGCGAGGTCTGCACCCGCTCTGATCCGGAAGGTCGTCCGACCGTGTTCGACCGTCTGCCGCGTGCCAAGAGCGGGCGCTGGATCAACATCGGTCGTCTGGACATCAACACCACCGGCCTGCTGCTGTTCACCACCGACGGTGAACTGGCCAACCGCCTGATGCACCCCTCCTATGAGATGGACCGCGAGTACGCGGTGCGGGTGCGTGGCGAGGTGACCGAGGAGATGATCGACAACCTCAAGAACGGCGTGATGCTTGAGGATGGTCCTGCCAAGTTCACCGACATTCAGGAAGCCCCGCAAGGCGATGGCTTCAACCACTGGTTCCACTGCGTGGTGATGGAAGGCCGCAACCGCGAGGTGCGCCGCCTGTGGGAATCCCAGGGGCTGGTGGTCAGCCGTCTGAAGCGTGTGCGCTTTGGCCCGGTGTTCCTGACCGCGGATCTGTCTGTGGGGCGCTGGCGCGAGATGAGTCAGAGCGAGGTGGATATTCTCGCCGCCGAAGTGGGGCTGCGGCCGCTGGCGCTGCCGGACATGAAGGGCAAGGCCCGCGAGAAGCTGGCGCGCATGCAGCGCAAATCCGGTGCGCCGCTGGAGTCTGGGCGGGGCGGGCGCGCTGAGCGCAGTGAGCGCGGTGAGCGGGCAGGCCGCTCCGGGCGCGACGAGGGCCGGGGGCGTCCGGTCGCCACGCCGCTGGCCGAGCGTCCGGCTGACGTGCGCGGCAAGCGCCCTGGCAAGCCGCGCGAGGAGCGCAGCGAGCCGAACCTGACCGAGCGTTCGCCCCGCAAGCCGGCCACTGGCGCCGCGCGCCGGCCCAAGCCGAGCGGTGAAGGCCAGCGCCCGGGCTTTCGTCGGCGCTGAAATCAGCGGGCGGGCCGCAAGCAGCCCGCCCCTCACTGGATGGCGTATACGGGAAGAAGATCATGATGTCCGTGTTGAAACCGAGCATTCTGCTGCTGTGTGCCGTGCTGTCGGGCTGCGCCTTGTCGGGTGACAAGGCGCGTGAGGTCAGTCAAAAGAAGGCGCCCGCCACCTCGAAGACGCTGGCCAAGGCCCCGGCGGTCGACAAGGCCTGGCTGGACGCTGCCGAGCAGCGCGTGCGCAAGGCCCTGACCGGCAGTGCCTTCAGTGTTGAACGGCGCGGCGAGGCGCTGGCGATCATTGCCCCGGCGGATCGCGCCTTCAATCCGGATCGTCCCGCGATGCTGCTGCCGGTCTCGCTACGCCCGCTCACCCAGGTCGCCAAGCTGGCGGCCGCCGATCCTGAGAGCGCCGTGCTGATCGTCGGGCACGCCGACAGCCGGGGCGATGCCGCGGCCAATCGCCTGTTGAGCCTTGAGCGGGCCCGCTCGATGGCGGCAATCTTCCGCCTGAGCGGTCTGCCGGGCGAGCGTCTGGTGATGCGCGGGGCTGGGGCGGACCAGCCGCGTGCCAGTAACGCGAATGCCGCCGGCCGGGCGCAGAATCGCCGGGTCGAGCTGCTGCTGACCATGCGCAGCGGCCTGCCGACCCTGCTCGCCCAGCAGCAGCGCTGAGGCCTGCCGGGCTTTCGATCCCTCGTAAAAGGAGTTGAGTGATGAATCAGTCACTGGCCGACATGCGTCGCGACTATACCCGTGACGGGCTGAGTGAGGCCCAGGCGCCGGCCGAGCCGTTCGCCCTGTTCCATCAGTGGTTTGCCGAGGCGGTGGCCACCGAGCAGCCGCCGGTAGAAGCCAACGCGATGATGCTGGCGACGGTCGATGCGGGCGGGCAGCCGCACTGCCGGGTCCTGCTGCTCAAGGCGCTGGATGCTCGCGGCTTTACCTTCTTCACCAACTACGACAGTGACAAGGGCTGCCAGCTGCAGGCCAATCCAGCCGCCGCGATGACCTTTTTCTGGCCGGGACTTGAGCGTCAGGTGCGGATCGAGGGCCGGGTGGAGCGGGTGACGCCGGTGGAGTCGGATGCCTACTTCCAGGTGCGCCCGCTGGGCAGTCGCCTAGGCGCCTGGGCTTCACCGCAGAGCCGGGTGATTGCCGATCGCGCGGCGCTGGAGCAGCTGCTTGAGCAGACTCGCCAGCGCTTCATGGACAGCGCGCCGCATTGCCCCGAGCACTGGGGCGGCTACCGCCTGGTGCCGGAGCGCATCGAATTCTGGCAGGGCCGGCCGAGCCGCCTGCACGATCGTCTCGACTACCGTCTGCAGGACGGCCACTGGCAGCGCCAGCGTCTGGCACCCTGATCGCGACCGTCTACAGTGGTCTTGTGATCCGCTAACTTGAGGAAATGACCATGCGCAAGACAGCCCTGTTCTCCACGCTCGCCATCGCCCTGCTGGGGGTGACCGGGTGTGCCTCGACCCTCGACGGGCAGACCTACTCCCGCGAGGAGGCCCGTCAGGTGCAAACGGTGCGTACCGGCACCATCGTGTCGCTGCGCCCGGTACAGATCGAGGGCACCAAGACCCCGATCGGTGGCGGTGCGGGGGCCATCGTCGGCGGAATCGGTGGCAGCACCATCGGCGGCGGGCGCGGCAGTGCCGTGGCTGCGGTGATCGGTGCCGTGGCCGGTGGCCTGCTGGGTGCGGCAGCCGAGGAGGGGATGACCCGCACGCAAGGCGTAGAAATCACCGTGCGTGAGGACGATGGGGTGATGCGCGCCTATGTGCAGGAAGTCAGCCCCAACCAGATCTTCCGGGTTGGTGAGCGGGTGCGCATCCTGACCGTCAACGGCACCAGCCGCGTCGCCCATTAAGGCATCAGGCTATCGATTCTGCTCCATCGGGGTGGGTCGATAGCCTTTTTCATTAAAACCTTTGCAAAGATTTAATCGCATCCCGGTGCAGCCTCTGGTTATATGCTGCGCATCGTTTCAGTCGTGATGGCCTGAATCGGCAGCTTTGTACGCGCCGTATTCGGGGTCAGGCATGAATCTTGTAAGGCTGCAGATGACAGCCACAGCCGCTTCCACCACGGGCGGCGAAGACGACTCAAGGGGATTTCAATGACGCTTGCGCTGCTGATTGCGCTACCGCTGCTGGGTACGCTGCTGCCGCTTGTGACCGAGCGTTACGGCCGCTCGCTATGCGCTGCCGCCACCGCACTGGCGCCGCTGATCGGTCTGGGTCTGCTGCTCGGCGAGCGCAGCCGGGTATTTGGCGGCGAGGTGCTGCGGCTCAAATGGGAGTGGCTGCCAAGCCTTGGACTGAATTTCAGCCTGCGTCTGGACGGGCTGGCCTTCCTGTTTGCCCTGCTGATCCTCGGCATCGGCCTTCTGGTCATCCTCTACGCCCGCTATTACCTGAGCAAACAGGAAGCAGCGGGGCGTTTTTATGCCTTCCTGCTGCTGTTCATGGGCGCCATGCTTGGTGTGGTGCTGTCGGAAAACCTGCTGCTGATGATGGTGTTCTGGGAGCTGACCAGCCTGTCATCCTTCCTGTTGATCGGCTTCTGGGGGCATCGCTCGGATGCGCGGCGTGGCGCGCGCATGGCGCTGACCGTGACCGGCGCGGGTGGCCTGGCGCTGCTCGCCGGGGTGCTGCTGCTGGGGCATCTGGTCGGCAGTTTCGAGCTGTCCGAGGTATTGGCCGCCGGACACTTCATTCGCAATCATGAGCTATATCCGCTGGTGCTCTGCCTGATTCTGCTGGGCGTATTCACCAAGTCGGCGCAGTTCCCTTTCCATTTCTGGCTGCCCCACGCGATGGCGGCACCGACTCCAGTGTCGGCTTATCTGCACTCGGCGACCATGGTCAAGGCCGGGGTGTTCCTGCTGGCGCGGCTGTACCCGGTGCTGTCCGGCTCGGACTGGTGGTTCTACATCGTCAGCCTGGCCGGCCTGGCGACCCTGCTGGTTGGCGCGCTGATGGCGCTGTTCCAGCATGACCTCAAGGGCCTGCTGGCCTTCTCGACCATCAGCCACCTTGGCCTGATCACCCTGCTGTTCGGCCTCGACACCCCGCTGGCAGCGGTGGCAGCGATCTTCCACATCATCAACCACGCGACCTTCAAGGCTTCCCTGTTCATGGCCGCGGGGATCATCGATCACGAGACCGGCAGCCGCGACATGCGACGAATCAACGGCATGTGGAAGTACATGCCGCATACCGCGGCGTTGGCGATGGTCGCCTCCTCGGCGATGGCCGGGGTGCCGCTACTCAATGGCTTTCTCAGCAAGGAGATGTTCTTCGGCGAGACCCTGGCCTTCGAGCACCACCTGCTGGGCAGCTTCTACTGGCTGATCCCGGCCGCGGCGACCCTGGCGGCGGTGTTCTCCGTGGCCTACTCGCTGCGCTTCATTCATGACGTGTTCTTTAACGGTGAGCCGGTCAACCTGCCCAAGTATCCGCCCCATGAGCCGCCGCGCTACATGAAGGTGCCGGTGGAGATTCTGGTCTTCCTCTGCGTACTGGTCGGCGTACTGCCGGGCCTGAGCGTGGCCGGACTGCTGCACGCCGCGGCCACCGCTACCCTCGGGGCAACGCCGCCGGTCTACAGCCTGTCGATCTGGCATGGCTTCAACCTGCCGCTGCTGATGAGCGTGATCGCCCTGCTGGGCGGCATCCTGGTCTACGCCTGCCGGCGTCCGCTGTTCCACTGGTATGCAGGGCTGCCGGACATGGACGCCAAGGCCGTGTTCGAGATGGCGGTGCGCCAGGTGGTTGCGCTGGCGGTGCGCCTCACCAGCGCCCTGGAGAACGGCTCGTTGCAGCGCTATCTGGCGCTGATGCTGATCGCCGCGCTGGTCGCAGTGGTGGTGGGGATCTGGGATCTGCCCACCCTGGCCGGTACCGTGGCGCAGACCCCGCCTGATCTGGTCACGGCGCTGGGGCTGGTGCTGCTGTGCGTGATGGCGCTGCTGAGTGTGGCCCTGCATCGTCAGCGCTTGGTGGCACTGGTGATGCTCAGCGTGGTCGGTCTGCTGGTTTCACTGGCGTTCGTGCGCTTCTCGGCACCGGATCTGGCCCTCACTCAGCTGTCGGTGGAGGTGGTCACGGTGATCCTCCTGATGCTGGCGCTGTATTTCCTGCCGGCGCAGACGCCGTCCGAAACCAGCAGCCTGCGCAGCTTGCGTGACTTTGTACTGGCGCTGGCCGGAGGCGGGGTGATGGCCCTGCTGACCTTTGCCGTGCTGACCCGTCCGTACCACAGCATTGCCGGCTTCTTCCTCGACAACAGCGTACCGGGCGGTGGCGGAACCAACGTGGTCAACGTGATCCTCGTCGATTTCCGCGGCTTCGATACCCTGGGCGAGATCAGCGTACTGGCGCTGGCGGGGCTGGGGATCTTTGCCCTGCTGCAGGGCATGCGCCTGCCGACGCCGACCGAGGATCCGCTGGGTCGCCCCTGGGCGCGCGATGGGCATTCGCTGATACTGGCCATGCTGTCGCGGGTGCTGCTGCCGCTGGCCCTGCTGGTGTCGGTGTTCATCTTCCTGCGCGGGCACAACCTGCCGGGCGGCGGCTTCATTGCCGGGCTGATCACCGCGGTGGCGCTGATCCTGCAGTACATCGCCAGCGGGGCGAGCTGGATCCATGCGCGTCTGCCGCTGGACTATCGCAGCATGGCGGGGGCGGGGGTGCTGATCGCCGGTCTTACCGGGCTGGGCAGCTGGGCCTTTGGCTATCCGTTCCTGACCTCTTCGTTCGGTCATTTTCACCTGCCGCTGGTGGGCGAGTTCGAGCTGGCGACGGCCATGTTGTTCGATCTGGGCGTCTACCTGACGGTGGTCGGTTCGACCCTGCTGATCCTGGCCAACCTGGGTCGGCTGACCCGCCACGATGACGCCAAGGAGCTGCACTGATGGAGCTGCTATTTGCCCTGACGCTGGGCATTCTCACTGCCTGCGGGATCTACCTGCTGCTGCGCGCGCGCACCTTCCCGGTGGTGATGGGACTGACGCTGATTTCCTACGCGGTCAACCTGTTCCTGCTGGCCATGGGCCGTCTGTCCAGCGGGATTCCGGCCATCATCGGTCAGAGCGAGCGTTACACCGACCCGCTGCCCCAGGCGCTGGTACTCACCGCCATCGTCATCAGCTTTGCCATGACCGCCTTTGTGGTGGTGCTGGCACTGCGTAGCCTGGCGGAGCTGCGCACCGATCACGTGGACGGTCAGGAGCGCAAGCGATGAATCACCTGCTGATCCTGCCGATCCTGCTGCCAATGTTCGTTGGCAGCCTGCTGCTGGTGAGCGGCCGCTGGCTGAGCGAGGGCATGCAGCGCACCCTGGCGCTGCTGGCGACCCTGGCGCTGTTGCCGCTGGCGCTGTGGCTGGTGGCCGAAGCCCATCTGGGTCTGTTGCAGGTGTATGCGCTGGGCAACTGGGTGGCGCCGTTTGGCATCGTGCTGGTGCTCGATCGCCTCAGTGCGCTGATGCTGCTGGTCACCGCGCTGCTCGCGGTGCTGGCGCTGGGCTATGCGGTGCGCGGCGATGACGCCCGCGGGCCGGGCTTCCATGCGCTGTTCCAGTTCCAGCTGATGGGCATCAACGGGGCGTTCCTGACCGGTGATCTGTTCAACCTGTTCGTGTTCTTCGAGATCCTGCTGATCGCCTCCTACGCCTTGCTGCTGCATGGCGGCGGGGCCGAGCGGGTGCGGGCCGGGCTGCATTATGTGCTGCTCAACCTGCTGGGCTCGTCGCTGTTCCTGATTGCCCTCGGGCCGATCTATGGCATCGCCGGTACCCTGAACATGGCGGATCTGGCCCGTGAAGTGGCCAACGCCAGCTACGATCAGGCACCACTGCTGGGCGCCGCCGGTCTGCTGCTGCTGCTGGTGTTCGGCCTCAAGGCTGCGATCCTGCCGCTGTATTTCTGGCTGCCGCGCGCCTATGCCGCGGCCACGGCGCCGGTGGCGGCGCTGTTTGCGATCATGACCAAGGTGGGGGTCTACGCGATCCTGCGGGTCTCTACTATGGTGTTTGGCATTGAGGCGGGCCTTCTGACCGAGCTGCTCGAGCCGTGGCTGTGGCCGCTGTCGCTCCTGACCCTGCTGCTGGGGGTGATCGGCGCGCTGGCGGCGAGCAGCCTGCACCTGCTGCTGGCGTACCTGGTGATCGTCTCGGTGGGCACCCTGCTGGCTGGCGTGGCGCTGGGCAATTCGCAGGCGCTGGTTGCGACGCTCTATTACCTGATGCACAGCACCTGGGTCACGGCCGGGATGTTCCTGCTGGCTGATCTGATTGCCCGCCAGCGCGGCGGCAAGGGCACTCGCCTGGAGGCCGGGCCGGCGTTGCTGCAGCCGCAGCTGCTGGGTGGGCTGTTCTTTATTGGTGCGATCGGCATGGCGGGCCTGCCGCCTCTGTCGGGCTTCTTCGCCAAGCTGCTGCTGCTGGATGCCGCGGCGGGCAGCCGTGAGGCGCTGTGGCTGTGGCCGGTGCTGCTGTTGGGCAGCCTCGGCAGTCTGGTGGCGCTGAGCCGGGCGGGCAGTGTGCTGTTCTGGCGGGCCGGGCGAGTGATGATGGGCTCGGCCGAGCGTGATCACGGTCGCCTGCTGGCCTGCGCGGCGCTGCTGGCCCTCAGTCCGCTGCTGGTCGTGGTGGCTCAGCCGCTGAGCGGCTATCTGGAAGCCACCGCCGAGCAGTTGCGAGCCGTCGAGCTGTATCAGCAGCACATCCTGCCGGGAGGGCCGCGCTGATGAGATCCCGTCTGCTTCCTTATCCGCTGCTCAGTCTGTTCCTGCTGCTGGTCTGGCTGCTGCTGGTCAATGACTTCAGCCCCGGGCACTGGTTGCTGGGCGCCTTTCTCGGCTGGGGCATCGCCTGGCTGGTGCGTCCCTTCTGGCCGGCGACGCCGGCGCTGCGCAGCCCGCGGCGACTGCTGGGCTTTGTGGCGCTGGTGCTGGGTGACATCGTGGTGGCCAATTTTCAGGTGGCGCGGCGGATTCTCGGCCCACGTTTTGCACTGCGCCCGGCCTTCGTCGAGGTGCCGATGGATCTGGATGACCAGATGCTGCTCACTGTACTGGCCTGCGTGGTCAGCCTGACGCCCGGCACGGTGTCGGCCGATCTCTCGGCGGATCATCGCACTCTGCTGGTGCATGGTCTGGATGTCGATGACGAGGCGGCGCTGATTCAGTCGATCAAACAGCGTTACGAGGCACCGCTCAAGGAGATCTTTGCATGCTCGACCAGGTGATTCCGCTGTGCATGGGCCTGCTCGGCCTGTCGATGCTGCTGACCACCCTGCGCCTGATCAAGGGGCCGGATCTGCCCGACCGCATCCTGGCGCTGGATACCCTGTACATCCTGTCGCTGGCGCTGTTGGTGCTGTTCGGCCTGTGGCTCGGCTCGTCGCTGTTCTTTGAGGCGGCGCTGCTGATTGCGGTCATGGGCTTTGTCGGGACCGTGGCGGTCTGCAAGTACCTGCTGCGCGGCGACATCATCGAATGAGGAGGCTGTGATGCTTGCACCCTGGATCGAGGCGCTGGTGGCCTTTCTCCTGCTGACCGGCAGCCTGTTTGCGCTGATCGGCTCGATTGGCCTGTACCGTCTGCCGGACTTCTATACCCGCCTGCACGGCCCGACCAAGGCCACCACGCTCGGGGTGGGTAGCATGGCGCTGGCCTCGCTGATTCACTTCAGTTACCGCGACGGCGCCCTCAGCGTGCATGAACTGCTGCTGACCCTGTTCCTGTTCATCACCGCACCGGTCAGTGCGCAGATGCTGGCCCGCGCGGCCATGCAGCTCAAGCTGCGCCTGCACCGCAATACCCGCGGGCGGCCCTGGGAGCAGTGAGCTGCCGACCGCGCGGGCGCGGTCGGCAACACGTCAGCCCTGGCAGGACTGCCAGTAGAGGGCCACATCGAGCATGCGCTCGGAGAACGCCCATTCGTTGTCGTACCAGGCCAGTACCTTGACCAGCTCGCCCTGCACGCGGGTCTGGGTCAGATCGACGATGCAGGACGCCGGATCCCCGGTGAAGTCACTGGAAACCAGCGGCAGGCTGTTGCAGCTCATCACCCCGGCGGGCATCTGCGCGCTGGCGGCCTCCAAGGCGGCATTGATCTGCTCGCGGCTGGTCGGGCGCTCGGCGGTGAAGGTCAGATCGAGCAGGGAGACGGTGGGTGTCGGCACGCGCACCGCCAGACCGTCCAGACGCCCTTCAAGGGCAGGCAGCACCAGACCGATGGTCTTGGCCGCGCCGGTGCTGGTCGGGATGATCGACAGCGCCGCCGCACGCGCCCGGTACAGGTCCTTGTGGTTCTGGTCGAGCAGGTTCTGATCGTTGGTGTAGGCGTGCACGGTGTTGATCAGCCCCTGACGGATGCCGACGCTCTCGTGCAGGGCCTTGGCCAGCGGGGCCAGGCAGTTGGTGGTGCAGGAGCCGTTGGAGACGATGCGCTGCGCGGCGCCCAGCTGCTGATGATTGACGCCATAGACCACGGTCAGATCAGCACTTTCCAGCGGGTGGCTGAGCAGCACGCGCACGGCCCCGGCCGCCAGATGCTGTTCGGCCTGCTCGTGCTTCTTGAACTTGCCGCTGCACTCCAGTACCAGATCGACGCCCAGCTCAGCCCACGGCAGGCGCTGCGGATCCGGCTCCTGCAACAGGCGCACGCGCTGCCCACCGACCTGCAGGTACTCGCCATCCAGACGCACTTCGCCCGGGAAGCGCCCGAAAGTCGAGTCGAAACGGGTGAGGTGGGCGAGGGTGGCGTGGCTGCCCAGATCGTTGATGGCTACGATCTGGATGCGCTCGCTGAGCCCTTTCTGGAACAGGGCGCGCACGATCGCCCGCCCGATGCGTCCGTAACCGTTGATGGCAATGCGCAGCATGGCCGTTCTCCTGTGTGATGATTTGATCGCAGGATAGCCGGTTGTCCGTGGCGGCGGCGAGTGCTAGTCACGGGCCGCGCCGAAGCTGGCGCAGCCCTGCAGAGGCGGCTGACCATCAATCTGCAAGCGCGCGCGCAGGTGATAGAGCGCGCCGCTCATGCTGTCCTGACACAGGCCCGGGGTCAGCCATAGCTCAAGCTGCTGGCCATCGGCCTCACTGGAGAGGCTGAGACCCCCATCGGGCAACTGCTCCTCCAGATAGGGCAGAGCCATGCGCTCCTCACCCTGACGCTCAAAGACCAGCCCCCGGGCACTAACCTGCACCCACCAGCCGGGCTCGTTGCCCTGGGCGCCGATCAGCCGTGAGGCAAGGCCGCTGTCGGCGCAGCCGTGGCCCTCATATTCCAGGCGATAGAGCGTGCGCAGCTTCAGCGAGGGGATGCCCTCGGCATCGCTGAACAGCGTGCCGCGCACATCGACAAACAGCGGCAGCGGGCTGAGGGCAATTACCTCGGCAATCAGACCCTCGGGATCCGCCGTGCTGTCGATCAGCAGCGGATAGCCGTACTGCTCGCCGCACGGGCGCAGCAGCAGACGCCGGCCATCCGAGAACAGATCACCCTGCAGGCGCTCGCTCGCCGGTTGCTCCGGTGCGGCCAGGCCGGTCAGGGGTAGCGATAGCAGCAACGGCGCGAGCAGATGAAAAACAGGGCGCATGGGATCCTCCGGGGCGAGGACGCCACGGTAAATCGGCGGCCTGTGCCCGGCAAGTGCGAGAGTGCATCCAGAATGTCCCGAAGCTGTCAAGTGTGGCGGGCTAGGCAAATCCTGCCGGGCATGCTAAAACCATCCAGAGTGATCTAGCCGCTTGAAAGCAAAGGGAAAACCATGACCAAGTCGGAATTGATCGAGCGCATCGTGACCCATCAGGGGCAGCTGTCACCTCGCGACGTCGAACTGGCAATCAAGACCATGCTCGAGCAGATGGCCAGTGCGCTGGCCTGCGGCGAGCGGATCGAGATTCGCGGTTTCGGCAGCTTCTCCCTGCACTACCGTGCGCCCCGGGTCGGGCGCAACCCCAAGACCGGCGAGTCGGTCAGTCTGGACGGCAAGTTCGTCCCTCACTTCAAACCCGGCAAGGAGCTGCGCGAGCGCGTCAACGAGTTGTCGTGATGTGTCTGCCGGTCCTTGCGGAGACTTTCTGATGTTGTGGATCAAGCGTGTACTGGCCCTGCTGGCTGTCCTGTCGGTGGCGGCCCTGACACTGGTGTTCGTGCTGGAGAATCAGGGGCTGGCGCGGTTGCAGTTTCTGAGCCTGCAAAGCCCGGAGCTGCCGGTGGCCTTCCTGGTGACGCTGGCGTTTGTCGCCGGCGGCGCCAGTGTGCTGCTGCTCAATCTGTATGTGCAGGCGCGCCTGCGCCTGGCGCTGACGCGCAGCCGCCGCGAGTCGGCGCGTCTGCGTCAGCAACTGGCCGAGCTGGCCGCGGCCAAGGCCAGCGGCGAGGCACCGCCCGCCGCCTGATCCGGCGGATTCCGGTACACTGCGCGGCCTAATCGATCCGTCGCGAGCGCACCCATGGCCCTGCCGTCCACGCCCTATAAAGTCGAACTCAACCTCACCGATCTCGACCGTCATATCTACGAGACCCTGCGCTTCACCGTGGCCCGCCACCCCTCGGAGACTGAGGAGCGTCTGGCGGTGCGGCTGATCGCCTATGCGCTCTGGTATGGCGAGCAGCTGGCCTTTGGGCGCGGGCTGTCGGATGTCGATGAGCCGGCGCTGTGGGAGAAGAGCCTCGATGACCGGGTCCTGCACTGGATCGAGGTCGGCCAGCCGGATGCCGAGCGCATGACCTGGTGCTCGCGGCGCGCCGAGCGGGTCAGTGTGCTGGCCTACGGCAATCTGCGCGTCTGGCAGACTAAGGTTCTGGATAGTGTGCGCTCGCTGAAAAACCTTAATGTGGTGGCTGTGGAGCCGGCCGCGCTGGAAACCCTTGCCCATGATCTGCCGCGCTCGATCAGCTGGAGCGTGATGATCAGTGACGGTGTGCTGTTTGTCACCGATGAGCGCGGCCAGCACGAGGTGCCGCTGGAGTGGCTGCTGGGGGAGCGCGGCTGAGCCATGCACATCATCCCCCGCCCGCTGCCCAGCCCGCTGCCGGATCTGGGCAATCTGCCGCCCTTGCTGACCCGCCTGTATGCCGCCCGTGGCGTGCAATCGGCGGCGGAGCTGGACAAGACGCTGGCCCGGCTGATCCCCTACACGCAGCTCAAGGGCATCGAGGCGGCGGTGGATCTGCTGGAGCAGGCGCTGGCGCAGGGTGAGCGGATCCTGATCGTCGG
The DNA here is from genome assembly GCF_023544715.1 of Pseudomonas eutrophicaquae. Lineage (GTDB taxonomy): Bacteria > Pseudomonadota > Gammaproteobacteria > Pseudomonadales > Pseudomonadaceae > Geopseudomonas. Next base: position 42,281 of record NZ_JAMJEZ010000007.1, on the reverse strand, counting down.
TGACTTCGATGCCGACGGTGCCACGGCCAGCAGCGTGGCGGTGCTAGGGCTGCGCGCCCTGGGCGCCGCCCACGTCGATTATCTGGTGCCCAACCGCTTTGAGTACGGCTACGGCCTGACCCCTGAGATCGTCGCCGTGGCGCTGGAGCGGCATCCGCAGCTGCTGGTGACGGTCGATAACGGCATTTCCAGCCTGGAAGGGGTCGCGGCGGCTCAGGCGGCCGGGCTCAAGGTGCTGGTCACCGATCACCACCTGCCTGGTGCCGCGCTGCCGGCGGCCGAGGCGATCGTCAATCCCAACCAGCCGGGCTGCCCGTTCCCCAGCAAGTCGCTGGCTGGCGTGGGGGTGATCTTCTATGTGCTGCTGGCGCTGCGCGCTCGGCTGCGCGAGCGGGGCTGGTTCGCCCGGCGGGCGCTGCCGGAGCCGAACCTGGCCGAACTGCTGGATCTGGTGGCGCTGGGCAGTGTGGCCGATGTGGTGCCGCTGGATGCCAACAACCGCATTCTGGTCCATCAGGGGCTGGCGCGGATTCGCGCTGGCCGCGCCCGGCCGGGCCTGCGGGCGCTCTTGGAGGTGGCTGGGCGTGATCATCGGCGCATCACCTCGACCGATCTTGGCTTCATCCTCGGCCCGCGCCTGAACGCCGCCGGGCGACTGGATGACATGAGTCTTGGCATCGAGTGCCTGCTCTGCGAGGACGAGGCCCAAGCGCTGGAGATGGCCCGCCAGCTCGATCAGCTCAACCACGACCGCAAGGCCATCGAGCAGGGCATGCAGCGCGAGGCGCTGGCCCAGCTCAAGGATCTGGATCTGCAGGCACTGCCCTTTGGCCTGTGCTTGTTCGATCCCGACTGGCATCAGGGGGTGATCGGCATCCTCGCCTCGCGGCTCAAGGAGCGCTATCACCGACCGGTCATTGCCTTTGCCGATGCCGGTGACGGGCTGCTCAAGGGTTCGGCGCGCTCGATTCCAGGCTTTCACATCCGCGATGCGCTGGATGCGGTGGCCGCCCGTCACCCGGGGCTGATCAGCAAGTTTGGCGGGCATGCCATGGCGGCCGGGCTGTCGCTGCCGGCGGCCAACTTCAGCGTCTTTACCGAGGCCTTCGATGCCGAGGCGCGCCGCCAGCTGGTCGAGGACGATCTGGCCGGCCGCCTGCTCAGCGACGGTGCGCTGCAGGCCGAGGAGTTCCAGCTTGAGCTGGCCCAGGCGCTGCGTCAGGCCGGGCCCTGGGGGCAGCACTTCCCGGAGCCGCTGTTTCATGGCGTGTTCGAGATCCTCCAGCAGCGCCTGGTCGGCGAGCGCCACCTCAAGCTGCTGCTGCGCGCCGAGGCGGGTGGGCCGGAGCTGGATGCGATCGCCTTCAACATCGACCGTGAGCGCTGGCCCAACCCGAACATCCGCTGGGTCGAGGCGGCCTACAAGCTGGATGTCAACGAATACCGTGGCCGGGAAAGCGTGCAGCTGCTGGTGGCGCATCTGGCGCCGCGCTGAACCCCGACCTTGAACCCTGCCGGCCCGGGAGCACCCTTGGCCCCGGCCCGATCACTGACTTGCGGAGCCTGCCATGATCCAGCTGTTCCAGCCCCTTACCCTGCGTGAGGTGACCCTGCCCAACCGCATCGCGGTCTCGCCGATGTGCCAGTACAGCGCCCGTGACGGGCTGGCCAACGACTGGCATCTGGTGCACCTGGGCAGTCGTGCCAGTGGCGGGGCCGGGCTGATCCTGTTTGAAGCTACCGCGGTCAGCCCTGAGGGGCGTATCAGTCCGCAGTGCCTGGGGCTGTGGAATGATCAGCAGATCGAGCCGCTGCGCCGCATCAACCGCTTTCTCGACAGTCAGGGCGCGGTGCCCGGCATCCAGCTGGCCCACGCCGGGCGCAAGGCCGGCTGCTGGCGTCCGTGGGATGCCCAGCGCGGCTCGGTACCGCTGGAGCAGGGCGGCTGGATCCCGCGGGCGCCCTCGGCGCTGGCCTTTGATGAGCAGCATCACACCCCCGAGGCGATGAGCAGCGCGCAGATCGCCACGCTGATCGGGGACTTTGCCCGCGCCACCGAACGGGCACTGGCCGCCGGTTTTCGGGTCATCGAGCTGCATGCCGCGCACGGCTATCTGCTGCACCAGTTTCTCTCGCCGCTGAGCAACCAGCGCTGCGATGCGTATGGCGGCAGCTTCGAAAATCGCACCCGTCTGCTGCGTGAAGTCACCCAGGCGGTGCGCGCGGTGATGCCCGAGGGCATTCCGCTCCTGGTCCGCCTCTCGGCCACCGACTGGCTGGAAGGCGGTTGGTGTGAGGCAGAGACCGTGGCGATCAGTGCGCAGCTCAAGGATCTGGGCGTGGACCTGATCGATGTCTCCTCCGGCGGGCTGGCGCCGTCAGCGCAGATCCCGGTCGGTCCCGGCTATCAGACCCGCTTTGCCGAGCGGGTGCGCCGCGAGGCCGGCATTGCGACCGGTGCAGTCGGGCTGATCACTGAGCCGGCGCAGGCCGAGCATATCCTGCGTACCGAACAGGCCGATCTGGTGCTGCTGGCCCGCGAGCTGTTGCGCGATCCCAACTGGCCGCTGCACGCCGCCGAGGCGCTCGGCCACTGCATGGCCTGGCCGGCGCAGTATGTGCGGGCGGCGCGGCGCGATACGCCGTTCCGCGAGCTGCTGGTCGAGCTGGACTAAGTGGCCCCCGCGGCTTTGTTGCTGTGCGGGCGCTGCGCGTGCCCGATCCCTTTCTTTGGAGGATGCCTCGATGGATACCCGCTCCCTGCTCGATCAGTTGCTCAAGGCGGCGCCCGGCCTGCTGGGCGGCAATGCCAAACGATCCCACCGCCAGCCGGCAGCGCCAGCTGGTCAGAAAGACGCGCTGGGCGGGCTGCTCTCCAGCGCCGGGGGCGGCGCGCTGGCCGGTGGGCTGGTCAGCCTGCTGCTGGGCAGCAAGAAGGCTCGCCAGTACGGCGGCAAGGCGCTGACTTACGGTGGACTGGCGGCGCTGGGGGTGATGGCCTGGAAGGCCTATGGCAACTGGCAGAAGCAGCAAGGCGCTGTCGCCGCTCAGGAGCCGCAGACCCTCGATCGTCTGCCCGCGCCACTGGTCGAGCAGCACAGCCACGCGATCCTGCGTGCGCTGATTGCCGCCGCCAAGTCCGATGGGCACATCGATGACCGCGAGCGCGAGCTGATCGATGCCGAGGTGGCGCGCCTGCAGGGGGATGCCGCGCTGCTGGCCTGGATCGATGCCGAGCTGCGTCGTCCGCTCGATCCGCGCGAGGTGGCGCAGGCCGCCACTACGCCGGAGCTGGCGGCCGAGATGTTTCTGGCCAGCCTGCTGGTGATCGATGAGCAGAGCTTCATGGAGCGTGCCTATCTGGACGAGCTGGCCCGTCAGCTACGGCTGGACCCGGCCCTGCGTGTGGAGCTGGAGCATCAGGTGCGCGAGGCGTCCTGAATCGCCACGCCGGGTGAGGTGCACGGCAGAGCGGCTGGCGGTGATAGACTGCGCACTTTCCGGCTGCCGCCCCGCGCGGCGGCCTCTCCACTGCCTCACCGCATCGTCAGGAGTTACCCATGATCAAGTCCCGTGCCGCCGTGGCCTTCGCTCCCAATCAGCCGCTTGAAATCGTCGAGGTGGATGTTGCGCCGCCGCAAAAGGGCGAGGTGCTGGTGCGCATCGTCGCTTCCGGCGTGTGCCACACCGATGCCTACACCCTGTCCGGCCAGGACAGCGAGGGCGTATTCCCCTGCATCCTCGGCCACGAGGGCGGCGGCATTGTCGAGGCGGTGGGCGAGGGCGTGACCTCGGTCAAGGTCGGTGATCATGTGATCCCGCTGTATACCGCCGAATGCGGCCAGTGCAAGTTCTGCACCTCCAACAAGACCAACCTGTGCAGCGCGGTGCGCGCCACCCAGGGCAAGGGCCTGATGCCGGACGGCACCAGCCGCTTCAGCTACAACGGCCAGCCGATCTACCACTACATGGGCTGCTCGACCTTCTCCGAGTACACCGTGCTGCCGGAAGTCTCGGTGGCAGTGATTCCCAAGGACGCGCCGCTGGAGAAGGTCTGCCTGCTCGGCTGCGGGGTGACCACCGGCATCGGCGCGGTGCTCAACACCGCCAAGGTCACCGAGGGCTCGACCGTGGCGATCTTTGGTCTGGGTGGTATTGGTCTTGCCGCGATCATCGGCGCGAAGATGGCCAAGGCCAGCCGGATCATCGGCATCGACATCAACCCGGCCAAGGAGTCTGTGGCCCGCGAGCTGGGCCTGACTGACTTCGTTAACCCCAAAGATCACGCTAAGCCGATTCAGGAGGTGATCGTCGAGATGACCGACGGCGGCGTCGACTACAGCTTCGAGTGCATCGGCAACGTGCAGCTGATGCGCGCGGCGCTGGAGTGCTGCCACAAGGGCTGGGGCGAGTCGACCATCATTGGCGTGGCCCCGGCCGGCGCCGAGATCAGCACCCGGCCGTTCCAGCTGGTCACCGGCCGCGTCTGGCGCGGCAGCGCCTTTGGTGGCGTCAAGGGCCGCACGGAGCTGCCGGGTTACGTCGAAAAATCGCAACGCGGCGAGATCCCGTTGGATACCTTCATCACTCACACCATGGGCCTTGAAGACATCAACCAAGCCTTCGAGCTGATGGAAGAAGGCAAGAGCATCCGCAGCGTCATCCACTTCTGAAGGGAGCTTTTCGATGCGTATCGGCCACGGCTATGACGTGCATCGCTTCGGCGAGGGTGAGTTCATCACCCTTGGCGGCGTGCAGATTCCCCACCGCTTCGGGCTGCTCGCCCACTCCGACGGTGACGTACTGCTGCATGCGCTGAGCGATGCCCTGCTCGGCGCCGCAGCGCTTGGCGACATTGGCCGGCACTTCCCGGACAGCGATCCGCAGTTCAAAGGCGCGGACAGCCGCGCCTTGCTGCGTCATGTCGTGGCGCTGGTGCAGGCCAAGGGCTGGCGGGTCGGCAACGTCGATGCCACCCTCATCGCCCAGGCACCGAAGATGGCCCCGCACATCGAGGCGATGTGCGCGCATATCGCCAGCGATCTGCAGGTCGGGCGCGAGGCGGTCAACGTCAAGGCCACCACCACCGAGCGGCTGGGTTTTTGCGGGCGCGAGGAGGGCATCGCCGCACAGGCGGTGGTCCTGCTGGTGGCGGCATGAGCGCGCTGGACGAGCTGAGCCTGCTGGGCCCGCGCGCCTGGGGCGAACCCTGTGGCCTGGCGCGTTTCAAGCAGACGCCAGAGGACTTTCAGGTCGATGAGGTGCTGGGCATTCCCCTGAGCGGCAGTGGCGAGCACCTGTGGCTGTGGGTGGAAAAGCGCGATCTGAACACCGAGGAAGCCGCCCGGCGCTTGGCCGGTGCTGCAGGAGTGCCGGTCAAGGCGATCAGCTATGCCGGTCTCAAGGACCGTCAGGCGCTGACTCGCCAGTGGTTCAGCCTGCACCTGCCGGGCAAGGCCGATCCGGATCTGAGCCGCGCCGAGGATGCCCAGCTGGCGATCCTCGAGCGTCAGCGCCACAGCCGCAAGCTGCAGCGCGGCGCCCATGCGGCCAATCGCTTCACCCTGCGCCTGACCGCCCTTGAGGCGGATCGGCCACTGCTGGAGGCGCGCCTGCAGCAGATCAAGGCCCAGGGCGTGCCCAACTACTATGGCCTGCAGCGCTTTGGCTTTGATGGCGGCAACCTGGCCGAGGCCCGGCACTGGGCGGCGCAGGGCAGCCTGCCCGAGCAGCGCAATCGCCGCTCGCGGGTGCTGTCGGCGGCGCGCGCCTACCTGTTCAATCGCCAGCTGGCACGGCGAGTCGCCGAGGGTAGCTGGAATCGTGCCGAGCCGGGTGATCTGCTGGCGTTCACCGCCAGCCGCAGCTTCTTCATGGCCGGTGAGGCCGAGTGCCAGGACCCGCGCCTGGCCGCGCTGGATCTGCATCCCACTGCGCCGCTGTGGGGCGAGGGTGTGCTGGAGAGTGGCGGGCGCATCGCCCTGCAGGAGCAGCAGCTTCTGGACGAGGAGCGGGTGCTGGCCGACTGGCTGAGCGCGGCGGGGCTGCGTCAGGAGCGGCGTATCCTGCGCCTCCCCATCGCCCATCTGGCATGGCATCATCCCGACCCCGAAACCCTGCAACTGCACTTCGTTCTGCCGTCCGGCTGCTTTGCCACCGTCGTGGTGCGCGAACTGCTAGCCCTGCATCCGGCCGACGCCACGGAAAGCCCATGCGCATACTGATTGCCAATGACGATGGCGTACACGCCCCCGGTATCGTCGCCCTCCATCAGGCCCTCTCCGGCCTTGCCACCTGCACAGTGATCGCCCCGGACGGGGACCGCAGTGGGGCCAGCAGCTCGCTGACCCTGGATCGCCCCCTGCACCCGCAACGACTGGCCAATGGCTTCATCAGCCTGAACGGTACCCCCACCGACTGTGTGCATCTGGGCCTGAACGGCCTGCTTGAGGAGCCGCAGGACATGGTGGTGGCCGGCATCAACATGGGCGCCAATCTGGGTGATGACGTGCTGTATTCCGGTACGGTGGCGGCAGCGTTGGAAGGGCGCTTCCTGAGTCGCCCGGCCTTTGCCTTCTCGCTGATGTCGCGCCAGAGCGACAACCTGCCCGCCGCAGCGGAAATCGCCCGGCGCATGGTCGAGCGCTACGCGGATCTGGATCTGCCGCCGCGCACGGTGATCAACGTCAACATCCCCAACCTGCCGTTGGAGCGTTTGCGCGGCGTGCAGCTGACGCGCCTTGGCCACCGGGCGCGGGCGGCGGCGCCGGTGCGCTCGGTGGACCCGCGCGGCAAGGCCGGCTACTGGATCGCGGCGGCGGGCGATATCGAGGATGGCGCGCCGGGGACTGATTTTCACGCGGTGATGCAGGGCTATGTCTCGGTGACGCCCCTGCAGCTGGATCGCACCTTCCATGAAGGCTTTGCCGGGCTGACGGCGCTGGAGTCGCTGCTGTGAACAGCAGTCTCCAGCACGACGGCATCGGCATGACCTCGCAGCGCACCCGTGAGCGCCTGGTGCAGCGGCTGCGCGAGGAGGGCGTGAGCGATGCGCGAGTGCTGGAGGTGATTCGCAGCCTGCCGCGACACCTGTTTGTCGATGAGGCGCTGGCGCACCGCGCCTACGAAGACACCGCTCTGCCGATCGGCCACAACCAGACGCTGTCCCAGCCCTATACCGTGGCGCGCATGAGCCAGCTGCTATTGGCCGGCGGGCCGCTGGACAAGGTGCTGGAGATTGGCACCGGCTCCGGCTATCAGACCGCGGTGCTGGCCCGGCTGGTCGAGCGGGTCTTCTCTGTCGAGCGCATCCAGCACCTGCAGGAGCGCGCCCGCGAGCGTCTGCAGACGCTGGATCTGCGCAACGTGGTGCTGCGCTGGGGCGATGGCCATGAGGGCTGGGCGGCGCTGGCGCCTTACCACGGCATCCTGGTCACGGCGGCAGCGCGTGAAGTCCCCCGCGCGCTGCTGGAGCAGCTGGCACCTGGCGGGCGTCTGGTGATGCCGTTCGGTGAGCAGACCCAGCAACTGCTGCTGATCACCCGTGAAGGCTCCCACTTCTCCCATCAGCTGCTTGAGCCGGTACGCTTTGTGCCGCTGCTTGAGGGCGTGGTCGGCTGAATTTTCTGTCGCTTCCCAACGGATCTTCCGATGCACAATCCTTTTTTGCTGTTTGCCAAGGGCATGGCGATGGGCGCGGCCGATGTCGTACCCGGCGTGTCCGGGGGCACCATTGCCTTCATCACCGGTATTTACGATGAGCTGCTGCGCTCGATCGCCCAGGTGCCGCTGGCCGCGCGCCAGTTGCTGCGCTGGCGTCTGCGCGAGGCCTGGCAGACCGCCAACGCTCGCTTCTTGCTGGTGCTGCTCGGTGGGATTCTCTGCAGCATCCTGACCCTGGCACGGCTGATCGGCTGGTTGCTGGTGCATCAGCCGATTTTGCTCTGGAGCTTCTTCTTCGGCCTGATTCTGGTCTCGGTCTGGCTGGTCGGGCGACAGATCAGCCGCTGGCACCTGCCGGGGCTCCTCAGCCTGCTGGCCGGCACGCTCGGCGCCTGGTGGATCACCGTGGCAGCGCCGATGCAGTGGGGGCATGACCCGCTGAGCCTGGTGCTGGCGGGGGCGATTGCCATCTGCGCGATGATTCTGCCGGGGATTTCCGGCAGTTTCCTGCTGGTATTGATGGGGCTGTATGGCTTTATTCTCGAGGCGCTGATCAGCCTGAATCTGGGCGTGCTGGCACTGTTTGCGGTGGGTTGCCTCGGCGGGCTGCTGAGTTTTGCCCATCTGCTCAGCTGGTTGCTGCAGCATGCCCGTAACCTGACCCTGAGTTTTCTCACGGGTCTTATGATCGGTTCCCTGAACAAGGTCTGGCCCTGGAAGGAAACTTTAAGCTGGCGCACGGATCGCCACGGCGTGCAGCAGCCGCTGCTGGAGCAGGCGGTATTGCCGGAGCGCTATGCGCTGATCACCGGGCAAGACCCGCAGTTCTGGCCGGCGCTGGCGCTGGCGCTGGCGGCCGTTGCGCTGGTGCTGGGCCTTGAGTTTATGGCGCGCCGTCCGTCCCTTCGCCATGAGGTAAGCAAACCGTGAAGTTCGCCCGCGATCCGATATTCCCCTCCGCCCGGCGTCTGCTGCTGGGTGGCAGCGTACTGCTGTTTGGCCTGCTGCTCGGTGGCTGCGCAACCTCGACCGGCAGCAGCACTGGCGTGGAAAGCGCGGCCCCGCGCACCGGCTGGCAGGGCCAGCATCGCGTGCAGCGCGGAGAAACCCTCTACTCGATTGCCAAGCGCTACGGCTGGGACTGGCAGACACTCGCGGCGCAAAATGGCATCGCGCCGCCCTATACCCTCCGCGTCGGGCAGGTGCTGCGCCTCGGGCAGGGCACCCGCGTCGCCAGCACTCCCGCGCCGCGCAGTGCCGCGGCCAGCACACCGAGCCGTGTGAGTACCCCGGCGACCCGGATCACCCCGCTGGCCAGCGCGCCGGCCTCGGTGAAACCGGCGGCTGGCTCACCGACCGGCTGGGCTTGGCCGGCCAGTGGCACGGTGATCGAGAGCTTTTCCGCCAGCAGCAGCCTCAACAAAGGCATCGATATCGCCGGCGAGGCGGGGCAGCCGGTGCTGGCTTCCCTTGCAGGCAGCGTGGTGTATGCTGGCAGCGGTCTACGCGGTTACGGTGAGCTGATCATCATCAAGCACAGTGACACCTACGTCAGTGCCTACGGGCACAACCGCCGACTGCTGGTGAAAGAGGGGCAGCGTGTCACGGCTGGCCAGCAGATTGCCGAGATGGGTTCCACCGATACCGACCGGGTCAAGCTGCACTTTGAGATCCGTCGCCAAGGCAAGCCGGTGGACCCGCTGCAGTATCTGCCGCGTCGCTAGGATCCGCTGTCGTTGAACTCGTCAGCCCGGCAAGGACAGGCCGGGCGCGCGAGCGGACAAAAACGACAAGAACGCAGCAAAGGATGCCACGATGACGGATTCCTCGGATTTCAATTTCAGCCGCATGGACAGCGGTGCTCTGGATGAGCCTTCCCACCTCGACCTGCGCGCCGAGATCCCCGACTCGCCAGTGCGCGCCCGGCGCCCGGTCGAGCGCGTGGAGTCGGCCGATGCGATTCAGCTCTACCTCAACGAGATCGGCTTCTCGCCGCTACTCAGCGCCGAAGAGGAAGTCTATTTCGCCAGGCGCTCCCGAAACGGTGATGAGGCCGCACGCCACCGGATGATCGAGAGCAACCTGCGCCTGGTGGTGAAGATTGCCCGCCGCTACAACCACCGCGGCCTGTCGCTGCTCGATCTGATCGAGGAGGGCAATCTGGGATTGATCCGCGCGGTGAAAAAGTTCGACCCCGAGCGTGGTTTTCGCTTTTCCACTTACGCCACCTGGTGGATTCGCCAGACCATCGAGCGGGCGCTGATGAGCCAGACCCGCACCATCCGTTTGCCGGTGCATGTGGTTAAGGAGCTCAACCTGTGCCTGCGCGCCGCTCGGGAGCTGACCCAAAAGCTCGACCATGAGCCGACCGCCGAGGAAGTGGCCAGCCTGCTGGATCGCTCGGTGGACGACATCAATCGCCTGCTGGGCCTGAACGAGCGCATCGCCTCGGTGGACGCAACCCTGGGCGAGGGCAGCGAACGCACCCTGCTCGATACCCTGAGCGACCAGCAGCCGGGGGATCCCTTGGTGCTCTTGCAGGATCAGAATCTGCATGCCAGCCTCGATCAGTGGCTGTCGCAGTTGCCGGACAAGCAGTGCGAGGTGGTGGTGCGCCGCTTTGGCCTGCGCGGGTGTGAGCCGTCCACCCTCGAGGAGGTTGGGCGCAGCATCGGCCTGACCCGCGAGCGGGTGCGGCAGATCCAGGTGGAGGCCTTGCAGCAACTGCGCGTACTGCTGGAAAGCCAGGGCCTCTCGGCCACAGGCCTGTTCGACTGACCATGCCGGGCGGCCACCGGCCGCCTCCGTCCACCGGTCGGCCTTGCTCGCCAAGGTCTGGCCATGGCCCTGAAGGAGCCTGCAATGCCCTGCAAGCTGTTCATCGTTGCCATCGGGGCCTCAGCCGGCGGGCTGGAAGCGATCTCCAGGCTGGTCGGCACGCTGCCGGCCGAGCTGCCCTGTGCCTATGTAGTGCTGCAGCACCTGTCGCCCAGCTAGCGCAGCATGATGGTCGACATCCTCGCCCGTGAAACTCCGTTGCGCGTGCAGGAGTTGCAGGAGGGCGATACCCCGGAGGCCGGGGTGATCTATGTGGTGCCGGCCAACCGCAATGCCCTGCTCAAGGACGGCCGCTTCCACCTTAGGACACCACCGCCCGAGGTGGTCCCCAAACCTTCGATCAACGAGTTCCTGATTTCGCTGGCGGCCGAGCAGGGCGAGTCGGCGGTGGGCATTTTGCTCTCGGGTACCGGCTCGGACGGGGTGAGCGGCCTGCGCAGCATTCAGGCCGCAGGGGGGCTGACCTTCGCTCAGCAGCCGGATACCGCCAAATACGACGGCATGCCCCAGGCCGCCATCGATGCCGGCGTGGCGGATCATGTGCTGGCACCCGAGCAGATGGCCGAGCGGCTCGCCCGTCTGCTGATGCCGCTGGCCAGTGACGAGGCACCGATCCCCGAGGATCTGCTGGCCCAGCTGCTGGCTCGCCTGCGGGAGCGGCTGGACTGCGATTTTTCCGGCTACAAGGTCGGGACCCTGATGCGGCGGATTCGCCGCCGGGAAGCGGCCACCGGTAACGTCGATCTGGCCGGTTACCTGCGCAGCATCGACAGCAATCCCCAGGAGCTGGATCTGCTGGCCCGTGACATCCTCATCTCGGTGACGGCCTTCTTCCGCGATGCCGCCGCGTTTGAAACCCTGCGCCGGGCAGTGCATGAGATCTGCACGCACAAGCCGCCCGGCGCGGAAATTCGTGTCTGGGTGGCCGGGTGTGCCACTGGCGAGGAAGCCTATTCGATCGCAATGCTGTTTGCCGACGTGCTGCAGGAGCGGCTGGCCGATTACCGGCTGCAGATCTTTGCCACCGACATCGATGAGCAAGCCCTCAACGTCGGGCGGCGCGGCCTGTATCCGGTCGCCGCGCTCAATGATGTGCCGCCGGCGCTGCGCGAGCGCTACTTCCTTAGCAGCAATCATCACGTCGAGGCCGGCAAGCTGCTGCGCGACATGATCGTCTTTGCCCGCCATAACCTGGTCAGCGATCCACCGTTCCTGCGCCTGGATCTGATCAGTTGCCGCAATGTGCTGATTTACTTCGATACGCTGCTGCAGTCGCGGGTGCTGCAGACCTTCCATTTCGGGCTGGTCCGTCAGGGCTATCTGTTCCTCGGCCGCTCGGAGAGCGTGGCCCAGGCCGAGCAGCTGTTCAGCGCCGAGGATCGTCGCGAACGGCTGTTTCGCAAGGTGGGCAGTGCCAGCCTGCCGAGCGGAATGCCGCTGGCCCTGCGTCCCTCACCCAGTTACAGCGCTGCAGCGCGACCGTGGCCTTGAGCACCTCTTGGCTGCGCTGGTGCGTCATTTTGATCTGGCGGCCGTGCTTTGTGATGCCGAGGGCGTGGTGCAGCACACCGCAGGGCCGGTGGAGCGCTACCTGCAGTTCCCGGTGGGCGCGGCGCGCCTGACCCTGGCCGATACCGCGACCAAGAGCCTGCGCGGTGAGCTCTTGACCCTGATGCACCGCTGCCGTCAGCTGAGCAAATCGCAGCGCGGGCGCACCCGCACGCTCGGCAACCAGCACGTGCGCCTGTTTGTCGATCCGGTGGGCGTCGGCGATGAGCCGCGCCTGCTGGTGCTGTTCGTACCGGTGCCGGCGCCCGAGGAGGGGGTGGCGGTACAGGTGGCACCCAGCGCGCAGCTCGAGGATGAACTGCTCGCCACCCGTGAGCACCTGCAGAGCCTGGTGGAGGAGCTGGCCACCGCCAACGAGGAAATGCAGGCCCTGAACGAGGAGGCGCAGGCCTCCAATGAAGAGCTGCAGGCGACCAATGAGGAGCTGGAAGCGGCCAACGAGGAAATGCAGGCCACCAACGAGGAGCTGGTCAGCCTCAATGAGGAATTGAGCGTCAAGAGCAGCGAGCTCAGCCGTCTGGCTGAGGAGTACGCCCATCTCTACGATGCGCTGGAATTTCCGCTTCTGGTGTTCGATCGTCAGGGGCAGCTGATCCGCTTCAATGCTTCCGCCACGCGCCGCTTCGATCTGCGCCCCACCGCGCTGATGCAGCCGGTCGCGCGCCTGCGTCTGCCGGCGTTTCTGGCTGACCTTGAGCAGCGTCTGGGCGGTGTGCTGGCGCATGCCGACCGTGATGAGGCGCTGCTGCAGGACGGCTCCCAGACCCTGCGCCTGATCATCACGCCGGGGCTGGACGCCGCCGGGCACATCAGCACGCTGGTGGTCACCCTGGTCGATGTCAGTGACATCACCCGCACCCAGGCGGAGCTGCGCCAGTCCCAGGCGCGCCTGACCAGCCTCTTGGAAAACACCACGGTGCTGTTCGCCATGAAGGATCTGGGCGGCGCGCACATCTACATCAATGCACGCCATGCGGCGCTGTTTGGTCTGGAGGGGCGCGATTACGTCGGGCGCAACGACTTCGCGCTGCTACCGCCCGCGCTGGCGGCTGATCTGTGGTGCGTGAGGTGGATACCGTGGCGCGCATGGGCGGTGATGAGTTCACCGCGCTGCTGATGGACACCGATGTGGAAGGCGCCGAACGGGTGGTGCGGCGGATGATCGATGAGCTGTCGGCGTCCTTTGATATCGGTGGCCGCTCGCTGTTCGTCTCTGCCAGCATCGGGGTGGCGTTCTTCCCGGATGACGGTCAGGACAGCGCCAGCCTGATCCGCGCTGCGGACACTGCGATGTACCGCGCCAAGGAGGCCGGTCGCAACCGCTTCGAGCTGTTCAAGCCGGAGCTGCACCTTCGCCTGCTGCGCGAGGCGTTGCGCCAGCAGCGTCTGCGCCTGGTCTATCAGCCGCAGTATCGGCTGGGCGATGGCGCGCTGGACGGCGCCGAGGCGCTGCTGCGCTGGGATGATCCGATTCTGGGCTCGGTATCGCCGGGGGATTTCATCCCGGTGGCCGAGTCGAGCGGGCTGATTCTTGAGGTCGGCCATGAAGTCAGCCGCCTGCTGGCCCAAACTGGCGGCGTGGCAGGCCCAGGGCTTGGTGCTGCCGCGGGTGGCCTTCAACATGTCGCCGCGCAGCTTCCGCGAGGAGGGCTGTGCCGAGCGGGTGCTGGCGCAACTGGCCGAGCAGGGGGTGGCGGCGAGTCAGGTGCAGGTCGAGTTCACCGAGGGGGTGCTGGTCGATAATCTGCCGGTGGTGCTGGGCAATATCGAGTGCCTGCACGCGGCGGGTGTGACCCTGGCGGTGGATGACTTTGGTACCGGCTACTCATCACTGGCCTGCCTCAAACGCCTGCCGCTGGCGGAGCTGAAGATCGACAAGCGCTTTGTCGATGGTCTGGGCCGTGAGCGTGAGGATGAGGCGATCACCCTGGCGATCATCGGCATGGCCCATGCGCTGGGGCTCAAGACCGTGGCCGAGGGGGTGGAAACCGAGCTGCAGCGCGACTGGCTGCTGGCCCATGGCTGCGATATCGGGCAGGGCTATCTGTTTGCCAAGCCGCTTGAAGCTGAGGCGTTTGCGGATCTGCTGGACCAGCGCGGCTGAGACCTGCCGCCGCCTGCCGGCGGCGGCAGGGACGCATCACTCTTCGAGGGCGCCCATTGCGGTGGTGTTGAAGCCACCATCGACGTAGAGGATCTCACCGCTGATGCCAGAAGCCAGATCCGAGCACAGGAAGGCCGCGGCGTTGCCGACTTCATCGATGGTCACGTTGCGGCGCAGTGGGGTCTGGCGCTCGTTGGCGGCCAGCATCTTGCGGAAGCTGGCGATGCCGGAAGCGGCCAGGGTACGGATCGGGCCGGCGGACACGCAGTTGACGCGGGTGCCTTCCGGGCCGAGGCTGCCGGCCAGGTAGCGCACGCCGGCTTCCAGACTGGCCTTGGCCATGCCCATCACGTTGTAGTTGGGCATGGTGCGCTCGGCACCCAGGTAGGAGAGAGTCAGCAGGCTGCCGTTACGGCCCTTCATCATCTCGCGGCCGGCCTTGGCCAGGGCGACGAAGCTGTAGGCGCTGATATCGTGGGCGATCTTGAAGCCGTCGCGGGTGGTGACTTCAGTGAAGTCACCGTTGAGCTGGTCGCCCGGCGCAAAACCGACCGAGTGGACGATGCAGTCCAGGCCATCCCACTTCTGGCTCAGGGCCTCGAACACGCGGGCGATGTCCTCGTCATTGGCCACATCGCAGGGGAAGCACATCTCGGCGCTGGAGCCCCAGCCGGCGGCGAACTCCTCGACGCGGCCCTTGAGCTTGTCGTTCTGGTAGGTGAAGGCCAGTTCCGCGCCCTCACGGTGCATCGCGGCGGCAATGCCGGAGGCGATGGACAGCTTGCTGGCGACGCCGACGATCAGCACGCGCTTGCCGGTCATGAAACCCATGGTGTACTTCCTCTTGCTGGTTAATCGGCACTGCCTGGGGCCATGAACGCGGCCTCCAGCAGCTGCCGGGTATAAGAATGCTGAGGCGCGGCAAAGATCGCCGCCGCCTCGCCCTGTTCGACCACCTGCCCGTGACGCACCACCATCAGCTGATGGCTCAAGGCGCGGACCACGGCCAGGTCATGGCTGATGAACAGGTAGGTGAGATTGTACTTCTGCTGCAGGCTGCGCAGCAGCTCGACCACCTGACGCTGCACCGTGCGATCGAGCGCCGAGGTCGGCTCATCGAGTAGGATCAGCTCAGGTTTTAGCACCAGCGCGCGGGCAATCGCGATGCGCTGGCGCTGGCCACCGGAAAATTCATGGGGGTAGCGGTGCCGGCTGGCCGGGTCCAGGCCCACCTCCTGCAGCGCGGCAATGATCGCCTGCTCGCGCTCGGCGGGGCTGCCGATTGCGTGGATCTCCAGCCCTTCGCCAATGATCTGCCCGACCGACATGCGCGGGCTGAGGCTGCCGAACGGGTCCTGGAACACCACCTGAATCTGCCGGCGCAGCGGGCGCACCTGCTCCTGCGTGAGGCCCTCGATCGCCTGCCCCGCAAAGCGGATCGCGCCGCGGCTGTTGATCAGGCGCAGCAGTGCCATGCCGAGGGTGGACTTGCCTGAGCCGCTTTCCCCGACGATCCCCAGGGTCTGCCCGCGCGCGAGGCTGAAGCTGACCCCATCGACCGCCTTGACGTGATCGACGGTGCGGCGCAGCAAGCCTTTCTTGATCGGGAACCACACCCGCAGATCCTCGGCCTCGATCAGTGGCGGGCCGGGCGGGTTATCGGCGGGGGCGCCACTGGGGTCGGCGCCGAGCAGTTCCTGGGTGTAGGGGTGCTGGGGGGCGTGGAACAGTGCGTCGCACGCGCCCTGTTCGACGATGCGTCCCTGCTGCATCACGCAGACCCGGTGGGCGATGCGCCGTACCAGGTTGAGGTCATGGGTGATCAGCAGCAGCGCCATGCCCAGACGCGCCTGCAGCTCCTTGAGCAGGTCGAGGATCTTCAGCTGCACGGTGACATCCAGCGCGGTGGTCGGCTCGTCGGCGATCAGCACCTCCGGCTCATTGGCCAGTGCCATGGCAATCATCACCCGCTGGCGCTGCCCGCCGGACAGCTCGTGGGGGTAGGCCTTGAGGCGCTTGGCCGGCTCCGGAATGCCGACCAGGGTCAGCAGCTCCTCGGCCCGCGCCCGCGCCGCTTCCCCCTGCAGGCCTTTGTGCAGCGCCAGAACCTCGATGATCTGCTGGCCGACGCTGTGCAGCGGGTTCAGCGAGGTCATCGGCTCCTGGAAGATCATCGCGATGCGGTTGCCACGGATGGCGCGCAGGCGCCGCTCGCCCAGGGTCAGCAGGTCTTCGCCGCGGTAGTGGATGCTGCCGGCCGGATGGCTGGCCAGCGGGTAGGGCAACAGGCGCAGGATGGAGTGGGCGGTGACCGATTTGCCCGAACCGCTCTCACCGACCAGCGCGAGGGTTTCGCCGGCGTGCAGGGCGAAGCTCACCCCGTGCACCACCGGCTGGATACCGCCTTCGCGGGCGAAGGCCACCTGCAGATCACGGATCTCGATCAATGGCTCGCTCATCGGCTCACTTCCTCGGGTCGAAGGCATCACGGGCCGCCTCACCGATGAACACCAGCAGGGTCAGCATCAGCGCCAGTACGGCAAAGGCGCTGATCCCCAGCCACGGCGCCTGCAGGTTGGACTTGCCCTGGGCAACCAGCTCACCGAGCGACGGCGAGCCCGGCGGCAGGCCGAAGCCGAGAAAATCCAGTGCGGTAAGGGTGCCGATCGCCCCGGTGAGGATGAACGGCAGGAAGGTCATGGTCGAGACCATCGCATTGGGCAGAATGTGCCGGTACATGATCGCGCCATTGCCCATGCCCAGCGCACGGGCGGCGCGTACGTACTCAAGGTTGCGCCCGCGCAGGAACTCGGCGCGCACCACATCCACCAGGCTCATCCACGAAAACAGCAGCATGATGCCCAGCAGCCACCAGAAGTTCGGCTCGACGAAGCTCGCGAGGATGATCAAAAGATACAGCACCGGCAGCCCTGACCAGATCTCCAGAAAACGCTGGCCCAACAGATCCACCCAGCCACCATAGAAGCCCTGCAGGGCGCCGGCGGCGACGCCGATCACTGAGCTGGCCAGGGTCAGGGCCAGGGCAAACAGCACCGAAACGCGAAAGCCGTAGATCACCCGGGCCAGCACGTCGCGGCCCTGGTCGTCGGTGCCCAGCCAGTTGTTCGCCGAGGGCGGGGCGGGCGCCGGGACCGTGAGGTCGAAGTTGATGCTGTCGTAGCTGAACGGGATCGGCGGCCAGAGCATCCAGCCGCCACCAGCCTCGATCAGCTCGCGCATGTAGGGGCTCTTGTAGTCGGCTTCCAGCGGGAACTCGCCGCCGAAGGCGGTTTCTGGGTAGCGCTTGAGCACCGGCACGTACAGCTCGCCCTCATAGCTGAGCAGCAGCGGGCGATCGTTGGCGATCAGCTCAGCGCCGAGGCTAAGGACGAACAGGCCGAGGAACAGCCACAGGCCATACCAGCCGCGCTTGTGGGCCTTGAAGCGGGCAAAGCGCCGCCGGTTCAGGGGAGAGAGCGCCATCGGTCAGTGCTCCCGGCTGTCGAAGTCGATGCGCGGATCGACCAGGGTGTAGGTGAGATCACCGATCAGTTTCACGACCAGTCCCAGCAGGGTGAAGATGAACAGGGTGCCAAAGACCACCGGATAGTCACGGTTGATCGCCGCCTCGAAGCTCAGCAGGCCGAGGCCATCGAGGGAGAAGATCACCTCGATCAGCAGGGAGCCGGTGAAGAACAGGCCAATGAACGCGGCCGGAAAGCCGGCAATGATGATCAGCATGGCGTTGCGGAACACATGGCCATAGAGCACACGGGTTTCGGTCAGGCCCTTGGCGCGCGCGGTGACCACGTACTGCTTGCCGATCTCGTCAAGGAAGCTGTTCTTGGTCAGCAGGGTCAGGGTGGCGAAGTTGCCGATCACCAGCGCGGTCACCGGCAGGGCCAGGTGCCAGAAGTAGTCGAGGATCTTGCCGGTGGTGCTCAGCTCATCAAAATTGTTCGAGGTCAGCCCGCGCAGCGGGAACCAGTCGAAGTAGCTGCCGCCGGCAAACAGCACGATCAAGAGGATGGCAAACAGGAAGGCCGGGATCGCGTAGCCGACCACGATGGCGGTACTGGTCCAGACATCGAAGGCGCTGCCGTGCCGCATCGCCTTGGCGATCCCCAGCGGGATCGACACCAGGTACATGATCAGCGTGCTCCACAGCCCCAGCGAGATCGAGACCGGCATCTTCTCAACGATCAGTTCGATCACCGTGGCATCGCGGAAGAAGCTCGAGCCAAAGTCCAGCTGCAGGTAGTTCTGCAGCATGATCCAGAAGCGCTCGCTGGCCGGCTTGTCGAAGCCGTACATCTTCTCGATTTCCTTGACCAGTTCAGGATCCAGGCCCTGAGCGCCGCGGTAGCTGGCGCCCGCCGCGGCGACTTCCGCGCCGCCACCGGCAATCCGCCCGGTGGCACCGCCGGCGGCGGCATCAAGGCCCTCGAGTTTGGCGATCATCTGCTCGACCGGGCCGCCGGGTGCAGCCTGGATGATCACGAAGTTGATCAGCAGGATGCCCAGCAGGGTGGGGATGATCAGCAGCAGGCGCCGCAGGATATAGGCCAGCATCAGCGCGCCTCCTGAGCGTCGGGGGTCGCTGGCGGCGTGCTGTCGGTGGCGGGGGCGCGTGGGGTGTCGGTTGCCGGCGGCGACTCACCGCGCCACCACCAGGTGTGCAGGCCGATGTCGTAGCGCGGGGTGGTCTCGGGATGGGCGAAGCGATCCCAGCGAGCGACTCGCCAGGTGCGGATATGCCAGTTGGGGATCACGTAGTGGCCCCAGAGCAGGACGCGATCCAGTGCGCGGGTGTGGGCCAGCAGCTCGGCGCGGCTGTCGGCGGCGATCAGCCCCTCGACCAGCGCATCGATCACCGGCTCCTTGAGACCGATCAGGTTGCGGCTGCCGGGATTGTCAGCGCTGCTCGAATGCCAGTATTCGCGCTGTTCGTTGCCCGGCGAGCTGGACTGGCCGAAGCTGCCGACCACCATGTCGAAGTCCCGCGAGCGCAGGCGGTTGATGTACTGGGAGACATCGGCGCGGCGGATCTGCAGCTCGATGCCAAGGCTTGCCAGGTTGCGCTTGAACGGCAGCAGCACCCGCTCGAACTCGACCTGGGCGAGCAGGAACTCGATCACCACCGGCTTGCCCTCGGCATCGTGCATGCGGTCGTTTTCCAGCCGCCAGCCGGCCTCCTGCAGCAGGGCGAAGGCCCGGCGGCGCTGCTCGCGGATCACCCCGCTGCCATCGCTCTGCGGCGCCTGATACTCGGCCTCGAACACCGCCGCCGGCAGCTGGGCGCGCCAAGGCTCAAGCAGCGTGAGCTCCTCGGCAGTGGGCAGGCCACGGGCTGCCAGTTCAGAGTTCTCGAAGTAGCTGTGGGTGCGTACATAGGCGTTGTGGAACAGCTGGCGGTTGGTCCACTCGAAGTCGAACAGCAGCCCGAGCGCTTCACGTACCCGCGCATCCTTGAACAGCGGGCGGCGCAGGTTGAAGAGAAAGCCTTGCATGCCGGTCGGGTTGTGATTGGTGATCTCTTCCTTGATCAGCCGGCCCTCGCGCACCGCGGGGGTGTCGTAGGCAGTGGCCCAGTTCTTGGCGCTGGTCTCGAGCCAGAAATCGAACTGCCCGGCCTTGAGGGCTTCAAGGGCCACGGTGTTGTCGCGGTAGTAGTCGATCACCAGATGATCGAAGTTGTACTGGCCGCGGTTGAGGGGCAGATCCCGGGCCCACCAGTCCTCGACCCGCGCATAGCGGATGCTGCGCCCGGCCTGCACCTCGGCCACCCGGTAGGGGCCGCTGCCCAGCGGCGGCTCCAGGCTGGTGCGGTTGAAGTCGCGTTCTGCCCAGTAATGGTGCGGCAACACCGGCAGCTGGCCGACAATCATCGGCAGTTCGCGGTTGCCGGCCTGGCGAAAATCGAAGCGCACGCTGTGTTCGCTCTCGGCCACGGCTTTTTCGATATCGGCGTAGTAGGCCTTGTACTGCGGTGCGCCGTCTTTCATCAGGGTGTCGAAGGTGAACACCACATCGGCAGCGGTGACCGGCTGGCCATCGTGAAAACGCGCCTCGCGGCGCAGGTGAAAGCGGACCCAGCGGTTGTCGGGCGCCTTTTCGATGCGCTCGGCGAGCAGGCCGTATTCGGTGAACGGCTCATCGAGGCTACGCCTGGTTAGGGTGTCGTAAATCAGCCCGATCTCATCGGCCGCCACGCCCTTGTTGATGAACGGGTTGAGGCTGTCGAAGCTGCCGAACCCGGCCTGGCGCAGCGTGCCGCCCTTGGGCGCTTCGGGGTTGACGTAGTCGAAGTGGCTGAACCCCGCCGGATAGCGCGGCGGCTCGTCGTACAGGGTCAGGGCGTGGCGGCCGGCGGCACCGGCCTCGAGGAGGCCAGCCAGCAGCAGCACGCTGCCTGCAGCGAGGTGGCGCAGGCCATGCAGGAAAGCGCTCATCGGGAAGTCTCCGAAGGGGTCAGCCACCAGGCGCGCAGGCCCAGGGTGTAAGGCGGTGTGGTGACGTGGGCGAAGCGGTTGCGCCAAGCCACGCGGTGGTAGTCGCTGTACCAGTTGGGAATGCTGTAATGCTGAGAAAGCAGCACACGATCGAGGGCGCGGGCGGCGGCGATCTGCTGGTCGCGGGTCTGGGCGGCGAGGAGCTTGTCGAGCAGGTCGTCCACCACCGGATGGCGCACCCCGGCGTAGTTGCGGCTGCCGCGCACGCCACTCTGGCTGGAGTGGAAGTACTGCCACTGCTCAAGGCCCGGGCTCAGTGTCTGCGGCAGGGTCATCAGCACCATGTCGAAATCGAAGCTGTCGATGCGCTGCTTGTACTGGGCACGATCGACGGTCCGCAGGCTGGCCTGGATGCCGAGGCGGCGCAGGTTGTCGCGGTAGGGCTGCAGGATGCGCTCAAGGCTGGGGTTGACCAGCAGGATCTCAAAGCGCAGCGGCTGGCCGTGCCCGTTGACCAGCTGATTGCCTGAAGGCTTCCAGCCGGCCTGCGCCAGAAGCTCCAAGGCGCGGCGCAGCGTCTCGCGGGGCAGGCCGCGGCCATCGGTCTGCGGCAGGCTCGGTGCCTGGCTGAACAGGCTGGCCGGCAGTGCTTTGCGGTGCTGTGATAGCAGCAGCCATTCCTCACCCTGCGGGATGCCACGCGCTGCGAACTCGCTGTTGGGGTAGTAGCTGGTGCTGCGCCGGTAAGCGTCGTTGAACAGCGTGCGGTTGCTCCACTCGAAGTCGAACAGCAGGCCCATGGCCTCGCGCACCCGCAGATCGGCAAAGTGCGCGCGGCGGGTGCTCATGAACAGCGCCTGGGTCTGGGTGGGGATCTGGTGGGGGATCTGCGCCTTGACGATCTCGCCACGCGCCACGGCGGGGATGTTGTAGCCGCTGGCCCAGTTCTTCGCCTGGTTCTCCAGGTAGATGTCGAACTCGCCGGCCTTGAACGCCTCGAAGGCCACGTGGTTATCGCGGTAGAACTCCACTTCAACGCGCTCGAAATTGTACTTGCCGCGATTGACCGCCAGCTCCGTACCCCACCAGTCCTTGACCCGCTCGAACACCAAGCGCCGCCCCGGCACTACCTGGGTGATGCGATACGGACCACTGCCCAGCGGCGGCTCGTAGGTGGTGGCCTTGAAGTCGCGGCCGCTCCAGTAATGCTGTGGCAGCACCGGCAGCTCACCGAGGCGCAGGATCAGCAGCGGATTGCCGCTGCGCTTGAAGACAAAACGCACCCGCTGGCGATTGAGGATATCGACCCGGGCGACCTCCTGCAGTGCGGTGCGGTATTGCGGATGCCCTTCGCGGCTGAGCAGGCGGTAGGAGAACGCCACATCGTAGGCGGTGATCGGTTTGCCGTCGTGAAAGCGCGCCTCAGGACGCAGGTTGAAGACTACCCAACTGCGATCCTCGCTGTATTCCACCGAGGCGGCGACCAGCCCGTAGCTGGAGGCCGGCTCATCCCCGGAGGGGTCGAACAGTCCGGTGCCGACCATCAGCGGGGCATTCAGCTCATGCACGCCGTAGTTGCTGAAGCCGGCGGTATTGATCGGGCTAGTGCCCTTGAGGGTATACGGGTTGAGGGTATCGAAGGTGCCGCTGCCCATGATCCGCAGGGTGCCGCCCTTGGGCGCCTCCGGATTGACCCAGTCGAAATGCCGGAAACTGGCCGGGTATTTCAGGCTGCCGAACTGGGCGTAGCCGTGGCTTTCGACCAGGGTGGCGGCGGCAGGCAGGCAGAAGGACAGGCCCAGCAACAGGGCAAGGAAACGATGCATTGGTGGCAGGTCCGGTCCGTGGCAGGCGCGGGATTGAGCCGGCTACAGTACCAGCTTGCACTGCCCGGCAAAAGGTTGCGCCGGGCGTGGCAGGTGCCGCTCAGCGGGCCGGCAGGTAAAGGGTCACGGTCTGGCCGGGCTTGAGCTGGCGCCCCAGACGCGGGTTCCAGCTCTGCAGGGTCTTGAGCCCGATCGAGAAGCGCTTGGCGATGCTGTACAGCGAATCACCGCGGCGTACCTGATAGCGGGTCGCCTTGCGGGTGCTGTTGCTGGTGGTGGCGCTGCGCTGAGCGCCGGGGGCCTGCTGCACCAGCAGGGTCTGGCCGACCCGCAGGCGATGACCCTTGAGGCCATTCCAGCGCTGCAGATCCGCCACCTTGACCTGGTGACGACGGGCCACTTCCCACAGGTTGTCGCCGCTGCGCACCCGGTAGCGGTGCGGGGCTGGGCTGCGGGCTGGCTTGGCCACCGGCTCAGGCTCGCTGATGACCAGCGGGCTGGGCGGCAGGCTGGCGATGCTGCTGCTGAGTTCCTCTGCCTTGTGGATCGGCACCAGCAGGCGCAGCGGGCCATCCACGGCGATGCGCTGCTTGAAGGCCGGGTTGAGCTTGAACAGCTCGTCCTCGTCCATATCTGCCAGGCTGGCGATGCGGGCCAGATCCAGTCGATGGGGCAGGCGGATCTGCTCGAAGTAGGGCTCGTTGGCAATCGCCGGCAGGTCAAGGCCATAGCCTTGGGGGGCTTGGATGATCTGCGCCAGGGCGAGCAGCTTGGGCACATAGTCCTGGGTTTCGCGCGGCAGCGGCAGGTTCCAGTAATCGGTCGGCAGACCCTGATTGAAGTTGCGCTCGATGGCGCGGCTGACGGTGCCCTCGCCGGCGTTATAGGCTGCCAGCGCCAGCAGCCAGTCACCGTTGAACATGTCATGCAGGCGGCGCAGGTAGCGGATGGCGGCGTTGGTCGAGGCGGTGATGTCGCGCCGGCCGTCGTACCAGCGGGTCTGACGCAGGTTGAAGTGGCGCCCGGTGGAGGGGATGAACTGCCAGAGTCCGGCCGCCTGTGCCGGCGACAGGGCCAGCGGGTTGTAGGAGCTTTCGATCATCGGCAGCAGGGCCAGCTCCAGCGGCATGCCCTGTTCTTCAAGACGCTCGACCACATAGTGGATGTAGGGACTGCTGCGCTCGGCGATGCGTTGCAGCGAGGCGGGACGGTTGGCAAAGCCAAAGCGCTGATGGTCGATGCGCGGATTATCGTCGCTCAGCGCCTGCAGCTGGTAACCCTTGCGGATGCGCTCCCAGATGTCCTGCGCCGCTTCCGGGGACTCCGCACCGTACTGGGGCATGTACCAGGGGATGGTCTGGGTGGTCGTGACCGCGTGGCTGGGCGTCTTGGTCGTGGCGGTGGACTGCGGTGGCCCCAGACTGCTGCAGCCGGCCAGTGCCAACAGGGCGCCCGCCAGCAGCAGGCGGGGCATGGACAGCAGGCGCGGCGGCAGGGATCGGGTAAGGGGCGACGGCATCGGCTGCAGCACTTTGAGCGTGAAGGGGCTGGGATTCTAGGAAGGAGCCGCCGCCGGGGTCAAGGAAGCCCGTCGGCTCAGAAGCTATCCTTCCAGGCGCGCAGCAGGGCGAACGCCTCGGCATCGC
This sequence comes from Pseudomonas eutrophicaquae, assembly GCF_023544715.1. Taxonomy (GTDB): domain Bacteria; phylum Pseudomonadota; class Gammaproteobacteria; order Pseudomonadales; family Pseudomonadaceae; genus Geopseudomonas. Next base: position 18,184 of record NZ_JAMJEZ010000007.1, on the reverse strand, counting down.
TGCCGGGCAACTGGCCCCGCTCGGCGGCCAGCTGCTGGCGAATCGCCGGCTGATTGCCGCGCAGGAACGGGTTGATGGCCCGCTCGCGCGCCAGGCTTGAGGGCAGGGTGGGTTGCCCGGCGACCCGCTGCGCGGCGGCGGTCTGCTGGTAGTCCCGCAGCGCCTGATTCTGCGGCTCGACCGCCAAGGCAAAGCGCAGGTTGCTGAGGGTGTATTCGTGGGTGCAGTACACCGCCGTGGTCGCCGGCAAGGCGGCCAGGCGCTGCAGTGAAGCGTGCATCTGCGCCGCCGTGCCCTCGAACAGGCGGCCACAGCCGGCGCTGAACAGGGTGTCACCGCAGAACAGCACGCCCTCGGCGACGCTGTCGGCGTACAGGGCGATGTGGCCGGCGGTGTGTCCGGGCACGTGCATGATCTGCCAGGCATGTCCCAGCACCTCAAGGGATTGGCCGTCTTCCAGGGCGATGTCGCGGCCCGGGATGTTCTCAAGCGCCGGGCCATAGACGGTGGCCTGGGTCGCGGCCTTGAGCGCGGCAATGCCGCCGGTATGATCGCCGTGATGATGGGTGATCAGGATGGCCTCAAGGCGCATCTGTGGATGGGCTGCCAGCCACTCGAGCACCGGGGCGGCATCGCCCGGATCAACCACGGCGCAGCGGCCGAGCGCCGCGTCGCTGAGCAGCCAGATATAGTTGTCGTCGAAGGCGGGCAGCGGGGTAATCTGCAGCATCGGTAGGCTCTGTCGGTTGAGGAATACGGCAAATATCTTAGGCACAGAAGCCGCCGTCCGGCCATACGGGGAGCAAGATCGCACATGCAGGTATCAACCGCCCATTCGCGCACCCAGCGCCTGCAAGACTGGCTGGCCACGCCAGCCGGTCAGTATCTGCAGGCTCAGCAGCAGGCGCTGCTCGAGGCGGCGCTGGCCGGGAAGGTCATGCAGTATCTGCTGCATTACGGCAGCGATCTGGTGCGGCCAGCCCGTGAGCGCGTACGGCATGTCATCCGGCTGGGCATGCAGCATCCAGGTAGCGAGCTGCTCAGCGAGGAGGCGGCCTGGCCGGTGCGTGAGCATGCCGCCGATGCGGTGCTGCTGCTCAATGCCCTGGAGTGTGCCGACTCGCCCCATCAGCTGCTGCGCGAGGCGGCGCGCTGCGTTAGGCCCGGCGGGCATCTGGTGATGGTCGGCGTGAATCCCTGGAGCCTCTGGGGGCTGCGTGGCCGCTGGTGTGGCCCGGCCGAGCAGCGCCTGCATCCACTGTCCCCGGCACGGCTGATCGACTGGCTGCATCTTCTGGGCTTTGCGCTGGAGCATCGTCAGTTCGGGTGTTATCGTCCGCCGCTTTGCATGTCCCGGGCGGGCGGATGCTCGCGTGTCGAGCAGGTGGCACAGCGCCTGCAGTTGCCCGGCGGTGGCTGCTATGTGCTGGTCGCCTGCAAGCGGGTGGCCGGATTGCGGCCGCTGCCAGAGAGCCGTCGGGCGCCGCGCCTGCCGCTGCGTGCCGTGCCGGTGGCCAAGGTGGGACATCAACCGGATAATCCGAGTCGATCATGAGTGATAGTGTCGAGATCTACACCGATGGTGCCTGCAAGGGCAATCCTGGCCCCGGTGGCTGGGGGGCGCTGCTGGTCTGCCGCGGTGTCGAGCGTGAGCTGTGGGGCGGCGAGCAGGCCACCACTAATAACCGCATGGAGTTGACGGCGGCCATCCGTGCGCTGGCGCTGCTCAAGCGACCCTGCCGGGTGCAGCTGACCACCGATTCTGAATATGTGATGAAGGGCATCCGCGAGTGGCTGCCCAACTGGAAGAAGCGCGGCTGGAAGACCGCCAGCCGTCAGCCGGTGAAGAACGCCGATCTGTGGCAGGCGCTGGATGAGCAGGTGGCGCGCCATGAGGTGCACTGGCAGTGGGTGCGCGGCCATAACGGCCACCCCGGCAATGAGCGCGCCGACCAGTTGGCCAACCGCGGCGTGGCCGAGCTGGGCGGGCGCTGAAGCCTGCGCGTTGAATAAAAGGTACTGCAATGAGTCAAGACACCACGATCGAGCGGCTGGTCATTCTCGATACCGAGACCACCGGCCTTGAGCCCCGCGAGGGACACCGCATCATCGAAATCGGCTGCGTCGAGGTGATCGGCCGCCGGCTGACTGGCCGGCATTTTCATGTCTACATCAATCCCGAGCGCGAGGTGGACGAGGGCGCGGTAGCGGTGCACGGCATCACCGATGCGTTTCTGGCCGACAAGCCGCGCTTTCACGAGATCGTCGATGAATTTCTTGACTTTGTGCGCGGCGCCGAGCTGGTAATCCATAACGCGGCCTTCGACATTGGCTTTCTCAACCACGAGTTCGCCCTGCTCAAGGACCGCCCGCCGCTGGGCAGTGTGCTGGATTACTGCAGCGTGTTGGACACCCTGCGGATGGCCCGCGAGCGGCATCCTGGGCAGCGCAACAGCCTCGATGCGCTGTGCAAACGCTACGGCGTAGACAACTCGGGCCGTGAGCTGCACGGCGCATTGCTGGATGCCGAGATTCTCGCCGACGTCTACCTGGCGATGACCGGTGGCCAGACCAGCCTGTCGCTGGCCGGGCAGGGCGGTGAGGACAGCAGCCCCGGCGCGCAGACCAGCGAGATCCGTCGCTTGCCGGTGGAGCGGCCGCGCACGCCGGTGATCCGCGCCAGTGATGAGGAGTGCCAGCAGCATGCGGCCCGGCTGGCGGCACTGGCCAAGGCCTGCGGCGGGGAGGCGCTGTGGAGTCGCCTGGAGGCAGAGTTGGCGGCGACCCGCCACTGAAGCGGCTACCCTGAGGCGTGACCCGGCGTTGACAGGTAGCCGTCATGCATGACGATCTTGGATTTTCCCTGCTGCTGATTCATCCCCAATTGCATGCCGATAGCCTTGCTGGTGTGCGTCTGCGTGAGCTGATTACCGCCTTCGAGCAGCGCGGTCAGGCGGTGCTGGCTACGGCGGAGCTGTCCGAGGGGCAGCTGATTGCCAGCTCCCAGCACGGGCTGGCGGCGATCCTGCTGGGCGCCGAGGATGCCGGCAGCGATGCGCCCCGCCTGCAGGCCATGAGCGCGTTGCTGCACAGTGCCCGCCAGCGGGCTCCGCATCTGCCGCTGTTCGCGCTGGGCGAGCAGCTGACCCTGGAGCAGGCACCGCCGGAAACCTTCAGTGAGCTGGGCCAGTGGCGCGGCATTCTCTACCTGTTCGAGGACAGCGTGGCCTTTCTGGCCGCTCAGGTGCTGCAGGCGATCGAGCACTATTTCGAGACCCTGCTGCCGCCGTTTTTCCGGACGCTGCGCCGCTACAGCGCCCGGGCGCGGCACACCTGGCACACGCCGGGGCATGGCGGTGGCGTGGCTTATCGCAAGAGTCCGGTGGGCTTGGCGTTTCAGCGCTTTTTTGGCGAGAACACCCTGCGGGCGGATCTGTCGGTCTCGGTGGGCGAGCTGGGTTCGCTGCTCGATCACAGCGGGCCACTGGCGGCCGCCGAGCAACGCGCTGCGCGGATCTTTGCCGCTGATCACAGCTTTTTCGTGATCAATGGCACGTCGACTGCCAACAAGATCGTCTGGCACGCGCTGGTCAGTCGCGGGGATCTGGTGCTGGTGGATCGCAACTGCCACAAGTCGGTGGTGCATGCGCTGGTGATGACCGGTGCGATTCCGCTGTATCTGGAGCCGGCGCGCAATGCCCTGGGGCTCATTGGGCCGGTGCCGCTGGAAGAATTCAGCCAGGCGGCGATTGCCGCAAAAATTGCGGCCTGTCCGCAGGCTGCCGGACGCGCACCCCGGGTGCGTCTGGTGTTGCTGACTCACTCGACCTATGACGGCCTGTGCTACAACCTCGAGCAAATCTGTCGCACGCTGGGCGCGTCTGCCGAGGTGCTGCATGTTGATGAAGCCTGGTTTGCCTATGCGGCCTTCCACCCGTTCTATGCCGAGCGTTTTGCCATGGGCGTGACCCGCAGCGCCGGTGAGCCCATGCCGCTGGTGTGCAGCACCCAGTCCAGCCACAAGATGCTGGCGGCGTTCAGTCAGGCCTCGATGATCCATGTGCGCAATGCGCCGGAGCGGACGCTGGATGTGGCGCGCTTCAATGAGGCGTTCATGATGCACACCTCCACCTCGCCGCAATACGCCATCCTCGCTTCGCTGGATGTGGCGGCGGCGATGATGGAAGGCGAGGCCGGGCAGTCACTGATTCAGGAGTGCCATGACGAGGCGCTGGCGTTCCGGCGCGCGATGGCGCGTCTGCGCGCCGGACTTGTGCGGGGTGACTGGTGGTTCGAGCTGTGGCAACCGCCGCAGGCAACGGGGGCCACGACGCTGCAGTCGGCCGACTGGGTGCTGGAAAGTGAGGCGCACTGGCATGGTTTTGGGGCGCTGGCGAGCGAGCATGTCCTGCTGGATCCGCTCAAGGTCACCCTGGTGACGCCGGGGCTGATGCCGGACGGCCAGTTGGCGGCGCAGGGCATTCCGGCGCGCGTGCTGAGCCGCTTTCTGCATGAGCGCGGCGTGGTGGTGGAAAAGACCGGCCTCTATTCGCTGCTGGTGCTGTTCTCGATGGGGGTCACCAAGGGCAAGTGGAGCAGCCTGATCACCGAGCTTCTGACCTTCAAGCGCCTGCATGATGGCAATGCGCCGCTGGAGGAGGCCTTGCCCAGCCTGCTGGCGGATGAGCCGCAGCGTTATCGTGGGCTGGGCTTGCGTGATCTGTGTCAGCAGCTGCACGAGGCGTATCGCCGCGCGCGCTTGCCGGCCCTGCTGGAGGAGTTGCACCGGCAGCGGCCACCGATGGTGCTGACGCCAGCCGAGGCGTTCGAGCGGCTGGTGCGCGGTGCGGTCGAGGCGGTGCCGCTGGAGGCACTGCCTGGACGGGTCGCGGCGGTCATACTGGTACCTTATCCGCCGGGGATCGCGCTGATTCTGCCGGGAGAGCGTTTCGGCACGCTGCAGCACAGCCTGATCGATTATCTGCGCGCTGTGGTGACACTGGCCGATGCGTTTCCGGGGTTTCGCAGCGAGGTGCAGGGCTTGCGCGAGCATGAGGTGCAGGGAGCGCGGCGCTATACGGTGGACTGCCTGCTGGAGTGAGTCTGCGTGAAGTTTTGGGAAGGCGAAGGTGAGGTGATGACGGATTGGCAGGTCGCGGTGATCGATGAGTCGCAGACGGGCGGCTGGTTTGTGCTGCATTGCCGCCAGCAGTTTTTCTGCTCGGCGCACGGGCCGCTATGGCGGCGTGATGGCCGGGAGCGCCAGCTTGAAGGGGTGCTGAGCGAGCAGGGCATCGGCTATTGGCAGGGCGAGCCGGTGTTTGTGCTGGAGCTGTCCGAGGCCCTGGCCGCTCCTCTGCCGGGGGGCTACTGGAAAGGCCTGCGCCAGTTTCTGGTCGAAGGGGATCGACCGGCCTTTCGCCTGCTCGGCTATGCGGCGCAGATCGCCACCTGGGCGCGGCAGCACCGTTTCTGCGGTGGCTGTGGCGTGGCCTTGCAGCCGCTGGCCGGGCAGCGGGCGATGGCGTGTCCGGCGTGCCATGTGCATTTCTATCCGCGCCTGTCGCCCAGCATCATTGTGCTGGTGACCCGCGGCGATCATCTGCTGCTGGCGCGCTCGCCGCGCTTTGCCAATGGCATGTACAGCACGCTGGCCGGCTTTGTCGAACCGGGGGAATCGATCGAGGCCTGCGTGCACCGTGAGGTGGCGGAGGAGGTGGCGGTGCGGGTCGAGAACCTGCGCTATGTGACCAGCCAGAGCTGGCCGTTCCCGCATTCGCTGATGCTGGGCTTTCATGCCGACTACGCCGGTGGTGAGATCGTCCCTCAACCGGAGGAGATCGTCGATGCGCGCTGGTTTGCGCTCGACCAGTTGCCGCTGTTGCCGCCGCCGGGCTCGATCTCCCGCTATCTGATCGATTTGTATCTTGCGCACCGACAGGGACATGCCGAACCGCCGCTGCCGCCCTGATGAGTGGGTCAGGCTTGCTGCGCTGAACGCTCGTTGCCGTGCAGACAAACAAAAACCCCGACGCAAGCGTCGGGGTTTTTTACACCAGAGAGGGCAGGTTACTGCCCTCTTGAGCCAGTTCTTAGTGGAACTGGTTCATGGTGTTGTCTTTACCGGAGGCCTTCAGCGCGGCCTCACCAGCAAAGTATTCCTTGTGGTTGTCGCCGATGTCGGAGCCAGCCATGTTCTGGTGCTTGACGCAGGCGATGCCCTGACGCAGTTCTTCACGCTGCACGCCCTTGACGTAGGCCAGCATGCCCAGGTCGGCGAAATAGCCCTTGGCCAGGTTGTCGGTGGACAGGGCCGCAGTGTGGTAGGTCGGCAGGGTGATCAGGTGGTGGAAGATGCCAGCCTGAGCGGAACCGTCGCGCTGGAAGGTACGGATCTTCTCGTCGGCAACCTGAGCCAGCTCGGTGTTGTCGTACTCGACACTCATCAGCTTGGCGCGGTCGTAGGCGGAGACGTCCTTGCCTTCGGCAGCCATGGCGTCGAACACCTGCTGACGGAAGTTCAGGGTCCAGTTGAAGGACGGGCTGTTGTTGTACACCAGCTTGGCATTCGGGATGACTTCGCGGATGCGGTCAACCATGCCCTTGATCTGGCCAACGTGCGGCTTCTCGGTTTCGATCCACAGCAGGTCAGCACCGTTCTGCAGGCTGGTGATGCAGTCCAGCACGCAACGGTCTTCGCCGGTGCCAGCACGGAACTGGAACAGGCCGGAGGCCAGACGCTTCGGACGCAGCAGCTTGCCGTCGCGGTTCAGCACCACGTCGCCATTCTTCATGTCGGCCGGGCTGATCTCTTCGCAGTCCAGGAAGCTGTTGTACTTGTCGCCCAGGTCGCCCGGCTCGCGGGTTACGGCGATCTGCTTGGTCAGACCGGCGCCCAGGGAGTCGGTACGGGCAACGATCACGCCATCGTCAACGCCCAGCTCGAGGAAGGCGTAGCGCACAGCGTTGATCTTGGCGAGGAAGTCTTCGTGCGGAACGGTGACTTTACCGTCCTGGTGGCCGCACTGCTTCTCGTCGGAAACCTGGTTCTCGATCTGGATGCAGCAGGCACCGGCTTCGATCATCTTCTTGGCCAGCAGGTAGGTCGCTTCAGCGTTACCGAAACCGGCGTCGATGTCGGCGATGATCGGGACAACGTGAGTTTCGTAGCCGTCGATCTGGGCCAGCAGCTCAGCTTCCTTGGCCTTGTCGCCTTCGGCACGAGCCTTGTCCAGCGCGACGAACAGCAGGTCCAGCTCACGGGCATCAGCCTGACGCAGGAAGGTGTACAGCTCTTCGATCAGACCGGAAACGGCGGTCTTCTCGTGCATCGACTGGTCCGGCAGCGGACCGAAGTCAGAGCGCAGGGCAGCAACCATCCAGCCGGACAGGTACAGGTAGCGCTTGTTGGTGGTCTTCAGGTGCTTCTTGATGGAGATCAGCTTCTGCTGACCGATGAAGCCATGCCAGCAGCCCAGGGACTGGGTGTAGACAGAGGAGTCGGCGTCGTACTCGGCCATGTCCTTGCGCATGATGGCCGCGGTGTACTTGGCGATGTCCAGACCGGTCTTGAAGCGGTTCTGGATGCGCATGCGCGCAGCGGACTCGGGGTTGATGGCGTCCCAGCTGCTGCCATACGTTTCTTTCAGAGCGGCGACGGCCTTGATCTCGTTCTGGTATGCGGACATGTTCAATCCTTCAGGAAGTTGTTTCATCGAGCACCAACACAACCATTCAAGCGCAAATGTTTGAACACTGTGTTGCAGGGGCTCACCGCAGTGCGTCGCAACAGGACGGGCGGTTGTAGTGAAGCTGGAAGGCACTACACGCTGCGCCGGGACGTGCAAAGACAGCCTGCGTAGCAGCAGGTGCCGGCCCGTTCGGCCATCAGGTGAAGCGGTTGCTTCCGGTTCTTCGCTGTAACCGTGTCCCCGTCGCTACCTTGTCGCACCACCGGATGGGGTACTGACATGAAGCCTCAGTCGGTCAGCCTGACCTGAGTGCTTCAGGGGCGTTTTACGGCCTCTGGTCAGCGGGAGCGAGGGCATCATGCGCCGGGTGAATGGCAGCGTCAATCGGTTTTGTAGTTTTTTTCTGGAGCTACTACAAAAGTCTAGAGCGCTGCAGGCGAGGGGAGTATCAAGGGGGAGAGCCTGCAACCCCGGGCTCTGTCGAGGTGAGCGCACCCGGCCTGTGCCGGGTGCGCGGGCGACTCAGGCGCTGTCGCGCTCCATGTCGACATGCGGGATGCCAGCCTCGAGAAACTCCTCGCTGCAGACCTGGAAACCCAGGCGCTCATAGAAGGCAATCGCATAGCTCTGCGCGGTGAGGAACTGACGGCGCAGGCCGCGGCGCTCTGCTTCGGCAATCGCCGCTTCCATCAGGCGCTCGCCGATGTGCAGACCGCGCCAGTCCTTGAGTACCGAGACCCGGCCAATCCGCCCGTCGGGCAGCAGGCGTGCGGTGCCTACGGCAAATTCGTCCTCAAGGGCGAGAAAGTGCACGGCGGTTTCGTCCTCGCCGTCCCACTCCAGCTCCGGCGGCACCTCCTGCTCGGTGACAAACACCGCTTCACGGATGCGCCGCAGATCGGCATTGTCCGCCTGCCAGTCGGCGATACGTACATGGATCCTACTCATCGTTGGCAAACTCCAGGCTGCCCTGTTTGACCAGTTCGTGGATCAGCGTCAACGCTTCATCGTTGTCCAGCCACGGGGCAAGGTTGTCGAGGTAGAAAATGTCGGCGCTGCAGATCAGCTTGAGCAGTTCGCGCAGTTCGCCGTCCAGGCGGCGACTCAGGCCGCTGACAAACAGCACCACGCCGTCATCGAGCTCACTCCAGGCCAGGCGGGCGCTGGGGTTGCGCACCAGCAGGGCGCCCTCGGCCAGTGCGCCGAAGCACTCGCCCAGCTCGATGTCCAGTCCACCGACCAGTTCCGGATAGCGTGGCTCGGTCATGAACTGACCAAACCAGGTCATCAGCAGCTGTTCGTTGTTGATGTGCCGGTCGATCAGGCCTTTCAGGCGCAGCAGGGCATCACGCTGGATCTGGTGCGGATCCTGGGTAGGCGCGCAGCCAAGGTCGCTGTAGCGCTCCTCGTCGGGGAGAAACTGGCCGAGAAAATCCGTGAAGTGGCTGAGCACTTCACTGGCGCTGGGCGCGCGAAAACCTACCGAGAAGGTCAGGCACTCATCTTCGGCAATGCCGTAGTGGGCCAGACGCGGCGGCAGATAGAGCATGTCGCCCGGCTCAAGCACGAACTCCTCATCCTGCTCGAAGCCGGCCAGGATGCGCAGCTCGTCATGCTCGAGCAGCGCGGTGTCGCTGTCGCACCACTGGCCAAGCTTCCAGCGCCGGCGGCCTTCGGCCTGCAGCAGGAACACGTCGTAGTTGTCGTAGTGCGGACCCACACCACCACCGGGGGCGGCGTAGCTGATCATCAGGTCATCGATGCGCCAGCTGGGCAGGAACTGGAACTGCTCGAGCAGTTCACGGCACTCCGGCACGAACTGATCGACCGCCTGCACCAGCAGGGTCCAGTCACGCTCGGGCAATTGCTGGTAGGTGTCCTCGCCAAAGGGGCCGCGGCGCAGCTCCCAGGGCTGGTCGCCGTGTTCGAGGATGATGCGCGACTCGACCTCTTCCTCAAGGGAGAGTCCGGCCAGTTCGTCCGCACTGATCGGGCTCTGGTAGCCGGGGATGGCCTGGCGGATCAGCAGCGGCTTCTGCTGCCAGTAGTCGCGGAGAAATTCGCGGGGCGTCAGGCCGCCCAGCAGTTGCAGCGGGGTATCAGGTGCCATATCCAACTCTTTGATATGAAAACGCCCGACCGCAAGACTGGCGATGACCAGTCTATACGGTCGGGCGAGGGGCCGTTCAGGCTGGGATCAGATGCGTTTGGCCTGAGCCACGGCATTGCCGATGTAGCTGGCCGGGGTCATCACACGCAGTTCGGCCTTGGCGGCTTCCGGGATGTCCAGGGTGTCGATGAACTCGCGCAGGGCGTCGGCGCTGATGCCTTTGCCGCGGGTCAGCTCCTTGAGCTTCTCGTAGGCATTTTCCACTGCGTAGCGGCGCATCACAGTCTGCACCGGCTCGGCCAGCACTTCCCAGCAGTTGTCCAGGTCTTCGGCGACGCGGGCGGCGTTCAGTTCCAGCTTGCCGATGCCCTTGAGGCTGGCCTCGTAGGCAATGACGCTGTGCGCCAGGCCCACCCCGAGGTTGCGTAGCACGGTGGAGTCGGTCAGGTCGCGCTGCCAGCGGGAGATCGGCAGCTTGCTGGCCAGGTGCTGCATGATCGCGTTGGCGATACCGAGGTTGCCTTCGGAGTTCTCGAAGTCGATCGGGTTGACCTTGTGCGGCATGGTCGAGGAGCCGATCTCGCCGGCCACGGTCTTCTGCTTGAAGTAGCCGAGGGAGATGTAGCCCCATACGTCGCGATCAAAATCGATCAGGATGGTGTTGAAGCGGGCGATCGCATCGTACAGCTCGGCGATGTAGTCGTGCGGCTCGATCTGGGTGGTGTAGGGGTTCCAGGCAAGACCCAGGTCACCTTCGATGAACTCGCGGGCGTTGGTTTCCCAGTCAATATCCGGGTAGGCCGACAGGTGGGCGTTGTAGTTGCCCACCGCGCCATTGATCTTGCCGAGCAGCGGCACGGCAGCGATCTGGGCAATCTGGCGCTCCAGACGGTAGACCACGTTGGCCATTTCCTTGCCGAGGGTGGTCGGCGAGGCCGGCTGGCCGTGGGTGCGCGAGAGCATCGGCACCTCGGCGAACTGCACGGCCAGGGCGCGGATGGCGTCGGCCAACTGGCGCATCAGCGGCAGCAGCACCTCATCGCGGCCCTCGCGCAGCATCAGCGCATGGGACAGGTTGTTGATGTCCTCGCTGGTGCAGGCGAAGTGGATGAACTCGCTGACCGCAGCCAGTTCCGGCAGCTGGGCGGCTTGCTCTTTGAGCAGGTACTCCACGGCCTTGACGTCGTGGTTGGTGGTGCGCTCGATCTCCTTGATGCGCTCGGCGTGCTCGAGCTGGAAGTTCTCCGCCAGCGCGTTCAGCAGGGCATGGGCCTCGGCGGAGAACGGCGCGACTTCCGGGATGCCGGCATGGGCAGCCAGACGCTGCAGCCAGCGAACCTCGACCTTGACGCGGTTACGGATCAGGCCGAACTCGCTGAAGATCGGGCGCAGGGCGCTGGTTTTGCTGCCATAGCGGCCATCGACGGGAGACACTGCGGTGAGCGGGGAGAGCTGCATGAGGACGTTCTCTGTGGGTGTCGGGTGCTGAAAGGGTGCAGATTATACATGATTGACCGCTCTGCCGGCGGACCGGGATGGGCGCCGTGTCAGGCTGCGGGCTTGGTGCGCCACAGCAGCGGCAGCAGGCCAGCGGCAAAGACCAGGGCCGCCCCGATCAGCGAGGCCTGACCAGGTACCTCGTCCCAGCGCAGCCAGGCGATCAGTCCGCCAAACACGATGGCGAGGTAAGCGACCGGGCCGATCAGGCCGGGCGGTGCGCAGCTGTAGGCTTGCGACATGGCAATCTGCCCGAAGCTTGCGGTCAGGCCGGCGGCGATCAGCAGCAGCCACTGCGGGGCGGTGAGCGTCTGCCAGGCCCAAAGCAGCGGCACGGCGGAGATCAGCGTGCTGACCAGCGCGAACCAGAACACGATCCGAAAAGCCGGCTCGCTGCTGCTCATCTCGCGGATCGAGACAAAGGCACAGGCCGCCAGTACAGCAGCAAGGATGCCGACCAGCGACAGCCCCGAGAGCAGGGCGCCGCTCGGTTTGGCCACCAGCGCTACACCGACGAAGCCGATGGCCGTGGCGGCCAGCATCGGGCGGGTCAGCGGCTCCTTGAGCCAGACGCGAGCAATCAGCGGCACGAAGACCGGCGCGGCGTAGCTGAACAGCATGGCGTCGGTCAGCGGCAGGTGGGCGAGGGCATAGAAGTAGCAGTACATCGCCGCCAGCCCGTACAGGCTGCGCTTGATATGCGCCCAGGGGCGCTGGGTACGCAGCGGTGTCAGGCCGCGGGTCAGCACCAGCGGCAGGAAGAACAGCACGCCGACCGCATTGCGAAAGAACACGATCATCTCGTTGTTGACGCTGGCGGTGGCCTCGCGGATGAACACGCCCATCAGGGCAAAGAACAGCGCCGACAGGGCCAGCAAGGCGGCACCGCGCAGCGGTTGCTGGCGGCGCAGCGGGGTAGTGGATGGCATGGCTCAGCCCCGCAGCAGCGGGTAAAGATCATCCAGCAGGCGCTTGCGGCTGAGCAGCAGTTGCCAGCGTCGCCCACCCAGCTGGCGCCAGAGCATGGCGCTGCGGATGCCGGCCAGCAGCAGGGCGCGGATCCGGTCGGCATTGCGGCTGTCTTGCAGGTGGCGCATCTCGCCATGCACCTGGATGCGCTGGCGGAAGGTGCTGAGAGTGTCCTGATAGAGCGCGGCGCAGGCGGCGATCACGTTGTCATGGGTGATGCCGAACAGTTCGACCTGCTGCTCGATCTGCTGCAGACGGCTGCCGATGACCTGCAGCATGCCCGAGCGCTTGGCCAGCTGGCGCTCCAGGGCGATCAGCGCCACCGCATAGCGCAGCGTTTCGCGCGGTAGCTGCTGTGGGTTGCGCTCCAGCGCACCGGCCAAGGCGCGTACACCGTCACGCAGGTTGTAGTGATCGCCGCCGTAGACTTCGAGGGTGTTTTTAGGGTTGCGCACCAGCAGGCTGCCGAGCAGACAGCCGAGCGGTGCCTCGCTGACCTGGCCGCTCTTGGCCAGACGATCAACCAGTGCGGCGGCCTCGAAGACGCCACACAGGGCCAGCAGGCGTTCCTGTTGCGGGGTCATGGGCGCTGGATCTCCGCATCCCAGGGCGTGGTGGTCTCGATCACGCCACCGCCCAGGCACACCTCGCCGTCATAGAACACCACCGATTGCCCGGGGGTGACGGCGCGCTGTGGCTCGCTGAAGGTGACCCGATAACCGCTGGCGGTACGCTCTAGGGTGCAGGCCTGATCCTGCTGGCGGTAGCGCACCTTGGCGGTGAGCGGGCGTGGGGCATCCAGTGCGATCGGGTTGACCCAGAAGATCTGCGAGGCTTCCAGGCTGCGTGAGAACAGCCAGGGATGTTCGTTACCCTGACCGACGATCAGCACATTGCGCGCCATGTCCTTGGCCAGCACATACCAGGCGTCGTCGCCGGCATCCTTCATGCCGCCGATGCCCAGCCCCTGACGCTGGCCGATGGTGTGATACATCAGGCCGTGGTGCTGGCCGATCACCTGGCCGTCGATGGTCTGGATTTCCCCCGGCTGGGCCGGCAGGTACTGCTTGAGGAAATCACGGAAGCGCCGCTCGCCGATGAAGCAGATGCCGGTGGAGTCCTTCTTCTTGGCGGTGACCAGGCCATGCTGCTCGGCAATGGCGCGCACCGCAGGCTTCTCCAGCTCGCCGACCGGGAACAGAGTGCGGGCGATCTGCTCACCGCCGACCGCGTGCAGGAAGTAGCTCTGATCCTTGTTCGGATCGAGGCCCTTGAGCAGCTCGCTGCGCCCGTCGATATCGCGGCGGCGCACATAATGCCCGGTGGCGATCAGATCAGCGCCGAGCATCAGCGCGTAGTCGAGGAAGGCCTTGAACTTGATTTCCCGGTTACAAAGGATGTCCGGGTTGGGCGTGCGTCCAGCCTTGTATTCGGCGAGAAAATGTTCGAATACATGATCCCAGTATTCGGCGGCGAAGTTGGCGGTGTGCAGCCGGATGCCCAGCTTGTCACAGACCGCCTGGGCATCGGCGAGGTCTTCCTTGGCGGTGCAGTACTCGGTGCCGTCGTCCTCTTCCCAGTTCTTCATGAACAGACCTTCGACCTGATAACCCTGCTGCATCAGCAAGAGGGCAGAGACCGAGGAGTCGACACCGCCGGACATGCCGACGATCACGCGGGTATGGGCTGGGTCACGCATAGTCATCCGGAAAACCGCTGGGCTGGAAAAGGGACGATTCTAGCAGGCGATCATGGTGAGGTGCGGATCAGTGTCAGCGGGTAGTGATGGCCGGCCAGGTAGTCGTCGATGCAGCGGGCGACCAGATGGCTGCGCCATTGGGCCTGCTGCTGCTCGAGCTCGGCGCGGGTCAGCCAGCGTGGGCCGATGATGCCCTGATCGAGCGGCAGATCCGGGCGGTGGCGCAGCGGGCGGGCGGCAAAGCAGATGCGCTGGTAGGTCACGCCATTGCTGGGGGCGGTGTAGAGGTAGAGGCCGGTGACGCCGGTCAGCTCGACTTCCCAGCCGGTTTCTTCCAGGGTTTCACGCAGCGCTGCTTCCAGCAGGCTTTCGTTGGCTTCCAGATGACCCGCGGGCTGATTGAGCACCACGCGCCCTTCGGCATGCTCTTCGACCAGCAGGAAGCGGCCCTGATCCTCGACGACGGTGGCCACGGTGACATGGGGGGTGAAGCGTGCCATCGGCATTCTCCTTGTTCGGTACGGCAGGCGCGCCGCAGAGACGACAACCCCGGCCGCAGCCGGGGTCGTCTGGACGCCAGAGGCGTCACGGTGCGCTCGTCAACGCAGGGTTGCTCAGGCCAGGGTGGCCAGAGCGGCGTTGAAGGTTGCGCTCGGGCGCATGGCCTGGCTGGTCAGCGCCGGATCGGCATGGTAGTAGCCGCCGATATCCAGCGTCTTGCCTTGCACCTCGTTCAGCTCGGTGACGATCTGCTGCTCCTGCTCGGCCAGGGTCTTGGCCAGACCGCTGAACTGAGCCTTGAGCTCCGCATCGACGTCCTGAGCAGCCAGTGCCTGCGCCCAGTACAGGGCCAGGTAGAAGTGACTGCCGCGGTTGTCGAGCTGACCGACCTTGCGCGAGGGCGACTTGTTGCTGTCGAGGAACTGGGCGTTGGCCTGGTCGAGGGTATCGGCCAGAACCTGTGCCTTGCGGTTACCGGTCGCTGCGGCCAGATGCTCCAGCGAGGCTGCCAGTGCTAGGAACTCACCCAGCGAATCCCAGCGCAGGTGGTTTTCCTCGAGGAACTGCTGCACGTGCTTGGGAGCGGAGCCACCGGCGCCGGTCTCGAACAGACCACCGCCGTTCATCAGCGGCACGATGGAGAGCATCTTGGCGGAGGTGCCCAGCTCCATGATCGGGAACAGGTCGGTCAGGTAGTCACGCAGCACGTTGCCGGTCACCGAGATGGTGTCTTGGCCGGCGCGGATGCGCTCCAGGGACAGCTTCATCGCCTCTACCGGGGCGAGGACACGGATATCCAGGCCGCTGGTGTCGTGATCCTTCAGGCACTGCTCGACCTTCTTGATCATCTCGGCATCGTGGGCGCGCTGGGCGTCCAGCCAGAAGATGGCCGGGGTGTTGCTGGCGCGGGCGCGGTTGACGGCGAGCTTGACCCAGTCCTGGATCGGTGCGTCCTTGGCCTGGCACATGCGCCAGATGTCACCGGCTTCAACCGGCTGCTCCATCAGCACCTGACCGGCTTCGTCGCTGACGCGCACCACGCCGGCCTGGGCGATTTCAAAGGTCTTGTCGTGGGAGCCGTATTCCTCGGCCTTCTGCGCCATCAGACCGACGTTGGGCACGCTGCCCATGGTCACCGGATCGAAGGCGCCGTGCGCTTTGCAGTCCTCGATGACCGCCTGGTAGATGGTGGCGTAGCAGCGGTCAGGGATCAGTGCCTTGGTGTCGTGCAGCTGACCATCCGGGCCCCACATCTTGCCGGAGTCACGGATCATGGCCGGCATCGAGGCGTCGACGATGATGTCGCTCGGCACATGCAGGTTGGTGATGCCCTTGTCGGAGTTGACCATCGCCAGCGGCGGACGCACGGCGTAGACGGCCTGCACATCGGCTTCGATGGCGGCCTGCTGCTCAGCCGGCAGCGCCTTGATGCGCGCGTACAGGTCGCCAATGCCGTTGTTCGGATTGAAGCCGACTTCCGCCAGCACGTCGGCGTGCTTGGTCAGGGCGTCCTTGTAGTACTCGCTGACGATGTGGCCGAACATGATCGGGTCGGAGACCTTCATCATGGTGGCCTTGAGGTGCGCGGAGAGCAGCACGCCCTGCTGCTTGGCTTCGTCGATCTGGGCAGCGATGAACTGGCGCAGCGCCTGCTTGCTCATCACCGAGCAGTCGAGGATCTCGCCCGCCTTGACACTGGTCTTGGCCTTGAGCACGGTGCTGTTGCCATCGGCGGCGATCAGCTCGATCTTCACGCTGCCATCGGCGGCTACGGTCACGGCCTTTTCACTGCCGTAGAAATCGCCCTGCGTCATGAAGGCAATGTGGGACTGGGAATCAGCGCTCCAGGCACCCATCTTGTGCGGATTCTTGCGAGCGTAGTTCTTGACCGACAGCGGGGCGCGGCGATCGGAGTTGCCCTCGCGCAGCACCGGGTTCACGGCACTGCCCTTGACGCGGTCGTAGCGGGCCTTGATGTCTTTTTCGGTGTCGTTGGCCGGATTTTCCGGATAGTCCGGCAGGGCATAACCCTGGCTCTGCAGCTCTTTGATGGCGGCGAGCAGCTGCGGAACGGAGGCACTGATGTTCGGCAGCTTGATGATGTTGGCTTCAGGCGTGGTGGCCAGCTGGCCCAGCTCGGTGAGGTGATCACCAATCTGCTGCTCGGGCTTCAGGTATTCGGGGAAGAGGGCAATGATACGGCCGGCGAGGGAGATGTCCCGGGTTTCAACGGCAATACCGGAAGAAGCGGTGTAGGCCTGGATGATCGGAAGCAGGGAGTAGGTGGCCAGCGCCGGTGCTTCGTCGGTCAAGGTATAGATAATTTTGGAGGTGGACATCTTTTGATCTAACCCTCAGTTTTGCTGTGGTTGCACAGAGTCTTGATGCGCTCAGGAAAGTACCTCTTGAGGTTGTTCCAAGCGCATCGGCTTGTGGCCTTCGGCTGCTTGTTGTTGTGTGGCATCAGACCGGCAAGCACTGGAAGGCGAGCGGATAGGTCTCGCTTCAGGCTGGCGCAGCCTCCTCTGCCACTGCAGTCGCGACCGCAGCATAGCATGATCTTTCGCTTGTATTCAGCGGGCTTGCACCGGCGTTGGGCGTATATCGCCGGTAGTTTTGCGCCCCGTGATGCATGCGCCACGAAGAGAGTCGCCGTTCAATTTGCGTCAAGACCGATCACCCGTTCCCTGTTGAGATCGGTGCTCGCACGCCTGCAATCATGAATAAAATTTTATTTCACAAAGAATAAAATGAGTTTGTCTAATTGGTTGCCGGTGCTGAAAATGAATCCCAGACAAACGGTCAAGCGCTGCCGCAGCGCCTGTTGGCCAAAAGATCGATGTCGCCGTCAGGATCCATTTCAAGTACAGAGCGCGTGGAATATGAGTACCGACTTCCAGTTTTCCGTCAACAGCACGAGGTTTGATGAGCACTATGTCCCGGCCGGAAATACCCGGCTGACCACCAACTTTGCCAATCTGGCCCGCGGGGCGCGTCGTCAGGAGAACCTGCGCAATACCCTGAAGATGATCGACAACCGCTTTAACGCACTGGCGCATTGGGATAATCCAAACGGTGATCGGTATTCGGTCGAGCTGGAGATCGTCTCGGTGGACATCGGGCTGACCGGGCAGGCCGCGGATCAGTGTCTGCCGCTGATCGAGCTGCTCAAAACCAACATCATCGATCGGCATAAAAACGCAAAGATCGACGGCGTAGTCGGCAACAGTTTCTCCTCGTATGTCCGCGACTACGACTTCAGCGTGCGTCTGCTCGAGCATAACCAGCATCAGTCCGAGTTCAGCGTGCCCGAAGGCTTTGGCGAGCTGCACGGGCAGCTGTTCAAGCACTTCGTCAGCTCCAGTGCCTACCGTGAGCACTTCAAGAAGCCGCCACTTATTTGCCTCAGTGTGTCCCATACCAAGACCTACCAGCGCACCGACAACGTGCACCCGGTACTGGGGGTTGAGTATCGGCAGGACGAGCACTCACTGACTGATGCGTACTTCAGCAAGATGGGCCTGAGCGTGCGCTATTTCATGCCCGCCAACAGCGTGGCGCCGTTGGCGTTCTACTGTGCCGGCGATCTGCTGGCGGATTACAGCGATCTTGAGTTGATCAGCTGAACCGCCCCGGGAATTCCGGAGGCTCTCTGGTTTGAGTCATGCCGCCAGGGCTGACTCGTCGAGTTGTCGATAATACGCGGCTTCAGCTTCC
>NZ_JAMJEZ010000006.1 GCF_023544715.1 Pseudomonas eutrophicaquae | reverse complement strand
CGGTATTAGCGTTCCTTTCGAAACGTTGTCCCCCACTATCGGGCAGATTCCTAGGCATTACTCACCCGTCCGCCGCTGAATCAGGTAGCAAGCTACCCTCATCCGCTCGACTTGCATGTGTTAGGCCTGCCGCCAGCGTTCAATCTGAGCCATGATCAAACTCTTCAGTTCAAAATCATCAGGGTCGAAACCCTAAAACTTGGCTCAGCAATCGCAAAAAACTCTCGAATTCACGAGTGTTACTTGTGATGCTGATAATCTTGCGACTGTCAGTCTTATCCACAAGCACCCACACGAATTGCTTGATTCAACTTGTTAAAGAGCGTTTCGGCCTGAGCCAGGGTTGAACAGTAAAACCGAACAACCGGTTCGATCAACCGGAGCGCTTGGCGCTTCGCATCAACCGAGGCCGCATATTCTACAGTAGCCTTGCTTCCTGTCAAGCACTTTCTGAGCTTTTCTTTTCAGCTCAGCGCCCTTATCAACGAGGCCGCCTGACTGGGCAGCAGCACAGCAACTGCATTCACCACCCAAACTCACTGAACCCGAAGGGCGAGCACAGCAAGCAGAAAACCACAACTACAGCACCAAAAAGCAAAACCAAGAAATCACATCAACCCATAAAATAACGACGTAACTTATTGATTCCTAAGCGCTTTCGGCATCGCTGCAGAAGTGAGGCGCATTATAGACACCCCTCCGCCCCCGTCAAGCACTTTATTGCAAAAAGAACTCAGGACACCCGCCCGCGGCGGTACACAGCCAACAAACGCTGCCCAGGTCCCGATGCCGCATACACAAGGAAAATCAACAGCAAGATACGCGGCGGATCACTGAACACCACTGCAAACACCAGCACAGCAATCAGAATCGCCACAAAGGGCACTCTGCCGCGCAGATCAAAGTCCTTGAAGCTGTGATACTTGATATTGCTGACCATCAGCCCTCCCGCAGATGCCACCAACAGTGCAAACAGCAGCACCACGAACCAGGGTAAGTCAGCACCGTCCACACCAAAATCCTTCAAGGCCCACACCATGCCTGCCACGACACCCGCAGCAGCCGGACTGGCCAGCCCGATGAAGTAGCGCTTGTCCACCTTGCCGATTTGCGTGTTAAAGCGCGCAAGACGCAGCGCCGCACACGCCGCATACAGAAATGCCACCGTCAGCCCGACATTCCCCAGCTCCGACAACGCCCATTGATAGGCCAGCAAGGCCGGCGCCAGGCCAAACGCCACCATATCGGACAAGGAGTCATACTCTGCCCCGAAAGCGCTCTGGGTATTGGTCAGCCTAGCAACCCGACCATCCAGCCCATCCAGAATCATGGCCACGAAAATGGCGATCGCAGCGACCTCGAAGCGGCCATTCATGGCGCTGATGATCGAAAAGAAACCGGCAAACAGATTGGCGGTGGTGAACAAATTCGGCAGCAGATAGACCCCGCGATGCCGGATCTTGCGTCCTTCCGCATCCTGCCCTTCTTCGACATGCTCATCGATCGGCAGCAGACTGTCGTGCCCGGTCGCCTTGTTCGCTTCGCTGGATTGTTCGCTCATCGGTACATACCTTGCTGAAAATGACAACGCGCCCTGCGGCTGGAGCCTGCATGCCTTCGCATCGATACAGAACGGCCAGACAGAAAAAACGCGGCCGTAGCCGCGTCTTCTCCCATCGCAGACCTTAGTTCTTGGTCTTGTCGACGATCTTGTTGGCAGCGATCCACGGCATCATGGCGCGCAGCTTCTCACCCACCACTTCAATGCCATGCGCGGCGTTGTTGCGGCGACGAGCGGTCATCGACGGATAGTTGGACGCACCTTCCTGGATGAACATCTTGGCATATTCACCATCCTGGATGCGCTTGAGGGCATTGCGCATGGCCTGACGGGACTGCTCGTTGATGACTTCCGGACCGGTGACGTACTCACCGTACTCCGCGTTGTTGGAGATCGAGTAGTTCATGTTGGCGATGCCGCCTTCGAACATCAGGTCGACGATCAGCTTCAGCTCGTGCAGGCACTCGAAGTAGGCCATTTCCGGCGCGTAACCGGCTTCAACCAGCGTCTCGAAGCCCGCCTTGACCAGCTCGACGCAACCACCGCACAGCACGGCCTGCTCGCCGAACAGGTCAGTCTCGGTTTCGTCCTTGAAGGTGGTCTCAATGATGCCGGTACGGCCGCCGCCCACGCCCGAAGCGTAGGACAGGGCAACGTTCTTGGCATTGCCAGAGGCGTCCTGGAACACGGCGATCAGGTCAGGGATACCACCACCACGCACAAACTCAGAACGTACGGTATGACCCGGCGCCTTCGGTGCAATCATGATCACGTCCAGATCCTTGCGCGGCACGATCTGGTTGTAGTGGATGGAGAAACCATGGGCGAAGGCCAGGGTAGCGCCCTGCTTGAGGTTCGGCTCGATCTCGGCCTTGTACAGCTGCCCCTGGAACTCGTCCGGGGTCAGGATCATCACCAGGTCAGCTGCAGCAACGGCGCTCGGCACGTCACTGACTTTCAGGCCATGGGCTTCCGCCTTGGGGATCGAGCTGGAGCCCGGACGCAGACCGACGGTCACGTCAACACCAGAGTCCTTGAGGTTGCAGGCGTGGGCATGACCCTGGGAGCCGTAACCGATGATGGCAACCTTCTTGCCCTGGATGATCGACAGATCGCAGTCTTTGTCGTAGTAAACGTGCATGGAGAAACCCTCGGTTCAATGTGGCCCTGCGGCCTTGTTCAAAATCAGATGCTCAGCGTCTTGTCGCCACGGGCAATGCCGGTGACGCCGCTGCGAACCACTTCGAGAATCGAGGTGGTGCCAATCGCCTGGATGAAGCTGTCGAGCTTGTCGCTGGTGCCAGCCAGCTGCACGGTATACACGCTGCTGGTGACATCAACGATCTGCCCGCGGAAGATGTCGGCCGTGCGCTTGATTTCAGCCCGCAGCGCGCCGGTGGCCTTGATCTTGACCAGCATCAGCTCGCGCTCGATGTGCGCACTCTCCGACAGATCAACCAGCTTGACCACTTCGATCAGCTTGTTGAGGTTCTTGGTGATTTGCTCAATCACATCATCCTGACCGATGGTGGTCAGCGTCAGACGCGACAGACTGGGATCTTCGGTCGGCGCGACGGTCAGGCTTTCGATGTTGTAGTTGCGCTGCGAGAACAGACCGACCACACGCGACAGGGCACCGGGCTCGTTTTCCAGCAACAGGGAAATGATGTGTCGCATGCTTAGGTACGCTCCGTCTTGCTCAGCCACATGTCACGCATCGCGCCATCGCGAATCTGCATCGGATAGACGTGTTCGGTGGAATCGACACGGATGTCGAGGAATACCAGACGGTTCTTCAGGGCAAAGGCCTCTTCCATCACCGGCTTGAGATCCTTGGGATCCGTGACGCGCATACCCACATGACCATAAGACTCGGCCAGCTTGATGAAGTCCGGCAGCGACTCCATGTAGGAGTGCGAGTGGCGGGCACCATACTGCATGTCCTGCCATTGCTTGACCATGCCCAGCGCCTGGTTGTTCAGGGTGACAATCTTCACCGGCAGGTCGTACTGCAGGCAGGTAGACAGCTCCTGGATGTTCATCTGGATACTGCCTTCACCGGTCACGCAGGCGACGTCGACATCCGGGAAGTTCAGCTTGACGCCCATGGCAGCCGGCAGGCCAAAACCCATGGTGCCCAGACCACCGGAGTTGATCCAGCGGTTAGGCTTGTCGAACTTGTAGTACTGCGCCGCGAACATCTGGTGCTGACCGACGTCCGAGGTCACGAAGGCATCGCCATGCGTGACTTCGTGCAGCATCTCGATGACCGTTTGCGGCTTGAGGATGCTGCCATCGCCCTTGTCGTACGGGAACAGGCCACGGTTGCCGCGCCACTCATCGATCTGCTTCCACCAGCTGGCGACGGCCTCCTGGTTCGGCTGCTGGCCGATTTCCTTGAGGATGGCGACCATCTCACTCAGCACGCTGTCGACCGGCCCGACAATCGGCACATCGGCCTTGATGGTCTTGGAGATGGAAGCCGGATCGATATCGATGTGGATGATCTTGGCGTTCGGGCAGAACTTGGCTGCACCGTTGATCACCCGGTCATCAAAACGTGCGCCGACGGCGAGGATCACATCGGCATGGTGCATGGTCAGGTTGGCGGTGTAGCTGCCGTGCATGCCGAGCATGCCGAGGAACTGGCGATCGCTGCCCGGGTAAGCGCCCAGCCCCATCAGGGTATTGGTCACCGGCAGGTTGAGCATGCGCGCCAGTTCAGTGAGCTGCGCCGAAGCATTGCCCATGATCACGCCGCCACCGGCGTACATCACCGGACGCTTGGCCGCCAGCAGCATCTCGGCCGCCTTGCGGATCTGACCGGAGTGGCCACGGGTTGCCGGGCCATAGGAGCGCAGCTTGACCTTCTTCGGATAGACGTACTCGAACTTTTCAGCCGGGTTGGTCATGTCCTTGGGAATGTCCACGACCACCGGACCCGGACGACCGGTCTCGGCGATATGGAAAGCCTTTTTCAGCACCTCGGGGATTTCCGAGGGATGCTTGATGATGAAGCTGTGCTTCACGATCGGCCGGGAGATACCGACCATGTCGGTTTCCTGGAAGGCATCGGTACCGACCATGTTGCTCGGCACCTGACCGGACAGCACCACCATCGGGATGGAATCCATGTAGGCGGTGGCAATGCCGGTGATGGCATTGGTCGCCCCCGGACCGGAGGTCACCAGCACGACACCGGCCTTGCCGGTGGCACGGGCATAACCGTCCGCCATATGGGTGGCCGCCTGCTCATGGCGAACCAGAATGTGCTCGATGGCCTTTTCCTTGAAAAGGGCATCATAGATATGCAACAGGGCACCACCCGGGTACCCATAGATGTACTTTACGCCTTCGTCCCGCAGGAAGCGGACGACCATTTCAGCGCCAGATAAAAGCTCCACGTTTCACCTCTTGAACGCCTGAGAAACACCCGCGAGCGGGTGACCGAAGTTCGGTTGACTGCCAGGCAGAGCATGGACGACGGTAGTCGCCGGAGACGTCAGCTGCTGACTTAGCATGTTTCGGGAGCTGGCCTGCTGTTACGGCAGCCCCGACCCCGCTGCCCGGTAGGCGCATGGCGGAGTTTGGCTTGGGCGGCGCGGGTGTGCACCTGTCGGCCTGCCGCACGCGGCAAATGGCCACGGATGACGGCAAATTGCAGATTGTTCGGATTAGCCCCGATCAAGTCAAGCCGAAGTTGCCCACCGGCGCATGGCAGAAGCCGCCCGACTTCAGTGCCCGGCGCCCCCAACAATCAGGTGATCCAGCCTTTCCAGGGCGGCCAGAAGTCCAGCCACCGGAGCCCCTCGCGGCGCCCAGGCCTGCTCACCCATGGCCTGCATGGCGCTGCTGGACGGCAGTGGACCACCCCGCTCCAGCAGTGACCTCATGCGCACGATGAACACCCACTGCAGCCACTCCTCGAACAGCAGGGTATCGACGCAGAAGGGTGCCGTGCTGGCCAGCCGCTCAGGCGCGGGCGGCGCCTCGCTCCACCAGCCCAGCTGTCGCAACTGCTGCTCGAGGGCCAGCAGACCATCGGCAATCACCGGAATGCGCGCATCCATCACAGCGGTGTCCGCGCCTGACGGCGAGCCTCGGCGGCCCCAACGGTATCGCCCTGAAACTCACGAGCCCGGGCAATCACATCCCACAGACTGGCCTGCAAGGCCTGACGCCCGCCGGCATAGCTCAATCCGCGCCGCGCCAGCTGCTCGGCCTGGGCTGCATCCCCCTGCGCCAACCGCACCTCAGCCAGCCGATACAGGACCTGCGGCTCACGGGGCGCAATGCGCTGCGCCCGCTCAAGGCTCGCCGAAGCACCACCCAGATTGCCGCTGCGCTCCATCTGCTGAGCCGAAGTCAGCAGTGCCAGCACCGGACCATCGAGCTGCTCGTCCGCCGAGAGGGTCAGCGCCCCGACGCCTGCGCTCGGCTGTACCGCCGGTGGCGTGAGCGGTGCCGGCGCAGCCGGGGTCGCGGGCAGCGCAAAGCCTGCGCTGCCGGCCGCCGGGAAGGTCTGAATCGGTGCAGCCACCGCGGTTTCCGGCACCATCACCACCACGCCACTGTCCTGCGGCTGAGCCATGGGCGCACGCACCGCCGGCGGCAGAGCCTGCGGAGCTGCAGACCTCGTATTCGACAACGGCACACTGGCATCCACCACCGGAATCGAGCCACGCTGCACAGGCGTCGCACACCCTGCCAGCAGCGCCATCCCCAGCAGCACGCCTGCGAACCTGCCTGATCTTGCAGCCTGCATCATCGACACCCTCGCGTCTCCTCTCTGTCGGCAAGCCCGTGGCTTGCTCCGATTGATCCGACTTACTCCAGCCACTGCTGCAACCAGTCACGCAGTGGATCTTCTCCCGGCAAGCCCGCCGCATGGCAGGACACCACCGGCGGCTCACTGCCGCGAATATACGGCATCGGCACAACCCCCGGACAATCCGCCTCGCGGCCCTCGCCCGTGTAGGGGTCCACCCAGGCCGACTGCACATTGTTCGGCATGGCCAGATCCAGCGAGACCGGCTGGGCGCGGCGCATGAAGCCGGTCCACAGCTGCAGGGCGCCGGTTGCACCGGTCAGCGGCGTGGCGCCGTTGTCATCGCGGCCCATCCACACCACCGCCAGCAGGTCCTGACTGAAGCCGGCAAACCAGCTATCTCGTGAGTCGTTGCTGGTGCCGGTCTTGCCGGCCACCACCAGCGAGCCGGGCAATTGACTGTAGACCGAGCGCCCGGTTCCCTCGCGCATCGCCCGCTGTAGCGCGTGCTGCAGCAGATAGATCGCCCCCGGATCAAACCGCTGCTGCACCTCATACGGGTAGCCCTTGAGCGGCTCGCCACTGGCCGCCAGCACGCTGCGAATCCCCCGCAGCGGCGAGTTGAACCCGCCATTGGCAATGGTCTGATACAGGGTCGCCACCTGCAGCGGACTCAGCGCCCCTGCTCCCAGCAGCATCGAGGGATAGGCCGGCCAGCGATGCTCCGCACCGAGACGGCGTACCGCCTCCAGCACTTGCTCGACCCCGACATCCAGCCCCAGACGCGCGGTAGACAGGTTGTAGGAATTAGCCAGCGCCTGATAGAGGAACACTGTGCCGTGAGCGCGCCGATCAAAGTTCTTCGGCTCCCACAGCTGCCCGTCGCCACCGCGGATGGCCAGCGGTTCATCGGCCAGCAGGCTGGTCAGGGTGTAGCGTGTCGGCTGCTCCAGCGCGGCCAGGTAGATGGCCGGCTTGACCAGCGAGCCGATTGGCCGCTGGGCATCCAGCGCGCGGTTGAAGCCGGCAAAGCGCGGCTGGCGGCTGCCGAGCAGCGCCTGGATCTCACCGGTCTGCGGATGAGTGACCACCATCGCCATCTCGATCTCATCCACTCCGCGGCGATTGCCAAGCCGGCGCAAGGTTTCGCTCAGTGCCGTTTCGGCCTTGAGCTGCAGGATCGGATCGAAGCTGGTAAAGACCCGCAGCCCCTCGCCGGTCAGGTCCTCCTCACGGTAGTCCTGACGCAACTGGCGTTTGACCAGATCCAGGAACGCCGGATACGAGCTGTTGGCCAGACTGCCGCGGGCACTGACGCCCAGCGGCGCCTGACGGGCCTGCGCCAGCTGCGCGGCATTCAGGATGCCCTGCTCACCGAGCAGGTCCAGGACCAGATTGCGCCGCTCCAGCGCGCGCTGCGGCGAGCGGCGCGGATTGTAATAGGATGGCCCCTTGACCATGCCGACCAGCAGGGCGATCTGCTCCGGGCGCAGCTCCGCCAGCGGCTGACCGAAGAAGTACTGACTGGCCAGCCCAAAGCCGTGGATGGCGCGCTGCCCATCCTGACCGAGGAACACCTCGTTGAGGTACGCCTCAAGAATCTCGCGCTTGTCGTAACGCAGCTCCAGGAGGATCGCCATCAGCGCCTCGGTAGCCTTGCGGGTCAGGCTGCGCTCGCTGCTCAAAAAGAAATTCTTCACCAGCTGCTGGGTCAGGGTGCTGCCACCCTGCACCACACCACCGGCACTGAGGTTGGCCACCAGCGCACGCAGGATCGAGCGGGGCGAAACCCCGAAATGGCTGTAGAAATCACGGTCCTCGACCGCCAGCAGGGTGTCGATCAGCAGCGGCGGCACTTCATCGATCTGCACGAGGATGCGGTCCTCGTTATGCGCCGGATAAATGCCGCCGATCAGCAGCGGCTCAAGGCGGGCCACCGGCACCACCGCGCCCTCGCCGCTCGCCAGCGCCCGCACCGACTGCCCGGCAAAACTCACTCGCAGCGGCTGGGCCGACTCGCTGCCATCATGGAACTGGAAACCGCGGCTGTGCAGCACGACCTGCTGCCCGCTGACGGCCATATCCCCCGGTCCTTGCACCCGCGCCACCCGCCGGTAGCCCAATGCCTCCAGCTCGGTCAGCAGGTCATCACGCCCGAGACGCTGTCCGGCAAACAGCTCCAGCGGCCGCGCATAGACCTTGGCCGGCACCGACCAGCGCTGCCCGGAGAAACGCTCCTGCACGCGGGCATCCAGATAGATCAGCAGCGCCAGCAAGGCCAGCGCCGCCACCACGGCCAGACGCCAGAACCAGCGCAGCCAGGTACCGCCGCGCGCGGCAGAGAATCGGCCCTTGCGGGATGAACGGGGGGCGGAAGTAGGAGATCGGCTCATGGCGGCGGATTATACGCGGCTTTATCGCGCCTGCAGGCTCCGTACACCCGCTGCCAGACGCCTGGCCGGGGACAACCCGCCCGCCCACGGCCGCCCCGCGGTTTGCAGGCCAGCAGCAAGTGCCCATAATACCGGCCTGTTCATTTCTTGATGCAAGGATTTTCCGTGAGCCAGACACTGATCGACGCCCTGCAAAACCCAGCCCTCTACCCGCATCCGGTAGAAGGCTTTCAGGTCATCGAGACCCACATCTCCTGGGTACTGCTCACCGGACCCTACGCCTACAAGCTGAAGAAGCCGGTGAACTTCGGCTTTCTCGACTTCAGCAGCCTTGAGGCCCGCGAGCACTTCTGTCATGAGGAAGTCCGCCTGAATCGGCGTACCGCCCCGGACCTCTACCTGGAGGTCATCCCGCTGACCGGCAGCCTGGATGCGCTGCAGCTGGGCGGTGAAGGCCCAGTACTCGATCATCTGATCAAGATGCGCCAGTTCGACCAGCACGGCCTGCTCGACCATGTCCAGGCCCGCGGCGAACTGCACGCCGCGCACATCGACGCCCTGGCACGGGTCATCGCCGACCTGCACACCCAGGCCGCGATAGTGCCGGTTGACCATCCGCTCGGCGGCGCCGACGCGGTGATGGCGCCGGTGCTGCAGAACTTCGAACAGAGCCGTGCGCTGCTCGAGGATGCCGCTGACCTGGCCCAGCTCGACCGCCTGGAGAACTGGGCCCAAACGGCATTCAACCGCCTGCAGCCGCTGCTGGAGCAACGCAAGCAGGACGGCTTTGTGCGTGAATGCCACGGCGACATCCACCTGGCCAACGTCACCCTGCTCGAGGGTGAGGTGCGCCTGTTCGACTGCATCGAATTCAACGAGCCGTTCCGCCTGATCGATGTGATCTGCGATGTCGCCTTCGTCACAATGGATCTGGAGGATCGCGGCCTGCAGGCGCTGTCGCAGCGGCTGATCAACCACTATCTGGAGCTGACCGGCGACTACGCCGGCCTCGCCCTGCTGCGCTTCTACAAGGCGTACCGCGCCATGGTCCGCGCCAAGATCTGCCTGTTCGGCCTGCAGCCGGGGCAGAGCGACGAGGAACGTCAGGCCCTGCTGGCCCGCTACCGGCGCTACGCGGCGCTGGCCGAAGGGTACAGCCGCGCGCCGCGCGCCCTGCTGGCCATCACCCACGGCGTTTCGGCGGTCGGCAAGAGTCTGGTGGCGCTGCAGCTGGTCGAGGCACTCGGGGCGATCCGCCTGCGCTCGGATGTCGAGCGCAAGCGTCTGCTGCCGGACGCCGATGAGGCCACCCTGTATAGCGCCGCCGCCAGCCAGCAGACCTATGCCCGCCTGCATCAGCTCGCCGCACAGATCCTCGCGGATGGCTATCCGGTGGTGCTGGATGCCACCTACCTCACACGCGCCCAGCGCGAGGCCGCCCGCCAGGTTGCCGAGCAGGCAGGCGTTGAGCTGTTAATCCTCGATTGCCAGGCCCCGCTGGCGCAGATCCATGCCTGGCTGGCGGAGCGTCAGGCCAGCGGTGGCGATCCCTCGGATGCCACCGAAGCGGTGATCGCCGCGCAACTGGCCGCCCGCGAACCGCTGGATGAGGCCGAGCGCGCCCACAGCGTGCTGATCGATACCACGCACGCCGACAGCCTCGCGCCCCTGCTGGCGCGCCTGGGCTGGCAGTAACCGGTGCACTGCCGACGGCCTGCAGGCCGTCGGCGCCCGGCTCAACTGCGCTCAGGATGTGCAGCACGCGACTCACGCAGCGCCGCACAGTGATCGACTGCAGGCTGTGCCGGGGTGAACCAGACGTAATCGGCCTCGCTCGCCTGCGGGCTGCGGTCCACCTCGGCCAGCATCAGCACCCGCGCGCGTTCCTCACCCAGATCGGCCAGATGCAGTGGCACCCCCAGATCACGCCGGACATGGAAGCCGCCCGCCAGCAGGACTGCCGGCTGGGGTGCGGCCAACAGGCGCTCGGCCATCCGCCGGTCGCGCTGCTGCTGCACCGCCAGCATCGCCGGCAGCTGGGACTCCAGCAGCAGACCGCAATGTGACTGGCGCAGCTGCGCCAGCAGCGCCTCGTGGACCGCCGGCTGGTTGCTGCGCGCACCCGTCGGCAGGGTGCGCGCGCGGTACAGCGCAAGGATCTCGTCCTGATCCAGATTGGCGGCCAGCAGCGGCTGCGGCTGACGCAGCCCCCAGTCCACCAGCGCCGCATACTGCGCCCAGTCCCAGCCCGGCTGCCAGGCCAGCGCCTCGGGCAGCGCCGGCTGCTCGCCACGGCGCAGCGCCGCCTGCGCCGCCTCGACCCGCGCCTGCTGATCGGGATTGAGCATTTCCAGCAGCAGGGCACCACCGCGGCGACGCTGCGCCAGCTGCTCCAGTACCCAGAGCTGCAGCGCGTGATGATCGGGGTTGTCGTGCTGCTCGCCGATCAAAAGCAGCGGCGCGGCCTGCAGCTCCTCGATGAGCTGCGCCGGACTGAGCACCCGGCCACTGGCCAGCTCGACAATCTGCCCAAGCCGCACATCGTCGCGACCTTCAGGACTCTGCCAGGCCGGCAGTGGCGCAACCGCCGGCACCCCGGATGATGCCGGGGTCGTCGAAGTACAGGCCGCCAGCAACAGGCTGGCACACAGCAGCAATGAACGCATGAACGCCTCCTTAACGGGCAATGACCACAGGATGCCCCCGCTCGGGGTGGGGCTGAATCAGCACCTGCAGGCCGAACACGGCCTGCAAGACCTCGGCACGCAGCACCTCGGCCACCGTGCCCAGCGCCTGCACCCGCCCCCCGGCGAGCAGCAGCAGGCGATCACAATAACGGGCAGCCAGATTGAGGTCATGCAGGATCACCAGCACCGCAACACCCCGCGCGGCCAGCGTCCGGGCGGCCTGCAGGCAGGCATGCTGGTGCAGGGGATCGAGCATCGCGGTTGGCTCATCGAGCAGCAGCACCTGCCCGGCGCGCCCCGGCCACAATTGTGCCAGCACCCGCGCCAGCTGCACCCGCTGACGCTCACCCCCGGAGAGACCCAGATAATCACGCGGGCGCAGGTGGAGGATATCCGCCGCCTGCAGCGCACCTTCCAGCGCCTGACGGGCGCTGTCCGGGGTATCGGCGTGGGGCAGCCGCCCCAGCGCCACCACCTCCTCGACGCGAAAATCGAACTGCAGCGCCGACCGCTGCGGCAGCACCGCCAACTGGCGGGCGCGCTGGCGGGCCGCCAGACGGGCCAGCGGCTGCCCACCGAGCAGAACTTCGCCGTCTGCCGGCGCCAGCTCACCACTCAGCGCCGCCAACAGGCTGCTCTTGCCCGCGCCATTGGGGCCCAGCACGCCCAGCACCTCACCGCCTTGCAGCGACAGCTCGATTCCCTCCAGCACCGGACACGGTCCGCGGCGCACGCTCAGTCGTCGGGCCTGCAACATCAATAACGTCCCCGCACCAGCAACAACAAAAAGAATGGCGCCCCCAGCAGCGCGGTGATGACCCCGATCGGCAGCTCCGCCGGCATCAGCAGCAGGCGCGCGCACAGGTCCGCCAGCAGCAGCAGCGTGGCACCGCCCAGCGCCGCCGCCGGTAACAGCCGGCGATGATCGGGGCCGACCAACAAGCGCATCAGGTGCGGTACCACTAAGCCAATAAAACCGATCAGCCCTGCCGCCGCCACCGCCGCGCCCACCCCCAGCGCGGTACACAGCACCAGCTCGCGCTTGAGCCGCTCGACCTCGATGCCCAGATGCCGGGCTTCGGCCTCGCCAAGCAGCAGAGCATTCAAAGCCTGCGCGCGCCGCGGCAGCCAGAGCGCCACGGCCAGCGTGACCAAGAGCAGCGGCCAGAGCCGCGCATAGCTCGCGCCATTCAGGCTGCCCAGATTCCAGAAGGTCAGGCTGCGCAGCGTGGTGTCGTCAGCCAGATAGCTGAGCAAGCCGATCAGCGCACCGGACAGCGCGGTCAAAGCGATGCCCGCCAGCAGCAGCGTGGCCACCCGAGTTTGGCCCTCACGCTGGCCCATCCGGTAGACCAGTGCGGTCACCAGCAGCCCGCCAGCAAACGCGCACAGCGACAATAGATAAGGCGCCAGTACCGAGGGCACGCCGCCCAGCCAGGCGCCCAGCACAATGGCACAGGCCGCGCCGAGCGCCGCCCCGCTGGACACCCCGATCAGCCCGGGATCGGCCAGCGGGTTGCGAAACAGCCCCTGCATCGCCACCCCGCACAGCGCCAGCACCGCGCCCACCGTCAGCCCCAGCAAGGTGCGCGGCAGGCGAATCTGCAGCAGGATTTGCTCGGTCTGCCTCGACACCTCGCCGGGCAACGGCAGGCCCAGCCCGTGGCCCAGCGCCCGCAGCGTCTCACCGAGCGGCAGCGACAGCGCCCCCAGCGACAGCGACAGCAACACGGCCAGCGCAAGCAGCAGCCCCAGCAGAGGCAAGCCCAGCACGCGGCGAGTCATCGCCCCACCCCGCCCGGTTGCCGCAAGGGGGCCGTCATGGCGCGGCTCCGCTCAGTACCGGTAAGGCGTGCGTTACCTGCAGCCCCTGCACAGACAGCTCGACCGCCACGGCACGCACTTCAACGCCCGCAGCCCGCGCCTCCGCCAGCGCCCGGGCATAGGCCGGATCGATCTCCTCAGCCGCCCGCACCGCGCTGATGCCCGAGAGATTGACGCAGTAGAGCAGCACCGCCCGCCCCCCCTGACGCGCCAGCGCCGCCAGTTCGCGCAGGTGCTTGCTGGCCCGCGCGCTCACCGTATCCGGGAAGGCCGCCACCGTGCTGTCGGCAAAGCCCAGCGTGACGCTCTTGACCTCGAGATACACCGAGGGGCCCCCGGCATAGTCCAGGCAGAAGTCGATGCGGCTGTTCTCCGTGCCATAGCGCACCTCGCGGCGCAGGGCACTAAAGCCCTCCAGCCCCTCGATCCGCCCGGCCCGCAGGGCCTCCTCGACCAGCGGATTGGCCCGCGCGGTATTGATGCAGGCCAGCCGGCCGTGGGGCGTCTGCGCCAGCTCCCAGGTCCCCGGCAGCTTGCGCCGCGGATCCTTGCTGCGGCTGAACCAGACCTGCCCGCCTTCGACCAGGCAATGACGCATGGCCCCGGTGTTCGGGCAATGCACGGTCAGCCGCTCGCCCGCCAGGGTCTCGATATCAGCGAAGAAGCGCTGGTAGCGACGCAGCAGGCGAGCGGCTTCCAAGGGCGGTTCAAACTGCATCGGGCCTCCAGTGCTGCAAGGCCCGGGCAATGCGCGCCACCGCCTGCTCAAGGCGCGGCACGCTCTGGGTGTAGGCAAAGCGCACATGATGGGCGGAGCGGTAGTGGCCAAAGTCCAATCCCGGGGTCACCGCCACATGCTCGGTTTCCAGCAGGTGAGCGCAGAACGCCTGGGCATCGCCGCCCAGTGCGCTGATATCGGCGTACAGGTAGAACGCGCCCTGCGGCTCGACGTCGATGCGAAAACCCAGCTGACGCAGCGCCGGCAGCAGATAGTCGCGGCGCTTGGCAAACTCGGCGCGGCGCGCCTCGAGGATCGCCAGGGTGTCTTCTTCGAAGCAGGCCAGCGCAGCATGCTGGGCGATGGTCGGCGCGCTGATATAGAGGTTCTGCGCCAGCTTCTCCAGCTCCGGCACGGCGGCCTGCGGCGCCACCAGCCAGCCGAGTCGCCAGCCAGTCATGCCGAAGTACTTGGAGAAGCTGTTGAGCACGAAGGCTTCGTCATCCACCTCCAGCACGCTGGGCGCCTCCAGCCCGTAGGTCAGGCCGTGATAGATCTCATCCACCAGCAGATGCCCGCCACGCGCCCGCAATGTTGCCGACAGCGCCGCCAGCTCGGCGCGGGACAACACGGTGCCGGTCGGGTTGGCCGGCGAGGCCAAGAGCGCGCCGACACTGTCCGGCGTCCAGTGCTGGTCGATCAGCTCAGGGGTCAGCTGGTAGGCCGAAGCCGGGCCGACCGGTACCAGCTGGGCACGCGCCTCGACCAGACGCAGGAAGTGCCGATTGCAGGGGTAACCGGGATCCGCCAGCAGCCAGTGCTTGCCGGGATCGACCAGCAAGGCCGCGGCCAGCAGCAGCGCGCCACTGCCGCCGGGGGTGATGAGGATGCGCTGCGGGTCGATGTCGAGGCCATAGCGGCGGGCATAGAAGCCGCTCAGCGCCTCACGCAGCGCCGGCAGACCGCGCGCGGCGGTGTAGCGGGTGTGCCCGGCGGCCAGCGCCGCCTGCCCGGCCTGCACGATCGGCGCCGCCGTGGGGAAATCCGGCTCGCCGATTTCCAGATGGATCACATCATGCCCGGCTGCTTCAAGGGCCTGGGCCCGCGCCAGCAGCGCCATGACATGGAAGGGTTCGATGGCGCGACTGCGCGCACTGTAAACGGGCGGCATCAGGCGGCTCCGGCGGCAAAAAAGGCGATTCTAGCAAGCGCCGGGGCGAGGGCTGCAGCGATATGCCGGCAGGCTGGCGCCCGCGGGGGGTTTCTGGTAGGTTCGCCCGCTTGCAAACGCAGGCACCCGGCCCACGGACCGGGAACGGACACTCCCCTGCGCACGGGATTAGCGAATCTGAGAGGCGGACATCGCATGGCCACCAAGACCCAAGAAAAGAACAGTCAACTGATCCGCGGCTTCGAACCCTATAAGGAAAGCGCCGGCGAGGAGTACATGAGCGACGCAATGCGTGCGCATTTTGTCGGCATCCTCAACAACTGGAAGCAGGAGCTGATGGAGGAAGTCGACCGCACCGTGCATCACATGCAGGATGAGGCCGCCAACTTCCCCGACCCCGCTGATCGCGCCAGCCAGGAAGAGGAATTCAGCCTGGAGCTGCGCGCCCGCGATCGCGAGCGCAAGCTGATCAAGAAGATCGATGAAACCCTGCAGCTGATCGAGGATAACGAGTACGGCTGGTGCGAATCCTGCGGCGTCGAGATCGGCATCCGCCGTCTGGAAGCCCGCCCCACCGCCACCCTGTGCATCGACTGCAAGACCCTGGCAGAAATCAAGGAAAAGCAGCTCGGCGCCTGAGTCCTGCCCACTCTCCCGCCTGCCGGCCCTCTGCAGCACCGCGCTGCTCGGCCGCAGGCGTTATGGGCCTCACCGCAACGGTGATCGCCCCCTGAATGATCAGCCAAGCCCCCTCATGAGCCCGCCCCGCCCCTACGTTGGCCGTTTTGCGCCCACCCCCAGCGGCTACCTGCACTTCGGCTCGCTGGTCGCAGCCCTGGCCTCCTTTCTCGATGCCCGCGCCGTCGGCGGTCGCTGGCTGCTGCGCATGGAGGATCTGGACCCGCCACGGGAGATGCCCGGCGCACAGGACACCATCCTGCGCACGCTGGATACCTACGGCCTGCACTGGGATGGCCCGGTTGAGCGCCAGAGCACCCGCCACGCCGCTTACGCCGCGGCCGTGGATCGCCTGCTGGCACAGGGTCTGGCCTACGCCTGCCGCTGCTCGCGCAAGCAGCTCGAGGGCCAGCTGATTTATCCCGGCACCTGCCGTGACCGCCAACACCCGCGCGAGGATGCGGCGATCCGCCTGCGCGTCCCGGATGCCGAGTACGCCTTTTTTGATCGTGTGCAGGGGCGCTTTGCGCAGAATCTGGCCCGTGACGTCGGCGATTTCATCATCCAGCGCCGCGATGGCCTGTATGCCTACCAGCTGGCGGTGGTGCTCGACGATGCCTGGCAAGGCATCACCGACGTGGTGCGCGGCGCCGATCTGCTCGACTCCACCCCGCGCCAGCTGTACCTGCAAGCACTGCTCGGCCTGCCGCAACCGCGTTACCTGCACATCCCGCTGTTGCTACAGCCCGATGGCCACAAACTCGGCAAGTCCTACCGCTCGCCGCCGCTGCCGCCCGAGCGGGCACCGGCCGAGCTGCTGCGCGCGCTGCGCGCCCTCGGCCAGCGGCCCCCGGCGGAGCTGGAGGGCGCTCGCCCCGAGGCGATGCTTGCCTGGGCCATCGCGCACTGGCAGGCCGCAGCCATCCCCCACTGCCTGGGCCTGAGCGAAGCCTTCGTGCGCTGACGTTCCCTGCACCGGCCCGCTCGGCTACCATCGGCGCTTCTGCGTCTTCGCGAGCCCTGCCATGTACATCTACCGGCTGGTTCTGATCCTGGTGGTCGGGATCTACCTGTTCTCCCCGGCCATCATGGATTGGTGGATCGACCCGAACGGGGCCTGGTACCGGCCCTACATGCTCTGGCTGATCCTGATCGCCGTCACCTTTATCCTGCAGAGCCAGCGCGATGCCGACGAACTTTGACCTCAGCGACCTGCTGCTGATCAGCATCGCCTACCTGATCCTGCTCTCCGGGCTGGCCTGGCTGACCGAGCGCGGCAAACTGCCCGCCGGCTTGCTGCGCCATCCACTGACCTACACCCTGTCACTGGGTGTTTACACCAGCGCTTGGGCGTTCTATGGCGCGGTCGGGCTGTCCTATCAGTACGGCTATGCCTTTCTGGCCATTTACCTGGGGATTTCTGGCGCCTTCCTGTTAGCACCGGTGCTGATGCAGCCAATCCTGCGTCTGACCCGTACCTACCAGCTGGCCTCGCTGGCCGACCTGTTCGCCTTCCGCTTTCGCAGCCCGTGGGCCGGCACCCTGACCAGCATCTTCATGCTGCTGGCGGTGATGCCCTTGATGGCGCTGCAGATTCAGTCGATCGTTGACAGCGTCGCGCTGATCACCGGCGATGACCGGCGCCAGCAGGTCGCCCTGACCTTCTGCACGCTGATCATCCTGTTCACCTTCCTGTTTGCCGCGCGCAATGTGGCCAGCCGCGAGCGGCATCCAGGACTGGTGATCGCCATCGCCTTCGAGTCGCTGGTCAAGCTGTGCGCGATGCTGGCGATCGGCGCCTATGCCCTGTACGGCGTGTTCGATGGCCCGCAGGGGCTTGAGCAGTGGCTGCTGGTCAACAAGGATGCGCTGAGCACCCTGCACACCCCGCTGCAGGAAGGTCCGTGGCGCACCCTGCTTTTGGTGTTCTTCGCCGCGGCGGTGGTGACGCCGCACATGTTCCACATGACCTTCACCGAAAACCTCGACACCCGCTCGCTGATCAGCGCCAGCTGGGGCCTGCCGCTGTTCCTGCTGCTGATGAGCCTGGCGGTGCCGCCGATCCTCTGGGCGGGCCTCAAGCTGCAGACCGAGACCGCCCCGGACTACTTCACCCTAGGTATCGGCCTGAGCCTGGAGCAGCCCTGGCTGGTGTTTGCCGCCTTCCTGGGCGGCCTGTCAGCGGCCAGCGGTCTGGTGATCGTCACCAGCCTGGCGCTGTCGGGGATGGCGCTCAATCATCTGGTGCTGCCGCTTTACCAGCCGCCGGCCGAGGACAATATCTACCGCTGGCTGAAGTGGACCCGGCGCCTGCTGATCGTGGCGATCATCGCCGGCAGCTACGGCTTCTTCCAGCTGATCGATCATCGCCAGAATCTCTCGCATCTGGGCACCGTCTCGTTCGTCGCCACCTTGCAGTTCCTGCCCGGCGCCCTGGCGCTGCTGTACTGGACCGGCGCCAACCGTCGCGGCTTCATC
The DNA here is from genome assembly GCF_023544715.1 of Pseudomonas eutrophicaquae. Lineage (GTDB taxonomy): Bacteria > Pseudomonadota > Gammaproteobacteria > Pseudomonadales > Pseudomonadaceae > Geopseudomonas. The sequence continues at coordinate 125,663 of NZ_JAMJEZ010000006.1, read as the reverse complement.
GGCGGGCTGGTGGCCGGCATCCTGGTATGGGTCCTGACCATGCTGCTGCCGCTGATCGGCAGAGTGCCCGGCTTTTATCTGCCGGTTCTGGACATGGTCTATGTGCTCGACGACACCAGCTGGCACCTGGCCGCCATCGCCTCGCTGACCGTCAACGTGCTGGTGTTCTGCCTGGTCTCGCTGTTCAGCAGCGCCAGCGATGAGGAGCGCAGCGCCGCCGAAGCCTGCGCCCTGGATACCGTGCGCCGCCCGCAACGCCGCGAATTGCTGGCCAACTCACCGCAGGAATTTGCCAGCGAACTGGCCCGCCCGCTCGGTGCGCGTACCGCGCAGCGCGAGGTGGAGCAGGCGTTGCAGGATCTGGGCCTGCCTTTCGACGAGCAGCGCCCCTATGCGCTGCGCCGCCTGCGCGACCGCATCGAGGCCAACCTCTCCGGGCTGCTCGGCCCGAGCGTCGCCCGCGATATCGTCGAGACCTTCCTGCCCTACAAGGCCGGTGGCGACAGCTACGTCACCGAGGACATCCACTTCATCGAAAGCCGCCTGGAGGACTACCAGTCGCGCCTGACCGGCCTTGCCGCCGAACTCGATGCCCTGCGCCGCTACCACCGCCAGACCCTGCAGGAGCTGCCGATGGGCGTCTGCTCGCTGGCCAAGGACCGCGAGATCCTGATGTGGAACCGCGCCATGGAAGAGCTGACCGGTATCGATGCTCGCCAGACCGTCGGCTCGCGCCTCACCGGCCTGGCCGAACCCTGGCGCAGCCTGCTGGAGAGTTTCATCCAGGGGCCGGACGAGCACCTGCACAAGCAGCGTCTGGAACTCGACGGCCAGCTGCACTGGCTGAACCTGCACAAGGCGGCCATCGACGAACCGCTGGCCCCCGGTAACAGTGGCCTGGTGCTGCTGGTCGAGGATCAGACCGAAACCCAGCTACTGGAAGACCGCCTGGTGCACTCCGAGCGCCTTGCCTCGATCGGTCGCCTGGCTGCCGGGGTCGCCCACGAGATCGGCAACCCGGTCACCGGCATTGCCTGTCTCGCGCAGAACCTGCACGAGGAGCGCGAGGGCGATCGCGAAATCACTGAAACCAGCGAGCAGATCATCGCCCTGACCAAGCGCATCACCCGCATCGTCCAGTCGCTGATGAGCTTTGCCCATGCCGGCGGTCATCAGCGCGCCAGCGAGCCGGTCAGCCTGGCCGACACCGCCCGCGAGGCCATCGCCCTGCTGTCGCTGAACCGCGAGCATGAGGTGCACTACCAGAACCTGTGCGATCCCCAGCACTACGTCGTCGGTGATTCGCAGCGGCTGGCCCAGGTGCTGATCAACCTGCTGTCCAACGCCCGTGACGCCTCACCGCCCGGCGGGCAGATCCAAATCCGTAGCGAGGCCGGCGAGGAGACTGTGGAGCTGGTCGTCGAGGACCAGGGAACCGGCATTCCCAAATCGATCGTCGAGCGTCTGTTCGAGCCCTTCTTCACCACCAAGGATCCCGGCAAGGGCACAGGTTTGGGGCTGGCACTGGTCTATTCGATCGTCGAGGAACACTATGGGCAGATCACCATCGACAGCCCGGCCGACCCACAAAGGCAGCGCGGCACGCGCATTCGGGTTACCCTACCGCGCTATGCCGGCCCGACGGCCCTGTAGTCACCCGTCGCCACCGGATGCAGGGACCGGCTGCCGCCCCGACGGCCCAATCCTGTATCCGGCAGGCTGCAAGCCTGTCGCGAGAGCTGAACAGACATGACACACATCCTCCTCGTCGAAGACGAAACCATCATCCGCTCGGCCCTGCGCCGTCTGCTGGAGCGTAATCACTACACGGTCAGCGAGGCCGGATCGGTGCAGGAAGCCCAGCAGCAGCAACCGTTCTCCCGCTTCGACCTGATCATCAGTGACCTGCGCCTGCCCGGCGCCCCCGGTACCGAGCTGATCGCGCTGGCCGAAGGCACGCCGGTGCTGATCATGACCAGCTACGCCAGCCTGCGCTCGGCGGTCGACTCGATGAAGCTCGGCGCCATCGACTACATCGCCAAACCGTTCGATCACGACGAGATGCTGCAGACCATCGCGCGGATCCTGCGCGATTGCCCATGCGCTGCCAGCGACGCCGCCCCTCAGGCAGCGCCCGCCAGCGAGCGTGCGCCGGGCGGCGCGGCACCTGAGCCGGTCGCCAGCGACGATATCGGCATCATTGGCCGCTGTGCGGCGATGCAGGATCTGTTCGGCAAGATCCGCAAGGTCGCACCGACCGACTCCACGGTGCTGATTCAGGGCGAGTCCGGTACCGGCAAGGAGCTGGTCGCCCGCGCGCTGCATAACCTGTCGCGGCGCACCAAGGCTCCGCTGATTTCGGTGAACTGCGCGGCCATTCCGGAAACCCTCATCGAATCAGAACTGTTCGGCCACGAAAAAGGCGCCTTCACCGGTGCAACCGCCGCACGCACCGGGCTGGTCGAGGCGGCCGATGGCGGCACGCTGTTCCTCGATGAGATCGGCGAACTGCCGCTGGAAGCCCAGGCGCGTCTGCTGCGTGTGCTGCAGGAGGGCGAAATCCGCCGGGTCGGCTCGGTGCATGCCCAGAAGGTCGATGTGCGGCTGATCGCGGCGACGCACCGTGACCTCAAGAACCTGGCGCGCACCGGCCAGTTCCGTGAAGACCTCTACTACCGCCTCAACGTGATTGCCCTGCGCCTGCCGGCGCTGCGCGAGCGCGAGGACGATGTGCTGGATATCGCCCGGGTATTTCTCGAGCGCCAGCGTACCCGCATGGGCCGCGATGCCCTGGCGCTGTCGGATGAGGCGCTGCGCGGCATCCGCCAGTACCACTGGCCGGGTAACGTGCGCGAACTGGAAAACGCCATCGAGCGCGCGGTGATCCTCAGCGAGGGGACGCAGATCCCGCTGGACCTGCTGGGGATTGATGTCGAACTGCAGGATAACGCGGACTTCCTCACCTCGCCCGGCGAGCATGCCGCCGTCAGCAAGCATGAGCCGGCGGAGGATTTGTCCCTAGAGGATTACTTCCAGCATTTCGTCCTTGAACATCAGGATCACATGACCGAGACCGAACTGGCGCGCAAGCTTGGCATCAGTCGCAAATGCCTGTGGGAGCGGCGCCAGCGTCTGGGCATTCCGCGCCGTAAGACGGGTGGGGGCGCAGAGGCCTGAAGTGTTACCGCCACCTGCCGCCGTAACAGACACCGGGTTCATCGGTAACGGGAACCCGATTTTTTCTGCTCATCAAAAGCCAGCCGCTCTCTACAAACCCTTGATTTAAAAGAGATTTTAAAAGTTGGCACGACAAATGCTTTGTATACGGCAGAACAAAAACAACAATGTAGCAACGCCATAACAAGAACAAGACGTAACGACTCCAGAACAACAAGAACAAGCGAATGGAGACGTAACAAACCGATTTTTTTGCACAGACTGTCATCCCTGTGTGACGGCATAACCGGCCAGAGAACAATAAGACTGCCCCAAGGCAGTACCCGTACCGGTCAAGCGCACACAGCGACACACCAGCGTTCAAAGGAATCCGTTTGTTGTTGGCACCCTGCCTGGGTGCTTGCCAGCAGAGCGCGACGAATACAACAAGAACAACACCTTCGTCCCGATAACAAGAACAAGGCATGATCGAAAGGGGGAGCTCAGGCTCCCCCTTGTGTTTTGCGCAAGATGCCCGGAGCCTTCGCGTTCACCATCCTCATCTGCCGGTGATAGAATCCGCGCCCATTGCTAGGGGTTTTTCGTCCCCCGCACCATCCGGTATCCCAGCCCCATGCTGAAAAAGCTGTTCCAGACCCTTCGATCGCCCCTGCGTCGTGTCCGCCCTGCGCGTCCTACACCCCAGGTGCTGGCCGCCAGCCAACATAACCTGCACCGCGAGCAGATCAGCCGTAATGCCGTGGGCGTTGTCGAACGCCTGCAACAGGCCGGCTATCAGGCTTACCTGGTCGGCGGTTGTGTACGCGACCTGCTCCTGGGCATCACGCCCAAGGATTTCGATGTGGCGACCAGTGCGACCCCCGAGCAGGTACGCGCCGAATTTCGCAATGCCCGGATCATCGGTCGGCGCTTCAAGCTGGCCCATGTGCACTTTGGCCGTGAAATCATTGAAGTCGCCACGTTCCGCGCCCATCACCCGGCGGATGAAGAGCAGGAAGACAACAACCAGTCGGCCCGCCACGAAAGCGGGCGCATCCTGCGCGACAACGTCTACGGCAGCCAGGAAGATGACGCGCAGCGCCGCGATTTCACCATCAATGCCCTGTATTACGATCCGCACAACGAGCGAGTGCTCGACTACGCCCACGGCGTACACGACATCCGTAACCGCGAGGTGCGCCTGATCGGTGACCCGACGCAGCGCTATCTGGAAGATCCCGTACGCATGCTGCGGGCCATACGCTTTGCCGCCAAACTGGATTTTGCAATCGAACCGCACAGCGCCGAGCCGATTCGCCGCCTGGCCCGCCAGCTGAACGACATTCCCGCGGCGCGGCTGTTCGATGAGGTGATCAAGCTGCTGCTCTCCGGCCAGGGGCTGCGCACCTTCGAGCTGCTCTGCGAGTACGAGCTGTTTGCGCCGCTGTTCCCGGCCACCGCCGCTGCCCTCAAGGCGGACCCGGATTATGCCGGCCGCCTGATCCGCCAGGCGCTGATCAATACCGATGAGCGCATCCGCATCGGCAAACCGGTGACTCCCGCCTTCCTGTTCGCCGCCCTGCTGTGGCCGGCGCTACCGGCTCGCGCCGCGGCGCTGCAGGCACACGGCCTGCCGGCGCTGGCTGCCCTGCAGGAAGCTGCTCATGAGCTGATCAGCGAGCAGTGCCGGCGTACCGCCGTGCCCAAGCGCTTTACCCTGCCGCTGCGGGAAATCTGGGACATGCAGGAGCGGCTGCCGCGCCGTCAGGGCAAGCGCGCTGACCTGCTGCTGGAAAACCCGCGTTTTCGCGCCGGGTACGATTTTCTGCTGCTGCGCGAAAGCGCCGGCGAAGTCACCGGCGGCCTGGGTGACTGGTGGACGCGCTACCAAGAGATCTCCGATAGCGAGCGCCGGCAGATGATCCGCGCCCTGGGCAGCGGCGAGGGCAAACCGGCCCGCAAACGCCGCCGCGCACCGCGCAAGCGCCCGGCCCCGGCTGATGGCGGGCAGGACTGAAATGCAGCGTGTCTATATCGGCCTTGGCAGCAACCTTGCCCAGCCGCAGCAGCAGCTGACCGCCGCCCTGCAAGCCCTCGCGGCTCTGCCGGGCTGTCAGTTGCAGCAGGTTTCGTCCTTCTACCTCAGCGATCCGCTGGGGCCGGCCGATCAGCCGCACTACGTCAATGCGGTGGCGGCCCTCGATTGTCCGCTGCAGCCGCTGGAGCTGCTCGATGCCCTGCAGGCCATCGAGCAGCAGCATGGTCGCGTGCGCAAGGCCGAGCGCTGGGGGCCGCGGACTCTGGACCTCGACATTCTGCTGTTCGGCGAGCTGCAGCTCGATGAGGAACGCCTGACCGTTCCCCACTACCACATGCATGCCCGCGCCTTCGTGCTCTACCCGCTGGCCGAGATTGCCGCCGACCTGGCGCTGCCCGATGGCCGAACCCTGGCCGATCTGCTGGCCGCCTGCCCGTTCGAGGGGCTGGAGCGCCTGGCAGACGCCTGTGCGCAACCGCCAGATCCGGGCTGTACCGGTTAGCCGGGCATAATTGACTTCCACCCCCCCCATCGGGACTATAGGCGACCGCTCGTTCTGCCTGCCGCTGGCCGGCGTCAACAAGGATAATTTCAGATGCCTGATGTCACGCTCACCACCCTGCGCGGCCTCAAGGAGCGCGGCGAGAAAATCGTCATGCTGACCAGCTATGACGCGACTTTTGCCGCCGCCTCCTGCGCCGCGGGCGTCGAGGTGTTGCTGGTTGGCGACTCGCTCGGTAATGTCCTGCAAGGCCATGACAGCACCCTGCCGGTCAGCGTGGCCGATATGGCCTACCACACCGCCTGCGTCAAACGCGGTAACCGGGGCGCGCTGGTCCTCGCCGATCTGCCGTTCATGAGCTATGCGACCCTGGAGCAGGCGCTGGAGAGCAGCGCGGCACTGATGCGCGCCGGCGCACACATGGTCAAACTCGAAGGCAGCGCCTGGCTGTGCGAGACCGTGCGCCGACTGGCCGACAACGGTATTCCGGCCTGCGTACACCTCGGCCTGACCCCGCAGTCGGTCAATGTCCTGGGTGGCTACAAGGTGCAGGGCCGTGATGAGGCGCGCGCCCGTGAGATGCGCGAAGCCGCCCTGGCCCTTGAAGAAGCCGGGGCCGCCATGCTGCTACTCGAATGCGTACCCAGCCCACTGGCTGGTGCGATCAGCCGCGCCGCCCGTGTGCCGGTGATCGGCATCGGCGCCGGCCCGGATACCGATGGCCAGGTGCTGGTTCTGCATGATCTGCTCGGCCTCAATCCGCGCCCGGCAAAGTTCGTGCGCAATTTCATGACCGGTCAGGGCAGCCTCCAGGACGCCCTCGCTGCCTACACCCGGGCGGTCAAGGATGGTCAGTTTCCCGCCCCCGAACATGGTTTTTCTGCATGATCACCGTCAAGACCGTGGCTGAACTGCGCAGTGCCGTTGCGGCCGCCCGCGCAGCGGGCCAGCGCATCGGCTTCGTCCCGACCATGGGCAACCTGCATGCTGGCCATGTGGCACTGGTCAGCGAGGCCGGTCGCCATGCCGATTTCGTGGTTGCCAGCATCTTCGTCAACCCGCTGCAGTTTGGCGCCCACGAAGACCTCGACACCTATCCGCGCACCCTCGCGGCTGACCAGGAGAAGCTCAACGGGGCCGGCTGCCAGCTGCTGTTCGCGCCGGGCGTCGAACAGATGTACCCCGACGGCATGGCCGGCCAGACGCGCGTCAGCGTACCCGGCGTCTCCGAAGGCCTGTGCGGCGCCAGCCGGCCCGGTCACTTCGAGGGCGTAGCCACCGTCGTCACCAAGCTGTTCAACATGGTCCAGCCGGACCTGGCCGTGTTCGGCGAGAAGGATTTCCAGCAGCTGGCGGTGATCCGCAAGCTGGTGCGTGACCTCGATCTGCCCATCGAGATCGTCGGCCTGCCGACCGTGCGGGCCGCCGACGGACTGGCCCTGTCCTCGCGCAACGGCTACCTGGACGAGGCGCAGCGCGCCATCGCTCCACAACTATTTGCCACTCTGGGCGAGATCGCCGCTGCCCTGCGCGCCGGCCAGAATGATCATGCCGCCTTGCTCGCCCGTGCTGAAACCACCCTGCGCCAGGCCGGTTTCGAGCCGGACTACCTGGAAATCCGACATCCCCTCACCCTGCAACCGGCCATTGCGGCCGATCGCCAGCGGGTGATTCTCGCCGCCGCACGCCTGGGCAATACGCGGCTGATCGACAACCTGCTCGTGGATCTTGACGCCACGGCCTGCTGAGGAACCCGCCATGCATTGCATCATGCTCAAAGCCAAGCTGCACCGCGCCCAAGTGACCCACGCCGTTCTCGACTACGAGGGCTCCTGCGCCATTGACGGCGAATGGCTGGATCTGGCCGGCATCCGTGAATACGAGCAGATTCAGATCTACAACGTGGATAACGGGGAGCGCTTCACCACCTACGCGATCCGCGGCGAGGAAGGCTCGAAAATCATCTCGGTCAATGGCGCCGCCGCCCACAAGGCCGGTGTCGGTGATCGCCTGATCATCTGCACCTATGCCCAGTACAATGAGGCCGAGCTGGCCCATTACCAGCCGCAGATGCTCTACTTCAACCCGAACAACGAACTGAGCCACACCAGTCACGCCATTCCGGTGCAGGTTGCCTGATCGGCCTCCGCATCACCCCGACAAGCCCGGATTCGTCCGGGCTTGTTGCATTCAGCCTTGAGCGAGTCAGTCGATGGAACACTACACGCAGCCACAGGACGCCACCCAACTGCCCGCCTGGCAGGCCCTGCGCGAGCACCGTGCGCGCCTGGAGCCCTTCAACCTGCGCGAGGCCTTCGCCCGTGACCCGCAGCGCTTTGCCCGCTACTCGCTGAGCCGCGGCGGGCTGTTCCTCGACTACTCGAAGAACCTGATCGATGAAGCGAGCCTGGCCAGCCTGCTGGCACTGGCCGAGCAGGTGCAGCTGCGCCCCGCCATTGAGGCGTTGTTCGAGGGACGCATGGTCAATGCCTCGGAGCGCCGCCCGGCGCTGCATACCGCGCTGCGCCGTCCGATTGGCGAGCGGGTACTGGTCGATGGCCAGGACGTGATGCCCGAGGTGCACCGGGTGCTCGGGCAGATGACCGAGCTGGTGCAACGCATCCACAATGGCCTGTGGCGCGGCTACAGCGAACAGCCGATCACCGATGTGGTCAACATCGGTATCGGCGGCTCGTTCCTCGGCCCGCAGTTGGTCTCCGAGGCGCTGCTGCCGTTCGCCCAGCGCGGCGTGCGCTGCCACTACCTGGCCAATATTGACGGCAGCGAATTCCATGAGGTCAGCGCACGCCTCAAGGCCGAGACCACGCTGTTCATTGTCTCCTCCAAGTCGTTCAGTACCCTGGAAACGCTGAAGAACACCCAGGCGGCGCGGCGCTGGTTCCTCGCCCAGGGCGGTGGCGAGCGCGACCTGCACCGTCATTTCATCGCCGTGACCAGCAACCGCACGGCGGCGATCGAGTTCGGCATCGCCGCGGAAAACATCTTCCCGATGTGGGACTGGGTCGGTGGGCGCTATTCGCTGTGGTCGGCGATCGGCCTGCCGATCGCGCTGGCCATCGGCATGGGCAACTTCAAGGAACTGCTCTCCGGCGCCTACCGCATGGACCAGCACTTCCAGAGCGCGCCCTTTGCCGAGAACCTGCCGGTGCTGCTCGGCCTGCTCGGCGTCTGGTACAGCGACTTCTGGGACGCGCAGAGCCACGCGATCCTGCCCTACGACCATCACCTGCGCAATTTCAACCAGCACCTACAGCAGCTGGACATGGAATCCAACGGCAAGCGCGTGCGCCAGGATGGCACACCGGTGAGCGGTGGCACCGGCCCGGTGATCTGGGGCGGGGTCGGCTGTAACGGCCAGCACGCCTATCACCAGCTGCTGCATCAGGGCACCCGGCTGATCCCCGCCGACTTCATCGTCCCGGTGACCAGCTACAACCCGCTGGCCGATCATCACCAGTGGCTGTACGCCAACTGCCTGTCGCAGAGTCAGGCGCTGATGCGCGGCAAGACCCTGGCCGAGGCCGAGGCCGAGCTGCGCACCGCCGGTCTGCCGGAGGCCGAGGTACAGCGCCTGGCGCCGCACAAGGTGATTCCGGGCAACCGGCCCAGCAATACCCTGGTACTGGAGCGGGTCAGCCCGCAGCGTCTCGGCGCGCTGATCGCCCTCTACGAGCACAAGGTGTTCGTGCAGAGCGTGATCTGGGGGATCAACGCCTTCGATCAGTGGGGTGTCGAGCTGGGCAAGGTGCTGGGCAACAGCCTGTATGGCCGGCTTACCGGCGAAGAAGCCAGCCCCGCCGAGGACAGCTCGACCCAGGGGCTGATCGAGTTCTTCCGCGCCCGCCATCGCGGCTGAGTGGCGGGAAAAACTGCCGGTGGGTCACGGGGCGCTGCTAAAATGCGCGCTCCATTTTCCGAGGAGACGCGCATGTCCGCCTTGAACCAGGCGCTGCGCGCCGCCCTCGCCCGCCGCCAGCCCTTGCTCGCCAAGCTGCATGCGCAGGGCACCGACTGCTACCGGCTGTTCCACGGCAGCCAGGAAGGCGCCGCTGGCCTGACTATCGACCGCTATGGCCCGCAGCTTCTGGTACAGAGCTTCCACCAACCGCTTGCGCGCGAGCCCCTGCTGGAGCTGTTGGCGCTCTGCCAGGCCGAGCTGGGTCTTGAGCTGCTGCCGGTCTACAACGACCGCTCGCAGCCCCATTCGCGGATCGATCGCCGTGATCCGGTCTATTCGCCCGAACCTGCCGCGCTGGATGAGCTGATCGGCCATGAATGGGGGGTGAATTATCGGGTACGCGCTCGTCACGCCGGCCAGGACCCGCTGCTGTTTCTCGACTTGCGTAACGCCCGCGGCTGGATGATGCGCCACAGCGCCGGCCAGTCGGTACTCAACCTGTTCGCCTACACCTGCGGCGTCGGCCTGTGCGCGGCCGCTGGGGGCGCGCGACGGGTGGTCAATCTGGACTTTGCCGAGGGCAATCTCGCCGTGGGCCGCGAGAATGCCGCGCTGAATCCCCAACTGCCGGCCATGCAGTTCGTGCAAAGCGACTATTTTCCGGCGATCCGTCAGCTGGCGGGCCTGCCGATCGCCCAGCGCCGTGGCCAGCGCCTGCCGCCCTACCCGCGACTGGCCGAGGAGCGCTTCGATCGGGTGTTCCTCGATCCACCGGCCTGGGCGCGCAGCGCCTTCGGTACCGTCGATCTGCTGCGCGACTACCAGAGCCTGCTCAAGCCAGCACTACTGGCCACCGCCGAGCACGGCATTCTGGTGTGCTGCAACAATCTGGCTCGGGTCGAGATGGCCGAGTGGCGCGAGCAGGTGCTGCGCTGCGCGGCCAAGATCGGCCGCCCGGTCCGCGAGGTCGAGGTGCTGGCTCCGGCGGCCGACTTCCCTTCGTTCGATGGCAAGCCACCGCTGAAGACGCTGATTCTGCATCTCTAAGCGGCCACGGGATGGCGAGTACTGAAAACAGAAAAGGCCCCTAAGGGGCCTTTTCCATGTCAGGCAATCGCCAGGATCAGACGCCGGAGGCTTCTGCCGCAGCGACGTCCTTGATCGACAGCTTGATGCGGCCGCGGTTGTCGACGTCCAGCACTAGCACCTTCACTTCCTCGCCTTCCTTGAGCACGTCGGTGACTTTCTCGATGCGCTTGTCGCTGATCTGCGAGATGTGCACCAGACCGTCCTTGCCCGGCAGGATGTTGACGAAGGCACCGAAATCGACAATGCGCTCGACGCGACCGGTGTAGATCTTGCCGATTTCCGCCTCGGCAGTGATGCCCAGCACGCGCTGACGCGCAGCTTCGGCAGCTTCCTTGGTCTCACCGTAGATCTTCACGCTGCCATCGTCTTCGATATCGATCGAGGCGCGGGTCTCTTCGCAGATGCTGCGGATGGTCGCACCACCCTTGCCGATCACGTCGCGGATCTTGTCGGTGTCGATGCGCATCTGGATCATGGTCGGCGCATTTTCCGACAGCTCAGCACGCGGCTGGGCGATCACGGCATTCATCTGGCCGAGGATATTCAGACGCGCTTCCAGAGCCTGGTTCAGCGCGATCTCCATGATCTCTTCGGTGATGCCGTTGATCTTGATGTCCATCTGCAGGGCGGTGACGCCCTTGTCAGTACCGGCCACCTTGAAGTCCATGTCACCCAGGTGATCTTCGTCACCGAGGATGTCGGTCAGGACGGCGAACTTTTCACCTTCCTTGACCAGGCCCATGGCGATACCGGCCACCGGCGCCTTGACCGGCACACCGGCGTCCATCAGGGCCAACGAAGCACCGCACACCGAGGCCATCGAGCTGGAGCCGTTGGATTCGGTGATCTCGGAGACCACGCGGATGGTGTAGGGGAACTCGTCCTGGGTCGGCAGCATCGCGGCAACGCCACGACGGGCCAGACGACCGTGACCGATTTCGCGACGACCAGCGCCACCCATGCGACCGCACTCGCCGACCGAGAAGGGCGGGAAGTTGTAGTGCAGCATGAAGGCGTCTTTTTTCTCGCCTTCCAGGGTGTCGAGCAGCTGGGCATCACGGGCGGTACCGAGGGTCGCCACCACCAGCGCCTGGGTTTCGCCACGGGTGAACAGCGCCGAACCGTGGGTCTTGCCGAGCACGCCGACCTCGATGGCCAGCGGGCGCACGGTGCGGGTGTCACGGCCATCGATACGCGGCTTGCCGTTGACGATGTTCTCGCGCACGGTGCGGTATTCGATCAGACCGAACACGTCCTTGACCTCACCGGCCGGGAACAGCCCTTCGCCCTCACCGGCAAAGCGGGCCACCGCCTGATCGCGCAGGGCGCCCAGCGCCGCGTAACGATCTTGCTTGATGGTGATTGTGTAGGCGTTGGAGATCGCCGCACCGAACTCGGCCTTGATCGCCTCGATCAGCGCAGTGTTGGCGGCCGGAGCCTGCCAGTCCCAGCGCGGCTTGCCAGCTTCAGCGGCCAGTTCCTTGACCGCACGCACCACGCTCTGCAGCTCTTCGTGGGCGAACAGCACGGCACCGAGCATCTGGTCTTCAGTCAGCTCCTGAGCCTCGGATTCGACCATCAGCACCGCGTCTTCGGTACCGGCGACCACCATGTCCAGGCGCGAGCTTTGCAGCTGCTCGTAGTTGGGGTTGAGGATGTAGCCAAGTTCATCGTGATAGCCGACGCGGGCTGCGCCGATCGGGCCATCGAACGGAATGCCGGAGATCGCCAGTGCGGCGGAGGTGCCGATCATCGCGGCGATATCCGGATCGGATTTCTTGTTGGTGGAGACCACGGTGCAGACCACCTGGACTTCATTCATGAAGCCCTCGGGGAACAGCGGACGGATCGGGCGATCGATCAGGCGCGAGGTCAGGGTTTCCTTCTCGCTCGGACGCCCTTCACGCTTGAAGAAGCCGCCCGGGATGCGACCGGCAGCGTAGGTCTTTTCCTGGTAGTGCACGGACAGCGGGAAGAAGCCCTTGCCCGGATCAGCCTGCTTGGCACCCACCACGGTGACCAGCACGGTCACATCGTCCATGGTGACCAGCACGGCACCACTGGCCTGGCGCGCAATGCGGCCGGTTTCGAGGGTGACGGTCGACTGACCGAATTGGAACTGCTTGATAACCGGATTCACGGTATTTTCCTTCTCTGTGTTGCCTTGGGGATAACGGTCGACCTGCACGGGGCAGGTAACGTACGAAACGACGGTCCCTCAGAAACCCCTTTCGTACGCCACCTGGAAAACCAAAAGCTGGGAGTCCGTAACCGATGGGGACAAGTCCCGGTCATCGATTGCGAACACCCAGCTTCAGGCTCACAAGGAACAGCGTATTAGCGACGCAGACCCAGACGCGCGATCAGGGCGCTGTAACGAGTGGTGTCCTTGCCCTTCAGGTAGTCCAGCAGCTTGCGGCGCTGGTTAACCATGCGGATCAGGCCGCGACGGCTGTGGTGATCCTTGGCGTTGGCCTTGAAGTGATCCTGCAGCTTGTTGATGTTGGCGGTCAGCAGGGCAACCTGCACTTCCGGGGAACCGGTATCGCCAGCAGCCTGCTGGAAATCGTTAACGATCTGCGCTTTTTCCTGGACGCTCAGTGCCATGGTGGACTTTTCCTCTGTGGTAACAGGCCGGGGCATTCCCCCGTTTTCATGAAATAAGGTGTGACCGTGCCTGCCGACAGCCACCCTTGTCCGGTCTTACGACCGAATCAGTCGACGCGGCGCCAGGCGCCCGTCATCACCGACCTCACCGATACCGATGAAGCGGCCTTGTGCATCGCGTACCCGCAGCATGCCGAATTTCGGCGCTTCGGGCGCCCACACCGGCTGACCATGCAGCCAGTAATAGGCACTGTGTTCGGAGAGTTGCACCACGGGCCAGTGCTCCAGACCGCTGTCAACCGGGAGCAGGAAGGCATCCAGCGCCTCGGCGCCGCCCGCTTCATGGGCGGCCAGCAGGGTCTCAAGGCTGATGGCCTGTGCCAGCACGAAGGGACCGGCTTGCGTGCGCCGCAGCTCAGCCACATGTGCGCCACAGCCCAGTGCCTGACCCAGATCCTCAGCCAGCGTGCGGATGTAGGTGCCTTTGCTGCAGCGCACCGACAGGGTGGCAAACGGCCACTCAAAGTGGTTCAACTCAAGGCGCTCAATAGTAACAGAACGCGCCTCGCGCTCCACTACTTCTCCGGCCCGTGCCAGCTTGTACAGCGGCTGACCATCCTTCTTGAGCGCCGAGTGCATCGGCGGCACCTGCAGGATCGGCCCGCGAAAGCGTGGCAACAGTGCCTCGAGCTGCTCGCGGCTGCAAGGCTGGCTCACCTGGGTCAGCACCTCACCTTCCGCATCCCCGGTCGTGGTGGTCACGCCCAGGTGTACGACCGTGTCGTAACCCTTTTCGGCATCCAGCAGGTACTGGGAAAACTTGGTGGCCTCCCCAAAGCACAGCGGCAACACGCCGGTGGCCAGCGGGTCGAGGCTGCCGGTATGCCCAGCTTTTTCGGCATTGAACAACCAGCGCACCTTCTGCAGCGCCGCGTTGGAACTCATGCCGCGCGGCTTGTCGAGAATCAGCACGCCATTGACGGCACGGCGGACACGTTTGACCTGAGCCACGGTTACTCCTCGTCCTGGTGACGACGATCTTCGGCAACCGCCCGCTCGATCAGGGCCGAGAGATGGGCACCCCGGCTGACGCTTTCGTCATAATGGAAATGCAGCTGCGGAATGGTGCGCAACTTCAGCGACTTGCCCAGCAGCATGCGCAGGTAACCGGCCGACTCGTTGAGGATCTCCTGATTGAAGGCGATCTTCTGCGCGTCGTCATCCTGTCCCATCACCGTGAAGAACACCCGGGCATGGGACAGATCTCGGCTGACCTCGATGCCGGTCAGGGTGACCAGGTCAAGGCGCGGGTCCTTGATTTCACGCTGGATCATGCGCGCCAGCTCGCGCTGCATCTGATCGCCGATGCGCTGGGTACGACTGTATTCTTTGGCCATCTTGTTTAAACCCCCAGAATGCCGGAAGCCGGCCAGCGCCAGGCGCAAGAGCACCTGTCGCTGGCCAGCTTCATGACGGGTAGTGCCTTACAGCGAACGTGCCACTTCGACCTTCTCGAAGACCTCGATCTTGTCGCCAACGCGCACGTCGTTGTAGCTCTTGACGCCGATACCGCACTCCATGCCAGCACGCACTTCGGACATGTCATCCTTGAAGCGGCGCAGCGACTCGAGCTCGCCCTCGAAGATCACCACATCGTCACGCAGCACGCGGATCGGACGGTTGCGGTACACGATACCCTCGGTGACCATGCAACCGGCGATCGCGCCGAACTTGGGCGAGCGGAACACATCGCGAACCTCGGCGATACCAAGGATGTTCTCGCGAACATCGCTGCCCAGCATGCCGGTGAGCGCTTTCTTGACGTCTTCGATGATGTCGTAGATGACGTTGTAGTAACGCAGATCCAGACCTTCCTGCTCGACGATCTTGCGCGCACCGGCATCGGCACGCACGTTGAAGCCGAAGATCACCGCACTGGAAGCCAGTGCCAGGTTGGCGTCGCTCTCGGTGATACCACCGACGCCGCCAGCCACCACGCGCACCTGGACCTCCTCGTTGCCCAGTTCGGAGAGCGCACCCTGCAGGGCCTCCAGCGAACCACGCACATCGGACTTGAGGACGATGTTGAGGGTCTTCTTCTCGTCCTGGCCCATGTTCTCGAAGATGTTTTCCAGCTTGGCCGAATGCTGACGGGCCAGCTTGACCTCGCGGAACTTGCCCTGACGGAACAGAGCCACTTCACGGGCCTTCTTCTCGTCGGCGACCACGGTCAGCTCATCACCGGCTTCCGGAGTGCCATCCAGACCGAGGATTTCCACCGGGATGGACGGGCCGGCTTCGCGGATCGGACGACCGTTTTCATCAAGCATGGCGCGCACGCGGCCATAGTTGACGCCGGCCAGCACCACATCACCCTGACGCAGGGTGCCGTTCTGCACCAGCACGGTAGCGACCGGGCCACGGCCCTTGTCGAGGCGCGACTCAACCACCACACCCCGGCCCGGGGCGCTCGGCGTTGCCGTCAGCTCCAGAACTTCGGCCTGCAGCAGTACCGCTTCGAGCAATTCGTCGATGCCGGTACCGAACTTGGCCGACACGTGCACGAACGGCGCATCGCCGCCCCACTCTTCCGGAATCACATCCAGCGCGGCCAGGCCGTTCTTGATGTTGTCCGGGTTGGAGTCGGGCTTGTCGATCTTGTTGACGGCGACCACAATCGGTACACCGGCTGCCTTGGCATGCTGCACCGCTTCCTGGGTCTGCGGCATCACGCCGTCATCGGCCGCCACCACCAGAATGACGATATCCGTGGCCTTGGCACCCCGGGCACGCATCGCGGTGAACGCGGCGTGACCGGGCGTATCGAGGAAGGTGACCATGCCGCGGTCAGTTTCCACGTGGTAGGCGCCGATGTGCTGGGTAATGCCACCGGCCTCGCCCACCGCCACCTTGGTACGACGGATGTAGTCGAGCAGCGAGGTCTTACCGTGGTCAACGTGACCCATCACGGTCACGACCGGGGCACGCGACTCGGCCGCACCTTCAAACTTCAGCGATTCGGCCAGCTGCTCTTCAAGTGCATTCTCGTTGACCAGCTTGACCTTGTGGCCCATTTCCTCGGCCACCAGCTGCGCGGTCTCCTGATCGAGTACCTGGTTGATGGTCACCGGCGAGCCCATCTTGAACATGAACTTGACCACTTCGGCGCCTTTGACCGACATCTGCGCGGCCAGCTCAGCGACGGTGATGGTCTCACCAATGCTCACATCGCGCACGATCGGGCCACTCGGGCTCTGGAAGCCATGCTGATTGCGCTTCTTCTGCTTGCCCTTGCCGCCACGGCCACCACGACGAAAGCCATCGCTCTCTTCGTCGGTGCTGCGCGGCGCCACACGCGGAGCCGGCGCCTTTTCCTTCAAGGAAGGACGCGGCTGGGCCTGCTTGCGCTCACGACGCTCATCATCTTCGTTACGGCGCGGCGGTGTGGCGCGACGGGCATCCGCACGCTCGGCCGGCTTACCGTCTGCAGCCGGCAAAGCAGCGGCGGCAGCCTGAGCGGCCGCGGCCGCCTGACGGGCAGCCTCGACTGCGCGGATACGGGCTTCTTCGGCATCATCGAAACGACGGGCCTCGCTGCGCGGCGCACTGGCCGGCGCGTCGTTACGCCGAGCAGGCGCCTCGCGGCGCGCTTCAGCCGGCTTTTCGGCCGGCTTCTCAACCGGCTGCTCCGCCTTGGGCGGCTCGGTGACGAAGGTCTTCTTCTTGCGCACTTCGACACTGATGGTCTTGCTACCAGCCACACGCAGGGTGCTGGTGGTCTTGCGCTTGAGCGTGATCTTGCTGGGCTCTTCGAGCTTTTCGCCGTGGCTGCTCTTCAAGTGAGACAGCAGCTTCTGCTTCTCGGCATCGGTTACTACCTGCTCGGCGCTGTTGTGCGGCAGACCCGCCTCGCGCATCTGCTGCAACAGGCGTTCTACCGGTGTGTTGACCTCAAGGGCCAGTTTGTTCACCGTGACTTGCGTCATGCAATTCTCTCCTCAGGCCGCGACCGCTTACTCGAACCAGTGGGCTCGGGCGGCCATGATCAGTTTGCCGGCACGCTCTTCGGTCATGCCGTCGATCTCGAGCAGGTCGTCAATCGACTGCTCGGCCAGATCCTCTCGGGTCGTCACTCCACCCAGTGCCAGCTCGATGGCCAGCTCGCGGGTCATGCCTTCCAGTGCCAGCAGATCCTCGGCCGGATGGGCATCGGCGAGTTTCTCTTCAGTCGCAATAGCCTGGGTCAGCAGGCGATCCTTGGCACGGGCACGCAGCTCGGTGACGATATCTTCGTCAAAGCCTTCAATGCTCAGCATCTCCTCGACCGGCACGTAGGCAATTTCTTCCAGGGTCGTGAACCCCTCCTCGACCAGCACCTCGGCCAGCTCTTCATCAACACCCAGCTGGTCAACGAAGCGCTGCAGGATATCGCCCACCTCAGCCTGCTGCTTGGCCTGGATATCTGCCTCGGTCATCACGTTCAGCGACCAGCCGGTCAGTTGGCTGGCCAGCCGCACGTTCTGTCCACTGCGGCCGATCGCCTGGGCGAGATTGTCCTCGGCGACGGCGATATCCATAGTGTGGGTATCTTCATCGACTATGATCGCCGCCACTTCCGCCGGGGCCATGGCGTTGATCACGAACTGCGCCGGGTTGTCGTCCCAGAGAACGATGTCGACGCGCTCACCGCCCAGCTCACCGGATACCGCCTGTACGCGCGAACCGCGCATACCGATGCAGGCACCCTGCGGATCGATGCGCTTGTCCTTGGAGCGCACGGCAATCTTGGCACGCGAGCCCGGGTCACGGGCAGCCGCTATCACCTCAATCAGCCCTTCAGCGATTTCCGGCACTTCGATACGGAACAGCTCGATAAGCATTTCCGGTGCGGTACGCGACAGGATCAGCTGCGGGCCACGGTTCTCGCTGCGAATTTCCTTGAGCAGGGCGCGCACGCGGGTGCCGACGCGGAAGGTCTCACGAGCGATGATATGCTCGCGCGCCAGCAGTGCCTCGGCATTGTTGCCCAGATCCACGATCACGCTTTCACGGGACACCTTCTTAACGGTTCCGGCGATGATCTCACCTACACGCTCACGGTAGGCATCGACAACCTGGGCGCGCTCGGCTTCGCGCACTTTCTGCACGATGACCTGCTTGGCCGTCTGCGCGGCAATCCGGCCAAACTCGATGGACTCGATGCGCTCCTCGATGATGTCACCGATCTGCGCGTCTTCACGCTTCTCGCGCGCCTCATCCAGCGTCAATTCCGAGGCCAGATTGATCAGGTTGTCATCTGACACCACGGTCCAGCGCTGGAAGGTTTCGTAGTTACCGTTCTGACGATTGATCGACACACGAACATCGATCTCTTCTTCATAACGCTTTTTGGTAGCAGTGGCCAGGGCCAGCTCCAGCGCTTCGAAAATCACGCCAGGCGGTACACCCTTTTCGTTGGATACCGACTCCACTACCAGCAGTACTTCTTTGCTCATCGTACGCCTCGCCTTTCGCAATCCATTGGGACCCGCTGGATCCGCGCCTCAGTCAAAACGGGGAATGATATTGGCCTTGTCGATCGAATCGACCGGCAGCAGGTACTCGTGCTGATCGACCTGAACGACTACGTCCTGCTCTTCCACCCCGCGCAGTAGCCCCTGAAAATTCCGCCGCCCTTCATAAGGCGCGCGCAGGCGAATCTTCACCTGCTCGCCGGCATGGGCTGCAAATTGCTTGAGGGTGAACAGGGGGCGATCCATTCCCGGAGAAGAAACTTCCAGGGTGTACTCGCCGCTGACCGGATCTTCCACGTCCAGAACGGCACTGATCTGACGACTGACCTTCTCGCAGTCATCGATCAGGATGCCATCGACATGGTCGATATAGACGCGCAGCAGCGAATGCCGCCCCTGGGAAATGAACTCGATGCCCCAGCATTGATAGCCAAGCGCTTCAACTACCGGGGCCAACAAGGCCTGCAACTGTTCCAGCTTGCTCGACACTTGATCACCTCCACATGCTGTGCAAACAAAAAATGGGCATAAAGCCCATCCCGTAGGTCGCCATGTGCATGGCGAAAATCATTTATTTAGCAAAAAGCCCCTGAAAAGGGGCTTTTTGAAAAACTGGTTGCGGGGGCAGGATTTGAACCTACGACCTTCGGGTTATGAGCCCGACGAGCTACCAGACTGCTCCACCCCGCGTCAAAGTCGGCGAATACTACAACCTCTAACATAGAAAGGTCAAGCAACACCCTGGAAACAACAAGACCCGCATGATGCGGGTCTTCTTGTATGGTACCGAGGAGGGGACTCGAACCCCTACAGCCTATGGCCACTACCACCTCAAGGTAGCGTGTCTACCAATTCCACCACCTCGGCATATTCGTTCATGAATTACTTTTTTGATCACTCAGCAGACTTTTCTGCTGCTTGTGGTACATCTGAAGATTCTTGCTTGGTTTCAACCAAGGGGACGTCATCAGAGGCGGGCTTTGCTTTAACTTCAAGCACTGCCGGATCAGGTAATCCAATGGAATTGATCATATCAGCCTTTTGCTTGGCGTAAAAGGCCAAACCAAGACTTGTGATAAAAAAAATCGTTGCCAGCAAGGCAGTTACGCGACTGAGGAAGGTGGCAGAGCCTTGGCTACCAAACACTGTCGCCGAAGCCCCCGAACCAAAGGAGGCCCCCGCATCCGCACCCTTACCCTGCTGAATCAGCACCAGGCCAACTACCGCAATGGCCACCAACAGGTGCAATACGTTGATCACTGTCTCAAGCATTTTTCACACGCCCTGCGGCACGACAGATCGCACCGAATTCATCTGCATTGAGAGAAGCTCCACCCACAAGCCCCCCGTCGATATCCGGCATCCCGAACAGCTCACCCGCCGTGGATGCCTTGACGCTACCGCCATAAAGAATCTGCACCCCCGCAGCCACCGCAGCATCACGCATCGCAATATGCTGCCGGATTGCCGCGTGTACTTCCTGAGCCTGCTCGGGAGTGGCCGTCAGGCCAGTGCCTATTGCCCAGACCGGCTCATAAGCCAGTACTGCACGGTTGAGCACTGCAACGCCCAGCGTATCGATTAGAGCATCCAGCTGCGCCAGAACCACCGGCAACGTCTGCCCCGCTTCACGCTGCTCGCGCGTTTCCCCAACGCACAACACCGGCGTCAATCCAACCGCCTGAGCAGCCGAAAACTTCCGCACAATCAGTGCATCGCCTTCGCCCAGCAGCAAACGACGCTCGGAGTGCCCGACCAACACATAACGACAACCAAGGTCCGTCAGCTGACTGGCGGCTACCTCACCGGTCAGGGCACAGGGCATGGGTTCTGTGGCGCAGTCCTGCGCACCGAGATTCATGCTCGATGCCCCAAGCTGGTCAGCCACAGACATCAAATGCACGAAGGCCGGCATCACCACAACAGTGACATCTTCCGGCAAAGTCTGAGTACGCAGACCAGCGATCAGCTCGGCGACACTGGCACGAGTGCCATGCATCTTCCAGTTTCCAGCGACCAGGGGACGGCGCATGCAGGACCTCGGCAGATAAAGTGGGCGCAGATGTTACTCAAGCCCCGAAAACGAGGCAAGCCGAATCAGGCGCACAAGCGACGCACCTGCTCAGCCAGTGCCTCGGCATGCCGCCGCACTTCCTGCTCATCTTCACCCTCAACCATCACCCGCAGCAGCGGCTCAGTACCGGATTTGCGCAGCAGCACCCTGCCGCGCCCGGCCAATGCCTCGGTGACTTGCGCACTGGCCTCTTGCAGTGCGGGGTACTGCAACGGATCGTCACCATTCGCCAGTCGTACATTGATCAGCACTTGCGGACATTTGCGCCAGGCCCGGCGCTCATCCGCCAGCGTCGTGCCGCGCCGGCGCAGGGCCAGCACAACCTGCAGCGCGGCAATGATCGCATCGCCCGTCGTGGCATGCTGACGGCAGACCAGATGCCCCGAGTTCTCACCCCCGAGCACCCAGCCACGCTCAAGCAGCTCTGCCATTACGTAGCGATCACCCACCTTGGCGCGCGCAAAAGGAATATTGTGGGCAGCCAGCGCCAACTCCAAGCCGAGATTGCTCATCAGCGTCCCCACCACCCCGCTCCCTTCCGGCAGCCGGGCACGCTCCTGCAGATCCGTGGCGATGATGTACAAAAGCTCATCACCATCGACGACCGCCCCCTGATGATCAACCATCATCACGCGATCCCCGTCACCGTCAAAAGCAATGCCCAGATCAGCGCCGCGTGCCAGCACCGCCTGCTGCAGGGCCTCCATATGGGTGGAGCCCACGCCGGCATTGATGTTCAGCCCGTCGGGCTGGGCAGCCATCACCGACACCTCAGCACCCAGCTCACGGAATACGCTCGGTGCCACCTTGTAGGTCGCGCCATGAGCGCAGTCGAGCACGATATTAAGGCCGGAAAAATCCGTGCTGGTTGGCACGCTGCTTTTGCAGAACTCGATATAACGGCCAGCCGCATCATTGATCCGCGACGCCTTGCCGAGCAGGGCTGACTCGACCACGCTCATCGGCGCATCGAGCAGGGTCTCGATCATCTGCTCGACCTCATCGGCCAGCTTGGTGCCCTGCCCGGAGAAGAACTTGATGCCGTTATCGTCATGAGGGTTGTGCGAAGCACTGATCACGATTCCCGCATCGGCATGAAAGGTTCGCGTCAGGTAAGCGACCGCAGGCGTCGGCATCGGGCCCAGCAACATCACATCCGCACCCGCGGCAATCAGACCAGCCTGCAGCGCCGACTCGAACATATAGCCGGAAATCCGCGTGTCCTTACCGATCAGGATCTTGCAATGCCCCTGACGACGGAAGGCCATGCCGGCCGCCCACCCCAGGCGCAAGACAAACTCGGGGGTAATCGGAAACTCACCAACCCGACCACGAATCCCATCGGTTCCGAAGTACTTTCTGCTCATCAGATGCTTCCCCTCAGCCTGCCCATTCCACGGCAGCGATCATGCGCACCACGTCGACCGTTTCGGTGACGTCATGCACACGGATGATATGTGCGCCCTTGGCCACGGCCAGCGCCGCCAGCGCCAAGCTACCGGGCAGACGCTGGTCGACACTGCGATCCAGTACCTTGCCGATCATGCTCTTGCGCGACACCCCGACCAGCAGCGGTCGTCCCAAGCGGTGCAGACGCTGCATGTGCTGGAAGAGGCGCAGGTTGTGCTCAAGGGTCTTGGCAAAGCCGAAGCCCGGATCCAGCAGGATACGCTCGGCCGGGATCCCCGCCGCTTCACAGACCGCCATGCGCTCAGCCAGAAAATCGTGCACTTCCGCATGGATGTCGGCATAACAGGGATCATCCTGCATGTTGCCCGGCTCACCACGCATGTGCATCAGGCAGACCGGCAGGCCGCTCTGCGCCGCCGCCTCAAGGGCGCCCGGGCGCTGCAACGAGCGGACATCATTGAGCAGACCGGCGCCTGCCGCAGCCGACTCGCGCATCACCGCAGCGGTGGAGGTATCAACCGATACCACCACGTCCAGCTCGCGGGCAATCCGCTCCACCACCGGCACAACCCGATCCAGTTCCTCGGCTTCGCTGACCGGCAGCGCACCCGGGCGGGTCGATTCACCACCGACATCGATGAGCGTCGCGCCCGCGGCCGCCATCGCCGCGGCATGGCGCAGGGCTTCATCGAGACGGTTGAAGCGCCCGCCATCCGAGAAGGAGTCCGGAGTGACATTGAGGATCCCCATCACGTGGGGACGGGAGAGTTCAAGAAACCGGCTGCCACAGGGCAGCCGGTCAAAGGAGGCAAAAGGATTCATCAGGACTCAGTGCTCGCCAGCCGGACCGCCAATCGGTTTTTCGCCACGTTCCGCCTCTGTGTCAGGCTCGGTGCGCGGTGCGCTGCTGCCATTGCTGCCGGAATCCTTCCAACCCTTGGGCTCGCGAGGCTCACGACCTTCCATGATGTCATGGACCTGCTCGGCATCGATGGTCTCGAACTTCATTAGCGCCTGCGCCATGGCATGCAGCTTGTCCATGTTGTCACGCAGCGCCTGCTCGGCCTGGGAATAGTTGCCATCGATCAGGGAGCGCACTTCCTCATCGATCAGGCGGGCGGTTTCCGCGGAGACATGACTGCCACGCCCCGCCGAACGCCCGAGGAACACCTCCTCCTCTTCATCGGCATAGGACAAAAAGCCCAGCTTCTCGCTCATCCCCCACTGCGTGATCATGGTGCGCGCAATGCGCGTCGCCTGACCGATATCGCCGGTGGCACCGTTGGTGACCTTGTCATGCCCGAAGATGATTTCCTCGGCAATCCGCCCGCCAAAGATCATCTTCAGCTTGTTGTTCAGCCACAGACGGCTGTAACCCAGATGATCACGCTCCGGCAGGGAAACCGTTACACCCAGCGCGCGGCCACGCGGAATGATGGTGACCTTGTGCACCGGATCGGAGGGGAACAGGCAGCCCAGGATCGCGTGCCCCGATTCGTGGTACGCCGTGAGCAGCTTCTCGTCCTCGGTCATGACCATGGAGCGGCGCTCGGCGCCCATCATGATCTTGTCCTTGGCCAGCTCGAACTCTTTCATCTCCACCAGACGCTTGCCGTTGCGCGCAGCAAACAGCGAGGCCTCGTTGACCAGGTTGGCCAGATCCGCACCCGAGAAGCCCGGCGTACCCCGGGCAATCACCGAGGGCTGAACGTCATCGCCCAGCGGGGCCTTGCGCATGTGTACCTTGAGAATCTGCTCGCGGCCACGCACATCTGGCAGGCCAACCACCACCTGGCGGTCGAAACGCCCCGGGCGCAGCAGCGCAGGATCTAGTACATCAGGGCGGTTGGTCGCGGCGATGACGATGATGCCGTCATTCATCTCGAAACCATCCATTTCCACCAGCAGCTGGTTGAGGGTCTGCTCGCGCTCGTCATGCCCACCGCCCAGGCCCGCGCCACGGTGACGACCGACCGCATCGATCTCGTCGATGAAGATGATGCACGGCGCATGCTTCTTGGCCTGCTCGAACATGTCACGTACTCGCGAGGCACCCACACCGACGAACATCTCGACGAAATCCGAACCGGAGATGGTGAAGAACGGCACCTTGGCCTCACCGGCAATCGCCTTGGCCAGCAGGGTCTTACCGGTACCGGGCGGGCCGACCATCAGCACACCGCGGGGAATATGCCCACCGAGGCGCTGGAACTTGCCAGGATCACGCAGGAAGTCAACCAGCTCGCCGACCTCTTCCTTAGCCTCATCACAGCCCGCCACGTCTGCCAGGGTAGTTTTGACCTGATCTTCGGAGAGCAGACGCGCCTTGCTCTTGCCAAAGCTCATCGGGCCACCCTTGCCGCCGCCACCGCCCTGCATCTGGCGCATGAAGAACATGAACACCGCGATGATCACCAGGATCGGGAAGCTGGCCACCAGCAACTGGCCCCAGATGCTCTGCTGCTCAGGCATCTTGCCGACGATGGCAACATTGTTATCGATCAGATCACCGATCAGGCCGTTATCCTGAATGGCAGGTCGCACGGTATCGAAGGTACTGCCGTCCAGGCGCCGACCGCTGATCACAAAACCATCGACCGTTACCTGCTCGACCTTGCCATCCTTGACCTGCTGGATGAACTCCGAATACGTCAGGTTGCTCATCTCCGGCCGAGACGAGAAATTGTTCATCACCGTCACCAGAACCGCGGCGATGATCAGCCACAGGATCAGGTTCTTTGCCATGTCGTTCAATTGACTACCCTCTCTGACCGGCACCGCGTGAAAACCGCTTTTCACCACGGCCGGATCGCTATGGCCTTAAATTACTACAGCTACTGCCGTACAGGCAGGCATGGTTGTAACGCCGTTTGACCCTTTCAGGCGGCAGCGGCGTGCAAATCCTGAGTACCACGCCTTGATCAATAAGCGCGCCGCTGTCTATCCGCATGAGTATCGCAAGACTCCCGCCCTCAGCGATAGACGCGCCCAAGGCGGCTCATCTGTGCGGCTGACGGTCTCTCGGGTACACTAGCCGCCGCTTTTCAACTGGATCGGACGCAGGGGTCAGATTATGCCGCTCACCAATGAGCAGAAGAAACACTACAAGTCGATCGGCCACCACCTGAGCCCGGTTCTGATCGTCGCCGAGAATGGCCTGAGTGAAGGGGTCATGGCCGAGCTTGAACGCGCGCTGAACGATCATGAGCTGATCAAGATCAAGTTCGCCCTGCCCGAACGCGATGATCGCCGTGCGCTGATCGATGAGCTGTGCCAGCAGGCACGCTGCGAACTGGTCCAGGTGATTGGCAAGATGGCGCTGGTCTACCGCAAGGCCGCCAAGCAGAACCGTCAGCTGTCCAACGTGGTTCGTCACTCGCTCTGAATCGTCACGGGCGCTGTATATTGCAGCGCCCGTCCGCATCACGACTCCCCCGGCACCGGCTGCAAGACCAGCAGCAACCCGCAGGTCGCCGTTGCGAGCAGCGCATAATGGCTCAAGGCCTGCGCTTCACTCACCAGCAGGGGCGCCAGTAGCGCCGCCGCCGCCAGGCCCTGTACCGACAGCAGCAGCTGCCCGCGCATATCCCGCCACAGCGCCCTGAAGCCTTTCGCCTGTGTCAGCACGACCTGCTGCATCAGCACGCAGAAGAGGGCAAAGCACAGCAACAGCTGAAGCAGCGCCTCGGACAAGGTCTCCAGCAGCGCCGGTGCCAGCCCGTAATGCTCAAGGGCCGGCAACAGCACGAAATACAGCATCCACAGCCCGCCGACCCAGAAGGTCTGCGCCAGCCGCCAGGCCATGGCGGCGGCGCGCAGCGAGCTGGATGCCAGCGGGCGATCAGAGATGCCGAACTTCGACAATCTCGTACTCGACCTTGCCACTGGGAGTCTGCACCACCACCACATCACCCTCCTCCTTGCCCACCAGGGCACGGGCGATGGGTGAGCTGACCGAGATCTTGCCGGCCTTGATGTCAGCCTCGTCGTCGCCGACGATCTGGTAGATCACGCTCTCGTCGGTGTCGACGTTGGCAATCTCCACAGTGGTGCCGAAGATCACCTTGCCGGTGTGCGGGATGGCCGCAACATCGATGATCTGGGCGTTCTGCAGGCGTCCCTCGATATCGCGGATGCGCGCTTCAACCATGCCCTGCTGTTCGCGAGCGGCATGGTATTCGGCGTTTTCCTTCAGGTCACCCAGCTCACGCGCTTCGGCGATGGCCTGGGTGATCTGCGGGCGCAATACGGTCTTCAGGTGCTTGAGTTCGTCCTCCAGGGCGCGAGCGCCCTGGACGGTCATCGGGAATTTGCTCATGCCTCGATTCCTGCATGCAGATCCTGCAGCCGGCGCACGGTCTTCTCAGGACCGAACTTCAGCGCTTCACAGATTGCCTGACCACCCGCAATCGTGGTGGTGATGCAAATCTTGTGCTGCAGGGCGTTGCGACGGATGGAGAAGGAGTCGGCGATCGACTGACGGCCTTCGGTGGTGTTGATGATCAGGCTGACTTCGTCGTTCTTGATCATGTCGACCACGTGCGGGCGGCCTTCGGTCACCTTGTTGACCCGGCGCACCGGCAGCCCGGCCGCCTCGATGATCTTCGCGGTGCCTGCGGTGGCCACCACCTCGAAGCCGAGGCCGATCAGGTCACGGGCGATCGGCGCGACGAAGCCCTTGTCGTCCTCGCGCACACTGATGAACACCGTGCCGCTGGTCGGCAGAATCTCGCTGGCACCCAGCTGGGCCTTGGCGAAGGCTTCGCCGAAGCTATCACCGACACCCATCACCTCGCCGGTGGACTTCATCTCCGGGCCGAGGATCGGGTCAACGCCCGGGAACTTGTTGAACGGGAACACCGCTTCCTTGACGCTGAAGAACGGCGGAATGATCTCGGTGGTGAAGCCAACATCCGCCAACTTCTTGCCCGCCATCACCCGCGCCGCGACCTTGGCCAGCGACTCGCCAATGCACTTGGAGACGAACGGCACGGTCCGCGAGGCGCGCGGGTTGACCTCGATGACGTAGATGTCCTCGCCCTGCACGGCCATCTGCACGTTCATCAGGCCGACCACACCGAGCTCCAAGGCCATCTTCTTGACCTGGTTGCGGATCTCGTCCTGAATATGCGCCGGCAGCGAGTACGGTGGCAGCGAGCAGGCGGAGTCACCGGAGTGCACGCCGGCCTGTTCGATGTGCTGCATGATCGCGCCGATCACCACGGTCTCGCCGTCGCACACCGCGTCAACGTCCACCTCGATGGCGCAGTTGAGGAAGTGGTCGAGCAGCACCGGGCTGTCGTTGGACACCTTCACCGCTTCGCGCATGTAGCGCTTGAGCTCTTCTTCCTGGTAGACGATCTCCATCGCCCGGCCGCCCAGCACGTAGGACGGGCGCACCACCAGCGGATAGCCGATGGCCTTCGAGTGGGCCAGGGCCTCGTCCTCGCTGCGCGCGGTGGCGTTGGCCGGCTGGCGCAGGCCGAGGCGCTGGACCATCTGCTGGAAGCGCTCGCGGTCTTCGGCGCGGTCGATGGCGTCCGGAGTCGTACCGATGATCGGCACACCGGCCTCTTCCAGCGCGCGGCAGATCTTCAGCGGGGTCTGCCCGCCGAACTGCACGATCACGCCCTTGGGCTGCTCGACGCGGACGATCTCCAGCACGTCCTCCAGGGTCACCGGCTCGAAGTACAGACGGTCGGAGGTATCGTAGTCGGTGGAAACGGTTTCCGGGTTGCAGTTGACCATGATGGTCTCGTAGCCGTCTTCGCGCATGGCGAGGGCAGCGTGGACGCAGCAGTAGTCGAACTCGATACCCTGACCGATGCGGTTCGGACCGCCGCCAAGGATCATGATCTTGTCACGGCCGGACGGCTGGGCTTCGCACTCTTCCTCATAGGTCGAGTACAGGTAGGCGGTGTCGGTAGCAAATTCAGCCGCGCAGGTGTCAACGCGCTTGTAGACCGGCAGCACGCCGAGCTTGTGGCGCTGGGCGCGCAGGCTCTTCTCGGTGATGCCAAGCAGCTTGGCCAGGCGCGTATCGGAGAAGCCCTTGCGCTTGAGCTTGCGCAGCAGTGCCGCATCCAGGTCGGCCATGCCGAGGGTCTTGACCTGCTCCTCATCCTTGATCAGGTCTTCGATCTGCACCAGGAACCAGTGGTCGATCTTGGTCAGCGCGTAGATCTCGTCGATGCTCTTGCCGGCGCGGAAGGCGTCAGCGACGTACCAGATGCGCTCGGCACCCGGCACGGTCAGCTCGCGGCGCAGGATGCTCTCGGCTTCCGGATCGGCCAGATCGAGCTTGGGATCGAAGCCGGCGACACCGACTTCCAGGCCGCGCAGGGCTTTCTGCACCGACTCCTGGAAGGTGCGGCCGATGGCCATCACCTCACCAACCGACTTCATCTGAGTGGTCAGGCGGGCGTCGGCCTTGGGGAACTTCTCGAAGGCGAAGCGCGGAATCTTGGTGACCACGTAGTCGATTGCCGGCTCAAAGGATGCCGGGGTGCGGCCGCCGGTGATGTCGTTCTGCAGCTCGTCGAGGGTGTAGCCGACCGCCAGTTTGGCGGCGATCTTGGCGATCGGGAAGCCGGTGGCCTTGGAGGCCAGTGCCGAGGAACGCGACACGCGCGGGTTCATCTCGATCACCACCATGCGCCCGTCGGCCGGATTGATGCCGAACTGCACGTTGGAGCCGCCGGTTTCCACACCGATCTCGCGCAGCACCGCCAGCGAGGCGTTGCGCATGATCTGGTATTCCTTGTCGGTCAGGGTCTGCGCCGGCGCCACGGTGATCGAGTCGCCGGTGTGCACACCCATCGGGTCGAAGTTCTCGATGGAGCAGACGATGATGCAGTTGTCCTTCTTGTCGCGGACCACCTCCATTTCGTATTCCTTCCAGCCGATCAGCGATTCGTCGATCAGCAGCTCGTTGGTCGGCGACAGGTCCAGACCACGGGTGCAGATTTCCTCGAACTCTTCACGGTTGTAGGCGATGCCGCCACCAGTGCCGCCCATGGTGAACGACGGACGGATGATGCACGGGAAGCCGACCTTGTCGAGCACGCCATAGGCTTCGTCCATGCTGTGGGCGATGCCGGAGCGCGGGCACTCCAGGCCGATGTCGCGCATGGCCTTGTCGAAGCGCGAGCGGTCCTCGGCCTTGTCGATGGTGTCGGCGTTGGCGCCGATCATCTCGACGCCGAACTTCTCCAGCACGCCGTGCTTTTCCAGGTCCAGGGCGCAGTTCAGCGCGGTCTGGCCGCCCATGGTCGGCAGCAGGGCGTCGGGACGCTCCTTCTCGATGATCTTGGCCACGGTCTGCCACTTGATCGGCTCGATGTAGGTGGCATCGGCCATGGCCGGGTCGGTCATGATGGTGGCCGGGTTGGAGTTCACCAGGATGACGCGGAAGCCTTCCTCGCGCAGGGCCTTGCAGGCCTGGGCGCCGGAATAGTCGAACTCGCAGGCCTGGCCGATGACGATGGGGCCGGCGCCGAGGATCAGGATGCTTTTAATGTCTGTACGTTTTGGCATGGTCTCTCACACGAATCCGTTGATCTGTCGGCTAACTCAGCGACGCTTGGCCATTTCGGCGATGAAGCGGTCGAACAGCGGGGCCACGTCGTGCGGGCCCGGGCTGGCTTCCGGGTGGCCCTGGAAGCTGAAGGCCGCCTTGTCGGTGCGCTCGATGCCTTGCAGGGTGCCGTCGAACAGCGATTTGTGGGTGGCGCGCAGGTTGCCCGGCAGGGTCGCCTCGTCGGCGCAGAAGCCATGGTTCTGGCTGGTGATCATCACCACGCCCGTATCCAGATCCTGCACCGGGTGGTTGGCGCCGTGGTGGCCGTGGCCCATCTTCACCGTCTTGGCACCGGAGGCCAGAGCCAGCAGCTGGTGGCCGAGGCAGATGCCGAACACCGGGATGTCGGTCTCGAGGATGTCCTTGATTGCCTGGATGGCGTAGTCGCACGGCTCGGGATCGCCCGGGCCATTGGAGAGGAACACGCCATCCGGATTCAGCGCCAGCACTTCGCTGGCCGGGGTCTGCGCCGGCACCACGGTCAGCCGGCAGCCGCGGGCGACCAGCATGCGCAGGATGTTCAGCTTGACGCCAAAGTCATAGGCGACCACGTGGTAGGGCAGCTCGCTGGCCGGAATTTCCGGGTGGCTGTCGGTTTCCAGGCTCCACACGCTGGAGCGCCACTCATAACGCTCGGTGGAGGACACCACCTTGGCCAGGTCCATACCCTTGAGACCCGGGAAGCTGCGAGCCAGCTCGAGGGCCTTCTCCTCAGTGGCGTCGTCGCCGGCGAGGATGCAGCCATTCTGCGAGCCCTTCTCGCGCAGGATGCGAGTCAGGCGACGGGTGTCAATGCCGGCGATGGCCACGGTGCCGTGCTCTTTCAGGTACTCCGGCAGCGGCTGCTTGTCGCGCCAGCTGGAGGACAGCAGCGGCAGATCGCGGATGATCAGACCGGCCGCCCAGACGCGGTTGGACTCGGCGTCTTCAGGAGTGGTGCCGGTGTTGCCGATGTGCGGATAGGTCAGGGTGACGATCTGCTGGCAGTAGGAAGGATCGGTGAGAATTTCCTGATAGCCGGTCATGGCGGTGTTGAACACCACCTCACCAACGGTATGACCATCGGCACCGATGGCTTCACCGCGGAAAATGCTGCCATCGGCAAGCGCGAGTATGGCTGGCTTAGTCAAGAAGACCTCCCGTAAATAGAGCCGTTGCCTGCAAACGCAGGTTGCAAAAAAGCGGAATGACGTGTGTTACACATCACCCCGCTTCTTTTCGGATTATTCGCATGCTTTCTGTACACACACTAAAGCTGGATTCTAGAGCAAAACACCCGCAGCGAAAAGGGCGGCGGACGGCGCCAGACCACACGCTGCCCCATGAGGGTGCAGGCCTCGTCAGTCCAGCTCCAGCACATCCTGCATGTCATACAGCGCCGGCGCACGCCCCTTGACCCACAGCGCCGAGCGCACGGCGCCGCGGGCGAAGGTCATGCGGCTGGAGGCTTTATGGGTGATTTCGACCCGCTCGCCGTCGGCCGCGAACAGCACCGTGTGATCACCGACCACATCACCGGCACGCACCGTGGCAAAGCCGATGGTCTCGCGCGCACGGGCACCGGTCTGCCCTTCGCGGCCATAAACAGCCACCTTGTGCAGGTCACGACCGAGCGCCTCGGCCACGACTTCACCCATACGCAGCGCGGTGCCCGAGGGCGCATCGACCTTGTGACGGTGGTGGGCCTCGATGATCTCGATATCGACCTCATCGCCCAGCACTCGCGCAGCCATGTCCAAGAGCTTGAGGCACAGGTTGACGCCGACACTGAAGTTGGCGGCAAATACCACCGGGACATCTGCGGCCGCTTCCAGTAGACGCTGCTTCTGCTCCGGAGTGAAGCCGGTGGTGCCGATGACTATCGCCTTGCCGGCGGCGCGGCAGATCTCGAGGTTCTGCAGGGTGACGCTGGGATGGGTGAAGTCGATCAGGACATCGAAATCCTGCAGTACGCCCTGCAGATCACCCGCCAGGTTCACACCCAGACGTCCAAGGCCGGCCAGTTCGCCGACATCGGCACCGATCAGGCTGCTGTCCGGGCGATCAATCGCAGCCGTCAGCTCGGCACCGGCGGCTTGCTGCACGGCCTCGATCAGGGTCTTGCCCATGCGCCCGGCGGCGCCCATCACTGCAATACGTTGCATCATTCGCTCCACGCTGCACGCTCATGGCCGCAAGCGCGGCGCCTCATCGAGCGCCACGCGACACTTGCCGCCGATTGACTACAAATCGCCGAAGAACCGCTTCACACCGTCGAACCAGCCTTTGGCACGCGGCGAGTGCGAGCTGTCGCTCTGCAGGCTGCCACGAAACTCCTCAAGCAGCTCGCGCTGGCGCTTGTCCAGGTTGACCGGTGTCTCCACGACCACCCGGCACATCAGATCCCCTGCACCGCCACCGCGCACCGGGGTCACCCCCTTGCCACGCAGGCGGAACAGTTTACCGGTTTGTGTCGCCTCGGGGATCTTCAATTTGACCCGTCCATCCAGGGTCGGCACCTCCAGCTCGCCACCCAGCGCCGCATCGGCAAAGCTGATCGGCACCTCGCAGTACAGGTGCTTGCCATCACGCTGGAAGATCGCATGTTCGCGGACATTGACCACCACATACAGATCCCCCGCCGGGCCACCGAGCGCACCGGCCTCGCCCTCACCGGACAGCCGGATACGATCACCGGTATCAACACCCGCCGGCACCTTGACCGACAGGGTCTTGTGCTCCTCGACACGCCCGCGCCCGTGGCAGGTGCCGCACGGGTCGGCAATCATCTGCCCGCTGCCATGGCAGCGCGGACAGGTCTGCTGCACCGAGAAGAAGCCCTGCTGCATGCGCACCTGACCGTGCCCGCCACAGGTGGTACAGGTCACCGGCGAGGTGCCCTTCTTGGCACCACTGCCATCGCAGGTCTTGCAGGCCACCAGCGTCGGCACGCGAATGGTCACACTGGTGCCACGCACCGCCTCTTCAAGATCCAGCTCCAGGGTATAGCGCAGATCGTTGCCGCGCTGCGGGCCGCCGCGACTGCCGCCGCGCCCGCCCCCGAACAGATCGCTGAACACGTCGCCGAAGATGTCTGAGAAATTGGCGCCGCCTGCGCCAAAGCCGGCCCCGCCACCCATGTTCGGATCGACCCCGGCATGCCCGTACTGATCATACGCGGCACGCTTGGACGCATCGGAGAGCACCTCATAGGCCTCGTTGGCCTCCTTGAACTTCTCCTCGGCCTCCTTATCGTCGGGATTGCGGTCAGGGTGATACTTCATCGCCAGACGGCGGTAGGCCTTCTTCAGTTCGGCCTCGCTGGCGCCGCGCTGTACGCCCAGCACCTCGTAATAGTCACGTTTTGCCATAGTCTTCGCTGTACTCCGGATTCATCTTCCCCAGATACGCCGACGCGGGAGCAAGCTCCCGCGTGGCGAGTCAGGCCCGCGACACGTCGCGGGCCAGGGCGAAAGCAAGCGTGACGCTTACTTGTTGTCCTTGCCGTCCTTGACCTCTTCGAACTCGGCATCGACCACGTCATCGCCCGCCGGCTTGTCCTGCTGGGCGCCGCCCGGCTGAGTGGCATCCTGAGCCTGCTCGGCGTACATCTTCTGCGCGACCGGCGCGGAAGCCGCCGACAGCGCTTCGATCTTCGCCTCGATCGCGGCCTTGTCGTCACCCTTGACCGCCGCCTCCAGCTCACCGAGAGCCGCTTCGATGGCGGTCTTCTCGTCAGCGCTCACCTTGTCGGCGGCCTCGACTAGCATCTTGCGGGTGGCATGCACCAGCTGATCGCCCTGATTGCGCGCAGTGACCAGTTCCTCGAACTTGCGGTCTTCCTCGGCATTCGCCTCGGCGTCGCGAACCATCTGCTGGATTTCCTCCTCGGAGAGACCCGAGTTGGCCTTGATCACGATGGACTGCTGCTTGCCGGTGGCCTTGTCCTTGGCGGACACGTGCAGGATGCCGTTGGCATCGATGTCGAAGGTGACCTCGATCTGCGGCACACCACGCGGCGCCGGCGGAATGTCAGCCAGATCGAAACGCCCCAGCGACTTGTTCTGCGCGGCCTGCTTGCGCTCGCCCTGCAGCACATGAATGGTCACCGCGCCCTGGTTGTCATCGGCGGTGGAGAACACCTGCGACTTCTTGGTCGGGATGGTGGTGTTCTTCTCGATCAGCGCGGTCATCACTCCGCCCATGGTCTCGATACCGAGGGTCAGCGGCGAGACGTCGAGCAGCAGCACGTCCTTGACCTCACCGGCCAGTACAGCGCCCTGAATGGCGGCGCCCATGGCTACCGCCTCATCCGGGTTGACGTCCTTGCGCGGCTCCTTGCCGAAGAACTCGGCGACCTTCTGCTGCACCAGCGGCATGCGGGTCTGACCACCAACCAGGATCACTTCATCGATCTTGCCGGCTTCGATACCGGCATCCTTCAGCGCCACGCGGCACGGCTCGATGGTACGGGCGACCAGATCCTCGACCAGCGCTTCCAGCTTGGCGCGGGAAATCTTCACGTTGAGGTGCTTGGGACCGGTGGCGTCCGCGGTGACGTAGGGCAGGTTGACGTCGGTCTGCTGGCTGGAGGACAGCTCGATCTTGGCCTTCTCGGCAGCTTCCTTGAGGCGCTGCATGGCCAGTGGATCGCCCTTGAGGTCGATGCCCGACTCTTTCTTGAACTCATCGACCAGGTAGTCGATCAGGCGCATGTCAAAGTCTTCACCACCGAGGAAGGTGTCACCGTTGGTCGCCAGTACCTCGAACTGGTGCTCGCCATCGACTTCGGCGATCTCGATCACCGACACATCGAAGGTACCGCCGCCCAGGTCATAGACGATGATGGTGTGATCGCCCTTGGACTTGTCCATGCCGTAGGCCAGCGCGGCCGCGGTCGGCTCGTTGATGATGCGCTTGACGTCCAGACCGGCAATGCGGCCGGCGTCCTTGGTGGCCTGACGCTGGCTGTCGTTGAAGTAGGCCGGCACGGTGATCACTGCCTCGGTGACCACCTCGCCGAGGTAGTCTTCGGCGGTCTTCTTCATCTTCTTCAGCACTTCGGCGCTGATCTGCGGCGGTGCCATCTTCTGGCCTTTCACTTCCACCCAGGCATCACCGTTGTCGGCCTTGGCGATGGTGTAGGGCACCAGTTTGATGTCCTTTTGCACCACATCCTCTTCAAAGCGGCGGCCGATCAGGCGCTTCACTGCGAACAGGGTGTTGTGCGGGTTGGTGACCGCCTGGCGCTTGGCGCTCTGGCCGACCAGGATCTCGCCATCGTTGGTGTAGGCAATGATCGACGGGGTGGTGCGCGCGCCTTCGGCGTTCTCGATCACCCTGGCGGTGCCATTCTCCAGGACGGATACGCAGGAGTTGGTGGTGCCCAGGTCGATACCGATGATTTTGCCCATGTTGACTCTCCGGAAACTTGGATCCCGGCAGCCTGTCGGTGGCTGCCCGGATGATTCAGATGCTTGGCAGTACAGATGGGGATGCCCGGAGGATTTTCAAGGGCATTCCCACGATCGATCACGCGCTACGGCTGACCACTACCATGGCCGGACGCAGCAGTCGGCCGTTGAGCAGGTAACCCTTCTGGAACACCTTGAGCACGCTGTTCGGCTCGACGCTGGCGCTCGGCTCCATGGCCATCGCCTGGTGGTGTTCGGGGTTGAACGGCTCGCCATGCGGGTCGAGTTGCTCGACCTGATAGCGCTTGAGGGTGTCGAGCAGCGCCTTGAGGGTCAGCTCCATCCCCTCGCGCATCGGGCGCAGCGCCTCATCGGCCGGATCAGACAGCTCAAGGCCGCGCTCCAGGCTATCGACCACCATCAACAGGTCGCTGGCGAATTTTTCCAGGGCAAACTTGTGCGCCTTCTCCACATCCTGCTCGGCGCGGCGGCGCACGTTCTGCAGCTCGGCAACGGCGCGCAGAGCCTGATCGCGGGCCTCGGCCAGCTGCTCCTCGAGCGCCTGCACGCGTGTACTCAGCTCATCACCGGCCACCTCGGATGCCGGTGCGTTGTCGAGTTCAGGATTCTGCGGATCAGCGTTGTGTTCGTCGGCCATGAATATCTCCTTGAATGCGGGGAGCGGGCCACGCGGCCCTTGATCTGCCGTTCTATATGGGGATGTGCGCGCGCAGTTCAAGAGAGGGGATTGCCGGTAACGCTCTGGCGACTGTATAAATAGCCACATACTGTACGCATGACCAGAAAACACCCGCGAGGAGCGCTGCGATGCTGGTACACCTGTCGATTCGCAACTACGCCATCGTCGAACAGCTCGATCTGGAGCTTCAGGGCGGCATGACCGCCATCACCGGCGAGACCGGCGCCGGCAAGTCGATCATGCTCGACGCCCTTGGCCTGGCGCTGGGCGATCGCGCCGATCAGGGTGTGGTCCGCACCGACGCCGAGCGCGCCGACATCCTCGCCACCTTCGATCTGACCGGTATCGACGAAGCGCGCCAGTGGCTGAGCGAGCGCGACCTCGATCACGACGGCCCGTGCATCCTGCGCCGGGTCATCACCCGCGAAGGCCGCTCACGCGGCTATATCAACGGCACCCCCTGCACGCTGGCGGACCTCAAGGATCTGGGCGAGCGCCTGATCGACATCCACAACCAGCACGAACACCAGTCCCTGCTCAAACCCGACACCCATCGCCGCCTGCTGGATGCCTACGCCGGTGCCGTCGAGCTGGCGCGTCAGGTTCAGCAGACGGCCCAGCGCTGGCGCCAGATCCGCCAGAGCCTGGAGGACGGCAGCCGCCACAGCGAGGAGCGCCGCGCCCATCGTCAGTTGCTCAGCTACCAGCTGGAGGAGCTCGACAATCTGGCGCTCGAAGCGGATGAACTCACGCAGCTGGAGCAGGAACAGAAAACCCTGGTCAACGCCACAGGCCTGCTGGACAGCTGCCAGCGGGTCATCGAGCTGTGCAGCGAACATGACAGCGGCAGCGTGCTGCAGGCCCTGCGCAGCAGTATCCAGCGCCTGAGCAGCAGCCCGGCCCGCCCCGCCGCCCTAGATGAAGCACTCGAGCTGCTGGCCAGTGCGCAGATTCAGGTCGAAGAAGCCACCGCCGGCCTGCACCGCTTCGTCGATCACTTCGAGGCCGACCCGCAGCGCCTGCAGCAGATCGAGCAGCGCCTGGACAGCATCTATAGCCTGGCCCGCAAGCACCGGGTCCAGCCGGCCGAGCTGCACGCCCTGCAGGCCCGCCTGCGCGAAGAGCTGCAGCATCTCGACGCCGACGATGCCGGCCTTGAAGACCTCGAGGCACAGCAGCAGCAGCTGGCCGAGCAGTATCGGGAGCAAGCCTCGCAACTCAGCGCCCAGCGCCAGCAGGCCGCGAATACGCTGGCCTGCGCGGTGGAGCGCGAAATGCAGCAGCTGGGGATGCCGGGCGGGCGCTTTGCCATCACCCTGCAGCCACTCGCGCATGACGAGCCGCATCCGCAGGGTGCCGAGCTGGTGGAGTTTCAGGTCAGCGCCAACCCGGGCCAGCCACTCAGAAGCATTGCCAAGGTGGCGTCTGGCGGTGAGCTATCGCGCATCAGTCTGGCGATCCAGGTAATCACCGCGCAGACCTCGCGCACGCCAACGCTGGTGTTTGACGAGGTGGATGTCGGTATCGGCGGCCCCACGGCCGAGGTGGTCGGCCAGCTACTGCGCCGACTGGGCGCCGGCGGTCAGGTCATCACCGTGACCCATTTGCCCCAGGTGGCGGCTCAAGGGCATCAGCATCTGTTCGTGCACAAGCAGCGCGACAGCGCACAGACCCGCACTGCGGTCACCCTGCTTGATGAGCGCCAGCGCATCGAAGAGGTAGCGCGCATGCTGGGCGGGCTGGACCTCACCCGCGAGTCCCTGGCCCATGCGCGCTGCATGATCCAGGGCGCCGAACGCAGCGCGCTGGCAGCCTGACCCGCCGGGGCAGACCCTGCCCCGGCGTCCGCCGCCCCTCAACGCCGGCGGCGGACGTGCAGCACCATCTTGTGATCGACCAGCTCGAAACCATGCTGGGCAGCAATGGTCTTTTGCAGGCGCTCGATCTCCGGATCGATGAACTCGATCACCTCCCCGCTATCGACGTCGATCATGTGATCGTGATGCTCGCCATCGGAGAGCTCGAACACGGCATGGCCGCCATCAAAGTTGTGCCGCTCGACCAGGCCTGCGGCCTCAAACTGGGTCAGCACGCGGTAGACGGTTGCCAGTCCGACATCCTCCCCCGCTTCCATCAGGGCCTTGTACACATCTTCGGCACTCAGGTGACGCTGGGCGGAGGTATCAAGGATCTGCAAAATCTTCACGCGGGGCAGGGTGACCTTGAGGCCGGCCTTGCGCAGTTCGTTGTTTTCAGCCATGTCTGCTTTCTCGTGGTGGGGATGCTTCGCAGCCTTCCTCAATGCGGGTATGATCCCGATTCTGTTGCTTCGCCAGATAGAGACCCACCGATGCAAAAAGCCAAGCTCCTGCTGACCGGCCTCACCTTCCTGGGAACTGCCGCGCTCGCCGGCTGCTCGCTTCCGGGGGTCTACAAGATCGACATCCAGCAGGGCAACGTGATTACGCAGGACATGATAGACCAGTTGCGCCCGGGAATGACTCGCAACCAGGTACGCTTTGTCATGGGCAACCCGCTGATCACCGATACCTTCCATGCCAATCGCTGGGACTATCTGTACAGCCTGCAGGCCGGTGGCGGCGCCCGCCAGCAGGAGCGTATTGCGCTGATCTTCGATGAGCAGGGCTTGCTGACCGGCCTTTCGGGTGACTTCCTGCCCGGCATGAGCCGCCCACTCGAAGCACCGGACGCCACGCCTGCCACAGCAGAGCGCACTGTGCCACAGCAGAGCGCACCGGCTTCCCCAGCCGGCGAGCCAGAGCGGCCGAGCAACGTGGTGCAGCCAGGCTCACTGCTGGAAGAGATCCAGCGCGAGGTCGATGAAGTGCAGCGCGCCCCCGTACCCAGCCCGGAAAAGCTCGACTGAGCCGAAGGCGGCGCTCATGCGCTGCCCCGATCAGGCCTCTGGCGTCGCGGCCTCTGCGCCTTTATCACGCGCTACCTTGGCCGCCCGCTGCTTGCGTGCCTCTTTAGGATCGGCAATCAGCGGCCGGTAGATTTCTACCCGCTCCCCCTCTTCCAGCACGCGCTCTTCGGGCTTGGCGACCGCCTTGCCGAAGATTCCCAGTGGCGCGGCCTGCAGGTCCAGCTCCGGGAAGAGCGCGGCAATGCCCGAGCGCTCGACCGCCTCACGCACCGTAGTGCCACGCGGCACGGCCAGGCGCAGCAGCTTCTGTCGCTCGGGCAGCGCATAGACCACTTCCACAGCGATGGTATCGGGCTTATCCATACAGTTGCCGGGCTCTCTGGCAGAAGGCCTCGACCATGGTCGTCGCAGCCTGGTTGAACAACGGGCCGAGGGTCGCCTTGACCAGCGCCCCGGAATACTCGAAAGACAGATCCAGAGTGATCTTGCAGGCCTGCTCACTCAGCGCCTGAAACGTCCAGACTCCATGCAGGGAGCGAAACGGCCCCTGCTCAAGGCGCATGGTGATTGACTCGCTAGGCACCAGCACGTTGCAGGTCGTGAACTGCTGACTGATACCCGCACGCCCGACCTTGAGCGTGGCGCGCATCTGCCGCTCACTGGACTCCAGCACCTCGCTGCCCTGACACCACGGC
The DNA here is from genome assembly GCF_023544715.1 of Pseudomonas eutrophicaquae. GTDB lineage: Bacteria > Pseudomonadota > Gammaproteobacteria > Pseudomonadales > Pseudomonadaceae > Geopseudomonas. Next base: position 86,101 of record NZ_JAMJEZ010000006.1, on the reverse strand, counting down.
AGGAACTGTGGATAGCTGGCCACATCATTGACCAGGTCAAAGAGCGCCTGCGCCGGATAAGGCAGCAAGGCCGAGCGTTGAATACGGGTGCTCATGTCACAAAATGGCCCGGCAGAAAAGGAGCAGGCATTGTCCGAAATTCATCTGCGCGGCTCAAGCACGTGCCGTCTGTACATGGCGCAGCAAGCGCCTATAATGCGCCGCTATGGCTAAACAGAAGAAACAACCCTCCGGCACCATCGCCCTCAACAAGAAGGCGCTGCACGATTACTACATCGAGCAGCGTTTTGAGGCGGGCATCGCGCTGGCCGGCTGGGAAATCAAGAGTCTGCGCGCCGGCAAAGGCCAGCTGACTGACAGTTACGTGCTGCTCAAAGATGGCGAGGCCTGGCTGCTCGGCAGTCACATCACCCCGCTGAATGCCGCCAGCACCCACGTCATCGCCGACCCGACCCGCACCCGCAAGCTGCTGCTGCACAAGAACGAGCTGGGCAAGCTGTTCGGCGCCGTGCAGCAGAAGGGCTTCGCCTGCGTGGCCCTGGCGCTGTACTGGAAGAAGCACCTGGTCAAGTGCGAGATCGCCCTGGCCAAGGGCAAGAAGGAATTCGACAAGCGCGCCGTCGAGAAGGAACGCGACTCCAACCGCGAGATCCAGCGTGCGGTGCGCAGCAAGGGCAAGGACGACTGAGCCCGCGCCGGCGGCTGTCGCCGGCGCATCCCCGCCTCCCCCTACTCCTCCCGCGGCAGCCCCTGCCGCCGCCGTGCCCGCGCCTCGCGATGGGCCTCCTGCTGCACCTCGGCGAGCACCTCCTGCACGTAGTGGATGTGCCGGCTGGAGATCGCCCGCGCCTCCTCGGCGTGCCCGGCGACGATCGCCTCGAACAGCTCCTGGTGCTGGCGCATCAGCATATCGCGGGTCTCGCCGCGCTGCGCGTACATGCCGCCGATGTTGGTCACCACGTTGCGCTTGAGCAGGTCGAACAGCCCCTTGATGGTGTGCAGCAGCACCGCGTTGTGGCTGGCCTCGGCGATCGCCAGATGGAAGCGCGCATCGGCCAGCCCCTCCTCGGCACCGCCGCCGGGCACCAGCGCGGCATAGCAGCGCTGCAGGTTCTCGAACGCCTCGCGCAGGCGCTGGTGATCGACCGGCGTGGCACGCTGCGCCGCATAGTAGGCGCAGGCCCCCTCCAGGGTATGGCGGAACTCCAGCAGGTCGCGCTGCGCCTCGCTGCTGCGCCCGAGCAGCTCGAGCAGCGGATCGCTGAAGGTGGTGCCGAGGCTGTCGGCCACGTAGGTGCCGCCACCCTGGCGGCTGACCAGCAGGCCGCGGGCCACCAGCTTCTGGATCGCCTCGCGCAGCGACGGCCGCGACACGCTGAACTGCTCGGCCAGCGCACGCTCGGCCGGCAGGCGCTCGCCGGCCTTCAGCGAGCCCTCGAGAATCAGCGCCTCGAGGCGCTCGACGATGTCATCCGACAGACGGCGCTGCCGCACCGGACCGTATCCCATTGCCTTGTCTCTCCAGTGGTTTGACCGCCAACCGGACTGCCGGCGCGAACAGCCGGTAAGCCTAGCGCCCCCGGCGCAGGGCTTACAGAGCGCCAGCATGCGACCAAAGTCGTAGCACGTCCATTTGACAGCCCGCAGGTCGACTTTTACCCTGATTCCTGCACCCTGTAAATTGGTATTACCAATTTCGCGCCTACAATTCCAAGAACCGGCCGACGAGGTTTCACCATGCCTGTCCTGCTCGCCCGCGACACCATCACCCACCGCCTGCGCGTAGCGCACTCCTGACTCGAGGTCATCGCCATGCAACCTGGCCTTCTCGCGCTACTCGCGTTTTCCCCGATCCTGCTCGCCGCCATCCTGCTCGTCGGCCTGCGCTGGCCCGCCAAGCGCGCCATGCCGCTGGTCTACCTGCTCACCGCCGGCATCGGCCTGTACGCCTGGGACATGAGCTTCAACCGGGTACTCGCCTCCACCCTGCAGGGGCTTATAATCACCATCGGCGTGCTGTGGATCATCTTCGGCGCCATCCTGCTGCTCAACACCCTCAAGCACTCCGGCGGCATCGCCGCGATCCGCCGCGGCTTCACCACCATCAGCCCCGACCGGCGCATCCAGGCGATCATCATCGCCTGGCTGTTCGGCTGCTTCATCGAAGGCGCCTCCGGCTTCGGCACCCCGGCGGCCATCGCCGCACCGCTGCTGGTCGCCATCGGCTTCCCGGCGCTGGCTGCGGTGCTGATGGGCATGCTGGTGCAGAGCACCCCGGTATCTTTCGGCGCGGTCGGCACACCGATCATCATCGGCCTCAACAGCGGCCTGGACACCGCCTCGATCGGCGCGCGCCTGGCGGAGAACGGCTCCAGCTGGGAAGTCTTCCTGCAGCTGATCACCGGCAACGTGGCGATCATCCACGCCATCGTCGGCACCCTGATGCCGCTGATCATGGTGCTGATGCTGACCCGCTTCTTCGGCAAGGAGAAAAGCTGGAAGGCCGGCTTCGAGGTGCTGCCGTTCGCCCTGTTCGCCGGCCTGACCTTCACCCTGCCCTACGCCGCCACCGGCGTGTTCCTCGGCCCGGAATTCCCCTCGCTGCTCGGCGGCCTGGTCGGCTTGGCCATCGTCACCAGCGCCGCGCGCCTCGGTTTCCTGGTACCCAAGACCACTTGGGACTTCGCCGACGCCAAGGACTGGCCGAGCGAGTGGCTGGGCAGCGTCGAAATGAAGCTCGACCAGCTCACCGCCAAGCCGATGAGCACCCTGCGTGCCTGGCTGCCGTATGTACTGGTCGGTGCCCTGCTGGTGATCAGCCGGGTGTTCCCGGAAGTCGGCGCAGCGCTGAAGTCCGTGGTGCTGGTATTCCCCGACATCCTCGGCGAGACCGGCATCAAGGCCGACTTCATGCCGCTGTACCTGCCGGGCGGCATCCTCGTCGCCGTGGTCATCGCCACCTTCTTCCTGCACGGCATGAAGCTGCGTGAACTGACTGCCGCAGTCGGTGAATCCAGCAAGGTGCTGCTCGGTGCCGGCTTCGTCCTGCTGTTCACCGTGCCGATGGTACGCATCCTGATCAACTCCGGGGTCAACGCCGCCGAGCTGCCGAGCATGCCGATCGCCATGGCGCAGTGGGTGGCCGACAGCGTCGGCGGCATCTACCCGCTGCTGGCGCCGAGCATCGGTGCCCTCGGCGCCTTCATCGCCGGCTCCAACACGGTCAGCAACATGATGCTCAGCCAGTTCCAGTTCGGCGTGGCCGAGAACCTCGGCATCTCCACCGCGCTGATCGTCGCCGTGCAGGCCATCGGCGCCGCCGCCGGCAACATGGTGGCGATCCACAACGTGGTGGCCGCCTCGGCCACCGTCGGCCTGCTCGGTCGCGAGGGCACCACCCTGCGCAAGACCGTCTGGCCGACCCTGTACTACGTGCTGTTCACCGGCCTGATCGCCCTGTTCGCGGTCTACGTCCTCGGCGTCAGCGACCCGCTGCTGGCCGGCCAAGCCTAAGCCCGACCGCGCCCCGCCCCGAGCGGGGCGCGGTCCCCACGAACCTACCGGGAGCCGCCCGATGATCATCTCCGCCTCCACCGACTACCGCGCCGCCGCCCAGCGCCGCCTGCCGCCGTTCCTGTTCCACTACATCGATGGCGGCGCCTATGCCGAGCACACCCTGCGGCGCAACGTCGCCGACCTGGCCGACATCGCCCTGCGCCAGCGGGTGCTCAAGGACATGTCCGAGCTGAGCCTCAGCACCGAGCTGTTCGGCGAGCAGCTGGCCCTGCCGGTGGCCCTGGCGCCGGTCGGCCTGACCGGCATGTATGCGCGGCGCGGCGAAGTGCAGGCCGCGCGTGCCGCGGCGGCCAAGGGCATCCCCTTCACCCTGTCCACCGTGTCGGTGTGCCCGATCGAGGAAGTCGCCCCGGCCATCGACCGGCCGATGTGGTTCCAGCTCTACGTGCTCAAGGACCGCGGCTTCATGAAGAACGCCCTGGAGCGCGCCAAGGCCGCCGGCGTCACCACCCTGGTGTTCACCGTCGACATGCCGGTGCCCGGCGCCCGCTACCGCGACGCCCACTCGGGGATGAGCGGCCCCAACGCGGCGCTGCGCCGCTACCTGCAGGCGGTCACCCACCCGCGCTGGGCGCTGGACGTCGGCCTGCTCGGCAAGCCCCACGACCTGGGCAACATTTCCACCTATCGCGGCAACCCCACCGGCCTCGAGGACTACATCGGCTGGCTGGCCAACAACTTCGACCCGTCGATCTCCTGGAAGGACCTGGAGTGGATCCGCGACTTCTGGGACGGCCCGATGGTGATCAAGGGCATCCTCGACCCGGACGACGCCCGCGACGCGGTGAAGTTCGGCGCCGACGGCATCGTCGTCTCCAACCACGGCGGCCGCCAGCTCGACGGCGTGCTGTCCAGCGCCCGCGCTCTGCCGGCCATTGCCGACGCGGTGAAGGGCGAACTGAAGATCCTCGCCGATTCCGGCATCCGCACCGGCCTCGACGTGGTGCGCATGCTCGCCCTCGGCGCCGACAGCGTGATGCTCGGCCGCGCCTTCGTCTATGCCCTGGCTGCCGACGGCGAGGCCGGGGTGCGCAACCTGCTGGAGCTGATCGACAAGGAAATGCGCGTGGCCATGACCCTCACCGGCGCCCGCTCGATCGCCGAGATCAGCCGCGACTCGCTGGTCCGCGAACTGGGCGCCTGAGGCCATGCGCCGCGCGCCGCTGTTCTCCCCTCTCCCAGACCTGGGAGAGGGGGCGCTCGGTGCCGGCCCGCACACAGCGCGATTGCCCCGTACCCGAACCGTGACTGCCGGAGTTGCCCATGAGCCTGCCCGCCGCCTTCCTCAACGCCGTCGAGCGCCTGATCCCCCGCGAGCGGCGCTTCGACGATCCGCTGTCCACCCTGGCCTTCGGCACCGACGCCAGCTTCTACCGGCTGATCCCCCAGCTGGTGCTGCGCGTCGAGTCCGAACGCGAGGTGGTCGAGCTGCTGCGCCTGGCGCATGCCGAGCAGGTGGCGGTGACCTTCCGCGCCGCCGGCACCAGCCTGTCCGGCCAGGCGATCAGCGACTCGGTACTGATCGTCCTCGGTGACAACTGGAATGGCCGGGAAATCCGCGCAGAAGGCGCGCAGATCCGCCTGCAGCCGGGGGTGATCGGCGCGCAGGCCAACGCCGTGCTGGCCCCCTTCCAGCGCAAGATCGGCCCTGACCCGGCGTCGATCAACGCAGCGAAGATCGGCGGCATCGTCGCCAACAACTCCAGCGGCATGTGCTGCGGCACCGCGCAGAACAGCTACCAGACCCTCGCCGGCCTGCGCCTGATCCTCGCCGACGGCACCCTGGTGGACAGCGAAGACCCGGCCAGCGTCGCCGCCTTCCGCGCCAGCCACGCCGGACTGCTCGAACAGCTGGCCGAACTGGGCCGCCAGACCCGCGCCAACAGCGCACTGGCGGCGAAGATCCGCCACAAGTACCGCCTGAAGAACACCACCGGCCTGTCCCTCAACGCCCTGGTCGACTACGACGACCCGCTGGACATCCTCAACCACCTGATGGTCGGCTCCGAGGGCACCCTGGGCTTCATCAGCGCCGTCACCTACCACACCGTGCCCGACTACCCGCACAAGGCCAGCGCGCTGATCGTCTTCCCGGATGTGGAAAACTGCTGCCGCGCCGTGCCGGTGCTGCGCCAGCAGCCGGTCTCCGCCGTCGAACTGCTCGACCGCCGCAGCCTGCGCTCGGTGGAAAGCAAGCCGGGCATGCCGGCCTGGGTACGCGAACTGTCGGATGGCGCCTGCGCCCTGCTGATCGAATCGCGCGCCGCCAGCCAGAGCCTGCTGCACGAACAGATCGCGCAGATCATTGCCGCCATCGCCCACTTCCCGGTGGAAAAGCAGGTCGACTTCAGCACAGACCCGGCGGTCTGCGAACAGCTGTGGAAAATCCGCAAGGACACCTTCCCGGCGGTCGGCGCGGTGCGCCGCACCGGCACCACGGTGATCATCGAAGACGTCACCTTCCCGGTCGAGCAGCTCGCCGAGGGGGTCAAGCGCCTGCTCGAACTGTTCGACAGGCACCGCTACGACGAGGCGATCATCTTCGGCCATGCCCTGGAGGGCAACCTGCACTTCGTGTTCACCCAGGGCTTCGACAGCGAGGCGGAAAAGGCCCGCTACGAAGCCTTCATGCAGGACGTCGCCCAGCTGGTCGCCGTCGAGTTCGGCGGCGCACTGAAGGCCGAACACGGCACCGGGCGCAACATGGCCCCCTTCGTCGAACTGGAATGGGGCAGCGACGCCTACCAGCTGATGTGGCAGATCAAGCGCCTGCTCGACCCGCGCGGCATCCTCAACCCCGACGTGGTGCTCTCCGCAGACCCCGAGATCCACCTGAAGAACCTCAAGCCGCTGCCGGCCGCCGACGAAATCGTCGACAAGTGCATCGAATGCGGCTTCTGCGAACCGGTCTGCCCGTCACGCGGCCTGACCCTCACCCCGCGCCAGCGCATCGTCATCTGGCGCGACATCCAGGCAAAGAAACGCGCCGGCATCGACACCACGGAGCTGGAACGCGCCTACCGCTACCACGGCCTCGACACCTGCGCCGCCACCGGCCTGTGCGCGCAGCGCTGCCCGGTAGGCATCAACACCGGCGACCTGGTGCGCCAGCTGCGCGCCGCGACAGCCGAACATCCGGGCACCGCCACCTGGCTGGCCCGCCACTTCGCCACCGCCCTCAAGGGCACCCGGCTGACCCTGAGCGCCGCCAACAGCGCCCGCAAGCTGCTCGGCGCACCGCGCCTGGCCGCCCTCAGCGCCGGCCTGCGCCGCCTCTCCGGCGAACGCCTGCCGCAGTGGACGAATGCCATGCCGCAGCCGGTACGCCTGCAGCTGCCGGCCGCGACGCCATCCACGGACAAACCGCGGGTGGTCTATCTGGCCGCCTGCGTGTCGCGGGTCATGGGCCCGGCAGCCGGCGATGCCGAGCAGGTTCCGCTGCTCGACAAGACCCGCGCCCTGCTGGAAAAGGCCGGCTTCGCCGTAGTCTTCCCCGACAACCTCGACAACCTCTGCTGCGGTCAGCCGTTCGCCTCCAAGGGCTACCCGCAGCAGGCCGAGGACAAGCGCGAAGAACTGCGCCACGCCCTGCTGCTGGCCAGCCGCGGCGGCCTCGACCCGATCTACTGCGACACCAGCCCCTGCACCCTGCGCCTGGTACAGGACCTGGCCGACAGCCGACTGAAGATCTTCGACCCGGTGAAGTTCATCCGCGAACAGCTGCTCGAACGCCTGGAATTCATCCCGCAGGCCGAGCCGGTAGCGGTACACGTCACCTGCAGCACCCAGCACCTGGGCGAGGCCCAGGGACTGATCGACATCGTCCGCCGCTGCACCACGCAAGTGGTGGTACCGGAAGGCATCCACTGCTGCGGCTTCGCCGGCGACAAGGGCTTCAACGTCCCGGAACTCAACAGCCACGCGCTGCGCTCGCTGAAGGAGGCGGTGCAGCAGTGCAACGAGGGCGTATCGACCAGCCGCACCTGCGAGATCGGCCTGTCGCAGCATGCGGGGATCGACTACCACGGCCTGGTCTACCTGGTCGACCGGGTCACACGCGCCCGACCGCCAGCCTGAGCGGCCGACGAATCAAGGTCGTGCTACGGCACTTTCGACCCCGCTTCGGCGGGGTCTTTTTTGTCTGCCGCGGGGCATCAGCCAGGCAGGGTAGAAAGCTCGCGCAGCGATTTTCTACCGATGCCCTGCGTGGCTGTATCTGATGGGTAAGCGCCGCCGCTCAGTTCCCCTGCGGCCAAGGCAGGATCGGGATGGCGGTCACCGCATTCTGCGGGCTGCCTTCGATGACCCGATCGCTGTAGACCAGATAGACCAGGCTGTTGCGCTTCTGGTCGAAGAAGCGCACCACCTGCATGGTCTTGAACACCAGCGAGGTGCGCTCCTTGAACACCTCCTCGCCGTCCTCAAGCGTGTCGCGGAAGCGGATCGGGCCGACCTGGCGGCAGGCGATCGATGCCTCGGCGCGGTCCCCGGCCAGGCCCAAGCCGCCCTTGATGCCGCCGGTCCTGGCTCGCGACAGGTAGCAGGTCACCCCCTCCACCTTGGGGTCGTCGAAGGCCTCGACGACGATCCGGTGGTTGGGGCCGAGCAGCTTGAACACCGTGGAGACCTCGCCGATCACCTCGGCCTGCGCACCACCCGCCAGGCTCAGGGCCGCCGCCAGGCCGAGCAGCGCGCGCCTCATACCAGCACCAGGTTGTCGCGGTGCACCAGCTCCGGCTCGTCGATATAGCCGAGCTCCTGCTCGATCGCCTCGGTGCCCAGCCCAATGATCCGCTGCGCATCGGCAGCGCTGTAGTTGGCCAGTCCACGGGCGACTTCCTGCCCGTCAGGCGCCAGGCAGACCACCATCTCGCCACGACGGAAGTTACCCTCGACCGCAGTGACTCCCACCGGCAGCAGGCTCTTGCGCTGTTCGAGCAGCGCCCGCACCGCACCGGCATCCAGCGTCAGACTGCCACGGGTCTGCAGATGACCAGCCAGCCACTGCTTGCGCGCCGCATGCCGACCCTGCTCAGCGGTCAGCAGGGTCCCCAGACGCTCGCCCTGACGCAGGCGATCCAGCACCCGCTCGATGCGCCCGCCAATGATCACGCTATTGGCCCCGGAGCGTGCCGCCAGACGGGCCGCACGCAGCTTGGTCTGCATGCCGCCACGCCCCAGCGCACCGCCCGCACCCCCCGCCACGGCATCCAGTGACGGATCATCGGCGCGGGCCTCGAAGATCAGCTGGGCATCAGGGTTGTGACGCGGATCGGCATCAAACATGCCATCACGATCGGTAAGGATCACCAGGAGATCCGCTTCCACCAGATTGGCCACCAGCGCGGCCAGCGTGTCGTTGTCACCAAAGCGGATCTCATCGGTGGCGACGGTATCGTTCTCGTTGATGACCGGAATCACCCCCAGATCCACCAGCGTGCGCAGGGTGCTGCGTGCATTCAGGTAACGCTTGCGATCAGAGAGGTCGTCGTGGGTCAGCAGCACCTGGGCGGTATGCAGGCCATGCTCGGCAAAGCTCGATTCCCAAGCCTGCACCAGCCCCATCTGACCGACAGCGGCGGCCGCCTGCAGCTCATGGATGGTCGCCGGACGGGTTTCCCAACCCAGTCGACTCATCCCGGCCGCCACCGCGCCGGACGACACCAGCACCAGCTCGACACCCGAGCGGCGCAGCGCCACCATCTGTTCGACCCACACGGCCATGGCGCCGCGGTCGAGGCCGCGACCGTCGGCGGTCAGCAGCGCACTGCCGATCTTCACCACCCAGCGGCGGGCCTTGCTCACCTTCTCACGCATGTTCAGCAACCTTGCACTCAGCTGGCGGGACGCACACCGCCCCGCCTCGATTCGATCGCCGGCCGACCGGCGACCACCGGGCTTTAGCGGACGTAGAAGATCTCCGGACCGTCTTCGTCATCTTCCTCGTCGAAGTCATCGAGATCCTCATCCAGCGACTCGGCACTTTTGACCCCGGCGCGGCGCAGCGCACGGGCATCATCCAGCGCCTGCAGGCGGGCACGGGCTTCGTCCTCGATGCGCTGATCAAGCTCGGCGATTGCCGCCGCAAACTCAGGCTCTTCGCTGATCCGCAGACTGCGCTCGTCGATGTAGTTCATGATGTCGCCGCACAGCTTGTCGGTCCCTTCGCGCTCCAGAGCGGAGATCACATAGACCGGCCCTTTCCAGTCCAGACGCTCAAGGACATGGCGCAGACGGGTCTCACGCTCTTCGTCCAGCAGCTGATCGGCCTTGTTCAGCACCAGCCAGCGGTCGCGCTCGGCCAGCGCAGGACTGAAGCGACCCAGCTCACGGATGATCGCCTCGGCGGCATCGGCCGGATCCGACTCATCCAGCGGCGCCAGATCAACAAGGTGCAGCAGCAGGCGGGTACGCGCCAGATGCTTGAGGAAGCGAATCCCGAGGCCCGCGCCTTCGGACGCGCCCTCGATCAGACCGGGGATGTCGGCGATCACAAAGCTCTTCAGACGCCCGACACTGACCACACCAAGATTCGGCACCAGGGTAGTGAACGGGTAATCTGCGACCTTGGGCTTGGCGGCGGATACCGCGCGGATCAGCGTACTCTTGCCGGCATTGGGCATGCCGAGCAGACCAACGTCGGCCAGTACTTTCAATTCGAGCTTGAGGTCGCGCGCCTCACCCGGCTTGCCGTGGCTGGTCTGGCGCGGTGCCCGGTTGGTGCTGGACTTGAAGCGGGTATTGCCCAGACCATGCCAGCCACCACGGGCGACCAGAATGCGCTGACCGTCTTCGGTCAGATCGCCGATGATGTCCTGGGTGGCCGCATCGATGATGGTGGTCCCGACCGGTACCGGCAGGATCAGGTCCTCGCCCTTGGAGCCGGTACAGTCCTTGCTGCGGCCGTTTTCGCCCCGCTGGGCCTGAAAACGGCGGGTATAGCGGTAGTCCACCAGGGTGTTGAGGTTGACATCAGCCTGCAGCCAGACCGAGCCGCCGTCACCCCCGTCGCCGCCGTCCGGTCCACCGAAGGGCACGAACTTTTCACGGCGAAAACTCATGCAGCCGTTGCCGCCGTCACCGGCCTGCACATGGATGGATACTTCGTCGACGAATTTCATGGGTAACGCCTCCCCGCCCCGGGCGGGTTATTAGAGCAAGGGATGTACAAACAAAAAAGCCCTGTCTGCTGACAGGGCTTTTTCGGCAAACGCGGGCTTAGTGGGCCACGACGCTCACGTATTTGCGACCGAAGGCACCCTTGGTCTCGAACTTGACCACGCCGTTCACCTTGGCGAACAGGGTGTGGTCTTTGCCCATGCCAACACCGACACCGGCGTGGAACTTGGTGCCGCGCTGACGCACGAGGATGTTGCCAGCCACAGCGGCTTGGCTGCCGTACATCTTCACGCCCAGGCGTTTACTTTCGGAATCGCGGCCGTTACGGGTAGAACCGCCAGCTTTTTTGTGTGCCATGAGTCAAATACTCCGGAAAAAGAGGGGATCAGGCCTGAATGCCGGTGATCTTGATTTCAGTGAACCACTGACGGTGGCCCTGACGCTTCATGTGGTGCTTACGACGACGGAACTTGATGATGCGGATCTTGTCGTGACGCCCCTGATTGATCACTTCAGCAGTGACCTTGGCACCTTCAACGACCGGCGCACCGATCTTGACGTCATCACCGTTGCCGACCAGCAGCACCTTGTCGAAAGCAATGCTTTCACCGGTGGCTACGTCGAGCTTCTCGATCTTGAGGAATTCGCCTTCAGCGACTTTGTACTGCTTGCCACCGGTAACAATTACTGCGTACATGGAATGTCTCCGTTAGACCTGCTCACCTGGCGCTTTGGTGAAGGAGTTATTGGCCAGCATGGCTGCACGCTACCGGGAGGGGTAAGCCGTGCAATTGCGTAAGGCAGGGAGTGCCAGGAAGTTCGGGGCACGGATTGTACGAAACACCATACGCCCTGACAAGGGCATCGGCGGCTTTCCTTGACACTGTCATACCCGCCACCTAGCATGCCGCGCAACCCTTGAGGAGCCTTGATAGCCGATGCAACCCCAGGCCTTTTACCGTGTGGTCGCGGACGACTTTGCCGCCGTCGATGCCATCATCCGCCGGCAGCTGATCTCCCGCGTCCCGCTGGTGGAGAAGATCGGCGACTACATCACCTCCGCCGGCGGCAAGCGCCTGCGCCCGCTGCTGGTGCTGCTGGCCGGCAACGCCCTGAACCTGCGCGGCGAGCGCCTGGGGCTTTTGGCGGCCAGCGTCGAGTTCCTGCACACCGCCACCCTGCTGCATGACGATGTGGTCGACAAGTCCGGCCTGCGTCGCGGTCGTGCCACCGCCAACGCCTTATGGGGCAATGCGCCCAGCGTGCTGGTCGGTGATTTCCTCTATGCCCGCTGCTTCGAGATGCTGGTCGAACTGGGCGAGCTGCCGGTCATGCAGGTGCTTTCCGCTGCGACCCGGGTAATCGCCGAAGGTGAAGTGCTGCAACTGTCGAAGATTCGTGATGCCAGCACCAGCGAGGACACCTACATGGAGGTGATCCGCGGCAAGACGGCCATGCTGTTCGAGGCATCGACCCACAGCGCGGCGCTGCTGGCCGGCGCCAGCGAGGCGCAGATTGCCGGCCTTCGCTGCTTTGGTGATGCGCTGGGCGTTGCCTTCCAGCTGGTCGATGACCTGCTCGACTACCGCGGCGATGCCGCCACCCTGGGCAAGAACGTCGGCGATGATCTGGCCGAAGGCAAACCGACCCTGCCGCTGATCTACACCCTGCGTGAGGGCAGCGCCGAGCAGGCTGAGCTGGTGCGTCAGGCCATCCAGCAAGGTGGCCTGGAGGATCTCGCACCGGTACTGGCTGCGGTGGAAGCCAGCGGGGCGCTCGATTACACCGCCGCCAAGGCCCGCGAGTACGCTGCACAGGCCATCGAGGCGCTACAGGTGCTGCCGGACAGCCCGTACCGTGCCGCACTGATCGAGCTGACCGAGTTCGCCGTGGCCCGCACCCACTGATCGCCCCGTCACCGCAAAACGCCCGTCACGGTCAGACCGGACGGGCGTTTTGCATTTCAGCGATCAGCGATCAGCGATCAGCGATCAGCGATCACAGAACATCCAGCAGCTCGACATCGAACACCAGGGTGCTGTGCGGCGGAATGCTGCCAATCGCCTGAGCGCCATACGCCAGCTCGCTCGGCACATGCAGACGCCACTTGCTGCCGACCTTCATCAGCTGCAGCGCCTCGACCCAACCCGGAATCACCCCGGTCACCGGAAATTCAGCCGGCTGGCCGCGCTCGTAGGAGCTGTCAAACACGGTGCCGTCGATCAGCGTGCCGTGGTAGTGGGTACGCACATGATCCTCAGCGCTCGGCTGGGCGCCCTCGCCGACCACCAGCACCTCGAACTGCAGGCCAGAAACCAGCACCGTGACGCCCTCGCGCTTGGCGTTCTCGCTCAGGTAGTCGCGACCGGCTTGAGCCGCGGCCTCGGCCTTGGCGGCCTGCTCGGCCTGCATGCGCTCGCGGATCACCTGGAAGCTGGCGGTCAGGGCATCGCCCGCCACCTGCGGCGCCTGGCCATTGAAGGCATCACCGAGACCGGCGAGGATGGCTTCCAGCTGCACGCCCGGCGGTGGGTTGGCACGCAGCTGGCCGCCCAGCTGCAGGCCGATACCGTAGCTGACGCGAGCTTCGTCGGTGGACAGATCGAGTTGGGACATGGGAACTCCAAGTCGTGGGAATGAGGCCGCGCAGCCTAGCACACCTGCGCCGGGGATCCGTCATCCCGCACGGCGGCGCGGCGCTTAGGGCTCCGACACCGTGCGGCGCTGGCGCCGGCAGCGCTCCGAGCAGTAGCGCACCTCCTCCCAGCAGCGCTCCCACTTCTTGCGCCAGGTGAACGGCAGGCCGCAGACCACACAGGTCTTCACCGGCAGATCGGACTTCTTTCTCACAGCATCTCCCCCGCATCCAGCCGCGCCAGCAAGTGTTCGCCCCAGGCCCAGAGCGCCTCACGGCGCGCCTCGGGCATGCGCTCCAGGTTCTTGTAGGTCAGCGCCAGGCGCGGATTGCCGCGCAGCTGCTCGCGGTGGCGGATCAGAAAATGCCAGTACAGCGCATTGAACGGGCAGGCACGCGCACCGGTACTCTCCGCCACCTTGTAGGCACAGCCGCTGCAATAATCGGACATGCGCTTGATGTACTGACCGCTGGCGCAGTACGGCTTGGAGCCGAGGTAGCCGCCATCGGCGTGCATGACCATGCCCAGCACATTGGGCAGCTCGACCCACTCGAAGGCGTCCATGTACACCGCCAGGTACCAGTCGCTGATCTGCTGCGGGGCAATCCCGGCCAGCAGGGCAAAGTTGCCGGTGACCATCAGGCGCTGGATGTGGTGCGCGTAGGCGTATTCGAGGGTCTGATCGATCGTCTGGCGCATGCACTGCATGCGCGTCTGGCCATTCCAGTAGAACGCCGGCAGCGCGCGGGTGTTGCCGAACGCATTGCGCGTGGCGTAGTCCGGCATCTGCAGCCAGTAGATCCCGCGCACATACTCACGCCAGCCGATCAGCTGCCGGATAAAGCCCTCGGCGGCATTCAGCGCCACCCGCCCGGCAAAAAACGCCGCCTGCACATCGGCACACAGGCGGCGCACATCGAGCAGCCCGACATTCAGCGCCGCGCTGATCCTGGCGTGGAACAGGAACGGCTCACCGCGGGCCATCGCATCCTGATAGTCGCCAAACTCGGCCAGCGCATGCTCGAGAAAGTGCTGCCAGAGCGCCTCGGCCTCGGCATGGGTCACCGGGTAATCGAAGGCCTCCGAGCGCCCGTAGTGATCGGCAAAGCGCGCAGCGACCAGCGCCAGCACCTCGCGGGTGATCGCATCGGCGGCAAAGCGACGCAGCGGCGGCGCCTTGAAGTCCTTGGGCAGCGCCTTGCGGTTATCGGCATCAAAATTCCACGCCCCGCCCAGCGGGCTACCGTCTGGCTCCAGAAGCAGGCCACTCTGGCGGCGCATCTCGCGGTAGAAGAACTCCATGCGCAGCTGCTTCTTGCCCTTGGCCCAGCGCGCAAATGCCTCACGCGAGCAGAGAAAACGCTGATCGGCATGCCAGGTGATCGGCAGGCCGCTGCCGCGCAGCGACTGCTCGACCCGCCAGTCACCGGCCTCGGTGACATGAATGCTGGAAGGCTGCCAGCGCGCCACATGGCGCTGCAGCTCACCGACCAGGCTGCCGGTGTTGTCCGGGTCATCCAGGGTCACATAGTCCACCGTCACGCCGCGTGCGCGCAGCGCCTCGGCAAAGTGGCGCATGGCGCTGAACAAAAAGGCGATCTTCTGCGGATGGTGCGGCACATGGGTGGCTTCCTCGACCACCTCGGCCAGCAGCACCCGGTCGTGCAACGGGTCAAGGTCAGCCAGCGAGGCCAGTTCAAAGGACAGCTGATCACCAAGGATCAGCCGCAGCGCCCCGGTCTTGGGTGGGTTCACAGTTCGATCAGCTCCATATCGGGATGACGGCGCAGGTGACTGCGCAGGATGCGGTAGGTGTCGCGGGTAAAAGGCGCCTCGGCGCGCGCCAGCAGGGCCGGAATCGCCGCCGGGTCCTCGCAGCTGCCCAGATGCCGCCAGCCGTCGAGCACATGCCACTGACTGAGGCCATGCTGCGGATCGCGCTCGACCAGCGCCACCGCACCACGCCACGGCCAGTCGGCCACCTGCAGGCGCGAGCAGCCCTCGCGCAGCCGGGCGTCGTGCTCGGCGCGGCTCTCGCGGCCGCAGCAGGCGCCCCGGCATTGGCCAAGCTGGGCGGCAAAGCAGGCGCCCTGGCCCTTTTCCAACCTGAGCAGGCGCAGGCACAGGCCACGCGCGCGAGCCAGTGCGCGCAGCCAGCCAAGCGCCTCGCGCCGGGCGCGGAACAGTCCGGCATGCTGACTGCCGGGGCGTAGCGTCTGCAGCGGGCGCAGCACTGGCACACAGCCGCCCTCGCCCGGCTCCAGCGACCAGCTGAGCAGCTCGCGCTGGCGACGCAGCTGACGGTTGTACAACGGCTGCAGACGCGCCACCTCGGCCGCCTCCAACAGCAGCGCACCCAGCTCGCCGGCGGTCGGCTGCACACGGATCTCGCGGATCTGCTGGGCAATCTGCAGGCTGCGTCGGCTGGCGTAATCATTCTGGAAATGCGACTGCACGCGGCGGCGCAGGTTGCGGCTCTTGCCGACATACAGAAGCGCCTGATTGTCGCCGTAGAAGTAGTACACACCGGGCCGCTCGGGCAGCGCACTGAGATCCTCGGCCTGCAGATGCCGCGGCACCGCCGCCTTGCGCAGCTGCGCACCCAGCGCCTGCTGCACCGCCGGGGCATCGCGGTGGGCCAAGTGTTGCAGCAGCGCCCAGGTGGCCTCGGCATCCGCCAGCGCGCGGTGCTGGATGAAGCGCGCAATGGCAAAGTGCTCGCACAACGCGTCCAGACTATGGCTGCTGAGCTGTGGGCAAATGCTGCGCGCCAGACGCAGAGTACAGAGCTGGCGGACCCGCAAGGGCTGCGCGCATTCGAGGAGCGCCTGCCGCAGGAAGGCCAGGTCAAAGCGCAGGTTATGCCCGACCAGCACCCGCCCGCGCAGCGCCTGCATCAGCTCATCGGCAATCTCGGCAAAGCGCGGCTGGCCGACCAGCTCCTGCGGCAACACCCCGCAGAGCGCCGAGATGCTGGCCGGCAGGGCAAAGCCTGGATCCAGCAGCCAGCTGCGCCGACCGCTCACCTGGCCCTGATCGATCAGCAGGATCGCCAGCTCCCAGATCCGGTCACGCTGAGGATGCAGGCCGGTGGTCTCAACATCCAGCACCGCCAGCGCACGGCTGCCGAACAGTGCGCTCAGCTGCTCCACTGCGAGCGCATGCTGATCGGCAGGCGCAGCGGCTCGCGGCGGCCCTCGCTGAGGCCGCACATCTCGTCATAAGCGCAGGCGTGTACCAGATGGAACGGCAGCTCAGGGGCCTGCTCGAGCAGATCGCGGGCATGTTCGACCGAGCGCAGGTGCATGGTCTTGTCGCGCCCGTCACGCAGGCTGTGGATACGCCCGTCCATGCGGGCCTCCAGCAGGTAGATCCCGCCTTCGATGGAGATCAGGTCGAGCGATTCGATGCGCCCGGCCTGGGCATGGGCGATCAGTTCGTGCAGCTTCATGGCATCCCCTCGGATCACGTAATCTGTACAGGTTAACCGAATCGTACAAGATTTTGCATAACCCCGGACAGACCATCGCGCCCCGAGCGTCCAGACAAAAACGCCCGGCCTATCCAGGGGACAGCCGGGCGTCAATGCGCGCCGCGCAGGCTCAGTGCTTGGTGATTCGCTCCAGATAACCCATGGCAAACGCCGAGACCACGAAGGTCATGTGGATGATCACGTACCAGAGCAGCTTGTCGTTATCGATCTTCTGCGCGTCCATGAACATGCGCAGCAGGTGGATCGAGGAGATCGCCACGATCGAGGCGGCGACCTTCATCTTCAGCGAGCCGGAGTCCATCTTGCCGAGCCAGTCGAGCTTCTCCTTGCCCTCCTCGATGTCCAGCTGCGAAACGAAATTCTCGTAGCCGGAGATCATGACCATCACCAGCAAACCACCGACCAGCGCCATGTCGATCAGTGACAGCAGCACCAGAATCAGGTCCGCTTCGCTCTTGTCGAAGACGTGGGGCAGGATGTGGAAGATTTCCTGAAAGAACTTCAGGGCCAGCGCCAAAAGGCCCAGCGAGAGGCCGAAGTAGATCGGCGCAAGCAGCCAGCGGGCGGCGTACATGGTGTTTTCGAGCAATCGTTCCATGGCAGGCAATCGGACTTCAGGGATCGGGCGCGCAGTATATCCGTAGCAACCGCCGCTTCGCAGCCAGGCTCCGCGCTGCTAACGGCAGCCATGGCACGGGTAGCCGCGCGCCGCATTCTGCCGGCGCCGCTCGGCCTGCAGGTGCAGCGCCCAGATCGGCAGCGCCTCCAGCGGCTGGTAACCCTGTTCAGCCAGGCTCGCCAGAAGCGCCTGCAGATGCGCCTCGGCCGCGGCATGGCCATGAAACGGCCCCTGGGCCCGCACAATCGAAGGCTGCAGGCCATCCATGCCGACCGCGCAGAACAGCATGTGCAGGCCGCGGGCACCGGCCAGCGGGCAGACGCTCAGCTCGACCCGCGTGGTGATGCCCGGAAACTGCCGCCGCAGACAGTGGATGCTGCTCATGATCGCCCGCCTCGCCCAAGTATTGGTCTCAGACTAGACCCGCACTCCGCGTAGCAACAGGCCACCGGTCTGGCGGGCGCATACAACGGACCAGTGGTCCGTTCAGGCGGACACAGGTGGCTCAGCGGCGGCCTCGGCGGGCGCCTTGCTCTCGCCGTCCTTGCTTTCGCCCTCCTTGTTCTCGCCTTCCTCGCCGGCGTCTTCCGGCTCATCCAGCAGCGCATCAATCTCGCGCAGCCGCTCGACCACCCGGGCATTCACGCTGCCAGCCGGGAACTGGCCATCCTCGCCCAGCACACCAACCTCTTCACCGACCAGAAGCCCCAGCGCCTCGTCCACGGTGCGCACCGCATAGACATTGAACAACCCGGCGCGCACCGCGTGCAGCACCCGCTCATCGAGCATCAGGTTGCAGACGTTGGCCCAGGGAATGATCACCCCCTGCTCGCCGGTCAGCCCGCGCGCCTCGCAGAGGCGGAAGAAGCCCTCGATCTTCTCGTTGACCCCGCCGACCGCCTGCACTTCACCGAACTGATTGATCGAGCCGGTGATGGCAAAGCACTGTTTGAGCGGCGTGCGCGACAGCGCCGAGATCAGCGTGCAGACCTCGCCGAGCGAGGCGCTGTCGCCATCGACATAGCCGTAGGACTGCTCCAGGGCGATGCTTGCCGAGATCGCCAGGGGGAACTTCTGAGCGTAGCGGCTGCCCAGATAACCGGTGAGGATCATCACCCCCTTGGAGTGAATCGACTGCCCGAGGCTGACCTCGCGCTCGATATCGACAATCCCCGAGCTGCCCGGATAGACCGTGGCGGAAATCCGCGCCGGCACGCCAAACGCCGAATCACCGACCTCCAGCACGGTCAGCCCGTTGCACTTGCCGACCGCAGCGCCCTGGGTGTCGATCAGGATCACCCCGGCCAGCATGTCATCGAGGATGCGCGCCGAGACGCGCCCGGTGCGGGTCGCCTTGGCCTTCAGGGCGCGCTCGATATGGCCGATGTCTGTCAGCTCATCGCCGGCCACCTGACGGATGAAGTCCGCCTCGCTGACCAGCTGGAACACATCGCCGATCCGTGCCGACAGCCGCCCCTGATGCTCGGCCAGCCGTGCGCTGTAGGTGGCCAGCCGCGCCACCGCCTCGCCGGTCAAGGGCGCCATACCCTCCTCGCTGGTGCGGGTCTTCAGCAGCTGGGCGAACTGCTCAAGGTTGTCGCTGGCCAGCGGAATGTCCTCGTCGAAATCGGCCAGCACACGGAACAGCTCCTGGAAGTCCGGGTCCAGCTCCTGCAGCGCGTAATACAGCTGGCGGGCACCGATGATCACCACCTTGACCTGCAGCGGCAGCACCTGCGGATTCAGCGACACCGTGGCAATCCGCCCAAGCTCGGCCAGCGGCGATTCCATCTTCAGCCGCCGGGTGTGCAGGGCGCGCTTGAGGGCATCCCAGACGAACGGCTCGCCGAGCAGCTTTTCCGCCTCAAGGATCAGGAAGCCGCCATTGGCGCGGTGCAGCGCGCCGGGGCGCAGCTGGCGGTAGCTGGTGTACAGCGCGCCCTGGTCGGAGCTGTATTCGATGCGCCCGAACAGGTTGTCGTAGGTCGGGTGCGACTCGAACACCACCGGCGCGCCGCCGTCCCGGGCGTGACCGACCACCAGGCAAGGGCCGTAGTATTCGGCCAGCGCCTGACGCTTCTGCGCATCGCTGCGGTTGTCCTCGACCAGCTGATCGACCACCGTCTTGAGCAGGTCCGCCTGCACCGCCTGCAGCCAGGTGCAGACATCCGGGTTGTCGCAGTACTCGCCGGCCAGTGGCGAGAGCAGCGGCTCCAGCGCCTGGGTGACGGTTTCCTCATTGAGCTGGCGCAGCTGGTTGCTGGACTCGCGCTTCCACTGCGGCAGCGCCGACAGCTCCTCGTTGAGGCGCTCCTCCAGCTCGCTGACGTCGGTGTGAAAGCGCTCGCGCTCGGCTTCCGGCAGCTGGGCAAATTCCGCCTCATCCAGCGCCTGACCATCCTTCATCGGTGTGAAGGCGATGTTGCTGCTGTCGCGGTACAGGGCAATGCCGCGCTCAAGCGCCAGCTTCTCCACCACATCCAGCGCGCGGTCGTAGCGCTGGTTGAAGCCGCGGTCGATGGCGCCTTTTTTCTGCTGATAGGCCGGGGTCTCGAACACCGCCGGGAAGGTCGCCAGCAGGTTATCGATCAGCTGCTCAATGGCCGTAATCAGCTGCTGCGCGGTGCCGGCCGGCAGGCGCAGGGCGCGCGGCTCGCGCGGATCGTCGAAATTGTTCACATACAGCCAGTCGCTGGGCGTTTGCAGGCGCTTGGCTTCGGCCTTGAGGTAGCGGCGCACGAAGGAGAAACGCCCGGTGCCCGGCTCGCCCATGACAAACACGTTGTAGCCCGGGCGCGGCATGGCCACCCCGAACTGCAGGGCCTCCACGGCGCGCTCCTGGCCCAGCACGCCGAGAAACGGCTCCAGCTCGTCGGTGTTGGCAAAACGCAGGGCATCGGGGTCGAACTGGCTGCTCAGCTGCTCGGGGGTCAGGCAGAGGGCGTTGTAGATATCGGCCATCGGGGTCTTCCACAGAGGTGACGGACGCGCGGCAGCACCGCGCGGCGTAGGCCGGCATACCGGCCATCGGGACACCGATTGTTGACCCATCCCCCCCGCTTGACAAGAACAGCGCAGGCCACGTGCTTCAGCCCTCGCTGGCGCGCAGGCAGTCCATGCAGCGCTCGGCGGTCGGCAGCACGCTCAGACGCGCCACCCCGATCGAGGCGCCGCACTGCACGCACTGGCCATACAGCCCGGCGCTCAGCCGCTGGCGGGCGCGCTCCACCTGTTGCAGTCCGTCTTCCGCCTCGGCCAGCAGCGCGCGCAGCACATCGTCGTTTTCACGCTCGGTAACCTGTTCGGCAAAGTCGGCGGAATGCGCCCCGCTGAGGTCACGGCGAATCGCCGTGGCCCGGCGCTGGTACTCATCGGCCAACTGGTCGAGATGCTGTTGCGGATTGAATTCGGTCATGGCGGCAGCTCCCTGCGGCAGTGGATGTGCCTTGCAGTATGGCCGGATCTTGCGCCCCTGCACTGCCCTGCATCAAAAGAGGCGGCGCCCCAAACGACGAAACCCCGGCCAGAGGCGCGGGGTTTCGCAGGGCTAGCGCGGCCGATCAGGCCAGCTTCTTGTAACGCACCCGGTGCGGCTGGGCCGCGGCGTCGCCGAGGCGCTTCTTGCGGTCGGCCTCGAACTCGGTGTAGTTGCCTTCGAAGAAGTACACCTGACCATCATCTTCATAGGAGAGGATGTGGGTGGCGATACGGTCAAGGAACCAGCGATCGTGGGAGATCACGATGGCCGCGCCGGGGAAGTCGAGCAGCGCCTCTTCCAGCGCGCGCAGGGTTTCCACGTCGAGGTCGTTGGACGGTTCATCCAGCAGCAGCACGTTGCCGCCCTGCTTGAGGGTCAGCGCCAGGTGCAGACGGCCACGCTCACCGCCGGAGAGGTCCTTGACGAACTTCTGCTGGTCGCCGCCCTTGAAGTTGAAGCGCCCGACGTAACCGCGCGAGGGCACCTCGTAGTTGCCGACCTTAATCATGTCAAAGCCATCGGAAACCTGCTCCCAGACGGTCTTGCTGCCATCCAGATGCTCGCGGCTCTGATCGACGCTGGCGATCTGCACGGTTTCGCCGATGTCGATGCTGCCAGCATCCGGCTGTTCTTTGCCGAGGATCATGCGGAACAGCGTTGACTTGCCCGCGCCGTTGCCGCCGATCACGCCGACAATCGCGCCCTTGGGCATGCTGAAGCTCAGGTTGTCGATCAGCACGCGCTCGCCGTAGCCCTTGCACACGCCGTTGAACTCGATGACCTTGTCACCGAGGCGTGGCCCTGCCGGGATGTAGATCTCGTTGGTCTCGCTGCGCTTCTGGAATTCCTGCGACTGCATTTCCTCGAAGCGTTGCAGACGCGCCTTGGACTTGGCCTGACGGGCCTTGGCGCCCTGACGCACCCACTCCAGCTCCGCCTTCATGGCCTTGGCGTGGGACGCTTCGGCCTTGGCTTCCTGGGCCAGACGGGCGGCCTTGGATTCCAGCCACTGCGAGTAGTTGCCCTCGAAGGGGATGCCCTGACCGCGGTCCAGCTCGAGGATCCAGCCGGCGACGTTATCGAGGAAGTAACGGTCGTGGGTAATCGCCACCACGGTGCCGGGGAAGTCGTGCAGGAAGCGCTCCAACCAGGCCACCGAGTCAGCATCCAGGTGGTTGGTCGGCTCGTCGAGCAGCAGCATGTCGGGGGCGGAGAGCAGCAGGCGGCACAGCGCCACACGGCGCTTCTCGCCACCGGAGAGGTGCTCGATCTTCGCCTCCCAGGCCGGCAGGCGCAGCGCATCGGCGGCGACTTCCAGCTGACGCTCGAGGTTGTGGCCATCGGCCGCCTGCAGGATCGACTCCAGCTTGGCCTGCTCGGCGGCCAGCGCGTCGAAGTCGGCGTCCGGCTCGGCGTAGGCGGCGTACACCTCATCCAGACGCGCTTGGGCGGCCTTGATCTCGCCGACCGCCTCCTCGACGATCTCGCGCACGGTCTTCTGCGGATCAAGCTGCGGCTCCTGGGGCAGGTAGCCGATCTTGATCCCCGGCATCGGCCGGGCCTCGCCCTCGAACTCGGTATCCACGCCGGCCATGATGCGCAGCAGGGTCGACTTGCCCGCGCCGTTCAGGCCGAGCACGCCGATCTTGGCGCCGGGGAAGAACGACAGGGAGATGTTCTTGAGAATCTCACGCTTAGGCGGCACGATCTTGCCGAGCCTATGCATCGTGAACACGTATTGAGCCATGACGGACCTGAGGTAATTGCAGGGGTTAACAGGCAAGGCAGACGGGGCCTTGCGGGCGTGGCGCAAAGCTACCCGAATGCGCAGGACAGGGCAAACCACCGCCCAGGCACGCCTCGCGGCCCTTGCGCACTTTGTCGTATTCACTTGATCGCCATTCATGTGCCAGCGCGCAGGCATTGGGGTAGAATGCGGCTTCATTTCTGCCCAGATCCCCTGAGGACCGCCATGTTCAGCCGTGATTTGACCCTCGCCCGCTATGATGCCGACCTGTTTGCCGCCATGGAGCAAGAAGCCCAGCGCCAGGAAGACCACATCGAGCTGATCGCCTCCGAGAACTACACCAGCCCGGCGGTGATGGAAGCCCAGGGCAGCGTGCTGACCAACAAGTACGCCGAAGGCTACCCGCACAAGCGCTACTACGGCGGCTGCGAGTACGTCGACATCGTCGAGCAGCTGGCCATAGACCGCGCCAAGGCGCTGTTCGGTGCCGACTACGCCAACGTCCAGCCGCACGCCGGCTCGCAGGCCAACGCCGCGGTATTCCAGGCGCTGGTCAAGCCGGGCGACACCATCCTCGGTATGAGCCTGGCCCACGGCGGTCACCTGACCCACGGCGCCAGCGTCAACTTCTCCGGCAAGATCTACAACGCCGTGCAGTACGGCCTGAACCCGGAAACCGGTCTGATCGACTACGACGAGATCGAGCGTCTGGCCGTCGAGCACCAGCCGAAGATGATCATCGCCGGCTTCTCCGCCTACTCGCAGGTGCTGGACTTCGCCCGCTTCCGCGAAATCGCCGACAAGGTCGGTGCCTACCTGTTTGTCGACATGGCCCACGTCGCCGGTCTGGTCGCCGCTGGCGTGTACCCGAACCCGGTACCGTTCGCTGACGTGGTCACCACCACCACCCACAAGACCCTGCGCGGCCCGCGCGGCGGCCTGATCCTCGCCCGTGCCAACGAGGAGATCGAGAAGAAGCTCAACTCCGCGGTGTTCCCGGGCGGCCAGGGCGGCCCGCTGATGCACGTGATCGCTGCCAAGGCGGTGTGCTTCAAGGAAGCCCTCTCCGACGAGTTCAAGGCCTACCAGCAGCAGGTGGTGAAGAACGCTCAGGCCATGGCTGCCGTGTTCGTCGAGCGCGGCTTTGATGTGGTCTCCGGTGGTACCCAGAATCACCTGTTCCTGCTCAGCCTGATCAAGCAGGACATCACCGGCAAGGATGCGGACGCTGCCCTCGGCCGCGCCTTCATCACCGTGAACAAGAACGCCGTACCGAACGATCCGCGCTCGCCGTTCGTCACCTCTGGCCTGCGTATCGGCACCCCGGCGGTCACCACCCGCGGCTTCCAGGAAGCTGACTGCCGCGAGCTGGCCGGCTGGATCTGCGACATCCTGCAGAACATGGGCGACGAGTCGGTGATCGATGCCGTGCGCGAGAAGGTCAAGGCCATCTGCGCGCGCCTGCCGGTGTACGGCCACTAAGCCAGATCCGCTGCAGTGAAGAAACCCGGCCTCGGCCGGGTTTCTTTTTGCCTGCAAGGCAAGATCCGCCGCGCACTGCAGGGCCGGCGACGCCGGGCTATAGTGCAGAGAGCCCCCTTTGAGGAACTGCCATCATGTCCGAACGTCGCCGCTTCCAGCGTATCCCCTTCGTCACCGAGGCCGAACTGCAGCAGGGCCAGCAGCAATGGCTGGTCGAGCTGCATGATCTGTCCCTGCGCGGCGTGCTGGTCAGCCGGCCAGCTGACTGGTCTGCCCAGCCTGAGGCTCGCTGCCGGGTGCGCATCCCGCTTGGCGTGGATGCCGAAGTGGTGATGACGGTCAGCCTGGCCCATCAGGAAGCCGACTGGCTGGGTTTTCACTGCGATGAAATCGATCTCGACTCCATCACCCACCTGCGCCGCCTGCTGGAGCTGAACATTGGCAGCAGCAGCCTGCTCGAACGGGACCTTGCCGCGCTGCTCTACGGCTGAGCAGGCCGCTCACTCGAACAGCGCATCCAGCGCCTGATCCAGGCGCGTCACCGCCGCCACCTCAAGGCCGGGTGGCGCCTCCTTGGGCGCATTGCCCTTGGGCACGATGGCGCGCTTGAAGCCATGCTTGGCGGCCTCCTTGAGCCGCTCCTGGCCGCTCGGCACCGGACGGATCTCCCCGGACAGGCCGATCTCGCCGAACACCAAAAGATCATGGGCCAGCGGCCGGTTGCGCAGGCTGGACATCACCGCGGCAAGCAGCGCCAGATCCGAGGCGGTTTCCAGCACCTTCACCCCGCCAACCACGTTGAGGAACACGTCCTGATCGTAGGTCGGGATGCTGCCGTGGCGGTGCAGCACGGCCAGCAGCATCGCCAGCCGGTTGGGGTCCAGCCCCAGGGTGACGCGGCGCGGGTTGGCCAGATGGCTGGTGTCGACCAGCGCCTGCACCTCCACCAGCATCGGCCGTGAGCCTTCCCAGGTGGCCATCACCACGCTGCCCGGCACCGACTCGGCGGCGCGGGTCAGGAAGATCGCCGAGGGGTTGCTGACCTCCTTGAGGCCGCGGTCAGTCATCGCGAATACCCCCAGCTCGTTGACAGCGCCGAAGCGGTTCTTCACCGCCCGCAACAGGCGCAGGCGCCCGTCCGACTCGCCCTCGAAATACAGCACCGTATCGACCATGTGCTCCAGCACCCGCGGCCCGGCCAGCGCGCCCTCCTTGGTGACGTGGCCGACCAGAAACACCGCAGTGCCGCTCTGCTTGGCGAAGCGCACCAGCAGCGCCGCGCTCTCGCGCACCTGGGCGACGCCGCCGGGCGCCGACTGCAGCTGCTCGGTGAAAATGGTCTGGATCGAGTCGATCACCATCACCCGTGGCTGCTCGTGGCGCGCGGTGGCGATGATCGATTCGATGTTGGTCTCGGTCATCACCTTGAGCTTGTCCTCGGGCAGGCCGAGCCGGCGCGCGCGCATCGCCACCTGCTGCTGGGATTCCTCGCCGGTGACGTAGAGCGCCGGCATGCGCTCGGCGATGCGGCACAGGGTCTGCAGCAGGATGGTCGACTTGCCGATCCCCGGGTCGCCGCCGATCAGCACCACCGAGCCATCGACCAGCCCGCCGCCCAGTACCCGGTCCAGCTCGCTGGAGGCGGTGGAGAAGCGCGGCGTCTCCTCGACGCTGACCTCGGCCAGGGTCTTGACGTTGGCCTGCTGCCCCGCCCAGCCACCGCGCCCGGCGGGCGTCGCCGCGCCTTCCAGCACGGTTTCCACCAGGGTGTTCCAGGCGCCGCATTCGCCGCACTGGCCGGCCCATTTGGGGAAGGTGGCGCCGCATTCAGTGCAGCCGTACATGCGCTTGGCCTTGGCCATGGCGGTCTCCGTCCATAAAAGGGCGATAATAGCGCCCCCGTCGCCGCCGAGTCGTCCGCCATGCCCCTGTTCGT
Organism: Pseudomonas eutrophicaquae; assembly: GCF_023544715.1. GTDB lineage: Bacteria > Pseudomonadota > Gammaproteobacteria > Pseudomonadales > Pseudomonadaceae > Geopseudomonas. Next base: position 60,015 of record NZ_JAMJEZ010000006.1, on the reverse strand, counting down.
GCCCCCCTTTGCCTCACTCGATCTGCTGCGCCAGCCCACGCAGCGTGACGATCCGCTGCAGGCCTTCGACGCCGCCGACGAGTACCTGCTCACCCACCTGCACGCACAGGGCCTGACACCCGGCAGCCGGGTGCTGCTGCTCAACGACAGCTTCGGCGCGCTGGGCTGCGCGCTGGCCACCCACGCCCGGGTGGTCAGCAGTGGCGACTCGTTCCTCGGCGCTCTGGCGCTGCAGAAGAATCTGGCCCGCAACGGTCTGGCGCTTGAGGCGGTCGAGTTTGTCCCCGCCAGCGCAGTGCCTGCGGGGCCGTTCGACGTGGTGCTGATCCGCGTACCAAAGACCCTGGCGCTGCTTGAGGAGCAGCTGATCCGCCTGCACGGCCAGCTCGCCCCCGGCGCGCAGGTGATCGCCGCCGGGATGCTCAAGCACCTGCCGCGCGCCGCCGGTGAGCTGCTGGAGCGCTATATCGGCCCGGTACAGGCCTCGCTGGCGGTGAAGAAAGCCCGCTTGCTGCTGTGCACGCCCGCCGCGCGCCCGCAGCCGGTTTCACCCTACCCGAGCCGCTACACCCTCAACGAGCCGGCCCTGCTAGGCCGCCCCCTGACGCTGCTCAACCAGGCCAACGTGTTCTGCCGCGAGGGGCTGGACATCGGCACCCGCGCCTTCCTGCCGTTCCTGCCCAGCGGCCTTGGCCGTGCCCGTGTCGCGGATCTGGGCTGTGGCAACGGTGTGCTGGCGATTGCCAGCGCGCTGGCCAATCCCGAGGCCGAATACACCCTGGTGGATGAGTCGTTCATGGCCGTGCAGTCGGCGCAGGACAACTGGCGCGCCGCACTGGGCGAGCGGCCGGTACAAATGCGCGCCGCCGACGGTCTGGCCGGTCAGCCGCCAGCTTCGCTGGAGGTGGTGCTGTGCAACCCGCCGTTCCATCAGCAGCAGGTGGTCGGCGACTTTCTGGCCTGGCGGATGTTCCAGCAGGCCCATGCCGCGCTGGTGCCGGGGGGTGCGCTGTGGATCGTCGGCAACCGGCACCTGGGCTATCACGCCAAGCTCAAGCGCCTGTTCCGCGAGGTGAGCCAAATCGGTGCCACGCCCAAGTTCGTCATCCTCCGTGCCCGCAAGGGCTGAGGACGGCTGATGCCGGTATGAACGGGGGGCGCCTCGCGTAGCGCCCCACGCCAGCCTTCGGGATCGGCCCAGCCGGCGCGCACCCTTCTGCAAGGGAGCACGCGGCGGCTGGTATGATGCGCGCCTGCTTTTTCCGGGCCCACGCCCCGGCATTCCAACAGACGGCGACCGTGTTCGCCCCGTACCCGACGAGCGACCGATGATCCCGAACGATCCGACCCTCTACGCCGCCCAGCTGGCCGAAAAGACCGCCCGCCTCAAGGCCCTGCTGGCGCCCTTTGCGGCCCCCGAGCCCGAGGTCTTCGACTCCCCCGCCGAGCATTATCGGCTGCGTACCGAGTTCCGCCTGTGGCGCGAAGATGGCCAGCGCCACTACGCCATGTTCGAGGGCGACAAGCACACCCCGGTGCTGATCGAGCAGTTCCCGATTGCCAGTGCGCGCATCAACGCGCTGATGCCGCAGCTCAAAGCCGCCTGGCAGGCCAGCGAAACCCTGTCCCACAAGCTGTTTCAGGTCGAGTTCCTCACCACCCTCAAGGGCGATGCGCTGATCACCCTGTGCTACCACCGGCCGATCGACGACGTCTGGCAGGCAGAGGCCGAGCGGCTCGCGGCGCAGCTTGGCGCCAGCCTGATCGGCCGCTCGCGTGGCAAGCGCATCGTCATCGGCAAGGATTATGTGGAGGAGGAGCTGAGCGTCGCCGGACGGCTGTTCCGCTACCGCCAGCCGGAAGGTGCCTTCACCCAGCCCAACGGGGTGGTCTGCGAGAAGATGCTCAACTGGGCCTACGAGGCGCTGGGCGAGCGCGATGACGACCTGCTGGAGCTCTACTGCGGCAACGGCAACTTCACCCTGCCGCTAGCCACCCGCGTGCGCCGGGTGCTGGCCACCGAGATCAGCAAGACCTCGGTAAATGCCGCGCTGGCCAATATCGAGGACAACGGTGCAGACAATATTGAGCTGGTGCGCCTGTCCGCCGAGGAGCTGACCCAGGCACTCAACAGGGTGCGTCCGTTCCGCCGACTGGCCGGCATCGACCTTGGCAGCTACGCTTTTGGCAGTGTTTTTGTTGATCCGCCGCGCGCCGGCATGGACCCGGATACCTGTGAGCTGACGCGCCGCTTTGAGCGCATTCTGTACATTTCCTGCAACCCCGAGACCCTGGCAGCCAACATCGCCCAGCTCCACGACACCCACCGTATCGTTCGCTGCGCCCTGTTCGACCAGTTCCCCTGGACTCACCACATGGAGAGCGGCGTGCTGCTGGAGCGGCGCTGAGTCCCGGACCACCCCGGTGACCCACGGCGGGTCACCTGCAAGCGAGGCGCACCGTGCCTATCGACGGCCACTGGATCCACCCGCAACACCGAAGGCCCCTGCGGCGCACGCTGCCCTGGCTGCTGGCGCTTTTGGGCGGTCTGCCGCTGCTGGCGCTGCTCGAGCATCAGGAGCCGCCGATTCCGGGCTTTCTCAGCTGGCATATGCTGCTGGAAACCCTGTCGATCGTGGTGGCGGCACTGATCTTCGCGGTGGGCTGGCATACCCGCACGCTGCACCGGCAGGGCAATGTGCTGCTGGCCTCCTGCGCCTTTCTCGGCGTGGCGGTCCTCGACTTCTCCCACATGCTGTCCTTCCCCGGCATGCCGGATTTTGTCACCCCCAGTGATGTGGAAAAGGGCATCCACTTCTGGCTGCCGGCCCGTTATCTGGCTGCCTTCGCCCTGCTGGCGATGATCTGGCGCCCCTGGCCGCTGCTCTCCCCGAGCGATATGCCGAACAGCCCGCGCTGGCACCGCCTGTTTCTGCCGGGCGTCTTGCTGCTTCTGCTGCCGGTGCACTGGTTGGCACTCTGGCAGCCAGAGCTGATCCCGGCCACCTACCTGCCCGGCAGCGGACTGACCCTGTTCAAGCAGCTGGCGGAATTGGGCGTGGTAGCGGTACTGCTGCTGGTCATTGCCGTGCTGCTCACCCGCTTGCGCGAACCCTCCCAGCTGAACATCCCCCTGCTGCTGCTCAGCCTGCTGGCCATGACCCTCGGCGAGCTGCCCTTTGCCGTGTACCGCTCGGCCACCGATGTCTACAACCTCGGCGGGCATGTCTACAAACTGGTCGCCTACCTGCTGCTCTATCAGGCGATCTTCGTGCAGACCATTGCCACGCCCTACCGCGCGCTGGAGCAGGCCCGCCAGCACAATCAGGCGATCCTCGATGCCATCCCCGATGCGCTGTTCGAGCTGGATGGCGAAGGCCGCTATCTGGCCGTGCATACCGCCAGCAACGAGCTGCTGCGCGCCCCGCCCGAGCAGCTACTGGGACGCAACCTGCGCGATGTACTGCCGAGCGAGGCGGCCACCATCTGCCTGGAGGCGTTTGCCGAGGCCCGCCGGCACGGACGCTCCAGCGGGCACCAGCTGACCCTGGCGCTGCCCGATGGCAGCGAGCGGCGCTTCGAGCTGTCGGTCAGTCACCTGCTGCGCCGGGATTCTGCGGATGAGCATTTCATCGTACTGTCGCGCGACATCACCCAGCGCAGCCGTGACCAGCAACGCATCGACTATCTGGCGCACTTCGACCCGCTGACCGGCCTGCCCAACCGCGTGCTGTTCCAGTCGCGCCTGGAGCAAGTGCTGGGCATCGCCGAGCGCCATGGCCGGCCGCTGGCGCTGCTGTTCCTCGACATCGACCACTTCAAGTACATCAACGATTCTCTCGGCCATCGCATCGGCGATGTGCTGCTAAAGCAGATCGCCCGGCGCCTACAGGCCGCCTTGCGCGACGAGGACACCCTGTCGCGTCAGGGTGGGGATGAGTTCATGCTCTGCCTGCCGGACACCAACGCAGCCGGGGCGGTGCATACCGCTGAGCGCCTGCGTACCCTGCTGGCGCTGCCCTTTGCGGTTCAGGAGCACACCCTGACCGTCAGCGCCTCGATCGGCATTGCCCTGTATCCGCAAGATGGTGACGACTGCGAGCAGCTCACCCAGCATGCAGACGCGGCGATGTACCGCGCCAAGCAGGAGGGGCGTGATCGCTATCGGCTATTTACCGCCGAACTGCAGGCCCAGTCGCTGCGCACCCTCTCGCTGGAAAATGCCCTGCGCCAGGCGCTGGAGCGCAACGAGCTGCAGCTCTATTACCAGCCACAGGTCGATTGCCGCAACCGGCTGTGCGGCATCGAGGCGCTGCTGCGCTGGCAGCACCCGCAGCTGGGGCCGATCAGTCCGGGGGAGTTCATCCCCGTCGCCGAGGGCTGTGGTCTGATCGTGCCGATCGGCCACTGGGTACTGCGCGAGGCGGTGCGCCAGCGCAAGGCCTGGCGAGACTGCGCCTGGAGCGGTGATCTGCGCCTGTCGGTCAACCTGTCGCTGGCGCAGTTCAATGATCCGCAACTGGAAACCACGATCGAGCAGGTGCTGAGCGACAGCGGCCTGCAGGCACAGCATCTGGAACTGGAGCTGACCGAAAGCGTGGCCATGCACCAGCCCGAGCGGGTCATCGCGCTGACTCAGCGCCTCAGCCAGCGCGGCGTACACCTGGCCATCGATGATTTTGGCACCGGCTACTCCTCGCTCAACTACCTGAAGCGGCTGGAGGTGCACAAGCTGAAGATCGACCAGTCCTTCGTCCGCCACCTTGAGGACGATGACAGCGACCGCTCAATCGTGCAGGCGATCATTGGCCTGGCCCATAACCTTGGGATGCGGGTGATCGCCGAGGGGGTGGAGAGCGCGGCGCAGTACCAGCTGCTCACCCAGCTGGGCTGTGACGAGATGCAGGGTTACCTGTTCAGCCCTGCCCTGCCGGCCGAGGCGTTTACCGCCTGGGCCAGCGCGTGGCAGCTACAGACGCACGCCCCGCTCGCCACCTGAACCACCGCGGGCCTTAGCCGAGCAGCTGATGCAGCGCGTGGCAGTCGCGGGCGTGGTGATCGCTCAGGTGCGGCCAGGGATTGTCGACGCAGTTGACCAGCACCGCCAGCGCCCCGGCGGCGCGGGCGCAGTTAAGGTCGTAGTGGTAATCCCCGACCATCACCAGCTGCGCAGGCGGCACAGCCCAGCGCGCCGCCAGCTGGAGCAGGCCATCGGGCTGCGGTTTGGGCGCCGCCTCGTCACGGCCGAGGATGTCCACCTCGGCAAAGCAGTCGAGCAGGCCAATGCTGCGCAGGGTGATCTGCGCCAGCGGGCGGGCGTTGCGGGTCAGGATGCCCAGCCGCACCCCGCGCGCATGCAGGTCACGGACCAGCGCCACCGCACCCGGCGCCGGCTGCGCCGCCTCGGCCAGCGCCCGCTCATGCTCCAGCAGCCAGGCATGACAGCGCGCTGCCTCGGGTTCTGGCAGGCTGGCCAGATGGGCGAGGATGTCTGCCTCGGCGGGAATCGCCAGTGCCCGGCGGATTTCGGCAAAGTCATGCACCGCCAGGGTCAGGGTGCCGTCCATGTCGAACACCCAGTGCTGGCGCTCGCGCAGCGCCCTCATGCCCAATCAGGCCGCTGGCGAATCAGCCCCTCCTGCGCCACCGAGGCCACCAGCTCCCCAGCACGATTGAAGATGCTGCCCCGGCTGAGACCACGTCCTCCGCCGGCCCACGGGCTGTCCATGCTGTAGAGCAGCCACTCATCGGCCCGCACCTCGCGGTGGAACCACAGGGCGTGATCGAGGCTGGCAATCTGCATCGAACGCTGCCAGAAGCTCGCCCCGTGCGGCTGCAGGGCGGTGGTCAAGAGGCCAAAGTCGCTGGCGTAGGCCAGCAGGTATTTGTGCAGCGCCGGGTTGTCCGGCAGGCTGCCATCGGCGCGGAACCACAGGTGCTTGACCGGCTCGATCCGCTCCGGGCATACCGCATCGAGCGGGCGCACCGGACGGATTTCGATCGGCATGTCGAAGTTCATCCGCTCGCGCACCCCTTCGGGCAGCAGGTAGATGTTGCGCCGGCTCAGTTCCTGCTCGCTGAGCAGGGTTTCCGGCGCCGGTACCTCGGGCATCGCCTGCTGGTGGGTAAAGCCCTCCTCAACACGCTGGAACGAGGCACTGGCCGAGAAGATCGGCTGGCCCTTCTGGATCGCTAGCACCCGGCGGGTGGTGAAGCTGCCACCGTCGCGCACCCGGTCGACCTGATAGAGCACCGGGCGGGTCGCGTCCCCTGGACGCAGGAAGTAGCCATGCATCGAATGCACTGGCCGGTCCGGCGGCACGGTCTGGCTGGCCGCCGACAGGGACTGGCCGATCACCTGTCCACCAAACAGCTGACGAAAGCCCAGATCCTGGCTGACGCCACGGAACAGGTTCTCCTCGATGGTTTCAAGGCTCAGTAGCGCCACCAGCTCGTCGAGCACCTGAGTCATGCAATTCTCCTTCACGCTTGGCGACCGCGGCGGCGGTCTGGCACGGGGGTTGCGGCCGTCTGGCGGCCTGCTGGGCGCCATGGTAATGAATTTCCCGCCGCCGCGCTGACCTGCCGCCGGTCGCGGCATAATGCCGGGCGATGTTTCGCTTTGGTGCCTGCCATGTCCCTGCCGCTGGTCTTTCATCCCGATTACAGCCCGCCGCTGCCGGCGGGCCACCGCTTCCCGATGCTCAAGTACCGCCTGCTGCACGAGCACCTGCGCGAGACCCTGCCCGAGGCGCGCTATCACACGCCGGAGGACGCCGGGCTGGACTGCATCGCCCTCGCCCATGAGCGCAGCTATATCGAGCGTTTTCTCGCCGGGGCGCTGAGCCCGCGCGAGGAGCGCCAGCTGGGTCTGCCGTGGAGCGAAGCGCTGGTGCGCCGCACCCTGCGCGCGGTCGGCGGCTCGCTGCTGACCGCCGAGCTCGCGCTGCACCATGGCCTGGCCTGCAACCTGGCCGGCGGCACCCATCATGCCCACTGGGCGCACCCGGCGGGCTTTTGCGTGTTCAACGACCTAGCGGTGATGGCCCGCACCCTGCAGGCGCGCGGTGAGGCCAGCCGCATCCTGATCCTCGACTGCGACGTACACCAAGGCGATGGCACCGCGCGGATTCTGGCCGAGGAGCCGGAACTGATCACCGTCTCGCTGCACGGCGCCGACAACTTCCCCTTCGACAAGGCCTGCAGCGACTGGGATCTTCCGCTGGCCAGCGGCACCGGGGACGCCGAGTACCTGCGCCAGCTCGATGGCCTGCTCAGCTACCTGCTGGCGCTCTACCAGCCGGATCTGGTGCTCTATGACGGCGGCGTCGATGTGCATGCCGAGGACGCGCTGGGCAAGCTGGCGCTCAGCGATGCCGGGATTGCCGCGCGCGATTGGCATGTGTTCGAGCAGTGCCTGGGGCGCGACATTCCGGTGGCCTGCGTGATCGGCGGTGGCTATCACCCCGACCACGCACGCCTGGCCCGCCGGCATGCGATCCTCGAACACACCGCCATGCAGGCCTGGCGCGCCTTTGGCCTGTCCTGATCAGGGCGCCAGATAGGTCGAGCGGGTCAGCCCCAGGCGCAGCGCATCGAGAAACTGCACGCGCTCGGCACCGCTCAGCGCCGTGCTGGCGACCTTCTCGCGGTAGCGGGCCATCAGCTGCTCCGGCTGCAGGTGCACATAGCGCAGCATGTCCTCGATGGTGTCGTGGGTTTCCACGCCGCTGTGCTGCAGGCTGCCGTCGGCGCGCTGGTAGACGTTGACCGAATCGGTGTCGCCGAACAGGTTGTGCATGTCGCCGAGAATCTCCTGATAGGCACCGACCAGGAACACCCCGAGCAGGTAATCCTCGCCCTCGCGCAGGGCATGTACCGGCAGACTGCTCTCAAGGCTTTGCTCATCGACGTACTGGCGGATCTTGCCGTCGGAATCGCAGGTCAGATCCTGCAGCACCGCACGGCGGGTCGGCGCCTCATCCAGGCGCTGGATCGGCAGGATCGGCAGGATCTGCGCAATCGCCCAGGTGTCGGGCAGGCTCTGGAACACCGAGAAGTTGCAGATGTACTTGTCGGCCTGCCGATCATGCAGCTCGTCGAGCAGCTCGCGATGCGCGCGCTGGCGCACCTTGAGCTGCTCATAGAGGCGCCGGCACAGCGCCGCGTGGCACTGCTCGGCCAGCGCCTTTTCAGCCAGCGACAGCTTGCCGGCGGCATACTGCGCCGCCACCTCGGCGATGAAATGACTGGCCCGCCAGTACGTCTCGGCCACCTGCTCGGGGTCGGTGTCATCCAGCAGCTCGATCAATGCCTGCAGAGGCGGCGGGTACTCCACGCCCGCGTCCAGCACGGGCCGCGCATCGTTGGGCCGCTCGACATCGGTGACCTGTACCACCAGCACCGCATGGTGCGCGGTCAGCGCTCGGCCACTTTCGGAGAGGATGTGCGGATGCGGCAGCGCCTGCCGGTCGCAGAACTCGCCGAGCATGCTGACCACCGTCGAGGCGTAGTCCTCCAGGCTGTAGTTGATCGAGCTGGGATTGCGTGAGTGGGTGCCGTCATAGTCCACCCCCAGCCCGCCGCCGACATCGACGTGATCGACCGGCAGCCCCAGCGTGCGCAGCTCACCGTAATAGCGCACCGCCTCGCGAAAGCCCTTGCGGTAGTCGGCGATGTTGGAGATTTGCGAGCCCATATGAAAGTGCAGCAGGCGCACGCTCTGCGCCAGCCCGGCGGCGCGCAGCCGCTCGACCACTGCAAGAATCTGCGCTGCCGAGAGGCCGAATTTGGACTTCTCACCGCCGGTATCCGCCCACTTGCTGGAGGCCAGCGAGGACAACCGCACCCGCAGCCCGATCAGCGGCTCGACCGCCAGCGCCGCCGCCTCCTCGATCAGCAGCCCCACCTCGGACTCCTTCTCGATGACGATGAACACCCGATGGCCGAGCTTCTGGCCGATCAGCGCCAGATGGATGAACTCGCGATCCTTGTAGCCGTTGCACACCAGCGTGCTGGCACGCGGCGCCAACGCCAGCACCGCCATCAGCTCGGCCTTGGAGCCGGCCTCAAGGCCGACCGCCACATGCTCGGTGGCGATGATGCTGTCGATCACCGCCTGCTGCTGGTTGACCTTGATCGGGTACAGCGCGGTGTAGCTGCCCTGATAGTCGTGGCTCTGGATGCTCGCATCGAAGGCGCCGGTCAGCCGGCGCACCCGGTCCTGCAGGATGGCCGGGAAGCGCACCAGCAGCGGCAGCGACAGCCCGGCCTCACGCAGCTGGGCGATCAGCTGGTTAAGATCAATCGGCGTGCTGTGCGGGCCGTCGGGGCGCACCTCGACATTGCCCGCCTCATTGATCGCGTAGTAGCCGGCTCCCCAGTGGCGGATGCCGTAGACGCGCCGACTGTCGGCCACGCTCCAGCCGTGGGTGGGATCGGTGTGTGCTGAGGCCATGACGCTGCTCCTGCCGTGCGGTGAAAGGAAGTCCTTTCACCATAGCCGGTTCTGATGACGGCCAGGCCCGCGCAACGCACCCGCTGACTCAGCCGCCGGACTTCTTGGCCTTGAAGCCGCGCTTCTCCAGCTCGGCGATCAGCAGCTCGACGTGCTCGCCCTGGATCTCGATCACCCCGTCCTTGAGGGCACCACCGGTGCCGCAGCGCTTTTTCAGCGCCGTGGCCAGCGCCTTGAGTTCTTCGCCGGCCAGCGGCACGCCGGTGATGGTGGTCACCGTCTTGCCGCCGCGGCCCTTGCTCTCGCGGCGCACCCGGGCGATGCCATCGCCCGCCGGCAGCGCCGGCTGACCGCAGACGCACTCGGCGACCGGCCGTGAGCAATCCGGGCAATGGCGCCCGGCATCGGTGGAATACACCAGCCCGCCGAGGGCGGCGAGCGAGGACAGCTTCTTGCTCATACCGCGTCCCTCAACCCTGCTCGAGCAGCTGGCGCAGGTCGATGATCGCCGCGTTAGCCCGCGAGATGTAGTTGGCCATCACCAGCGAGTGGTTGGCGAGGATGCCAAAGCCGTCGCCATTGAGCACCATCGGACTCCACAGCGGCTCTTGCGCCGCTTCCAGCTCGCGGATGATCTGCCGCACGCTGACCGTGGCGTTCTTCTTGGCCAGCACGTCGGCAAAATCGACCTCGATGGCGCGCAGAAAATGCGCCAGCGCCCAGGCCTGGCCGCGGGCCTCGTAGAACACGTCATCAATCTGCAGCCACGGCGTCTTGACCACTTCCTCGCCGCTGCCTGGGAGTGCGCCGGCGTTGTCGGTATTCAGGCGCAGCTGGCCGACGCTGGCCGACAGGCGCTGGGACAGCGAGCCCAGCCGGGTCTCCACATCGGTCAGCCAGTTGCGCAGATTGTCGGCGCGGGCGTGGAACTGCGCCTGACTCTGCGCAGGATCAGCGAGGCGCATCTGGAAGCGCTCCAGCGAGCGAATCGCCGCGCGGTACTCGTCCTCACTGGCCGGCAGCGCCCAGCTGTCGTTGTCGAAGTTGAAACGCGGCTCGGCACGCGCCAGGTCCGCATCCTCGGTGGACTGCGACTGGGAGCGGGCGAAGTCCTTGCGCAGGGCGCGGGCCAGATCACGCACCTGCACCAGTACGCCGTATTCCCAGTTGGGCATGTTGTCCAGCCACAGCCCCGGCGGGGCGAGGTCGTTGGACAGATAGCCACCGGGCTTGTCGAGCAGGGTACGGGCGACCTGCTGCAGGGTTTCGGCGGTGGTGTAACCGGTGACGCGCTGCACGCCGGCCTGCTCGGCCGACTGCTGGGCCACTTCCAGCACCGCCAGGCGCTCAGGCTCCAGGCTCCAGTACCAGCCGACCACCAGCGCACCGACCAGATAGGCACTCAGCACACCGCTGGCGACCTTGGCCAGACCATTGCCCGGCAGCAGGCGCCGCGCGGCGGCGGGCGTGGCGGTGCTCGGCTGCGCCGCCGCGGTTTTGTTCTTCCAGTTGAGCATGTGACTTGCACCCCTGAGGATCGTGGGAGGGCGCGCACCGCGGCACGCCGGTTGAGGCGCCACTATAAAGCATGCCATCCCCCCGCGCAGCGAGACGCCCATCGGCGGCGCCCGAAAGGGATGGCGTGCCGCAGGCCGCCCTGCGGTGCTTTCCGTTATCATCCAGCCCTCCCCGCACGAGAGCCGCCCATGTACCGTCTGCTGCTGATCCTGCTGCTGTTCACCCTGCCCGCCAGCGCCAATGCGCTGCTGACCGACAAACCGGCCCCCAGCTCCGGCGTGCTGGGCGCGGCGCTGAATAACAGCGCTGATTTTCTGCCGGTCGAGGAAGCGTTTCGTGCCGAGGTGCTGCGCGTCGAGCCCCAGCACCTGACGCTGCGCATCCGCAGCGCCGAAGGCTACTACCTCTATCGCCATCGCCTGAGCGTGGCCAGTGAACCACCGGGGCTGCTCGGCGAGCCGGTGCTGCCTACCGGGCTGCGCAAGCAGGATGAGTTCTTCGGCGAGGTCGAGGTCTACTACGGCGACCTGCTGCTGGAGGTGCCGCTGCGCGCCGGGCCGGATACCCCCTTCAGCGTGCTGCTCGGCTACCAAGGCTGCGCCGACAAGGGACTTTGCTATCCCCCGGAGGTCACGCGTCTGCCGGTCAATGGCGGGGCCGCCCCCGCCGCGAACGCGGCCACGGGGAGCGGGCTGTTCGGCATGCCGCTGGATGGCAACGGGCAAGGCGCCTGGGACTGGCAGGCGCTGGCGCTGTTCTTCCTCGCCGGCCTCGGCCTGACCTTCACCCCCTGCGTGCTGCCGATGCTGCCGATCCTCTCCGGGGTGGTGCTGCGCGGCCAGGTCGGCGGGGCGCGCGGGCTGCTGCTCTCGCTGGCCTATGTCTTGCCAATGGCCGCCTGCTTTGCCGTGCTCGGCGCGCTGATGGGGCTGTTCGGCGCGGAGCTGAATCTGCAGGCGCGCCTGCAGTCGCCCTGGGTGCTGGTGCCCTTTGCGCTGTTCTTTGCCACCTTTGCGCTGGCGATGTTTGGCGTGTTCGAGCTGCGCCTGCCGGCGTTCGTCCGCGAACCGCTGGATCGGCTGGCCGGCAACGCACGGGGCGGCTCGCTGCTCGGCGCGGCGCTGCTCGGCGTGCTGTCCAGCCTGCTGGTCTCGCCCTGCGTCTCGGCACCGCTGGCCGGGGCGCTGCTGTACATCAGTGCCAGTGGCGATGCGCTGGGCGGCGGTCTGCGCCTGTTCGCCCTGGGCCTTGGCATGGGGGCGCCGCTGGTGCTGTTCGCCTCGGGCGGCAATGCGCTCTTGCCGCGTGCCGGCGCGTGGATGGTCTCGGTGCGCAATGCCTTTGGCGTGCTGCTGCTGGCGGTGGCGATCTGGCTGCTGGAGCGGGTTTTGCCCGGCGCCCTGAGCCTGGCTCTCTGGGGCTTGCTGGCCGGCGGCGTGGCGCTGTGGCTCGGCACCCTGGAGCTGACGCCCAAGACCCATCGCCAGAAACTCGCCCAGCTGCTGGGGCTGTTGCTGCTGGTCTACGCCCTGGCCGCTTGGGTCGGCGCCCTGCGTGGCGAGAGCGATCCGCTGCGCCCGCTGGGTTTGGCAGGCAATGGCGCCAGCTCGCCGGCAGCCACCGAGGATGGCTGGCAGACGCTGGAAAGCGCTGCGGATCTGGACAGCGCTCTGGCCAGTGCCCGTGCCGCCGGCCAGCCGCTGCTGCTCGACTGGTACGCCGACTGGTGCATCAGCTGCAAGGTGATCGAACGCGAGGTGCTGCAGGCTCCCGCGGTGCGCCAGACCCTACAGGGCTGGCAGCTGATCCGCTTCGACATGACCGCCAGCACCGCCGAGCAGCGCGCCCTGCTCGATCGCTACGGGCTGTTCGGCCCACCGGCGCTGCAGCTGTTTGCTGCCGGCGGCGATGAGTGGCGCGATCTGCGGGTGATCGGGGAAATCGACGCTGCTGCCTTTGCCGAGCGTCTGGCACAGGCCCGCGCCCGTCTCTGAGGCGCGACTCCGGCCATTGGCCGCCAACATGCGGACATCTACGGCAAAATAACGGCGACTGGACAGCCCAGCGGGTTTTCCGGCATAGTCCGAAAGATTCCCCGACCCCGCTGACAGGAGGCTTCATGGCCACCATCCTGGTGCTGCACGGCCCCAATCTCAACCTGCTCGGCACCCGCGAGCCGGGTGTCTATGGTGCGACCACTTTGGCCGACATCAACCGCGAGCTTGAGCAGCTGGCCGAGGCCGGCGGGCATGTCCTGCACCACCTGCAGAGCAACGCCGAGCATGAGCTGATCGAGCGCATTCATGCCGCGCGCCTGGAGGGGGTGGACTTCATCCTGATCAACCCGGCGGCCTTCACCCATACCAGTGTCGCATTGCGTGACGCGCTGCTGGCGGTGAGCATCCCATTCATCGAGATTCACCTGTCGAACGTGCACAAACGCGAGCCGTTCCGCCATCACTCGTACTTCTCCGATGTGGCGGTCGGTGTGATCTGTGGCCTCGGCGCTGGCGGCTACCGCCTGGCCCTGCAGGCCGCCCTCGAACAACTGCAACGCCCCTGAGCCCCTTTCTGGAGTGACTGATGGACATTCGTAAAGTCAAGAAACTGATCGAACTGCTGGAAGAGTCCGGTATCGACGAGCTGGAAATCTGTGAAGGCGAAGAGTCGGTACGCATCAGCCGCCACAGCAATCGTGCGGTGCAGTACGCCCCGCAGCCGATGCAGGTTGCCGCGCCCACCCCGGTCGCCGCCCCGGCACCGGCCGCTCCGGCTGCGGCTGCCGCACCGGCCGCCCCGGCCCTGAGCGGCAACGTGGTGCGCTCGCCGATGGTCGGCACCTTCTACCGTGCCTCCTCGCCGGAAGCCAAGGCCTTCGTTGAAGTCGGCCAGAGCGTCAAGAAAGGCGACATCCTGTGCATCGTCGAAGCGATGAAGATGATGAACCACATCGAAGCCGAAGCCAGCGGCACCATCGGCCAGATCCTGGTGGAGAACGGCCAGCCGGTCGAATTCGACCAGCCGCTGTTCACCATCGTCTGACCCGCGGAGATCCTGCGATGCTGCAAAAAGTCCTGATTGCCAACCGCGGCGAGATCGCCCTGCGCGTGCTGCGCGCCTGCAAGGAACTGGGCATCAAGACCGTGGCGGTGCACTCGACGGCCGACCGTGATCTGATGCATGTCTCCCTGGCCGATGAATCCGTGTGCATCGGCCCGGCGGCGGCGGCCCAGTCCTACCTGAGCATCCCGGCGCTCATCGCCGCTGCCGAGGTGACCGGTGCCGACGGCATCCACCCAGGCTATGGCTTCCTCGCCGAAAACGCCGACTTCGCCGAGCAGGTGGAGAACTCCGGCTTCACCTTCATCGGCCCGACTGCCGACGTGATCCGCCTGATGGGCGACAAGGTCTCGGCCAAGGATGCGATGAAAAAAGCCGGTGTGCCGACCGTACCGGGCTCCGACGGCCCGCTGCCTGAAGACGAGCAGGAGGCCCTGCGCATCGCCCGTGAAGTGGGCTATCCGGTGATCATCAAGGCCGCTGGTGGCGGTGGTGGTCGCGGCATGCGCGTGGTGCACAAGGAGGAAGATCTGATCGCCTCCGCCAAACTGACCCGCACCGAGGCCGGCGCGGCGTTCGGCAACCCGATGGTTTACCTGGAGAAATTCCTGGTCAACCCGCGCCACGTGGAAGTGCAGGTGCTGGCCGACGGCCAGGGCAACGCCATCCACCTGGGTGACCGTGACTGCTCGCTGCAGCGCCGCCACCAGAAGGTCATCGAGGAAGCACCCGCTCCGCTGATCGACGAAGACGCCCGCCGCAAGGTCCAGGCGCACTGCGTGCAGGCCTGCATCGACATCGGCTACCGCGGCGCCGGCACCTTCGAGTTCCTCTATGAAGACGGCCACTTCTACTTCATCGAGATGAACACCCGCGTGCAGGTCGAGCACCCGGTCACCGAGATGGTCACCGGTGTGGACATCGTCAAGGAGATGATCCGCATCGCCGGCGGCGAGAAGCTGTCGATCAAGCAGGAGGATGTGGTGATCCGCGGCCACTCCATCGAGTGCCGGATCAACGCCGAAGACCCGGCGACCTTCATGCCGAGCCCCGGCAAGGTCAAGCACTTCCACGCCCCGGGCGGCAACGGCGTGCGCGTCGATTCGCACCTCTACGACGGCTATGCGGTACCGCCGTACTACGACTCGCTGATCGGCAAGCTGATCACCTTCGGGGCGACCCGCGAGGAGGCCATGGGCCGCATGCGCAATGCGCTGGGCGAGCTGATCGTCGATGGGATCAAGACCAACGCGCCGCTGCACCGGAATCTGGTGCGCGATGCCGGTTTCTGCAAGGGGGGTGTCAACATTCACTACCTCGAGAAGAAGCTCGGCATGAACAAGCACTGAGCCGTGATGTGATGCTGTACACAGAGGCCGCCTTCGGGCGGCCTCTGTCATTGCGCGCCGCCGGTACAGTGCGTCGATGCACAGGGGCGCTGGCCGCGCCTTGCGCCCTCCAGTAAGCTTGCGCGCCTTCTTTGCCCGAATCCCAAGAGGCCCCGCCCATGCCCTGGCTGCAAGTCCGACTCGCCATCACCCCCGACCAGGCCAGCGTGCTGGAAGACCAGCTACTGGAACTGGGCGCTGTTTCGGTGACCTTCATGGACGCCGAAGATCAGCCGATCTTCGAGCCGGATCTGGGCACCACCCCGCTGTGGACCCACACCCACCTGCTGGCCCTGTTCGAGGCCGATACCGACTCCGCGGCCCTGCTCGCGCATCTGCGTCTGCTGCGCGGCGGCGAGCTGCCCGAGCATCAGGTCGAGCACATCGAGGAT
The DNA here is from genome assembly GCF_023544715.1 of Pseudomonas eutrophicaquae. Taxonomy (GTDB): domain Bacteria; phylum Pseudomonadota; class Gammaproteobacteria; order Pseudomonadales; family Pseudomonadaceae; genus Geopseudomonas. Next base: position 44,200 of record NZ_JAMJEZ010000006.1, on the reverse strand, counting down.
CAGGACTGGGAGCGCAGCTGGATGGACAACTTCCAGCCGATGCGCTTTGGCCAGCGCCTGTGGATCGTGCCGAGCTGGCATGCCGCGCCCGAGCCTTCGGCGGTCAACCTGCTGCTGGACCCGGGCCTGGCCTTCGGCACCGGCACCCACCCGACCACCGCGCTGTGCCTGGAATGGCTGGATGGCCAGCCGCTGGCTGACTGCGCGGTGCTGGACTTTGGCTGCGGCTCGGGCATCCTCGCCATCGCCGCGCTGCTGCTCGGCGCGCGTCAGGCGGTCGGCACCGACATCGACCCCCAGGCGCTGGAAGCCTCCCGCGACAACGCCAGCCGCAACGGCATCGACCCGGCGCGCTTCCCGGTCTATCTGCCCGCCGATCTGCCGGCGCAGCAGGCCGATGTGGTACTGGCCAACATCCTCGCCGGTCCGCTGGTCGAGCTGGCGCCGACCATCACCGCGCTGGTCAAGAGCGGCGGGCGTCTGGCGCTGTCCGGCATCCTCGCCGAGCAGGCCGAGGAGGTGCGCGCCGCCTATGCCGAGGCCTTCACTCTCGATTCGACCGCCGAGAAGGACGGTTGGGTACGGATCAGCGGCGTACGGCGCTGAAGCAGTCGCGGATCACGGAGTCTGTTCATGAGCACCCAGCACATCACCGAATGCCCGCACTGCCAGGCCCGCTTCCGGGTCACCCCGGCGCAGCTGGCCCAGGCGGCCGGCAAGGTTCGTTGTGGCCAGTGCCAGCAGATCTTCGATGCCGCCGGCCAGCTGGGCCTGCGTGTACCGCCGGCTGTCACCGCACCGCCTGAACAGGCCCGTGCGCCGGTTTCGCCGGCGCCGCGCAGTGCCGCCACCCGCGAGCCACCGCCCCGACGCCCGACGCCCCCCGCGGCAACGCCCGCCTTTGGCGCGGCCGAGCCCAGTGAAGCGCCACGCCGGCGTGAGGAGCGCCTGAGCGCCCAGCGCGAGGACGTCACCCCCGCGCCCGCCAGCCGGCGGCGCAGCCAGGCCGATACGCCGCGCAGCCGTCAGGAGCCGCGCCTGCAGGAGCTGGAGCGGGATCTCACCGAGGATGACGAGCGGCCGCTCGGGACGCCGCCGCGCCGCCGCCACGGCCTGTGGTGGCTGCTCGGTCTGCTGGCCGTGCTGGCCCTACTCGCCCAGTACCTGTACCTGAACTTCGATAACCTGGCCCGCCAGGATCAGTGGCGGCCCTGGTTCGAGCGAATCTGCCCGACACTCGGCTGCAGCCTGCCGAGCCGGGTGGACGTCGAGCAGCTGCGCAGCAGCAACCTCAGCGTCGGTCGCCACCCGCGGCGTCCGGGCGTGCTGGTCGCCGAGGCGGTGCTCTACAACCGCGCCAGCTTCACCCAGCCGCTGCCGGTACTGGAGCTGCAACTGCTGGACAGCAATGCCCGTCTGCTGCACAGCCAGCGGTTTCGCCCCAGCGAATACCTGAGCCCGCCGCGCCGCGAAACCGATGGCATGCCGCCGCAGATCCCCATTCACATCGGCATGGATCTGCTCGACCCACGGGTACGCGCCAGCAGTTATAAGCTGGTCTTCCACTCGCCGGACTGAGGGCGCGGCTGTTCAAAAATCAGCCAGAACTGCTTTATCCCCATCGGTGGAGCGGGTATCATCGCCACCCTTTTCCAGCAGCTGATTTGCCCCTGCGGCAGGGATGATTCCATGTCGGTGGTTCGCATCGGCCCCTACACACTCCCCAATCGCGTGATCCTGGCCCCGATGGCCGGCGTCACCGATCGCCCGTTCCGCCAACTGTGCCGCCGCCTGGGCGCCGGCCTTGTGGTGGCCGAAATGCTCACCAGCGACGTGCGCCTGTGGCACAGCCGCAAGTCGCGCCTGCGCATGCTCCATGAGGGCGACCCCGAGCCGCGCTCGGTGCAGATCGCCGGCGGTGATCCGCAGATGCTTGCTGAGGCGGCGCGGCGCAACGTCGAGCTCGGCGCGCAGATCATCGACATCAACATGGGCTGCCCGGCCAAGAAGGTCTGCAACAAGGCCGCCGGTTCCGCGCTGATGAAGGACGAGCAGCTGGTCGGGCAGATCCTCGATGCGGTGGTGGCGGCGGTGGACGTGCCGGTGACCCTGAAGATCCGCACCGGCTGGGACCGTGACAACAAGAACGGCGTGCGCATCGCGCGGATTGCCGAGCAGGCCGGCATTGCCGCCCTCTCCGTGCACGGGCGCACCCGCGCGGATCTGTACACCGGCGAGGCCGAGTACCAGACCATCGCCGCGATCCGCGAGGCGGTCAGCCTGCCGCTGTTTGCCAATGGCGACATCGACTCGCCGGAGAAGGCCCGCGCCGTGCTCGAGGCCACCGGCGCCGATGCGGTGATGATCGGCCGCGCCGCCCAGGGCCGGCCGTGGATCTTCCGCGAGATCAATCACTACCTTGCGACCGGCCAGCACCTGCCGCCGCCGAGTGCCGATGAGCGCCAGAGCATCCTTTTGGAGCACCTGGCGGCGCTGCATGCCTTCTACGGCGCCGAACAGGGCGTGCGCATCGCCCGCAAGCACGTCGGCTGGTACCTGGCGACCCTCGCCGGCGCCCGTGATTTCAGAAGCCACTTCAACCAGCTGGATTGCCCGGACGCCCAGCGCCAGGCGGTGTGCGCATTCCTGGCCACACACCAGGGAGCCGATACGGAAACGGCCGCATGATGACCCTGAACGAGAATTTTGTGAGTGGAATGACTGCCGTGAGCGACAACGCCAACCTCAAGCACCACCTTGTGACCCCCAGCGAGGAGCGGCAGACCCTGCGCGACAGCGTTGGTCAGGCGCTGCAGAACTACTTCGCCCACCTGGATGGCCAGCCGGTCACCGATGTCTACAATCTGGTGCTCTCCGAGGTGGAGGCGCCGCTGCTGGAGACCGTGATGCGCTACGTCAAGGGTAACCAGACCAAGGCCTCCGAGCTGCTCGGCCTCAACCGCGGCACCCTGCGCAAGAAGCTCAAGCAGTACGATCTGCTGTAAATCCTTTGCCCGCGGGTGCACTGCGCTGCACCCATTCCCCGATCCTGACTGTCCTGATGGAATCCGAGATGACCGACCAGACCACCCGCCTGCCCGTCCGCCGCGCGCTGATCAGCGTGTCCGACAAGACCGGCGTCGTCGATTTCGCCCGCGAGCTCGCCGCCCTTGGCGTCGAAATCCTCTCCACCGGCGGCACCTTCAAGCTGCTGCGTGACAATGGCATCAACGCCGTGGAAGTGGCCGACTACACCGGCTTCCCGGAAATGATGGACGGCCGGGTGAAGACCCTGCACCCGAAGATCCACGGCGGCATTCTCGGTCGTCGCGACCTCGATGGCGCGGTGATGGAAGAACACGGCATCCGCCCGATCGATCTGGTCGCGGTCAACCTCTACCCGTTCGCCGCCACCGTGGCCAAGCCGGGCTGCACCCTGCCGGACGCCATCGAGAACATCGACATCGGCGGCCCGACCATGGTCCGCTCGGCGGCGAAGAACCACAAAGACGTCGCCATCGTGGTCAATGCTGGCGACTACGCCAGCATCATCGAATCGCTGAAAGATGGCGGCCTGAGCTACGCCCAGCGCTTTGATCTGGCGCTCAAGGCCTTCGAGCACACCGCCGCCTACGACGGCATGATCGCCAACTACCTGGGCACCATCGACCAGCAGGCCGAGACCCTGGGCACTGAGGGCCGCAGCGAATTCCCGCGCACCTTCAACAGCCAGTTCATCAAGGCGCAGGACATGCGCTACGGCGAGAACCCGCACCAGAACGCGGCCTTCTACGTCGAGGCCAACCCGGCCGAGGCCAGCATCGCCACCGCCAAGCAGCTGCAGGGCAAGGAACTGTCCTACAACAACGTGGCTGACACCGACGCCGCGTTGGAGTGCGTGAAGAGCTTCACCAAGCCGGCCTGCGTGATCGTCAAGCACGCCAACCCGTGCGGCGTGGCGGTGGTGCCGGAGAATGAAGGCGGCATCCGCAAGGCCTACGATCTGGCCTATGCCACCGATGCCGAATCCGCCTTCGGCGGCATCATCGCCTTCAACCGCGAGCTGGATGGCGAAACGGCCAAAGCGATCGTCGAACGCCAGTTCGTCGAGGTGATCATCGCCCCGAGCGTGTCCGCCGAGGCCCGTGAAGTGGTCGCGGCCAAGGCCAACGTGCGCCTACTCGAGTGCGGCCAGTGGCCGGCCGAGCGTATCAACGGTCTGGACTACAAGCGCGTTAACGGTGGCCTGCTGGTGCAGAGCCGCGACATCGGCATGATCACTGAAGCGGATCTGAAGGTCGTCACCCAGCGCGCGCCGAGCGAGCAGGAGCTGCATGACCTGATCTTCGCCTGGAAGGTGGCCAAGTTCGTCAAATCCAACGCCATCGTCTACGCCAAGAACCGCCAGACCGTCGGCGTCGGCGCCGGGCAGATGAGCCGCGTCAACTCGGCGCGCATCGCCGCGATCAAGGCCGAGCACGCGGGCCTGCCGGTCCCGGGCGCGGTGATGGCCTCGGACGCCTTCTTCCCGTTCCGCGACGGCATCGACAACGCCGCCAAGGCCGGCATCACTGCGGTGATCCAGCCGGGCGGCTCGATGCGCGACGCCGAGGTGATCGCCGCCGCCGATGAAGCCGGCATGGCCATGGTGTTCACCGGCATGCGTCACTTCCGTCACTAAGATGAGCGGGCCGCGTGCAAGGCGGCCCGTTGCTCCGGGCGGGCGCCCTGTCAGCGCGCTCGCCGCAGGGCATCTTTTTTCGTAGGGTGGCGGGCTGAGGCCATCCACCGCGCGGGTCCGCAGCCCGCCTCTCCAAGGAGCATGCAATGAATGTACTGATCATCGGCAACGGCGGCCGCGAGCACGCCCTGGCCTGGAAAGTCGCCCAGGACCCGCGCGTCGAGAAAGTCTTCGTCGCCCCGGGCAACGCCGGTACCGCGCTGGAAGACAAGTGCGAAAACGTCGAGATCGGCGTGCTGGAGCTGGAGCGTCTGGCCGACTTCGCCGCCGCCAACGTGCAGCTGACCATCGTCGGCCCCGAGGCGCCGCTGGTCGCCGGGGTGGTCGATCTGTTCCGCGCGCGCGGCCTGGACATCTTCGGCCCGACCGCCGGCGCCGCGCAGCTGGAAGGCTCCAAGGCCTTCACCAAGGATTTTCTCGCCCGCCACAACATCCCCACCGCCGCCTACCAGAACTTCACCGAAGTGCAGCCGGCGCTGGAATACCTGCGCGCGCGCGGCGTGCCGATCGTGGTCAAGGCCGATGGCCTGGCCGCGGGCAAGGGCGTGATTGTCGCCACCACCTTCTCCGAGGCCGAAGTAGCGATCAAGGACATGCTCTCCGGCAATGCCTTCGGTGAGGCCGGCTCGCGGGTAGTGATCGAGGACTTCCTCGATGGCGAGGAAGCCAGCTTCATCGTCATGGTCGACGGCGAGCACGTGCTGCCGATGGCCACCAGCCAGGACCACAAGCGCGTCGGCGACGGCGACACCGGCCCGAACACCGGCGGCATGGGTGCCTACTCGCCGGCCCCGGTGGTCACCGCCGAGGTGCACCAGCGAGTGATGGACGAAATCATCTACCCGACCGTGCGCGGCATGGCGGCCGAGGGCAACGTCTACACCGGCTTCCTGTATGCCGGCCTGATGATCGACAAGAGCGGTGCGCCCAAGGTCATCGAGTTCAACTGCCGCTTCGGCGATCCAGAAACCCAGCCGGTGATGCTGCGCCTGGAGTCCTCGCTGGTGCTGCTGATCGAAGGCGCGCTGGCCAAGGCGCTGGACAAGATCGAAGCGCAGTGGGATCCGCGTCCGACCGTCGGCGTGGTACTGGCCGCTGGCGGCTACCCGGGCGACTACGACAAGGGCCACGTGATCGCCGGCCTCGACGCAGCCGCGGCGCTGCAAGGCAAGGTGTTCCACGCCGGCACTAGCCTGGATACCGCCAACCGGGTGGTCACCAGCGGCGGGCGCGTGCTGTGCGCCACCGCAATCGGTGCCAGCGTCACCGAAGCCCAGCAGAAGGCCTACGCCCTGGCGGCGCAGATCGACTGGAACGGCTGCTTCTACCGCAAGGACATCGGCTATCGCGCCATTGCCCGCGAGCGCGGCGAAGCCTGATCGCCCCTCCCCGGTCGCCCGTGCAGGTGGCCGGGGACGGCATCCTGCCTGTTGCACCACGGGGAGTTCTGCCCGTACCCTGCCCAGCCATCTGTCACCCGCCCCGAGAGGGACTGTCCGTGCGCTGGCTGCAGACCTGCCTGACCCCGCTGATCGGCCTGACCGCGAGCCTGCCCGCCCCGCTGCTGGCCAGCGAGCCGGTGATGGCTGCCGCTGTGCCCCTGCCACTGCTGCTCTACGGCATGCTGCCCGGCGCCCTGCTCTTGCTGGGTGGCCAGCACCTGCTACGGTTTCTGCGCCGCCCCGCGCGCGACTATCGCAACCTGATCCTCGCCCTGCTGGGCCTGCTGAGTGCCGCGACCAGCCTGTGGCTGCCGGCTAATCTGGCCAGTAGCGTCCTGCTGCTGAGCCTGCTCGCCAGCCTGCTTGGCCTGGGTGCTTACCTCAGCCACTTGCAGCGCCGCCGCCACTCCGAGCACCTGGACGCCAGCCGCGCCGAGGACACCAACCGCGCCGCACTGGCCGGCAAGACCACCCTGCTCGAGGAGCTCAGCCACGACATGCGCACGCCCCTCAACGGCGTGCTGGGCATGACCGAACTGCTGCTCGACACCCCCCTCTCCGAGCGCCAGCGCGATTACGTGCAGACCATTCACAGCGCGGGCAACGAGCTGCTGGTGCGCCTCAATGAACTGCTGGATCTCAATGCCCTGAGCAGCGGCGCCGAAGCCCCGGATGATGTGCAGTTCGACCTGCAGGCGCTGATCGATGAGTGCCTGAACATCTTCCGTGCCAAGGCCGCCCGCCAGCGTCTGGAGCTGATCGGCTCGATCGACCCACGCCTGCCCCACCACCTCAGCGGTGATCCGGGTCGCCTGCGCCACAGCCTGCTCAACCTGCTCGAACAGGCCTTTCGCCAGACCCGCGAGGGGGAAATCCTGCTCAGCGCCAGCACCGATGACACCGGCCAGCGCCTCTGCCTGAGCGTGCGCGACAGCGGCACGCCGCTGGATCACACCACCCGTCAGGCCGTGCTGAACACCCCGCTGGGCCGGCACAACTACCTGAGCGGGCGCCGCCATGAAGGTCCGCTGGGCCTGCTGATCTGCCGGCAGCTGGCCGTGCAGATGGGCGGCACCTTCAGCATCGACAGCGATGCCCAAGGCTCGACCTACCGGATCGACCTGCCACTGCGCGCCGCCCAGCGTGAGGCGTGGCGGCCGGATCTGCACCAGCCACTGCGAGATGTGCGGGTGCTGGTGGTGGATGACAATCCAACCTCGCGCACGATCCTGCTGCAGCAATGCAGCAGCTGGGGCATGCAGGCCACGGCGGCGGCCAGCGGCGTCGAAGCGCTGGCGCTGCTGCGCACCAAGGCCAACCTGCAGGACTACTTCGATGTGGTGCTGCTCGACGAGGCGATGCCGGGCATGGATGGCCTGCAGCTGGCGGTGCGCATCCAGTCGGACCCGCTCATCAACCAGGCGCTGCCGCTGATCATGCTCGGCAGCCAGGCGCAGCCGCCGGGGCCGGTCACCCTGCGCAATACCGGCATTGCTCGTCTGCTGGCCAAGCCTGTGGCCGGCTACGCGCTGCGCGCCACGCTGATCGACGTGCTGGGCAGTCAGCCCTTCCAGCCGGCCCTGCCGCGGGCGGGGACCACGCCGCCAGCGCCACTGGAAACGCTGCGGGTGCTGGTCGCCGAGGACAACAGCATCTCCACCAAGGTGATCTGCGGCATGCTGGCCAAGCTCAATGTCACCCCGGATACCGTGGAAAACGGCGAGGAAGCGCTGCGGGCGCTGCAGCGCCAGCGCTACGATCTGGTGCTGATGGACTGCGAGATGCCGGTGCTCGATGGCTTCGCCGCCACCCAGCGCTGGCGCGCCGAGGAGCAGGCCCGCGGCCTGCCGCACACACCGATCGTGGCCCTCAGCGCCCATATCCTCGCCAGCCACCGCGAGCAGGCGCAGCGCGCCGGCATGGACGAGCACCTGACCAAGCCGGTGGAGCTGACCCAGCTGCGCCGCCTGATCGAGCACTGCCTGGCGCAGCGCGCCCTATCGCTCCGATAGAGGCAATCCAGCAGCCAGCCAGCGGCGGCTCACCGACAATCGGCGTGAACGGATTTGCGGAGTACACGCCATGAACCTTGCCCAGATGCTCAGCCAGTTGTTCTGCAGCTACGCCTGCGCCAGCTGCGGACGCGCCGTCGAGGAGACGCGCCGCTAACGCCCGCCCTGGATCAGCAGCGAGATGCCCAGCTCCTGCGCCACGGCCAAGGGCAGCAGCAGCGTATCCAGCAGCAGGCTGGCTGGCAGGTCCAGCCCCGGATGCGCCGGCGCCTCGGCCCCGAAGCGCTCACGGGCGCAGCAGCCGCCTTGCAGGGCGTACCAGTCCAGCCGGGTGCCAGCGTAGATCAGCGGCGCCTCGGGCTGGGCCGCATCCAGCACCCGCACGCTGGCGCAGCCGCCCAGCGACAGCGCCAGCCCCAGCAGTACCAGCAGCACCAGCAGGCGTCTCACTCGCTGCTGACCCGGTGATGCTCGCCCCAGCGGGCCAGCATGTCCTGGGGAATCCCCAGCAGATTGAGGATCCGGGCGACGATGAAGTCGATCAGATCATCGATGCTCTGTGGCTGATGGTAGAAGCCGGGAGACGCCGGCAGGATCACTGCGCCCATGTTGGAGAGCTTGAGCATGTGCTCCAGATGGATGCTCGAATAGGGCGCCTCGCGGGGCACCAGGATCAGCTGGCGGCGCTCTTTGAGCGCCACGTCGGCCGCCCGCTCGATCAGGTTGTTGCTGGCGCCGGTGGCAATCGCCGACAGCGAGCCGGTCGAGCAGGGTACCACCACCATTGCCGCCGGCGCACTGGAGCCCGAGGCCGGGGGCGCCATCCAGTCATTGCTGCCAAACACCCGGATCTGCCCGGCCGCCGCACCGGTGTACTCGGTAAGAAAAGCCTGCATGGCCTGCGGCTTGGCCGGCAGCGCCACGTCGGTTTCGGTGGCCATCACCAGCTGGGCGGCCTTGGAAATCAGGAAATGCACCTCGCGCTCCTCCTGCACCAGGCAGTCGAGCAGCCGCAGGCCGTATTGCGCGCCGGAGGCGCCGGTCATCGCCAGGGTGATGCGCTCGGGTCCCTTGTACATGCTCATCCCCCCTGCACCCCGCAAGCGGCGCGGGCCGCCAGCGCGCTCTGCAGCTGACCGTGCAGCCCGCCAAAGCCGCCGTTACTCATGATCACCACATGACTGCCCGGCTGCGCCGCGGCGCAGACCGCAGTGACGATCCCCTCCAGCGAATCGAGCACCGCGCTCGGCACCTGGGCGTGGGCCACGCTGGCGGCCAGATCCCAGCCGAGCCCCGGCGGGGCGTACCAGTAGACCTGATCGGCGGCCGCCACCGAGGCGGCCAGCCCGTCGCGGTGCGCGCCGAGCTTCATCGAATTGGAGCGCGGCTCGATCACCGCTAGGATCGGCGCATCCCCCACCCGCTTGCGCAGGCCCTCAAGGGTGGTGGCGATGGCGGTCGGATGGTGGGCGAAATCGTCATAGACGGTCACGCCGCCGATTTCGGCCAGCTGCTCCATGCGCCGCTTGACGCTGCGAAACCGCGATAGCGCCGCACAGCCCTGGGCCGGCGTCACACCAACGTGCCGCGCCGCCGCCAGCGCCGCCAGCGCATTAGCCACGTTGTGCTGGCCGGTCAGCGGCCACTCGACGACACCCTGCTCGACGCCCTCCAGCAGCACAGCAAAGTGCGAGCCATCCTCGGCGAGCAGGCGCGCCTGCCACTGGCCATGACGGCCGGTGGTCTGCACCGGCGTCCAGTGCCCCATTGCCAGCACCCGCGCCAGCGCCTCGTCCTCGGCCGGGCGGACAATCAGACCACCACCGGGCACGGTGCGCAGCAGATGGTGGAACTGCCGCTCGATGGCTGCCAGATCCGGGAAAATGTCCGCGTGATCAAACTCAAGGTTATTGAGAATCACCGTGCGCGGGCGGTAGTGGACGAATTTGCTGCGCTTGTCGAAGAACGCGCTGTCGTACTCGTCGGCCTCGACCACGAAGAACGGCATGTCACCGAGGCGCGCCGAGATGCCGAAGTTCTGCGGCACCCCGCCGATCAGAAAGCCCGGACTCATCCCGGCCTCTTCCAGCACCCAGGCCAGCATGCTGCTGGTGGTGGTCTTGCCGTGGGTACCGGCCACCGCCAGCACCCAGCGGCCCTGCAGCACATGATCCGCCAGCCACTGCGGCCCGCTGACATACGGCAGCCCACGCTCCAGCACCTGCTCGACCGCCGGATTGCCGCGCGACAGGGCATTGCCGATTACCACCAGATCCGGCGCCGGCTCCAGATGCGCGGGGTCATAGCCCTCCAGCAGCTCGATCCCCAGCGCCGCCAGCTGCGTGCTCATCGGCGGATAGACATTGGCATCGGAGCCGGTGACCCGATGACCGAGTTCCTTGGCCAGCACCGCCAGCGAGCCCATGAAGGTGCCGCAGATGCCGAGAATATGGATATGCATGGATGACCTCGAATGCGCGCGGGCAGGCCCCGCCAAACTGCCGCGCAGGGTAGCACAGCGCGGCAGCGCGCCCGAGGGGCCGCACGCGCAGGCGTTGCGGCGGTATCGCGGCGACAGCGATCTGCGTCAGAAAATCCACACTGTATGCAAGATCATGACCGTTCGGCGCTAAAGATCCGCTTCCACTGCCCGATATGCCTGTCAATGATCTATAAAAACAGTAAGTTCTCGTTACGAGAAAGGGAGGTACCCCGATGAGTTCACCCTTGCTGGATGCCGGCAGCGTCAATCCCAACCCGGCCACTGCCAACATCACTCCACGACAGCGCCTGGAGGAAGCCCTGAGCCAGAAACTGCCAGCGCCTGGCACTGCCGATGCCCAGAGCGCCAGCAATCAGGCAGCCCTGATCACCCGTGATGAGCTGGTCAAGCCGGTGCAGCGTATCAATGAAACCCTGAGCAGCTTCGGCGTGGAGTTTCAGCTCAGCGATCCGGGCCAGCGTCTGGTCACCCGCGTGATCGACCGCGAGAGTGGTGACCTGATCCGCCAGATCCCCAGCGATGAAGTCCTGCGTCTGGCCGAGCGCCTCGCAGAAACCGGCGCGGGTTTTTTGCTCGATCAGCAGGCTTGAGTCTGGCTGCGCGGTCTTTCAGCGCAGCCTGAACCGTTTTGCTCCCACGGCCCGCTTTGCGGGCCGTGATGCATTCAGGGCAACATCTCCGCCGGCACGATGATCCCCTCGATCCGCCCCAGCCGGCTGAGCGCTTCCGCACTGACCACCTGCGCCTCGGTCGCGCCCACCAGACTCGGACGCTCGCTGAGTAGCACCCGAGCCACCCGCTGCTGGGCATCCAGCGCCTGCACCCAGCCCAGCTGACCGGCCTCAAAGCGCACCAGCGCGCCGATGGGGATCACCCCGAAGTGCCGCACATATTGCCCGCACCACTGCCGGTCCAGTGCCTCGCGCTGCTCGACCAGATGGCGATAGATGCCGGTCACGGTACGCGCCGCGCGATCCGGGCGCGCCCGGCTCATGGCATCGATGACATCCACCACCGCCGCCGCTCGCGCCAGCTCACTGAGCTCTTCGGCCTTGAGACCGCGCGGATAACCACTGCCATCGAGTCGCTCGTTGATGCCATAGATCACCCCCTGAATGACCGGACGCGGCAGCCAGGTGCAGTTGCTCATCCGTGCCCGCAGCAGGGCCACGTGGCTGGCGAACTCGGCGCGCTGCGCCTCGTCCATCCGGGTGCAGCGCAGCAGCGCCGGCGGCAGCAAGGCCTTGCCCAGGTCATGGACCAGCGCACAGGCGGCCACGGCCTTGAGCTGCTCGGCCGGCATGCGCCGCACCTTGAGCAGGTCGCAGAGGCGCACAGCCACGGCGATGCAGTGCTGCACCAGCGGCAGGTCATCGACCAGACAGTGACTGGCAAACAGCAGCGCCTCGCGATCATCCTCCAGCAGCCCCAGCAGAAATTCGCTCTGGCGGGACAGCTGCACCGGGTCGATCTCGCCGCCCTGCTGCAGGCGCAGCAACTGGGCATTCAGATAGACCGCCACCCGGGCCAGACGGCGCGCCATGGGCGTCACATAGTCCAGACCATGCTGGCGGGACAGCTCCGTGGCGCGGCTACGCTCGGGGCGCTGGAACAGCCCCGAAGGCGCCAGTTGCGGATCACCGCCGGCGGCAATCCGGCTGGCTTCACGCTCGATCTCGCGCACATAGAACCACAGCCGCCGCTCCTGATCATTGGCCAGCTCCGCAAAGGCACAGCCAAAGTACACGCTCTGCAGGTCATGGCTGATCTGGGCATGGCGGATGCTGCCCTGCAGCACGGCCCGCTCACCGGACGGGAAGGTCAGCTCGATCCGCTCCAGCACCTGCTCGGCCAACAGCTCGTTGGCCCCGCCGGTGGCGGCGATCTGAATCCGGCAGCCGCCTAGAGATAGGTCGCACAGGCGCCCTTTCAGGGGCTTATCGCTCTCGGCAAGCTGCAGGCTGACCTGCACCTCCATGCGCCGGTTCAGTTCGGCACGGAAATCATGGCGCCGGTGCAGCACCTCAAGGCTCTCAGGCCAGTCGCAGCGCAGCTGGATACGGCCATCTGGCGGCATGCGCCCGCGCACGCGCAGCACCGAGGTGCGTACCAGCGCCGGACCACTGCGCCCGGCCAGCTGGAAGGACTCGGGCAGGTTTTCCAGCATGTCGGCAATGCCGGGGGTGGCGGTCAGATCCAGCACCAGCGCCTGCCCCGCCTGCACGCCGGACAGCAGCACCGGCAGGGGCTGCTCCGGCTGGTGGATGTTGAGCAGCTGCAGGTCATGCTGCAGGCTCAGATCCTCCAGCAATGTCTGGCAGCGCTGCGGGTGCTCCTGGCAGCTCAATAACTCTTGGGGATGTTCCGACATGGGATTCTCTTCTCAGATGTAGGCTGCAAGCACCGAATGCCCTGTTGGGCAAACGTCATTCGGCAAGCCAGTTACGCAGGCGGGCGACCGCCTGACTGTGCAGCTGACACACCCGTGACTCACTGACACCGAGCACGGCACCGATTTCCTTGAGGTTGAGATCTTCCTGGTAGTAGAGCGCCATCAGCAGCTTTTCCCGCTCTGGCAGATTGTCGATGGCCTGAACCAGCCGCTGGCGATCACGGCCATCGACCAGCTCGGCAAAGGGTGAAGGACTGTGGGTGGCGGTGCTGCGGGCATCCACCTCGTCACTGGCCATTTCATCGAGCGCCAGCAAGTGGCTGCCATTAGCATCCAGCAGCAGCTGGCGGTACTCCTCGAGTGGCAGGTCCAGCTCAGCGGCGATCTCGCGCTCCTCCGGGTGACGCCCGAGGCGCTGTTCCAGCTGGCGCAGAGCGGTGTCCAGGGTGCGCACATTACGCCGGACACTGCGCGGCACCCAGTCGCGGCTGCGCAGCTCATCGAGCATCGCCCCGCGAATACGCTGGGTGGCAAAGGTGACCAGGGTCACACCCTGCTCCGGATCAAAACGGCGCACGGCATCGATCAGACCGATGGTGCCGGCCTGGATCAGGTCATCCAGCTCGACACTGGCCGGCAGCCGGGCACGCAGATTGAGCGCCTGGCGCCTGACCAGCGGCAGGTGCTGCTCGATCATGTACTGCTGCTTGAGTTTGCCCTGCGCCGTATACATCCCTTACCCCGTACCTCATGGACCTGCCCAGCCGGTCGCTGAAACAGCGCTGTGAATCTACGCCAGGTGTCTGGCCTGCGCCCCTGGCGCCTCAATCGACCGGCTTGCCGGTGGAGTTATAGCAGGCCGATATGGCTCAGCGGTAGTGAACCAGCAGCTGCAGGTCGTGCAATTCGACCACAGGCATGCCGGGCAGGCGACGAAAGCGCAGCTGCAGCGGCGCCCCCGCATCCAGCCCCGCCAGTGCCTGCGTCACCCCCCGGGAGGCCGGCAGCGGTACGCATTGCTGCGGATGGCACAGCCAGGCCGGCAGGTAGTGCACTCCGCTCAGGCGAAACTGCCAGCGGATATGTGCCAGTCGCCGGCCCTGCGCCTCGGCTGGCGGCTGCAGGCGCTCACTCTGGGTGTCGCGGCCCTGCACGGCCACGCTCAGGCGGGCGATCTGCCCCTGCCAGCTACCGCGCACCGGCTCGGTCAATAGCGGCCCTTCGGCACTGACCGGGACGCGGTGACTGCGCAGCTCAGCCGGCAGTGCGCTGGCGAGCAGCAGCAGGACGCTGCCCAGCACGCCCTGCCAGAGTGCACCGGCTGCCTTCATCGCCCCCCCGGCGGCTGCTCGGAGAGCAGCAGCAGGTCGACGCCGAGAAAACTCGCCGCCGCCTGCTGCAGATTACCCAGCAAGCCGCGACAGGAGCTGATTCCCGGGTGCAGCACCAGCAGCCGGCGCGGACCGCCGGCATCGCGCAGGCGACGCAGGTTGAGGTAAGCCCGCCGGAAGCTGTCCAGATCGCTGTCGACCCACAACGCCCAGCGCGACTGGCTGGCAATCTGCTGCGCCAGCTGTGCATCGCTGGTATCCACTGCGGTGATCTGCCAGTCATCCGGATGACCGATCCAGCGATGGCCGTTGACGTGCCAGCGCTGCAGCGTGCGCCAGGCCCGCGCGCACTGCGCATCATCCGGGTCCGGCAGGCCGATGACCATCAGGGTATGGCGCAAGCCGCTCGACGCGGCACGCCCCGCCTCGGCGGGTTCATGGCTGCGCTGCAGCCCCTGCTGCTCGGCCCAGCGGCGCAGGCCCGCCGCCTGATCGCTGGCGCCCAGGCCATTGCTGGCCGGCGCTGCGCTGTCGTGTGCTTCGAACATCAGACAATCCCTCCCTGGGAGCCCATGCGCTGCAGGGCATCGCGGGCGGTCAACAGATGCAGCAGCGCTTCCAGCTGCTGGGCCGCCGAGCGCGGCTTGCGGCTGCCGCTGAGGTTGAGCAGCTGGGCGCGCACATCCATCGCCCAGTCGCCCTCGGCCTGCTCAAGGCGGCTGGCGGTGGCTGCGAGGCCCGCCGCCAGGAACAGCCGCAGCTCCTGCTGCAGCGGGTGATTGGCATCGGCCAGGGCCTGCCAGGCGCGCAGGGTCAGCGAGGGCAGGTCATCCAGCGCCAGCTGGCGGCGCAGATCCTCGACCTGACCGGCCAACCCGGCCGCACTCTCGTCCGAGCTCCAGGCCAGCCAGTAGCGCATGGCCGCCGGACGGGCTTCGCCCTCATCATGCAGACGCCCGAACCAGGCCTGCAGGGTCAGCGCGGCGGCGCCCTGACGACTGCCCGCCGGACGGATCTGCACCGGCAGGCGCGCCAGCTGCAGACGCAACGTCCGGCCCCGGTGGCGCAGGTCACTGTTGTGCTGGGCGCTGGCCAGCGCCTGCAGCTGCGCCAGGGTGTGGCGCATGCCCTGATATTCGACCCGGCTGCTGGCGCGTGCAGGGGCCATCCAGGCACTACGCTGAACCTGCAGTTCGGCCAGTGCCGGCGCATCGGGCGGGGCGCTGAGCAGATGACGCCGCGTCCCCAGCTGCTGCAGCGCCCACTGCAGGCGCCGCTCTTGTCCCGCCGGCAGCTGGTGCATCAGCCAGGGGCGTACCTGCAGATCGCCCTGTGTATCCAGCCCGAGCAGCGGCATCTGCCAGCCGGCCCCACTGACCGCGGTACTGCGGCCCCAGAGCAGCGTGCTTGCCGTCGGCGGGCTGCCTGCATCCAGGGCGGCGAGCATCTGCGCCAGTCGCTCGCCCTGCAGGCTGCGCGGCAAGGAGCCAAGACTCCAGGCCGATTCGAGCAGGGCAAAGCCGTCGATTTCGCGGCGCAGGGTATCCAGCGTGGTCGCCAGGGCGCGGCCCTGGCCCAGCAGCCCGCGCGAGAGCGCCTCTAGACGCTGGGCGGCATTGGCCGGGGCACGATCCGGCTGCACGAAGGGCGAAGCCTGACTGACCGCCAGCGCCTGACGCATCAGCGGCAGGGCTTCGGCCAGCTGCAAATCTTCCGGCACCTGCTGGCCGGTGGCCACGTAGTTCAGGCGCAGGCCGTGGCGGATCAGGATGTCCAGCACCGAGCCGAGCCGCGCTGCCTCATCGCATTTACTGACGATGCAGTCGCTGAGCACGCTGCCCGCCGCCAGCGCCGCGCGCTGGTAGATATCGACCACTTCTTCAAGGGTATCGCCGTGGCTGGCGGCGTTGAGCAGCAGCATCAGGCGGATCGGCCGCCCCGCGGCACCCAGCTGGCCGATCTGGGTGAGCAGGCGCTGGTCGCGCTGACTCATGCCCACGGTGTCGATGATCACCAGCCGCTTGCTGGCCAGCTGGCGCAGCAGCTCATCGAGCGGTGCATCGGCGGCCAGCGCATAGACCTCGACGCCCAACAGGCGCGCATAGATGCGCAGCTGCTCATGGGCACCGATCCGGAAGCTGTCGGTGGTGACCAGCGCCACCTGACTGCCGCCGTGGCGCATCACATAACGCGCCGCCAGCTTGGCGGTGGTGGTGGTCTTGCCGACCCCGGTCGGCCCGACCAGGGCGATCACCCCGCCGGCATCCAGCAGCGCCGCCTCGTCATCCAGGACCGGCAGCCGGGCGGCCAGCTGACGCTCCAGCCAAGCCAGCACAGGCGGGGCATCGGCGGGGGCATCGGCCAGCTCGCCGGGCAGTGCGGCCAGCACTTCGGAGGCCAACAGCGGCCCGAAGCCGGCACTCAGCAAACGCTGATACAGCTGCCCGCCACAGTCGGTCCGGGTCGCGGCACTGCTGGCCTGGCGATTGAGCAGCTCGCGCATGCTCTGCAGTTCACTGAACAGCCGCTCGCTCAGCGCGGCAAAATCGACCGGCGCATGGGGGCTGGCCAGGGCTTCGGCGGCAAAGGCGGCGCTCGGCGGTGGCGGCGCAGCACTGGTATCCGGGCGAGCCGGCGCTTCCGGCGCCGGGGGTGCCGGTGGGGCAGACATCGGCGCCGCCGGTGCAGGGGCCGCACTGGGCGGCATGCCGACCGGCAGTGGCGGAGTCTGCGCGGCATATGCGGCCATGCTGGCAGCGCGCTGATAGGCGCTGACGCCACCCGGCACAAAACCGCCCTCACCCGGTGCCGACTCGGCCGCGAACGGCCGCTCCGCAGGCGGCTGGCGGCTGTCGGCAAAAGCCGACGCCCCCTCCCCGGTACTGGCTGCGCCAAAGCGTGGCGGCTCAGCCGAGGCCGGTGCACCGAACGGCCGCGCCGGGCCTGTCGGCGCCGGTTCAAAGCCTGGGCGCGCACCAAAGCGCGGTGGCAGTCCACCCGAGGGGGCCGGCGCCGCCGCGGGTGGTGGCGGGGAGGCCGGCGGTGGATCACCGGCCAGCTGACGATGGGCATCGTCGGCCATGGCGAGGATTTCCACCCCCTCAGGGGTGCTGCGGTTGGACAGGATCAGCGCATCATCGCCCAGGGCAGCTCGCACCTGGCGCATGACATCGCGGCTGTTGGCACCGAAAAAGCGTCTGACGCTCATCAGTTAGAAGCTCCGATCAGGCTCGTGACGCGCAGTATGCGGTCATCGGGAATTTCGGCCAGTGACATGACCACCAGTTGCGGCATGCGTCGGCGCAGGAAGCGAGACAATAGCGGACGCAGCTTATGCGGTACCACCAGAACCGGTGGCTCGCCGTTGGACTCCTGACGCGCCAGCGCGGTTTCCGCCTGCTGCATCAGGGTGCTGGCCAGCCCCGGCTCCAGCGCGCCGCTGCCGCCCACCGCCTGGGTCAGTACCTGCTCCAGCCCGACCTCAAGGCCAATCACATGCAGCTCCGGCAGGCCGGCAAACCATTGCTGGGTAATCGCCCGGCCCAGCGCCACCCGCACCATCGCCACCAGCTCCTGCAGATCGCTCTGCTGCGGGGCCAGCTCGGCCAGGGTGTCGAGGATGGTGCGCATGTCACGGATCGACACATCCTCATCCAGCAGCGACTGCAGGATACGCTGCAGGCTGCTGAGCGCCAGCACCTTGGGCACCAGCTCCTCGACCTGCTGCTTGTCCAGCTTGTCGAGCAGCGCCTGCACCTCGCCGCGGCCGAGCAGATCGCTGGCATTGCGGCGCAGCAGATGGTTGAAGTGGGTCGCCGCCACCGTGCTGGGATCGACCACCGTGTAGCCATAGACCTGGGCGTGCTCGCGCAGTGCGGTCTCGATCCACACCGCCGGCAGGCCGAAGGCCGGATCCTGAGTCGGCAGCCCTTCCAGACGGCCGCTGACCTGACCGGGATCGATGGCCAGCCACTTGCCCGGATACAGCTCGCCCCGGCCGATTTCCACCCCCTTGAGGGTCAGCACGTAGGTATTGGGCGGCAGCTCCAGGTTGTCGCGGATATGCACCACCGGCGGCAGAAAGCCCACCTCCTGGGCGAACTTCTTGCGCACACTCTTGATCCGGGCCAGCAGCTCGCCTTGCTGGCGACTGTCCACCAGCGGGATCAGCCGGTGGCCAACCTCCATGCCGAGGGTGTCGACCAGCTGCACATCGTCCCAGCTGGCCTCGGGCGCTTCCATGGCGGCCGGCGGCGGCGCCCGCTCGACCCGCTCGATCTGCTGCTGCTCGCCGCGCTTCATCAGGTGCCAGCCCAGCGCGCCCAGCAGCACGGTGAACAGCAGGAATACCACGTTGGGCATGCCGGGAATCAGCCCCAGCAGACCGATCAGGCCGGCGGCGAGGAACATCACCCGCGGGCTGTTGAACAGCTGGCCGAGCATCTGCTGGCCCACGTCTTCTTCGGTGTTGACCCGCGACACCACCACACCGGCGGCGACCGAAATCATCAGCGCGGGAATTTGCGCCACCAGACCATCACCGATGGTCAGCAGCACATAGCTCTGCGCCGCCTGGCCAAAGCCCATGTCGTGCTGCAGCATGCCGATCAGCAGGCCGCCGATAATGTTCACCGCCATGATCACCAGGCCGGCCACCGCATCGCCGCGCACGAACTTGCTGGCACCGTCCATCGAGCCGTAGAAGTCGGCTTCCTGGGAGATCTCCTTGCGCCGGGCGCGGGCGTCCTCTTCACCGATCAGGCCGGCGTTAAGGTCGGCATCGATGGCCATCTGCTTGCCGGGCATCGCATCGAGGGTGAAGCGCGCACCGACCTCGGCAATCCGCCCGGCACCCTTGGTGATCACCATGAAGTTGATGATCACCAGAATCAGGAACACCGCCAGACCGACCGCAAAGTTGCCGCCGACCAGAAACTGGCCAAAGGCCTCGATCACCTTGCCCGCCGCATCACCGCCCTGGTGGCCCTCCAGCAGCACCACCCGGGTCGAGGCGACGTTCAGCGACAGCCGCAGCAAGGTGGTGAACAGCAGCACCGCCGGGAAGGCGGCAAAATCCAGCGGTTTCTGGGTGAACATGCTGACCAGCAGCACCATGATCGCCAGGGCGATATTGAAGGTGAACAGCAAATCGAGCAGGAACGGCGGCAGGGGTAAAACCATCATCGCCAGAATCAGGATGATGAGAATGGGCCCGGCCAGCACGCGCATGTTGGCATCGGCCAGCCAGCGCTGGCGGCCCAGCAGAGTGTTCAACGCTTTCATCGATCCTGCGCATCCTCAGATAACGGACCACGCTGCGAACGCTGATCCATGCCATCGGGCACGGGCAGATCACGGGGCGCGGGGGGCTGCTCGCCGCCTTCGGCTTCGACACGCCGCAGGCGGTAGGCCCAGGCCAGCACTTCGGCGACGGCCGTGTAAAGTTCAGCCGGGATTTCCCGGTCAAGGTCGACATGGTAATAGAGCGCACGCGCCAGCGGCGGCGCTTCCAGCAACGGAATCTGGTGCTCCTCGCCCAGCTCGCGGATCCGCGCCGCGACCAGATCGACGCCCTTGGCGATCACCTGCGGCGCTTCCATCTGCCCTTCGCGGTAGGCCAGCGCCACCGCGTAGCGGGTCGGGTTGGTGACGATCACATCGGCGCTGGGCACCTTGCTCATCATCCGCGAGCGGGCCATCGCCTGCTGCTGGGCGCGGATCCGGCCCTTGATGTGCGGATCGCCCTCGGACTCCTTGTACTCCTTGCGGATCTCTTCCTTGCTCATGCGCAGCTTCTTGGCATGGCTCCACAGCTGGTAGGGCACATCAATGGCCACCACCACGATCAGGGTCAGCACCATCAGCCCGCAGGCCATGGCCGCCAAACGCAGCGCGGACGCCAGCGCCTGCTGCACCGGCATCTGCGAGAGGCTCATCAGCTCGCCGACGTGCGCCTTGAGAAAGAACACCGCAACCGAGCCGACCAAGAGGCTCTTGGCAATCGCCTTGCCCAGCTCGGCCAGGGCTTGACTGGAGAAAATCCGCGCCAGTCCCTTGATCGGGTTGAGCTTGGACAGCTGCGGCTGCAGGGATTTGGTCGAAATCAGCAGCCCGCCCAGCAGCGAAGGGGCCACCAGCGCCGCCACGGTCATCAGCAGAAACAGCGGCAGCAGCGCAAACAGCGTGCGCTCGCCGAGAATCCAGAAATGCGCCAGCATGCTGGCGGCATCGAAGGCCTGCTGGCGCTGGAACAGCATGGCCTGCTCCATCACCGTGCCCAGCTGACTGTAGAGCAGCCCACCCATGCCCCAGAGCCCCGCCACACCCGCCAGCAGCATCAGGAAGGTGGTCAGCTCCCGCGAGCGGGGAACCTGGCCTTCTTCACGCGCTTTCTCGATGCGTCGGGGCGTTGCGGGTTCTGTCTTGTCCTGATCGCTGCTGTCGTCGGCCATGGCGCTCTGCAAGGTCGGTGAGGGTCACGCTGCGGGGCAGGGACGCCGGGGCACCCACCCTGGGCGGCGACCGACTCCCGGTCAGGACGCCGCCTGCGCAGGCGGCGATTGTCGCACGTTCCGGCGAGTGGGTTGATCAGAATCCCAGCTGTTCCAGGAGGTCATCGACCTGATCCTGGTTGGCCACCGCATCCCCCTCAGTCGGCTTGATCTGCGGCCCGTTGAGCAGGCTGGCGGGCTTCTCTTCTTCCCACTCCGCCTCGGCCAGGCGCTTGAGGGCGGCCTGTTCGGCGCCTTCCGGCACGCTGTCGATCAGCACCTGCACCAGCTGGTGCTCGATCTCGCGGATCACCTCGTTCATCTTCTTGATGACCTGCCCGGTGAGATCCTGGAAGTCCTGCGCCATGAGGATTTCCAAAAGCTCGCTCTGGGTAGCCTGGGTGCGGCGCGGCACCTCGTGCAGGTAGGCACGGGTTTCCTGGACCAGCGCGCGGGCATCTTCCAGATCCAGCGGCTTGCTGAACCATTCCTGCCAGCGGCGATCAAGCTCCTCAGCGCCCTTGGCCAGCTCATCCTGGATCGGCTGGGCACGATCGACGGCATTGAGCGCCCGCTCGGCGGCCTGCTCGGTCATCGCGGCCACATAGGTCAGGCGATCGCGGGCGTCGGGAATGGCCTGGGCGGCCTTCTCGATCTCGCGGTCCAGACCGAGCTCGCGCATGCTTTCGCGCAGCATGCGGGTTACATGACCGATACGCTGGATCAGCTCGTCCGGGGAAGCCGGGCCCCAGTCGTTATCCTCGTTTGGCATCTTGTCGCTCATGCGTCTGCCTCCTCAATCGGCTCTTATTTGCCCAGTTTCTCGAAGATCTTGTTCAGCTTCTCTTCGAGGGTCGCTGCGGTGAAGGGCTTGACCACATAGCCGTTGGCACCGGCCTGGGCGGCAGCAATGATGTTTTCCTTCTTGGCCTCGGCAGTGACCATCAGCACCGGCAGATGCTGCAAGGCGGCGTCGGCACGAATCGCCTTGAGCATGTCCAGACCATCGAGATTGGGCATGTTCCAGTCCGACACCACGAACTCGAACTTGCCGCTGCGCAGCTTGTTGAGCGCATCCTGACCGTCCTCGGCCTCCTCGACGTTATTGAAGCCCAGCTCCTTGAGCAGGCCGCGCACGATCCGGCGCATGGTCGGGAAGTCGTCCACCACCAGGATGCTCATGTTCTTGTCGGTCATCTTGTTTCCTCGTTATCTCACGGCATACGGCATGTAAATGGGTGCAGGACCGGCGGTGCCTGCACCGGCTCAAAATTCCTGCCAGTCATCGCTGGCCTGCGCGGCCGGCTGGGCGGGCTCGCGGCGTGCCGGGGCGCTGCCGCCCGGCGCACGGGCCGGCTGGACGCGGCTGCGCTTGTCACTCCCAGTATGGCGCTGCTCACCGGCAATGCGGAAGGCAGCCACCGCCTGCTCGAGGCGCTGGGCCTGCTCGGCCAGCGTCGACGACGCCACTGTTGCCTCCTGCACCAGCCCGGCATTCTGCTGGGTGACCCGATCCATCTGCGCCACGGCCACGTTGACCTGGGCAATGCCGTCGCTCTGCTCCTGGGAGGCGGCGGAAATCTCGTCGATGATGTCCGTCACCCGGCGTACCGCACTGACCACATCGGCCATGGTGCGTCCGGCCTGCTCGACCAACTGCGAGCCGTCCTCGACCCGGCGCCCGGAGTCCTCAATCAGCGCCTTGATCTCACGGGCGGCATCGGCACTGCGGCTGGCAAGGTTGCGCACCTCGCCGGCCACCACCGCAAAGCCGCGGCCCTGCTCACCGGCGCGCGCCGCCTCGACCGAGGCGTTGAGGGCAAGGATGTTGGTCTGGAAGGCGATCGAGTCGATCACGTTGATGATGCTGGCAATACGCTGGGAACTGTCGGTGATGCCGACCATGGTTTCCACCACCTGACGCACCACGTCACGGCCATGATCGGCGGTGGTCGAGGCGTCGTTGGCCAGCGCACTGGCCTGGCGAGCGTTGTCGGCGTTCTGGCGCACCGTGGAGGTCAGCTGCTCCATGCTCGCTGCGGTTTCCTGCAGGGAGGCGGCCTGCTGGTCGGTACGCGAGGACAGATCGGCGTTGCCATGGGCAATGCCCTCTGCGCCATCGAGGATCAGGTAGCTGCTTTCACGCACGGTCCCGACGATGCGCCCAAGGTTGTCCTGCATCTCGCGCATGGCCTGGAACAGCTGGCCCACCTCGTTCTGCAGGGCACTGCTGATCGGCTGCGCCAGATCGGCCTTGGCCAGCTGCTGCAGGTTGCCCACCGCCGTCTGCAGCGGGCGGATCAGCACCAGCGTCAGCGCACTGCGCATCACCAGCAGGATCACCAGCGCAATGCCGAGCAGCACCGCGCCCAGCAGCATGGAGCGGTTGTATTGCTGGTCATAGGCGCTGACCAGCTGCTCATCGAGGCGATCGGTGTAGGCCAGGTAAGCCTCCAGCGCCTGCTGCAGCGTTGCCAGCGGGGCACGATCGGCAAAGCGCAGCGCGTGATAGTTCGCATAATCCTCACGCTCCATGGCCGCCAGCTGACGCTCGAGGCTGGCCAGCAGGGGCTGCATGCCCTGCACCACGCCCTCGACTAGCGCCGACTCCTCACCCGCCGCCTTGCCTGCGGCATAGTCGGCCAGGAAGGTACTCGCCTGCTGATAATCGGCGCGGACCGACTCGAACAGTGCCCGGCGCTCGTCCACGCTGATGTCCTGCGTGGTGCGCAGGCCACTGGCCAGACGGCTCAGCTGCTCCACACCCCGCAGATAATGCAGGTTGGCCCGCGAGACCTGATCGACCTGCACCACAGCCACGCGATCCAGTTCGTGCAGCATGGCCAGCCCCTGGCGACCGTTGACGTAACCGAGTCCTGCCAGCAGCAACAGCAGCAGCATGAAAGCTGCCAGCACGGCATTGATGAGGTTCTTGACGCTGATCCGACTGAGCAGAGCGTGCACGGTTGACTCCTGAAAGACTGAAAAATCAGACGCGCTGAGCGCGTCCGGAGGCGGCGACCTGGCGCAGGATACGCTCGGCCATCTGATCAAGCGGTACCACCTCGCAGGCCGCCCCCAGGGCAATGGCCTCGCGCGGCATACCGAACACCACGCAGCTGGCCTCATCCTGAGCAAAGGTGTGAGCACCGGCCTCGCGCATCTCCAAAAGGCCACGCGCACCGTCCTTGCCCATGCCGGTCAGCAGCACCCCCAACGCGTTACGGCCAGCACACTCGGCGGCCGAGTGGAACAGCACATCCACCGAGGGGCGATGACGATTGACCGGCGGACCATCATCAAGGCGAGCGATGTAGTTGGCCCCGCTGCGCGCCAGCTTGAGGTGCGCGGTGCCCGGCGCAATGTAGGCATGGCCGGGCAGGATGCGCTCGCCATCTTCGGCTTCCTTCACCGCGATGTTGCACAGCCGGTCCAGCCGCTCGGCAAACGAGCGGGTGAAGCCGCCGGGCATGTGCTGGGCAATCAGGATGGCGGGGCTGTTGGCCGGCAACGGCTCGAGCAGCACGCGCAGCGCTTCGGTGCCGCCGGTCGAGGAGCCGATGATCACCAGCTTCTCACTGGAAATCATCGGTGCGCGCAAGGTGGCCGGGCGCGGCGTGCTGGCCGTGCGCGGCACCGCGACACGCGGGCGCGCACGCGCCGCGCCACGAATCTTGTCGGCGATCAGGTCGCTGTATTCGAGCATGCCGCCACGAATGCCCACCGAGGGTTTGGCGATGAAGTCCACGGCACCGAGCTCCAGTGCCCGCAGGGTCACCTCGGACCCCGCCTGGGTCAGCGAGGACACCATCAGCACCGGCATCGGACGCAGGCGCATCAGGCGCTCGAGAAAGTCGAGGCCATCCATGCGCGGCATTTCCACATCAAGGGTCAGCACATCGGGGTTGTACTGCTTGATCAGGTCGCGCGCCACCAGAGGATCGGGGGCAACCGCCACCACCTCCATGTCGGGCTGGGCATTGATGATCTCGCTCAGCAGGTCGCGAATCAGTGCCGAATCATCGACACACAGCACCCTGATCTTGGAACTACTCACGGCAAATCTCCTATACGGCCCGCAGACCGGTCTTCCGCTGGCACGCCTGCAACCCAGCCCTGCCTGCAGGGCTCAGGTCCTGAACGGGTGCAGGGCCGGGTTTCAGCTTCTGGCGCTGGCGGCGAGGGTATAGACGGTCTGGCCTCGCAGCTTGAAGTCTTCAGTCAGGTAGGTGAAGTTCTCCGAGTGGCCGGTAATCAGCAGGCCATCGGGCTTGATGTAGCTGACGAAGCGCTTGAGGATCTGCGTCTGACTCGGCTTGTCGAAGTAGATCATGATGTTGCGGCAGAAGATCACATCAAAAGGCCCGTTGATGTCCCAGCGCGGCGAGTGCAGGTTGAGCTGGCGAAAGTCCACCAGCTTGGCCACCTCCGGACGAATCCGCGCCAGACCGACCCGATCGCCGCTGCCGCGCAGGAAGAAGCGCCGGGCGCGCTCCTCGCCGACTTCCAGCACCTGCTTGAGCGGGTAGATGCCCATCTTGGCCTTGGACAGCGCCTCGGTATCAATGTCGGTTGCCACCACCTGGGACAGACTGGCCACGCTGGAGGGCAGGGTTTCCAGCAGGGTCATGGCGATCGAATAAGGCTCCTCGCCGGTGGAGGCCGCCGCACACCAGACACGCACCGGCTCGTTGCGCCCGGCAATGTGCTGGGCCAGCAGCGGGAAGTGGTGCGCCTCACGGAAGAAGGCGGTGAGGTTAGTGGTCAGCGCATTGGTGAAGGCCTCCCACTCACGCGCTGCCGGCTGGCGCGCCAGCCGGTCCAGGTAATCACCAAAGTGGCTGATGCCGTGCAGGCGCAGGCGCTTGGCCAGACGGCTGTAGACCATCTCGCGCTTGTTGTCGGCGAGGACGATGCCGGCGCGCTCGTAGATCAGCTGGCAGATACGGTTGAAGTCCGCATCGGTCAGAACCAGATCACGCCCGCCCAGGCTGCTGCTTGTCTGGATGCTCAAAACGACTCCCACTCATCGACGACCGGCACAGTGCGGCCCGATGCTGACGTGCCTGAATTACCCTTGGCCACCGGGGCCGCAGGCTCCTGTTCCCTGTGTGCGACCGCGGGGCGACTGGTCGTCGTCCGGGCGGGCGTTGTCGTGCGGGATGCCGTGGTCTGCGCGGCGGCGCCGCTCGCTGCAGCAGCGCGGCCACTGCCATTACTACTGCCACTGCGCAGGCAGAAGATCGAGATCGCCCGTTCCACCTCAGCCACCTGATCCTCCAGGCGCTTGGCCACCTGAGCGGCGCTTTGCACCAGCCCGGCGTTCTGCTGGGTGACGTCATCCATCTGCGCCACCGCCTGGTTGATCTGCGAGATGCCGTGGCTCTGCTCGTCCGAGGCCGCGGCAATCTCACCCATGATGTCGTTGACGCGGGTCACCGCCGCCACCACGCTCTCGATGCGCTGCTCGGCGGTACGCACCATCTCGGCGCCAGCATCGATCTGCCGTGAGGAGCTGTCGATCAGGCTGCGGATCTCCTTGGCCGCCGCGGCCGAGCGGGTAGCCAGATTGCGCACCTCGCTGGCAACCACGGCAAAGCCGCGGCCCTGCTCACCCGCGCGCGCCGCTTCCACCGAGGCGTTCAGAGCGAGGATGTTGGTCTGGAAGGCAATCGAGTCGATCACGTTGATGATCTCGGTCATCTTGCGCGAGGTCGCGGTGATCTCGCCCATGGTATCGACCACCTGATGCATTACATGGCCGCTGTCGCGCACGGTCGAGGAAGCATCCCCGGCCAGCTGGCTGGCCTGACGGGCGTTGGCGGTGTTCTGCTGCACGGTACCGGTCAGCTCCTCCATGCTCGCTGCCGTTTCCTGCAGTGAGGCCGCCTGCTGCTCGGTGCGCGAGGCGAGGTTTTCGTTGCCGCGGGCAATCTCGTTGGCGGAGTGGGAGAAGGTGTCGATACCGGCATTCACGTCGGTAGCAATGCTGGTCAGGCTCTTGCGCATGGTTTCCAGCAGACGGGTCATCTTGCCCAGCTCATGGTCACCGAAGTCCGGCATGCTGCTGCTCAGGTTGCCGGCCGCCAGCTGGGCCGTGAAGTCCAGTGACGCCTGCAGCGGCCGGTTGACCGAGCGCGCCGTGGAGTAGCCCAGCATGCCCAGCAGCAGCAGGCCGATCACCACCAGCCCCATCTGCAGGTACGGATAGGCGGCCGAAGCGCCCGGCTGCTGGCCCAGGTGTCCGATCAGGCCGCTCAGCAGCAGCAGCAGGATGGAGCTGCCGGCCATCACGGTCAGGCGCCCGCGCAGCGAGCTGACCCGGCTCAGCTTGGCCAGCAAGCCCGGCAGGCCGCGCTGAACCAGCTGGCCACGATCCAGGGTCAGATGCTTGCCGCGGCCGGCCATGATTTCACGGTAGGCGGCATCATGGCGCGCCACTTCCTCACGGCTCGGACGCACCCGCACCGAGGCATAACCGGCCAGACGGCCGTTCTCGTAATAGGGCGTGACGTTGGCGCGCACCCAGTAGTGGTCACCGTTCTTGCGCCGGTTCTTCACATAGCCGTTCCAGCTGTGACCGGCCTCGACGGTGCTCCACAGGTTGGCGAACGCCACCGGCGGCATGTCCGGATGGCGCACCAGGTTATGGTTCTCGCCGATCAGCTCCTCATGGGTAAAGCCGCTGACCTTGACGAACGCCGGGTTGGCATAGGTGATGACGCCCTTGAGATCGGTACGGGAAATCAGGAAGTCATCATCCTGCAGTTCGTACTCACGCTGGGTGACTGGCTGATTGATGCGCATGCGGACTGCTCTCCAGGGCATGGGTGGTGTGCGCATTCAGACAGCGCGCACACCGTTGATCTTTTTTCATTATGAACTCAGAAACTCTGCCAGTCGTCATCCGCCGCCGCACTCGGAGCCGACGAAGCGCTGGGCGCCGCCGGGCGCGACTGGGGTCGACTGCTGGCTAATGCCTGTGCCGCCTGCGGCCGCGCCGGCGTACGCCCACGATGCTGGCGCTGCTCGAACTCGCTGCGCACGCGAAAACCATCAACCGCCTGACGCAGACGCCGCGCCTCACCGACCAGCTCCTCGGCAGCGCGCGTTGCGTCCTGCACCAGCGATGCGTTCTGCTGGGTCGCGGTATCCATCTGGGTGACCGCCTGATTGACCAGCGCGATGCCCTTGCTCTGCTCCTGGGAGGCCGCGGCGATCTCGTCCATGATGTCGGCCACTTTCTGCACCGACTCGACGATCTCCTGCATGGCGCCCCCAGCCTGGGTGACCAGACGGCTGCCGGCATCCACCTGCTCAACCGAGGTGGTGATCAGGGCACGAATCTCCTGCGAGGCCTCGGCGCTGCGGCTGGCCAGGCTACGCACCTCACCGGCTACCACGGCAAAGCCGCGGCCCTGCTCACCGGCGCGCGCGGCTTCCACCGAGGCGTTCAGGGCGAGGATGTTGGTCTGGAAGGCAATCGAGTCGATCAGCTTGATAATCTCGGTGATCTTCTGCGAGCTGCTGCTGATCTCGCCCATGGTCTGCACCACCTCGCCCACCACCTGCCCGCCGCGACGAGCCGCCTGGGCGGCGCTGTCAGCCAGACGGGTGGCCTGACGGGCGTTATCGGCGTTCTGATCCACGGTCGAGGTGATCTGCTCCATGCTGCTGGCGGTGTCCTCGAGGGAGGCGGCCTGCTGCACGGTCCGGTTGGACAGGCTGCTACTGCCGTCGGCAATCTCCTGCGCCCCCTCATCGATCAGCTGGCTGCTGTGCCGCACGGTGCCGACGGTTTCCGACAGGCGCTGCTGGATGTGGGTCAGCGCCGTGAACAGCTTGCCGATCTCGTTCTGGTTACGCACGCTGATCTGCCCGGCCAGATCGCCGGCGGCGATCTGCTCGCAGTGCTCGACCACCCGCTGCAGCGGCTGAATGACGTTCTTCGACACCCCCGCCAGCACTGCGACCACCACAATGCCGACGCCAGCCATAAGCAGGATGGTTATCCAGCGCAGCGTGGTCGCCAGGCTCGAAAACTCGGCCAGCGCGGGGCTCCGGCTGCCGGCCAGCAACGCCTCTGCAGCACTCAGGCCGTACAGGCCTAGGCCACCCAGCAGCAGGGTCAGCACAGCGAATACCGCGAGAATCAGCGCCCAGCTGGCGCGCACGGTCATGTTGTCGAGAACGCTCACATTACCCCCTACTGTGCCCTGCGGGCCGCTACCGGGCCTTGAGGGTGAGTCTGCCTGTTGCTGCCCTGCCTGAGCAGTCCTGTTGTTCAGAATGCGGTGCTGAGGTGCACAGGTTATTGCTCTGGATCAGCGTTGCCGGGTCTCAGGACGCAACGCGATCGACCAGGGCCATTTCTTCGCTGTTCAGCAGCTTCTCGATATCCACCAGCACCAGCATCCGCTCACCGACACTGGCCAGCCCGCTCAGGTAATCGGAGGACAGCGACAGGCTGAACTCAGGCGCCGGCTTGATCTGCTCCTGGGTCAGGGTCATCACATCGGACACCCCATCGACCACCACGCCCACCACCCGCGCCCCGACATTGACCACGATCACCACCGTCTGACCGCCGTACTCGACGCGCGGCAGGTTGAACTTGATGCGCAGATCGACGATCGGCACGATCACACCGCGCAGGTTGGTCACCCCTTTGATGAACGCTGGGGTGTTGGCAATCCGCGTGACGTTTTCATAGCCGCGAATCTCCTGCGCTTTGAGGATATCAATGGCGTATTCCTCACTGCCCAGGGAGAACACCAGGTACTCGCGACTGTGGCCGTCGAGCATGGCCGCCGGCAGGCCGGTTTCGTTCAGTTGAGTCATGACAGCATCTTCTCCTGTGCAGAAGGCACCGGCCCCGACAGGGCCGGCGTGACAGCCGGGTTGCGGCTGAGACGATAAAGATCGGCGATGTCGAGAATCAGCGCGACACTGCCATCACCGAGAATGGTCGCCGCGGACACGCCGGGCACCTTGCGGTAGTTGGTTTCCAGGTTCTTGACCACCACCTGCTGCTGACCGATCAGCTCATCGACCAGCAGGGCATAGCGGCGCCCCTCGCCCTGTACGATCACCGCGATGCATTCGGTCGGTTCGGTGCGCGCCCCGGCAACACTGAACACCTGATGCAGCGCCACCAGCGGCAGGTACTCCTCGCGCACCTTGAGCAGCTGATCGGTGCCGGCCATCGAGTAGATGTCCTCGCTGCGCGGCTGCAGGGATTCAAGCACCGCACTAAGCGGCAGGATGAAGATCTCGTTGGCGGCGCGGATCGACATGCCATCGAGGATCGCCAAGGTAAGCGGCAGGACGATGCGCGTGGTGGTGCCCTGCCCCTTGCGCGAGAGGATCTGTACGTGCCCGCCCAGTGACTGGATGTTGCGCTTGACCACATCCATGCCCACACCGCGCCCGGAAACGTCGGTGACCTTCTCCGCGGTGGAGAAGCCCGGAGCGAAGATCAGCTGGTAGACGTCCTCATCGCTCATGTTGTCGGAGACGGCCAGACCGTTGCTGCGCGCCTTGGCGAGAATCTTCTCGCGATCCAGCCCCGCGCCATCGTCGATCACATCGATCACGATGTTGCCGCCCTGATGCTGGGCAGAGAGAGTCAGCCGGCCGGTGCGCGGCTTGCCGGCCGCCTCACGCACGGCGGGCATCTCGATGCCGTGATCGAGGCTGTTGCGTACCAGGTGGTTGAGCGGGTCGATGATCCGCTCGACGAGGCTCTTGTCCAGCTCGGTGGATTTGCCCTCGGTGACCAGCTCGATGTCCTTGCCCAGCTTGCCGGCCAGATCACGGACCTGGCGCGGGAAGCGGCTGAACACAAAGTCCATCGGCACCATACGGATCGACATCACCGCTTCCTGCAGATCGCGGGCATTGCGCTGCAACAGGCTCATGCTGTTGACCAGATCGCCATGCAGCGCGCCACCCAGCTGGCTGACGGTCTGCTCGAGCATCGACTGGGTGATGACCAGCTCACCGACCAGGTTGATGATCTGATCGACCTTATCGACCGGCACCCGCAGACTGGTGGACTCACTGCTGGCCGCCGCAGGCTTGCTGTCCGCCGCCGGGCGCGGACTGGCCGGCGCAGCGGGGGCACGGGGCGCTGGCGCGCTGGGTGCCGGGGCCGCAGGCGCCACGGGAGCGGCGATCGGGGCCGGCGCCGGTGTACTGACTGGCGGTTCAACCACAGGCGGTTCAACAGCAGCAGGCGCTACGGCGCCCGCTGGCTCGACCGCGCCCTGGCTGTGCAGGGCCGCGAACAGGCTCTGGTTGGCTTCGAACAGGGCTTCCAGATCGTCGTCATCGCCACTGGCCGCCGGGCTGCTGGGCGCGGCCGGCACGGGGGCGGCCGGCGGCGTGGGTGCCGGCGCAGGCGCTGCTTCAGCGGCGGGGCTGTCGGCAATGCCAAGCACACAGATTTCCAGCTGGTCGGCATCGACCACGAAGCACAGCACCGCCTCGATGTCGTCCGGCTCCTCACTGCTCAACAGCTCGACTTCATAGCGCTGCTCATCGCCCGAGGTCTTGATGATGCGCCCGAACTGCCCCAGCTCCTCGACCAGCAGCTGACGATCCTTCTCGGCGACCCCCAGCAGGGCCACGCACAGGCGAGCCTCGCCATCTTGGGCCTCGATGGCTTCGCTCGGGGCGACGCTCGCGGATGTGGCGACCGGTGCAGGGGCCGGAGTCGGCGCCGCCGCTGCAGGCGCTGCCGCCGGCGCACCGGCCTGACCGATTTCCTCCTCGGCCAGCTGCTGCAGGACCCGACAGATGCGCGCAAAGGCTTCCGCATCCGGCTCGGCACTGTTGCGATAGGCGTCCAGCTGATCTTGCAGCATGTCTTTGGTTTCCAGAAAGAGGTCGACGATATCGCGGCGCAGGGTCAGTTCACCGCGGCGCAGGTGGTCGAGCAGGTTCTCGAAGATGTGCGTGGTCTTCTGCAGCACATCGAAGCCGAAGGTGCCCGCGCCACCCTTGATCGAGTGGGCGGCGCGGAAGATGGCGTTGAGGTGCTCCGGGTCCGGATGCTCGATATCCAGCTCCAGCAGGTAACGCTCCATGTCACCCAGCAGCTCGGCAGCTTCCTCGAAGAAGGTATCGTAGAAATCAGTGATATCCATGCAAGCATCCAGGCTGTGGGGTTAACGCGCGTTGCCCGGCACGGCGGGTATCGAGATACCCGGCGCACTGTTGACCGGCGCAATGACCGACGGCGCGGCCGGCGCGCTCGCCTCGTTGGCAGAAGGTATAGCCGATGCAGGCGCCGCGGATTGCTTCAGATCAGTTTCCCGCGGATTGAGGATCGCCTCGGCCACCCGGTTATTGAGCACGACCACGGTGATGCGCCGGTTGCGTGCATCTGAGGGCTCCGCCCCCTCCAGCACCAGACGGTCAGCCATGCCAGATACCCGCAGCAACTTGTTGGGGTCCAGGCCGCCGGCGATCAGCTCACGGCGCGAGGCACCGGCACGATCCGCCGACAGCTCCCAGTTGCTGTACCCGGACTCGCCACCAGCGTAGGGCACGCTGTCGGTGTGGCCACTGATCTGGATGCTGTTGGGCAGCTCATTGAGCATCGGCGCTAGGGTGCGCAGCAGGCTGCGCATGTAGGGCGCCACCCGCTCGCTGCCGCGCTCGAACATCGGGCGCTGCTCGGTATCCACCAGCTGGATGCGCAAGCCCTCCTGAGTCGCCTCAATGAGGATCTGCTCACGCAGATCACTCAGCAGCGGGTCATTGCTGATCACCGCCTCGATGCGCTCCTCAAGATCGGACATCCGCTCGCGCTCCTCAGCCAGGAGCTGCTGCTCGCGCGGGTCGATGCGGTCACGCTCCCCTTCGGAGAAGCTGGCATCCGGGCCACCGCCCGGAATCACGCTGGTGCTGGCGGTGTTGCGATCGCCACCGGCCATCGCCACCACCAGCGGCGTGCGGAAGTACTCCGCCACCGCCTGCTTCTGCTCGGGGCTGGAAGAGGACAGCACCCAGAGCACCAGAAACAGTGCCATCAGTGCGGTCATGAAGTCGGCAAAGGCAATCTTCCAGGCGCCGCCGTGGTGGCCATGCACCACCTTCTTGCGCCGGACAATGATGATTGGCCGGTGTTCGTCACCCCCTGCCATCAGCTGGCGCCTCCCGACTTGCTGTTACGCACATGCTCCTCAAGCTCGGCCGCGCCAGGGCGCTCGGCACTGTGCAGCGCCTTGCGGCCGAACTCCACGGCCAGCTGCGGGGCATAACCGTTGAGGCTGGCCAGCAGGGTGACACGCATGCACTGCAGCACCTTCATCGCCTCGGCAACCTGGCGGTCGATCCGGTTGGCCAGCGGGGTGATGAAGCCATAGGCCAGCAGAATACCGACAAAGGTACCGACCAGGGCGTGAGCAATCATCTGCCCCATCACATCCGGCGAGGCGTCGGCGGCGGTCAGTGCCTTCACCACCCCCATCACCGCCGCGACGATACCGAAGGCCGGCAGGGCGTCACTGACCTTGGTCAGGGCATCGGAAGGCAGGTGCGATTCGTGCTCGAACTCCTCGATTTCGTGAAGCATCAGCTCGTCGAGTTCGTGGGCATTCATGTTGCCGCTGATCATCAGACGCAGGTAGTCGGTGAGGAAGTTGAGGATCATCGAGTCAGCCAGAAGGCGCGGATAATCCTTGAACAGCGGACTTTCTGCGGGGTTTTCGACATCCTTCTCGATCGACAGCATGCCCTCGCGCCGCGCCTTGGACAGCACGGTGTAGAGCAGCGCCATCAGGTCCATGTACAGCGCCTTGTTGTACTTGAGGGTGTACTTGAGACGCGGGGTGACCTTGAGGGTGGCCTTCATGACCTTGCCGTTGTTGGCGGCAATGAAGGTGCCGATAGCCGCCCCGCCGATCATCAGGAACTCGGTGGGCTGATAGAGCGGTCCAAGGCTGCCGCCAGACAGCACGAAGCCGCCGAAGACCGACAGGATGAGAACGACGAATCCGATGGCGATGAGCACGGTGGGCAAATCCTTGATGGGCGCTGGCAGGTCAGCAGCGCATTCTCAAACAGTGAATGATGGCAGTCTGGGCAAAGACACCGCTCCGCCCGGCCTGCGGACCGCCCCTGCAGCCGGCCCCTGTCCGGCATAACGGTCTTCACATCCCCCGGCATCACCCTAGGCGATACCGACAGAGCACGCAAAACGCCCCCTGCACCCTCTCAGCATATCGTGTTCGTCGACGGCGCACAGCGCTCGGATGGGAAACATTGCAGGGAAAACAGCGCGGTGCGCGCCCTTCAGCGCGGCGCCTGCTCGCGCTCGAGATTGTAGGCCCAGACCAGCAACTCAGCGACCACCTGATAGAGCTGCGGTGGAATATGTGCATCCAGATCGACCTGCATCAGCAGATTGACCAGCTCCGGGGAGCCATGCACCGGAATGTCATACTGGCGCGCCTCGGCGATGATCCGCTCGGCCACCGCACCATAACCCTTGGCGACCACCCGGGGCGCGACATCGCCCTCGGCATAGGACAGCGCCAGCGCCTGCTGACGGCGATGGGCCGGGGTCTTGTCATCCTTGGGGCTCACAGGGGGCGCTCCTCGCGACTGTCGATGGCCTGCAGCTCGACCTCGGCGAACCCGTAGTCCAGCAGGCGCTCACGCAGCTGCGCCCGATCCACGGCAAAGCGCTCCAGCAGTGCCAGCGAATCACTGCCCAGCGCCATCGACAGTTGCTCGCCCTTCCAGCGCGCCGCCACACTCAGCTCCCCCAGCCGCTCGAAGCGTACCGAAAACTGCACCTGCCATTCCGGCGTGCTGCCCGCCTCCTCACCATCCTGCGCGGAGGCCTCCTGGCGTGCGTCATCCTCATCGACCCGCTCCAGTAGCAGGCTCATGAAGGTGCCCGGCCAGATCGCCCCTTCCCAGCGCAGCGAAGGGGTTACCAGCAGCTCCAGCTGATGGCGAATCAGACCGTGCAGGGATTCGCGGATACTGGCTGGATCCTGCGGCAACACCGGAGCGCGCGCCCCTTCATCGCCCGCCTCGAGCGGCACTGCGCCGCTGCGCGCCAACAGCTGCACGGCCCGATCCAGCAGCCCTCCTACCAGCGCAGGCGCGGGTTGCCCGACGCCAGCAGGATTTGCCGAGGCCGCAACCTCAGCGCTCCCCGGGCGGGCCGTTGCCGACTCAGGACGCGCGGCCAGCAGCCAGGCCTGCGGCTCGCGCTGCAGCAGCGGCAAGGGCAGTTCGCCCCGCTGCCAGCGCGCCAGATGGGCCTCATAGAACAGCCCGCTGCTGCTGATGCTCTGCTGCAGCTGATTTGCCAGCTTCGGGGTGTCCAGGGAGGGCAGCTCCCCCGGCATGAGCAGCGGGGCCGCGGGTTTCAGTACAGATGGCTGCCCAGAGTAGCCGCTCAGCACATCGGCAATCAGCCGGGCCGCGGGGCTCAGGGTGGTGGTTGCCGACGGTGGCAGCGCAGGTGCTTTGGCGGCCCGCCCACCTGCCGCAGGCTGACCATCAAGGATCGGCACCGGCGCTTGCGGACGCGCCTGCAGGGCGGAAGGTTCGAGGCGAGAATCACTCTGCAGGGCGCGAACGGCCTCTGCAGGCAGGAGTGGGGTGACCGGCTGGTTCAGCGGTTTGCTCAGCGGCAGATCGACCCGCTTGCCCAGCACCTGATGCAGCAGGGTGTCGAGCAGCGGCGTGATGCCACTCACACCGACCCTTTACCGGTACGGGCGGCCGCTTCGTAGGCGGCGGCGCCTTCACCGGGGCGCAGGTCGCTACCGGCACGCTGGCGCGCTTGGCCAGCCAGTTCGGCCAGCTCGTCACGCCGGGCGCTGAGCCGCTGGCGCAGCTCATCGTCCAGCGTGCGGATCTGCGTCAGTAATGCATGCAGGGCTTGTTGCTGCTGAGGATCTCGGCGGGCAGCCGCGTCACAGGCACGCAGCTGCTCGACATCGACCCACGCTTCATCATTGGCCAGACTCAGCAGCTCAGACCAGTCCCCCGCCCGCGCCAGCGCCAGCAGGCGCTGGGATTGCGCCAGCAGGCGCTGATAGGGATCAAGATCATGGTCTGCTGGCGACATGGCTCAGGCTCCTTCGCCTGCCGCCTGCGGAGCGATCTCGCGCCAGGCCGAGGCGATGTTTTCCAGCAGCCCTTCCACTTCGTCGAGCAGCTGCGGCTCGTTGCGCAGGTTGGCATTGAGCAGCTGGGTCACCATGCGGTCATAGAGCTGCTCGAGCCCCTGAGCCACTTCGCCACCCTGCTCCATGTCCAGCGCCGCCCACAGGCCGTTCTGGATGATATCGACCGCCTTGGAAATGGCCTCGCATTTCTCGGTGACATTGCCGCATTCCATGTGCAGGCGAGCCAGACGAACGGAAGTCAGCGCACCGTCGAACAGCATGACGATCAGCTTGTGGGGCGATGCGGACATCACGCCGGTCTGTACGCCCATCTTTGCGTAAACATTTGCGTCATTGCTCATAGAAGGGGTCTTCCTCGTTTGAATGAATGTTTATTCGCGGCCCAGCTGTGCGTTGAGCGCATCGAATTGCTGAGACACGTACGTGCTGGTCGCGTTCATGTTGGCAATCAGCGAATCCAGCTGGGCGAACTGGCTGCGGTAGCGCTCCACCACCTGCTCGATGCCAGACTCCATACGAGCATAGCGCTCATCCAGCCCCTTGTTGCGGGTTTTCAGCCCCTCGACCGAGCGATTGAGCGCGCTGTTGCTGTCCAGCAGGCTGGTCAGGGTGCTGCCGAGCTTGCCAGCAAAGCCGTCGGTGCTGGACACACTGCTGGTGCCGGCGAAGAAGGTCGAAAGATCGGTGATATTGCCGCTCAGCGCCGCATCCAGACGCTCGGGCTTCTCGAGCTTGAGCTTGCCATCGAGCTGCAGGCTGATCCCCAGATCAGACAACCCCTTGTAGGCGCCCTCCTCGCTCAGCCCGGCCAGCGCCGAGCGCAGCTGGCTCTGCACGCCACGCAGGGCGGCATCGCCGAGCAGCTCACCGGCCACGCGGGTTTCAGCGTTATAGGAGGTCAGGCTGGACATGGTGCCGACCAGCGTGTTGTAGGCTTCGATGAAGTTATTGACCGCACCCTTCATCGTGGAAGTGTCGCGACTGATGGTCAGGGTCTGCTGCTCGCCGACGGCCGAGGCCGTCAGGGTGATGCCTTCCAGTGAGTCCTCGAAGGTATTGCTCTGGCTGGTCAGGGTGATACCGTTGACGGTGAGCTCGGCATCTTGTGCCTCAACGGTTTGCTCCAGGTCCAAAAACAAGGAATTCAGCTGGCCACCACTACCGCTGCTGGCCTCAGTAAAGGTCACGTCGAGCGTTGAAGCAGTGCCTGTCTGATCCGACGTCAGCACCAGACGGCTGCCGGTATCGGTGCCGGTATTGACGATACTGGCCGTGACACCCGCCTTCTCGGCATTGATCGCGTTGCGGATACCCTCAAGGCTGTTGTTGCTCTCATCCAGCGTGATCGACAGGCTGGAGTCGCCCGCCGTGATCGCCAGCGTGCCGGTACCGAGCGGCGCCGCCCTGTCATCAACGCCGCCCGTCGCCAAGCTCTGCGCCTGCGCCAGCTTATCCACCTTGACCTGATAGGTGCCCGGCGCTGCACTGCTGGTCGTCGCCACCGCCAGACCGCTGCCACTGAGCGTGCTGCTCATGCCCTCGAAGGTCTTGGGATCGTTCAGGCGCCCTACCGCCGCTTGCAGGCTGGAAAGGCCGCCCTGCAGGCGCCCATAGGCGGAAATCTTGCTCTGGTTGGCGGCTTTCTGCTGGGTCAGCGGCTGCAGCTTGAGGCGCTCGGCGCTATCCAGCTGGTTGAGCAGTCCCGAGAGATCAAGGCCTGAGCCGACGCCAAGGGAAGTGATGGCTGCCATGGATTGCGCTCCTCGATTCGCTGCGCCGACACGGGGATGAACGATCGTGCGGCCTGTAACAATATAGATACCATCGGCGGGCCGCGCGCCCAACTTTAGCGAAGCGCCCCTGACCGCCTGATGACCGGCCCGGTCAGACCTGCATGTTCATCACTTCTTTATAGGCACCGATCAGGCGGTTGCGGACCTGCATGCCCATCTGGAAGGCCACGCTGGCCTTCTGCATATCCACGATCACATCATTGAGGGCCACACGCGGATCGCCGGACTGAAAGGCCTCGGCCTGGGCGCTGGCCGTCTGCTGCAGACGGTTGATACGATGGACCGCCGATTGCAGCTCGCCGGCAAAACCACCCGCCAGCGCCGCATTCACAGCAGCCGGCTGAACCGCCTTGCTGCCGGCGGCTTGGGCGGCCATGATCTGCATCTGCTGCAGGGTGGACTGAATGGCTGGTGTGCTCATATGGGCGTACCCCCGAAAAGGATGAAACCAGGCGCGCAAGCAATCGACACGCTTGCGCGATAGAATACACGCTTACTACGCCAGTCTCTGCCGGAATACTGTCCGCCGATCGTCCGATCGTCCGCCCTTCCGCCGTCACTGATGCCCGATTGCATGACAGAGCCGCACACATGCCCGTTTCCTGCACCGCAGGCCCGCTATTACCGGGGGCGCCACCGCTGGCGCACCCTGCCGCTGACCGCAGCGCACGTCTGCCTGCCCGCTCGGCAGCCACCCTGCCCTGCTGCCGGAGGTTTGCTTGACTAACGGCACCCCAGGCCCGAACGAGGCCCTCACCCCGGCCGCGGAGCCTGCCAGCGGCGCGCAACGCCTGCTCGGCCAGCTGCGCAGCAACCCCATGCTGATGTTCATGATCGCCGGGGTGATCTCGCTGCTGATCGTCGCCGCCCTGCTGCTCTGGGCGCAGGCACCGGAATACCGGGTGATCTACTCGAACCTCAACGAGGCCGATGGCGGACGTATTGTCCGGGAGCTGGAGACCCGCGGCGTTCCCTACCAGCTGGGCAGTGGCGGGCAGACGCTGCTGGTCCCGGCCGAGCAGGTGCATGTGCTGCGCCTGCAACTGGCCGAGCAGGGCCTGCCGCAGGGCGGCAATGTCGGCTTCGAGCTGCTCGACAACCAGGCCTTTGGCGTCAGCCAGTTCGCCGAGCAGGTCAACTTCCAGCGCGGTCTGGAAGGCGAGCTGGCCCGCTCGATCGAATCCCTCGGCCCAGTGGCCCGCGCCCGGGTGCATCTGGCGATGGGCCGGCAGTCGGTGTTCGTGCGCGAGCGCGAGCCGGCCAGCGCTTCGGTGGTGCTGACCCTGCACAGCGGCCGTAATCTCGGCGAGAGCCAGGTCAATGGCATCGTGCACATGGTTTCCTCCAGCGTGCCGGGCCTGAGCGCTGATGCAGTGACCGTGGTCGATCAGGGCGGGCGCCTGCTGTCGCTGCCGCAGACCGCCAGCCGCGACCTGGACGGCACCCAGCTCACCTACATCGAAGAAGTCGAGCGCTCCTATCAGCGGCGCATCGAGAACATCTTGGTGCCGATCTTCGGCAAGGAAAACGTGCGCGCCCAAGTGGTCGCCCAGATCGACTTCTCCACCCGCGAGCAGACCGCCGAGCGCTTCGGCCCCAACCAGCCGCCTAACGAGGCGGCGGTGCGCAGCCAGCAGATTTCCGTCAACTACCTGGGTGGCGAGACGCCGCCCCGCGGTGTGCCGGGCGCGCTGACCAACACGCCGCCCAACCTGCCAGCACCTGCCGAAGGGCAGGCCGAGGCGAATGTTGGCGGCGCCGCACAGGCTCAGGGCGCGGAAGGCGAAGCCACCGCCATCGCCCCGGAGGTACAGGGCGCCGGCATTGCCCCGCCCAGCAGCCCGCCGTCGCTCAAGCGCGACCAGCTGATCAACTATGAAGTCGATCGCAGCATCGAGCATGTCCAGCATCAGCGCGGCAACATCCAGCGCCTGACCGCCGCCGTGGTTATCAACTACCGTGAGCGCATCAACGAGGAAGGCGAAGCGCTGCGCGAGCCGCTGGACGAGGCCGAGCTTGAGCGCATCAACCGTCTGGTCCGTCAGGCGATGGGCTTCTCGCCGACCCGTGGCGATGCCCTGGAAATCATCAACAGCCCGTTTGCCGAGCGTGATGGCGCAATCGAGGCCGTCGAGTGGTGGCAGACGCCGGAGTTCTTCCAGCTCGCCTCCAGCCTGTCGCGCTACCTGCTGGTGGCCTTCGTTGCCCTGCTGCTGTGGCTGATGGTGCTGCGCCCGATCAAGCGCCGTCATCAGGAAACCCTGGCCGCCGCCGCGGCTGCCGAAGCCGCTGCCCGCGAGGCCGCCGCCGCCGAGCTCGGCCTGCCGAGCCCCGGCGCCACCGGCGAGCCTGGCGAGCCCGGCACGCCCGAGGGCGAGGAAGCGCTGCAGCAACTGCGCAAGAAGCGGCGCAAGTCGTCGGTCTATGAGCAGAACCTGCAGACCGTGCGGGAAATGGCCAAGGAAGATCCACGCCTGGTCGCCATGATCGTCAAGACCTGGATGAGCAAACAAGATGATTGAGATGAGCCCGGTACGGCGCAGCGCCATCCTCATGCTGTGTCTGGACGAGGACAGCGCGGCGGAAGTCATCAAGTTCCTGCCGGCACGGGATGTCGAGGAGGTCAGTACCGAGATGGCCCGCCTGACGCAGATCTCCCACGACGAGATGCGCCAGGTGCTGGAGGACTTTCTCGATGAGACCGAGCAGTATGCGGCGATCAACATCCACTCCAGCGACCACATCCGCGCCGTGCTGACCAAGGCGCTGGGCAGCGAGCGCGCCGAGAGCCTGATCGAGGACATCCTCGAGACCAACAACGCCGGCGGCGGCATCGACAAGCTCAATCTGATGGAAGCCTCGACGGTCGCCGAGATGATCCGCGACGAGCACCCGCAGATCATCGCCACCATCCTCGTGCACCTGGAGCGCGGCCAGGCGGCCGACGTGCTGGAGCTATTCGATGAGCGCCTGCGCAACGACATCGTGCTGCGGATCGCCACCTTCAGCGGCGTGCAGCCGGTCGCGTTGCAGGAGCTGACCGAAGTGCTAGGCGGCATGCTCGACGGCCAGAACCTCAAGCGCAGCAAGATGGGCGGCGTGAGAACCGCGGCCGAGATCCTCAACCTGATGAACTCCACCCAGGAAGAGCTCGCCATCCAGAACGTGCGCGCCCACAGCGAGGATCTGGCGCAGAAGATCCTCGACGAGATGTTCCTGTTCGAGAATCTGCTGGAACTGGACAACCGCGCCATCCAGCTCATCCTCAAGGAAGTCGATACCAACTCGCTGGTCATTGCCCTCAAGGGGGCGCCGCCGGCGCTGCTGGAGAAGTTCCTGCAGAACATGTCCAGCCGTGCGGCCCAGCTGATGAAGGAAGACATGGAAGCGCGCGGCCCGATCCGCATCTCCCAGGTCGAGACCGAGCAGAAGGCCATCCTGCAGATCGTCCGTCGCCTGGCCGACAGCGGCGAGATCATGCTGGGCGGCGGGGACGATGCGTATGTCTGATCGCCACCGCCCGGGCGCCGGCGATCAGTGGCAGCGCTGGCAGATGGATGCCCTGGATCGCCCAGCCGGCTCGCCCAGCACCCCCGGCATCGATCGCCAGGCCCTGCAGCGCGAAGCGCAGCGTCAGCAGGCTTTTCGCCGCAATGCCGAACTCGAGGAATTGCGCAACGCCGCCCGCGAAGAAGCGCACCGGCAAGGCTTTGAGGCCGGCTTCAACGAAGGCCGCGCCCAGGGCTACTCTCAGGGGCTGGAGGAAGGCCGCCAGGCTGGCGAGCAAGCCCTGCAGCAGCAGGCCCGCGAGGTCCTGCTGCCCCTGCCGCAACTGGCCGAAGCGTTCAGCCAAGCGCTGGGCAGCCTTGATGAGCAGGTGAGCGAGCACCTGCTCGGCCTCGCGCTGATGGTTGGCCGGCACATGGCCGGCTGCGAGCTACAGAGCCGCCCCGAGCAGATCCTCGACATCATCAAGACCCTGCTGCACGCCGAACCGGCCCTGCAGGGCAAGCCCTGCCTGTGGCTGAATCCTGCCGATCTGGCCATGGTCCGCAGCCACCTGGATCACGAACTGCACGCCGCCGGCTGGGAGCTGCGCCCGGACGAGCAGATCAGCCGCGGCGGCTGTCGCGCCAGCAGCGCCAGCGGCGAGCTGGATGCGACCTGGGAAAGCCGCTGGGAGCAGCTGCTGACCCAGCTGCGCCATCACCTGCGGCCCAGCGATCCGGCCAGCCCATGAAGCAGACCGCCGACTATCACCGGCACTGGCAACAGACCTTGCAGAGCGTTGCCCAGCGGATCGACACCCTGCCGCTGTACCGGGGCAGCGGGCGTATCGTGCGGGCGGCCGGCATGGTGTTGGAGGCCACAGGCCTGCGCCTGCCGCTGGGTAGCGGCTGTCGCATTGAGCTGGCGCCCCCCGGGCATCTGCCGGAGGCGCTGCGCTTTGCCGAGGCCGAGGTGGTCGGCTTTGCCGGTGACCAGCTGTTCCTGATGCCGCTCGAGGAGCTCGGTGGCCTGCCCCCCGGCGCCCGGGTTCTGCCGCTGGGCAGCGGCCATGATCCGCTCAGCGCCCGGCGCTTCCCGCTCGGCGACAGCTTGCTGGGGCGAGTGGTCGATGGCAGCGGCGAGCCGCTTGACAGCGCCGGCCCGCTGCTGGAGGCCCGCTATGCCCCTCTCAGCACTCCGCCCATCAACCCGCTGAACCGGGCGCCGATCGACACCCAGATCGATGTCGGCATCCGCGCCATCAACGGCCTGCTCAGTGTCGGGCGCGGCCAGCGCATGGGCCTGTTCGCCGGCTCCGGCGTCGGTAAATCCGTGTTGCTCGGCATGATGGCCCGCTACACCAAGGCCGATGTGATCATCGTCGGCCTGATCGGGGAACGTGGCCGCGAGGTGCAGGATTTCATCGACAACATCCTCGGCGCCGAAGGTCTCAAGCGCTCGGTGGTGGTGGCGGCTCCCGCCGACACTTCCCCCCTCAAGCGCCTGCAGGGCGCCGCCTATGCCACTCGTCTGGCCGAGGATTTCCGTGATCGTGGCCAGAATGTACTGTTGATCATGGATTCGCTGACCCGCTATGCCATGGCCCAGCGCGAGATTGCCCTGGCCATCGGCGAACCGCCAGCCACCAAGGGTTACCCGCCCTCGGTGTTTGCCAAGCTGCCGCGCCTGGTGGAGAAGACCGGCAATGGCCCGCGCGGCGGCGGCTCGGTCACCGCGTTCTACACCGTGCTCAGCGAGGGCGACGACCAGCAGGACCCGATCGCCGATGCGGCACGGGCGATTCTCGACGGCCACATCGTGCTGTCGCGCAGCCTGGCCGAGAGCGGCCACTACCCGGCCATTGATGTGGAGGCCTCGATCAGCCGGGCGATGTCGTCGATCGTCAGCGAAAAACAGCAGCGCAAGGCGCAACAACTGAAACGGGTGTTGTCCAAATATCAACGCAACCGTGACCTGATCAGCGTGGGCGCCTACGCCGCCGGGCACGATGCCCAGCTCGATCATGCGGTGGCGCTGTATCCTCAGGTCGAGCGCTTCTTGCAGCAGCGAGTGCAGGAGCGGGCGGGACTGGAAGAAACCTGGCAGGCGCTTGATGCGCTGATTTCCGGCTGACGGCCGGGCACCTCACGAGCGGATTTTCGATGGCAAAAACCTCGGCACTCGATACGCTGATTGGCCTGGCCCGCGAAGCCGTAGACCAGGCTGCCCGCCTGCTGGCCAGCGAACGCACCACCCAGCAGCAGGTACAGCAGCAGTTGAAGATGCTGGATGAATATCGCCTGGAGTATGCGCGGCGCATGCAGGAGGCTATGTGTCAGGGCATTGATCCGGCCAGCCTCGCCAACTACCGGCAGTTTCTCGCCTCGCTGGATCAGGCCATCACCCGGGCCCGTCAGACGCTGCTCACCCAGCAGCAGAAGGTCGAAAACAGCCAGCGCGCCTGGCAGGCCCAGCACCGCACGCTCAATGCGTACTGCACTTTGTCCGAACGCCGCCAGCAGGCGGAAACCCTGCGTGCCAATCGCCGCGAACAGCGCGATACTGATGAGGTCAGCAGCCGCTCGCGAACGGATGCCGCTCTGTCGAACTCCTCGATTCTCGATCGCCGTGCATAAAGAGGCGCCATGAACATCACTGCCCTGCCCATTCCTGCCGCTCCCGCCGAGGCTGCCTCCCCGGCAGCGGCCACCCAGATCCCGGCCGGCAGTGGCGACTTCGCCCGCGACCTGGCCAGCGCCCGTGCGCGCGTGCCTGCCAGTGACACGCCAGCGCCTCGGCGTGATTCTGCTGACGAAACTGATGTGAGCGTAGAGGACGACGAAGT
>NZ_JAMJEZ010000059.1 GCF_023544715.1 Pseudomonas eutrophicaquae | reverse complement strand
TTTGGGATGTCGGAAGTAGGATCGAATCCGTTCAGGCCTGGATTGCAGGCGACGCAGTACTGAGCGGATTCGCTTTTCCAGGGCATCCTGGCTTCTCACACTGTGTCCGCTGCGGACCTGGCGCTTGAGATCACCATTCAGATATTCATCCGGGTTGAGCTCCGGGGCATAGGCCGGCAAGAAGAACACTTCGAGCTGTTCACGCCGGCTCTCCAGCCAGGCACTGACCTTCTTGCTGTGATGCACGCGCAGGTTATCCAGAATCAGAAAGACCTTGCGCCCGCGGGTATCTCGAATCAGGCGCCCCAGGAAACGGATCAGCACCACCGCCGTCATGGTTTCCCGGTACAGCATGAAGCGCAGCTTGCCCCGGTTAGTGACCGTCGAGATCATGTTTGTGGCAAAGCGGCTTCCACTGACTTCACGTACCGGCGTTCGTCCCGCCGGTGCATAGCTGCGCCCGGCGTGGCTGTCGCTGCGCAAGCCCGTTTCGTCACCCCAGTGAATCTCGCCACCTTCCGCTTTGGCGCGCTGCTCAATCTTTGGGTACTCGGTTTCCAGCCAGCGCTTTATCGCCTCGGGCTTCTGCTGATAGGCACGTTTTAGCGGGCGCTGCGGGGTGTAGCCCCAGCGTTTGAGGTATTCGCCGACGGTCCGGATCGGCATCTGGAAGCCGCAGTGCAGTGCAATCAGGGCTTGCACGGCCTCACGG
The DNA here is from genome assembly GCF_023544715.1 of Pseudomonas eutrophicaquae. Taxonomy (GTDB): domain Bacteria; phylum Pseudomonadota; class Gammaproteobacteria; order Pseudomonadales; family Pseudomonadaceae; genus Geopseudomonas. Next base: position 322 of record NZ_JAMJEZ010000059.1, on the reverse strand, counting down.
GTCCACAGTGCGAAGTCGAGCTTCAAGGTGTCCGGCATGGTGTCGAGCAACAGGATGCGAATCAGGGCTTCCTGCTCAGGGCTCAGGCTACGTCGCTCACCAGGCAGCGATCCACGCTGACCACCCTCGATGGCAGCCTCTTTGCCCTGAGATTCGGCGACGGCGACCCAATGCGCCACGGTACGCAGGTGAACCCCAACGGCCTCACCGATCGCTCGATAGGTATACCCCAGCTCGCGCATGCGAAGGGCAGTGGCGCGCTTTTCGCGCTGTTCCAGGGGGCTGAGGCTGCGTGCATCGTTGGTCATTTTGAAAATACTGA
>NZ_JAMJEZ010000058.1 GCF_023544715.1 Pseudomonas eutrophicaquae | reverse complement strand
AGCTTCAAGGGATCGAAACTCAGCTCAACGATTCCCCTGACAAACAGGTTTCGCTGACCGACCCGGATGCCCGTTCGATGATGACGCGCGGCAGCGGTATCGTCGGCTACAACGTGCAGACGGCGGTCGATACGCAGCACCATTTGATTGTTGCTCATGAGGTCACCAACAGAGGTTCTGACCGCGACCAACTCAGCTCGATGGCCAAGCAAGCTAGGGAAGCCATTGGCGCAGAAACATTGTCGGTAGTCGCCGACCGAGGCTACTTCAAGGGTGAAGAAATCCTCGCCTGTCACGATGCAAACATCACCGCTTATGTGCCAAAGCCGATGACTTCAAGCGCCAAGGCTGATGGCCGGTTCAACAAAGATGCCTTCGTTTATGACGCGACGAAAAACGAATATACATGCCCGGCTGGAGAGGCACTGATTTGGCGATTCTCCAGCGTTGAGAAAGGCATGAATATGCACTGTTACTGGAGTTCAAAGTGCCAGAGTTGCGCGCTGAAAACCCAGTGCACGCCAAGCACAAATCGTCGAGTAAGGCGCTGGGAACATGAAGCGGTGCTGGAGGAAATGCAACACCGGCTGAACCAAGCACCGGAGATGATGCCGGTTCGGAAGCGGACTGTTGAGCATCCCTTCGGGACGCTCAAACAATGGATGGGAGCAACGCACTTCCTGACTCGAAAACTGAATGGGGTGAGCGCAGAAATGAGCTTGAATGTGCTCGCCTACAACTTGAAGCGGGTGATGAAAATCATCGGCACCGAAGGCTTGTTGAAGGCGATGGCGGCGTAAAAGCCCAGCTTTTACTGCCCCAAGAGGTGCCAAAGCGCTTCATACGCGCTCTGAAGCGTTACCGGCGCTGATCGTGGTAAATAATCGGGAAATCGCCACGCCCAGGAGCAATGGGCTGAAGCACGCAAGATAAGAAAGTGTTTTTACACACTCTGGGCCGAAAGAGGCCATCTTGCTCACGACTCAACGACCGGGCTTGCCGCTTCCTCATCCCCTGAAAAAGTGACGATAAAATCCGTTATCGTGAGTTTTTAGAGG
>NZ_JAMJEZ010000057.1 GCF_023544715.1 Pseudomonas eutrophicaquae | reverse complement strand
GGCGGCCGCAAAAACTGAGTGCAACACCTGACCTTTCCGGTACGGTGTTGCCATGTCTTACCACGAACTCAGCGTCGAAGAGCGCTCCAACATTCAGGTCGGCCTGCTGCGTGGCATGAGCCAGCGCGCGATTGCCCGGATGCTCAACCGTAGCCCCTCCACCGTCAGCCGCGAGATCCGGCGCAACCGGAATGCCCAGGGCGGGTACGTCACTCACGAAGCCCAGCGCTCGATGCGCGAACGTCGCGTAGCCTGCAGGCCGCGGAAAAAACTGGTTCCAGGTTCCGAACTGTTCGATCTGGTGGCCTACCTGCTGCGCAAACGCTTTTCTCCCGAGCAGATTGCCGGCAAGCTGCGCTCCATGGAATTCCCGAACTTTGAAGACGCCTACGTCTGCCGCGAGACGATCTATAACGCGATCTATGCCCTGCCGGTCGGCGAACTGCGCAAGGAATTGATCATCTGCCTGCGGCAAGGCAAGACCGCCCGCCGTCCCCGTTCTGGTGGCGTGGATCGCCGCGGCCAGATCCCGGATATGGTCAGCATCCATGTGCGCCCGCCGGAGATCGAGGATCGCGTGATGCCCGGCCACTGGGAAGGTGACCTGATCAAGGGCAAGGCCAACGCCTCGGCGGTGGGAACCCTGGTCGAGCGCACCAGCGGCTACCTGATGCTGGTGAAGATGCGCGATGCGACGGCGACCTCGGCCGTGGAGGGCTTCAGCGCAGCGTTGAACCGGATGCCTCTGGCGGCGCGCAAGAGCATGACTTACGACCAAGGACGGGAGATGGCACGTCACGCGGAAATCACCCAGAAGACCGGCGTGGCCATCTACTTCTGTGACCCGCACAGCCCTTGGCAGCGCGGCAGCAACGAGAACATCAACGGATTGATTCGCCAGTACCTGCCCAAGGGCACGGACCTGTCGGGATACACCCAGGAGCAGCTGGATGCGATTGCTTATGAGCTGAACATCCGGCCGCGCAAGCGCTTCGGCTTCAAGTGCCCCATCGAAGTCATGACCGAGTTGATGGCCAAACATCACGAGGCGCCTGCTTCACTCCAGTAGCCGTGTTGCACTCAGCTCCTGCAACCGCC
>NZ_JAMJEZ010000056.1 GCF_023544715.1 Pseudomonas eutrophicaquae | reverse complement strand
AGAAGCCCACCGCGTTGTGGCCGTACCACCACTGGATCATCGCATCGGTCGCGCCGCTGTAGATCGAGTAGGACTTGAAGGCAGTGACCGGGATTTCCATGCTGTTGACGATGTGCAGCAGCGCGGTGACCAGGATGAAGGCGCCGAAGAACCAGTTGCCCACATAGATGTGCTGGGACTGACGCTTCATGATGGTGCCGAAGAACACCAGGGCATAGGTGACCCAGACGATCGCCAGCAGGATATCGATCGGCCATTCCAGCTCGGCGTACTCCTTGGTGGAGGTGTAGCCCTGCGGGAGGGTGATGACCGCCAGTACGATCACTGCCTGCCAGCCCCAGAAGGTAAAGGCGGCGAGCGAGTCGGAGACCAGGCGGGTCTGGCAGGTGCGTTGTACAACGTAGTAGGAGGTGGCGAACAACGCGCAACCACCGAAGGCGAAGATCACCGCGTTGGTGTGCAGCGGACGCAGACGACCAAAGCTGAGCCACGGGGTGTCGAAGTTCAACTCCGGCCACACCAGCTGGGCAGCGATGAAGACGCCGAGACCCATTCCTACTATCCCCCAGATCACCGTCATAATGGCGAACTGGCGGACCACCTTATAGTTATAAGCAGTCTGACTGATTGCTGTACTCATTGCAGGGGTTCCACGGTTAATGGACTTTTCGGGACAAAAAACGGCGGCAAGTATGGAGAAAGCAGGTAGGCATTGCAACGCAACACCTTGTTACCAAGGCGCGCGGCTCTGCACGGAACCTGCCCGGTCCGGCTGTCGTTTTCGCGGTGCGCAGACAGCCATCCCGAGCAGATGGCTGTAAATCGTGATCGCGTTGCTTTTATAGGAGGGTGCGACCGACTGACAGGGTATTCCCCTGCGCGGCTGCTGTGAAGAAAACTTCAGGCGGGGTGCGACACTTTGTCACCGAGACCGTGGTCGTATTTCGCAAACAGGCGCAGCGCTTTGCACGCTGCGCCCGTGTAGGTCACTGGCGACCCTGTTGCGACAGGCTGTAGACGTAAGCAGCCAGCAGGTGGACTTTATCTTCGCCGAGCAGGTTCTGCTGTGCCGGCATCACGCCGGCACGGCCGTGACGCAGGGTCTGCTGAACCTGGGCGAA
>NZ_JAMJEZ010000005.1 GCF_023544715.1 Pseudomonas eutrophicaquae | reverse complement strand
AGCGACTGGTAGGCCGCGTTGGCAGCGTCGAAGGTGTAGCTGCCGTCGGCGTTGATGGTCAGGCCGGCAACGGCTTCGCCCACCAGGGCGAAGGTCAGCTCGGCGCCGGTATCGACGTCGGTAGCGACCAGCTGGCCTTCCAGCAGGGCGGCGTCTTCCGCGACAGCAGCGGTAGCGGCTTCGGCAACCGGGGCGTTGTTCGGTGCCGGCTCAGCAGCGAAGAAGCTCTCCTGGACACGGCCTTCAGCCGCACCAAACAGGACAAAGTGCTGCAGGGCCGATTGCAGATCACCCGCCTGCACGGCAGCGGCTACGTCAGGGTAGGCAACCAGGTAGGCCTGCGCATCGAAGCCTGCATACTTGCTGGCATCGATGAAGGCGGCACGGCCTTCGGCCTTGCCGAACAGGGCGTAGTGCTCAAGGCCCGAGGCCACATCGCCGGAAATCACGGCAGCGGCTACGTCGGGGTTGGCATCAAGATAAGCCTGCTCATCAAAGTCGGCGTACTGGTTGGCAAAGCCGTAGTTGCGGCCTTCAGCCTGACCAAACTGCAGGTAGTGGGCAAGGCCCGAGGCCAGCTCGCCCGCCTCTACGGCAGCCGCTACATCAGCGTTGAGGCGCAGATACTCCGCCTCATTGAAGCCAGCAAACGGGCGGTTCTCTCTGACACCAAACAGCTCGAAGTGCTGCAGGCCACTGGTGAGTTCACCGCGCGCAACGACGGCTGCTACATCGGGGTTATTGGATAGGTAGTAGGCTTCATTCCAGCCCGGCAGGAGGAACGTTTCAGTATTCAACGCCATATTCTCGTCATCCGTAAAAGTAGTGGTGCCAGTAAACCAAGCACAGCAGCTTGACCAACTGAGAGGTGGATAGCCGTATCGGCCTGGTCAGCGAAGGCTGCAACAGGCGTAACGAACAACCATCACTAAACAATAGCCAAAAAATCCTCAACCGTCCAACATGCCAGGCTGACAGCCCAGCTGCTCCTGGCACCAGCGCCCGAGCTGCTCGGCCAGCACCGCCCGCCCGTAACGCTGCAGGTTGCGCTGCGCTCCGGCCAGTACCCGGGCGCGCAGATCAGGCTGCTGCTCGAGCAAGGCACTGGCCAGGGCAAGGTGCAACGGGTCTTCCCCCTCCAGCAGCAGTCCGCCCTCGCCCAGGGTATCGGGAATGTTGGAGGTGGCCAGTGCCAACATCGGCAAACCGGCCTGCGCCGCCTCGATCAGCGGCATGCAGAAGCCCTCGTGGGCGCTGGCGCACCAGTACTGGCGGGCATGGGCGTACAACCAGCGCAGCTCGGCGTCGTTGCATTTGCCTGGGAGCAGCACCCGGCCGAGCAGGCCCAGCTGGGCTGTGTGCTGATGCAGGCCGTGGGCATACGCCTCACTGGTGGTGCCGCCGACCAGCAACAGGCGGGCGCGGCGGGCAAACTCGGCGCCATGCTGCTGGCACAAATGATAAAAGGCCTCGATCAGCAGGTGCTGGCGCTTGTTCTCGGCCAGCCGCCCGATGGCCAGGTAGTACTCGGCCTGCGGCGGCTGCGCAGCAAGAAAGGCCGGACGCTGCTGCACGCCGCCCAGGCGCGCCAGATCAACCAGCAGCGGCAGCTGCGCCACCGCCGTGTAACCCGCCGCACTCAGCTCGGTGGCATTGAGGGCCGAGACCGCCAGGGCCGCCACAAAACGGCTGCGCCAGGCCTGCAGCTGCAGGCGACCCTGCTGCGCGTAGTGATGCAGCACGCTGCCCGCCGGGAAGAACGCCGCCGGGGTGATGTTGTGGTAGACCAGCGCACAGGGACATGGCAGCGCCAGCAGCCAGTCGCCATGTTCGTGGCCCATGGAGTGGTGGTAGAGCAGCAGGTCAGTGCGGGTGGCATCGAGCTGCTGGGCGTCGTGCACCTCGCCCTGCAGCTCGGGCGGGCGGCTGAAGCTGTAGATGTCGGAGGCATAACCCAGTTCGCGCAGCAGGCTGCGGATGAACAGCAGGCTGTTGGTCACGCCATCCCCCACGGCCACTGTGGGGGCGAACTGATCGATTCGAGCGTTCATGGCTTACCTGCGAGCAGTGACGGCGTAGTCCTGCGGGCCGTAGAACAGCGCATCACAGCGCCGGGCGACTTCGCTGTCCTCATCCAGCGCGTACTCGCGGGGGATCGGATTGAGGCGATGGAGGGTCACCTCGGCAAAGCCCTTGAACTGCACCAGAAACTCGGTCAAGGCCGGCGGCAGCGGGTGCCGGTGTGTCGGGTCGGTGTAGAAGTGGGTGGCCGCGGTGATGAGGTTTTCAGGGTTGGGCGTCTCAAAGATCAGCAGCCCCCCCGGGGCCAGCACCCGCAGGCACTCATCGAGCAGGGTGTTGAGCTGGGCAAAGCTCAGGTGCTCGATCACATGGAAGGCGCTGATCACCGCCACGCTGCCCGGCGCCTGAGCGGCCAGCCAGTACAGGGCATCGGCCTGCTCAGCGGCCAGGCCGCGTTCGTGGCAGGCGGCCACATTCAGGGCATTGAGGTCGATGCCGATGCGCGCACAGCCGGCCGGCAGCATCTGTAGCCACTCACCACGCCCGCAACCGATATCCACCAGCGGCAGGCCCTGCTGCAGCGGCGCCACCTCGGCAAGCAGCGGCAGGTAGTAGGCAAGCCGCTCGCGCAGGGTCGCCTCGTCACCGCGAAAGCGGTCTTCGAAGGCTCGATAGAAACTCTCAGGGATAGCCGCCAGCGCCGCCGGCACCGCAGGGGGGCTGACCGGCGTGACCACCTGCGGAGCCTGCAGGGCCTGCAGGCTGGCCAGCTGCTGCACCTGCTGCTCCAGCAGGTGTTGCAGCTGAGCCACCTGGGCCTGCAACTGGGCCTGCTGGCGCTGCTGCAGGGTGAAGCGCGCCCGGTAATGCCGCTCGCGCGCCTCGGCATTCAGGCTGGCATAGGCACTGAGCAGCAGCCGGCCGAGCAGCGGAATGGCGCGCAGGCGTACCTTGAGGCGTGCCCGGCGCAAGCCATGCACCGCGGCCCCGTGGGCCAGGCCCTCGGCACTGTAGCGCAGCGCGGCGAGCCATTCGAACTTGTCCAGTCCGCCCCAGAGCTGCGCCAGCCCCTGCTGCAACTCCTCGGCCGTGGCCAGACGGCCCAGCAGATAGCTGTAAGCACCGCTGACCAGCGCTTCATCCTCCAGCACAATCAGCGCTTCCCAGCTGTCTGGCAGCGTGGGAGGCGGCGCACTGCTGGGGGCAAACACCGGCAACGGCGCGGCACGGGCGGGGCTGGCCCGGTAACGGGCAGCCTCCTCGGCGATGCGCCGGTTCAGCTCGGCAAAGTCGATCTCGGGGTTGTTGGGGATCAGCATATCGGCTCCTGCTGGCGAACAGAGGTGCTGCAGAGGTCGAGGTCCTCCAGGGTGGCTGACAGGTCGCACACTCCGCCAAAGAAGCCGCGCTGGATGCCGGCCACCTCGAAGCTCAGGGCATTGTCGCGCCAGTGGAAGCAGCGGCGAGTGTGGTCGGCACCATCGTGCAGCGCCAGAGTCAGGGTGTACTTGCCGGGCGCCAGGCGCATCGGGAAGCGGTAGCGCAAACGACGACGTTCACCCGCGGCCAGTGCCAGCGGGTAGCCCAGGTAATGACTGTTGGTCCCGTAGATGTCCTGGCCGAAGCGGTCACGAATCATCAGGCCCAGGGAGACATCCTCCAGCGCCACCCGGGCGCTGATGTCGACATCCAGCTGCGCGGTGTCGCCACTGGCCAGGATGGCACTGCCCGAGCCTTCTCCGGCAAAGGTGATCTGCTCGATGCGCGCCTCCAGGGTGCCGTAGCCTTCGCTGACCGGCCGCTCGCCGCCCCCCTCGTCCTCACCGGCCAGCAGCTGGTTGTAGAGGTTGACGGCATTCTCCGGCACGTCATCGGCGACGATCCGCCCCTCGCTCAGGACGATCGCGCGATCGCAGATCATCTTCACCGCGTTGAGGTCGTGGGAGACGAAGATGATCGAGCCGCCACGGGCGCGAAACTCCTTGATGCGGCGCATGCACTTCTGCTGGAAGTGGCCATCACCGACCGACAGCGCCTCATCGATCAGGAAGATATCCGGGTCGGCATGAATGGCGATGGCAAAGGCCAGGCGCATGGTCATGCCCGAGGAGTAGGTACGGATCGGCTCCTCGATGAACGGGCCCAGCTCCGAGAAGGCGATGATCGCCTCGCGGCGCGCCTCGATCTGCTCGCGGGTCATGCCCAGCAGCAAGCCGTTGCCGACGATGTTCTGCGCACCGCTGAGGTTGGGGTCAAAGCCTGTACCCAGCTCCAGCAGGCCGGTGACCCGGCCATTGACGCGAATCTGCCCGTGGTCGGGCAGCAGCACCCCGTTGAGCAGCTTGAGCAGGGTCGACTTGCCGGCACCGTTGCGACCGAGAATGCCCAGGGTCTCGCCGCTGGCCACGCTGAACGACAGATGATCCAGCGCACGATGGCGGCGATGGAAACTGCGGCGCAGGACGATTTCCTTCAGGCGGTGCCAGGGTCTGCTGTAGAGCTTGAACTCCTTGCAGACGTTATCCACTTGCAGCATGCAGCGACTCGCAATGGTTGGGAGGGGGCGGATTCTAGCAGGGAAGCGGGGGCTCTACCCGCTCGCCAGCTGCATCACCCAGGCCAGCTGATGGGGCAGGCAGACGCGCTGCAGGTCGTAGTGGGTCTGGGCGAAGGTGCGCGCATGATGCCCGAGGCGCTGCCGGGCTTCGGGGTCGTCGAGCAGTGTGCAGATCTCCCCAGCCAGGGCGTGCGGATCGAAGAAGCTCACCAGCCGGCCGGTCTCATCGTGGCGGATGGCCTCGTGCAGCGGCTGGGTGTCGCTGGCAACGATCGCGCAACCGGCGCTCATTGCCTCCAGCAGGCTCCAGGAGAGGACAAACGGGTAGGTGAGGTAGACGTGTACGCGGGAGAGCTGCAGCAGCGGTATGAAGTGCTGATAGGCGATCTGGCCGAGAAAATGCACGCGCGCCCAGTCGGCATCGCTGATCTGTGGACGAACCTCGCGGATGAATATCTCTTTCCAGCTGCGCCCATCAGCAGGGCGGGCACCATAACTCACCTCCTCGCCACCCACGATCAGCACACGCGCCTGCGGACGCTGCGCCAGCAGCATTGGCAGGGCCCGCATGAAGGTGTGATAGCCGCGATAAGGCTCAAGGTTGCGGTTGACGAAGGTGATGACCTCGTCAGCGCGGGTCAGCTGCAAGGGGCCGCGGGCCGTCTGCAGCCGCAGGCGCACACCAGGATCAGGCGCCACCAGACGAGTATCGATGCCATCATGAATGACGCTGATCTTGCGGCGAATCGCCTCGGGAAAGGTACTGGCTTGCCAGTGGGTCGGTGAGATCACCGCATCAGCCTGCGGGTATTGCAGGTCGTTGTTGAGGTTCTTCAAGCGCAGGCGACAGGCATCCGCCACCGGGTCGGCTGCGGGGAATTCGGGGTCAAAGCCGGTGTCCGCCCCGCGGGCGTGGTAGTAGAACTCGGCGTACAGACCAAGGCGTACGGCGGGCCAGACCTCGCGGATGAACAGCGGTTCGCCCCAGCCAGGATGGGCGATCACCACATCCGGCGTGTAGCCCTGACGCTGCAAGGCCAGACAGGCATTCAGACAGGCCTGGGCACGGATGGTCTTGGCCTCGAGATCAGCAATCCAGGGATGCACCTCACGCGAGCTGTTGCGGGCAACCTGGTAGGTAAGGACGCGTACGCCCTGCCAGTTCGTCTCAGCGGTCGGCGCCTCCTGCTGGGCGGATGAACGCCGATCCAGGGGCTGCAGGCACAGGGCCGTCACCTGATGACCCGCGGCCGCCAGGACGGGCGCCAGGTGCAGGAACTGCCCCGGGAAGTTCTGATGGATAAAGAGGATTTGCAGAGTCAAAAAAAAGGCCCCTCACCTGGGTGAGGGGCCTATGTTACCTAAATCAGTGCTTAGACAGCAGTGATCAGGAAGCTGTTGGCGTCAACGCCGACCAGCTGGACTTGACCGTCGACGGTGTCCAGGGTGACCGGGGCCGCCAGAGCAACACCACCTGTGAAGGTGACGCTTGCGCCTGCAGCACCGTAGATCTCGACAGCGTCAGCAGTCTCGATGGTCACCAGCAGACCAGCCTGCGCGCCACCGGCGGCGTTCAGGGCGCCCGGCACCAGCGAGGAGGTCGCCTGGTTGGCCAGGAACTCGGAAGCCTCGAGGCGGAAGGTGCTGTTGACGGTAGCGGACTGGTCAACGAGAGCAACAGCATCCAGACCCTGCACGTTACGGTAGTCACCGAAGGAGATATCGGTCACTTCGTTACGGACAGTGTTGGCAACCACCAGGAGGGTATCCTGGGTGCTGTTGTCTTCATCGATCAGGTTGGCAGCAGCGAGGTCGAACTCGTCGAAGCGCAGGTTGCTGAAGCTGTTGAACGAGCGCTCGTCAACGACCACCACGTCACGCGCGGTACCACCGAGGAAGTTCACGAAGGAACGATCGGCAGACAGAACGCTGGTCGGGCTGTTGAGCACATCACCCAGGGCACGCAGATCCAGAGTCTGGGTCAGGTTCAGGGCGTTGTTGGACTCGATGATGATGTCGTCGTCATTGACACCATGCTCGACGGTAGTGACGGTCAGCACACCAGTGGTGTTGTAGGCATTCATGTTGCCCAGCACGCCAGCGGTGAACAGGCCATCATTGTTGCCGTCAGTACCCTGAGCAGCACCATCAACCGGCAGAGCAGCACCGTACACGTAGTTGGTCACATCACCGACGCTGACGTTCTGATCCATACGAGCGATCAGGTTCTCGGTCAGGGTGAAGTTCACGCCACCGTTGGTGAACTGACGCAGCTCGGCAGTAGTGGCTGCAACAGCAGTCCCTGCACCGGCACCACGCAGATCGAACAGCTCGAAGCCTTCGACACGGCTGCTGTCAGAGAAGGTCACAGCCTCTTGAGTGCGGCCGGCATCATTGCTGACCAGGATGAACTGGTCGATGGAGCCATCGTTACCGCCAGAGATGGTGTCATCGTTCTTCAGATCACGAGCACGCATCAGCATGACGTCAGCATCGGCACCCAGCTCGACGTGCAGGGTGTGATCGGTGTCAACGGTGGTGTCGGCATTGAGGATGCTGACCACATCACGACCAGTGCGGCCGTAGATCTCGGTCACGCCGTTCACGACGCCCTTGGTGGTGACGGTCAGGGTATCGTCGCCAGCGCCCAGGTCGATGTAGTTGGCCGGAGCGTTAGCGATCGGCGCAGTGCTGACGCTGCTCACGACAACACGGTCGTCACCCTCGCCTGCCAGTACAGTCACGTTGCCAGTACCGACCAGGTCGATGACATCGTTGCCGCCGCGGGTGTTCACCTGCTTGATGCCGTTGGTGTAGATGGCCACGGTATCGTTGCCGTTACCTGCATCGACAGTGACATCGCTGGCCGGCAGAACAGCGGCAGCAGCAGCGGCACCTTCGATGGCATCCAGCACGCCGTTACCGTTCAGGCCACGCTGCACGAACACGTTGTCACCGTTGCCAAGGTTGGCGTAGGTGTTGTTGATGTCGTTGACGTAGATGCGGTCGCTGTCGGCAGCAGTGCCTGCCAGAGCGGCATTGGCGAAGTAGCTGTCAGCCACGAAGTTGGCATTGACGTCACGGGCAGCACGAGTGACTTCTTCACCACGCACGCCACGCAGTGCCGGCGCGTTCAGGTCCTCGACCAGGTGCTCGCCAGTCACAGCGTTGTCACCGTAGATGACCAGATCCAGCACGGTGTCTGTCGGCAGACGGTTGCCTGCGGTGGTGACAATGATGGTGTCCTGACCCAGACCACCGGCAATGCGGTTGTTGGCTACGCCCGCGTCGCCCGCATCATTCAGATCGCCATCGGCGGAGTCTTCGACGTACAGGGTATCGTCGCCGTTACCCAGATCCACCAGGGAGATCATGTTGGCTTCAACCTGGCCGGCGATGACCACCTGATCGTTACCCTCGCCACCGTAGACGGTGACTTCCTGGCCAGCAGCAAAGCCGTAGCCATCGTTCAGGCTGTCGGCCTGACCAAGGGTGCGGAAGCTGTTCTCGGTGTTGTTGTGCTTGATGACATCATCACCTGCGCCACCACGGATCAGGTCGTTGCCACGACCTGCGACGACGGTGTCGTTGCCAGTGCCGAGGTCAATGATCTTGTTGATGGTACGCACACCAAAGTTGACGCTGTCGTCACCCTGCGAGCCAATGTAATTGAACACCTGGCCTGCGGCATCGAAGACGCCGTTGCTGATGTCCAGGGTCAGGTCAGCCGTCGGCAGGGCGGCGTAAGCAGCCTGGGCCTGATCAACACCGGCAAAGTGTGCACCGGCATTGACGGTACGGATGCTGGCATCCAGCGCGTAGGAAGCGCTGCTCAGGGCGAAGTCACGCAGCACGCTGTTGCTCAGGTCAAGCACGTCGAGTGCCGGAACCACACCGTAGTCGTAACCCTCGCCGGTGGTATCGGCCACAGCCAGCTGCTGTACAACATTGACTGTAGAGATGCGGGTGTTGCTCGCCAGGACTTCTTGTTCCTGCTGGAAGGCCAGACCGATCTTCAGCTGGGCATCGCCAGTGATGTTCAGGGTGTCGACCACATTGCCAATGTTCAGGTCAACCACCTCGTTACGGTAGTTGCGCGAGGCACCTGCCGGCTCCTGAACGAAGGAGTTGATGGTCAGGGTGTTGATCTCGGACTGGCTGGCAGCGTCCTGACCGTAGAAACCGGTCGGCAGCGAAGTGCTGACGCCCTGACGGCCTTGGCCATCGTTGTTGCTGATACCCAGTGCATTCGCCTCGCCCACCAGAGCCGGGTTGGCAGCATTGGCGAAGGTGGTGCTGGTCGGCAGCTGATTGACGGACACACCAGTGGCCGGAGTCTCGCCGAAGTTGATGGTCAGGCCACGTGCTTCGGCCAGGTCAAGAGTGACCTTGTCGTTGCCGGCAGTCGCTGCTTCGTCATCGAACAGGAAGTTGTGAGCGCTGTTGGTATCAATGATACGAATGCGCGTGCCGTCGATGGTCTGGATATCGTTGAAAGTCAGCGCAGAACCGCTCAGCTCGCTGTCGATGGAAGCGATGACCTTGAGGTCCGGAGCGGAGCTCAGGGTAATGATGGTGTCGACGGTGTCGGAATCACGGTTGCCACCAGAAGTTGCAGCCGGATCGGTGAAGGCGTTGTTGCCACCGTTGATGCCGTCAGCCAGGGTATCGGCCACGGCATTTTGGCTGAGCGAGGTACGCGCGGTGACTTCCAGCACTTCAACGCTGGTGGTGCGCGGCTCGATCAGCTTGAAGCCGGCGGTGATTTCGCTGGCAGTGTAGTCGGCGTTGCTGACGGTCAGCTTGAGGGTGTCGTTACCGGCACCGCCATTGATGCTGTCGGCAAACTGCAGGGAAGCAGCGTTGGCCAGGAAAGTATCGTTACCGGCAGTACCCTGCAGGCTGTTGACGTTCGCATCCAGGACATAAACGTTACCAGTGATGCTGCCAGCCTGAATATTGGCCAGGGCGGCCTGTACGGACTGGGAAGTAGCATCCACAGCTGCGATGGCATCAGCCGCTGCAGCGGCGGTGAAGTTGGCACCCGCCGTGGTGGTATAGGACTGGGCAACCTGCACCTTGTTGTCGACAACCAGACGGTCAGCGGCAGAGGCGCTGTTGAGGAAGGCAACGATCAGTTGATCGACCGGCACGCGACCCGCTTCCACTTCACCGACCCAGTAAGCCAGACCAGCCGGCTCGGCAGCACGCTCGAACAGGTTCTCGTAGATCTTGGCAACGGTCTGGGTGACGGTCAGACCCGCATAGGTGTTGGCGTATTCCGGCTGCTCGTTGACGAAGTTGGCGCGCAGGTTTTCCAGGGTCAGGCCGGAGGCCGGATTGTTCAGCTCGGCCAGCCAGTAGTCGAGACCAGCCTGGTCAGCAGCGCGACCCAGGTAGCCGACATACAGCTGTTGCACTTGTGCAGAGGTAATAGCCATTACTTTTGTATCTCCGTGATAAGTCGAATCGACATGCAGGCTTTCCTTGCGGAACGAGACCCGTCGGCCCCAGCCTGTTGCCATGCCCCAACGGGGCATAGCCCCCGTACAAGGGAAGGTCGGCTTGCGCCGGCCGCAGGCAGCTTACCGAGCTGGCTTGCGTTTGCAAGTCACATAACTGATGAGCTGACCATCGGCCGGAATGCTACCCGTTTTGCGCGTAGCCACACAAGCAACCCATCAAACCAGCTATTGACTGACGTCAATATCTTGTCATCAGCGCCGCCAGTATATTTCGCAACCTCACTGAGATTATTGGCCAGGAATGCGTATTCAACCAGTTTTTCTGGCGCACTTGCAGACCATGGTCGAGTGCTTGACGCAGGCCCGCCTGCAGCGCCGCCACATCGCAGCCGGGCAGGAAGGTCACCGCCTCGGCCACGTCCTCGAAGATCTCCAGCGGGGTGCAGAGCACCGGCTTGCCGGTGCACAGCCCCCAGCGTACGGCCGCACTGGAGGACTCCTGGGTGTGCTGGTAGGGGAAGACGATGCCATCGGCCTGCGCCAGCCAGGCCAGCGACTCCTTATCGCTCAGGTAGTCGGTGATCAGCGTCACCCGACCGGCCAGATCAGCCGCGGCGATGCGCTGGCGGTAGCGCTCGGCCAGTGCGCTCGACTCAGCAATCGGGTAGCAGGCGGTGACCAGCAGCAGGTGCAGGTCGGCACGCTCGGCCGCCAGCCCGGCGAAGGCCTCGATCAGCTCGCCAATGCCCTTGTGGGGCAGCAGGAAGCCGTAACTGGCCAGCACGGTGCGCCCGGCCAGCCCAGCCGTCCGCTGAGCGGCACCCGGGGTGATCGCCGGCGGCTGCAGCACGCCATGCGGGAACAACAGCAGGTTGTCGCGCAGGCCCATGGCTTCGAGGCGGTGAATATCGGCCACGCTGTGAACCAGCAGGCGGTTGCAGTGTCTGAGCGTGTCGCGCAGATCACGCAGGCTCTTGAGGGTTTCGCCGTGCTGTACGTCGGCGGTGGAATGGAAGATCACCAGGGTGACGATGCCGCGGGCATGCGCCCATTCGAGCAGCGCGGCAAAGGCGCTCAGGGCAAAAAAGGAGAAATTGAACTGGATCAGCAGGCAATCGATGGCGCCTTCGGCAATCGCCTCGCGCAGGCGTTGCAGGTCGTCCCCCTCCCCGGCACTCCAGACGCGCCGCACGTTGTCGCCATCGATGCGGATGGGCTCGGCGTTGTCGTTGGCCAGGAGGGTGCAGGCCTCGGCAAGGCCACTGCCCAGCAGGTGCTGGCTGTAGGTGGCGATGCCGCAGGCGCTGTTCCAGGTGGTGATGCAGCCAAGGCGCGGCGCGGGCTTGAGCAGCGGCTGGCGGCTGGCGGTCTCGATGGCCTGCACGGTGGCGCGGGCGACCGCCCGCCAGGTGTAGCGCTGGCTGATCAGTTGCAGGGCGGCCTCGGTCCGCGCACCGGTCATCTGCGCCAGCTGGCCTGTCACAAAAGCGTCAGCAAATTCACGCAGGATTGACTTGAGATGTTCCGCACAGGGCTCGAACCACAGCGAGGCGGCGGCTTGCAGGTGGCTGCGCGCGCGCACCGGCTGAGCATCGATCAGCCAGGCGGTTTCGGCGGTGCAGAAGTCTGTCTGTCCGCCGCGGGCCGTGGTGATCACCGGCAGGCGGTGCAGCATGGCCTCGGCCAGCGGCAGGCCAAAGCCCTCGCCACGCGAGGGCGCGACCAGTACATCGGCCAGCTGGTAGAGCGCGCGCAGGGCATTGTCCGGCAGGTCCTGGTTGATCAGCTCCACCGCGGGCGGATTCGGGTGTGCGGCACGCCAGGCGGCCAGCTCGGCGGCGATGTCGTGGTGCGGATTGGGGAAGGTCTTGATGATCAGCCGCACCGGGTCAGCCGCGCTGAAGGCGGCACCATAGGCCGCCAGCAGCACGTCCACGCCCTTGCGCGGGAAGCAGGAGGAGACGTGCAGCAGGGTCAGGCGTCCGGCCGCCGCGCTCAGTGCCGGCAGCCGGCTGGCATCAGGCGCAGCCCGCAGGATGTGGTCGGCGCCAAGGCCTACGGTGACGATCGGCGTGGTGATGCCGTTGTCCTGCAGGGTGCGGGTCACCCAGGAGGACATGCTGGTGATCAGCTGCAGGTGCTGGTTGAAGTCGCGGCAGAAGGCCTGCGGCAGTGCGGATTCTTCCCAGCCATAGCAGGACAGCACGTTCAGCTCGCCGCCCATGCCGGTGACCCGCGGCGGATAGAGCAGGCGCAGCACGTGGCGGGCAGGCTCCTCCCCTCTCTTACATAGGTCGGCGCAGTCGGGGTTGTCGCGCAGAAAACCGCCATCGACGGCAATCGGCCCCGGCCCTTCGGTCGCGCGCAGGGCGACGCGGCGGCACTCCTCGGCCAGTGCGCGGGCCAGCTCGCGGTTGACCAGCGCCAGGCTGTAGCTGCTGTCGAACGGCCCTTCGATACGCTCGTCCACCGGCTCGACGGCAGCGTGCCCGGCGGCGGGCTGCGGCGCAAAGGTGTGGGCCGGCAGGGCGATGGCAAAGCCGGCCAGGTAGTCGCGCAGGCGCTCATAGAGTGGCTGGTAGGCGAACTCGGCGAGCCGGGCGCGGCCCTGGCGGCGCAGGTACTGGCGCAGGGCGGGGTTTTCCATCAGCTGGGCGATGGCGGCGGCGACCTCGTGGGGCTCGTCGCTGTCCAGGATCAGCCCGGCACCTGCCAGGGTGTGTTGGATGTTGCTGGCCGGGGCGTTGTAGGCCAGCACGGGCAGATCGTGGGCCATGGCCTCGATCAGCGGCATGCCAAAGCCCTCGTGGCGGCTCAGGCAGACAAACAGGTCGCTGTTGCGGTAGTGGGCGGCCAGGCGGGCCTCGTCAACCTTGCCGGTCAGGCAGACGCAGCCCTCAAGCCCCAGTTCGGCAATCCGCGCCTGCAGCTGGTCGCGGTACTCCGGCACGGTGAAGCCGCCCACCAGGTTGAGCTGCAGCGGCACGCCCACCTGGCGCACCAGACAGGCGAAGGCTTCGATCAGTGCTTGCTGGTTCTTGTGCGGCATCACCCGGCCGACGAACAGCAGGGTAAAGGGCCGCGGGTAATCGCTGCGGGCGCCGGCCAGCGGCGCGAGGCGCTCCAGATCGACCAGCAGGGGGATCTCGGCCAGCTGCGCCGGATCATGGCCATGCTTGCGCAGCTCCTCGAGGTTTTGCCGCGAGTCGGCGATGCTGCCGGCCAGCCAGTCCTTCCAGGTGTCCACCTGTTGCCAGCCGTGGGCCAGCATCGGCAGGATCGGGTGCCCGGCAGGAAACAGGCTGGCGGGGGTGATGTTATGGAACACCATGAACTTGCGCTCAGGCAGTGCGCGCAGCCAGTCCTCATGGGGGTTGCCGATGCCGTGATGCACCAGCAGGGCATCCGCGCTGCCGGGGCGGTATTCGCTCATCGGCAGGATATCGCCCTGCAGGGCGGCGGGGATGTCGGCGCAGTAGATCTCGGAGGTGAGGCCGGCCAGGCGCAGCAGCTTGCGGGTCAGCAGCATGCCGTTGCTGATGCCATCGCCTGGGGTGATGTCGATGGCGAACTGGTGGATCACAGGCAGGGTCGATCGGGGCATGACAAGGTCCGGAGGGGGGATGGAAAAAGGGGCCGCACAGGCGGCCCCTTCCGGGCAGATCAGCGGGCGTGACCAGCTCAGTACGACTTGCCGCTCGCCACCCGCGCCAGGTCAGCCTCGACCATCAGCTTGCACAGCTGCTCGAGGCTGGTCTGCGGCTGCCAGCCGAGGATGTCACGGGCGCGCTGCGGGTCGCCGATCAGCAGGTCCACCTCGGCCGGGCGGTAGAAGCGCGGGTTGACCTGCACCACGGTCTTGCCGCTGCTGCGGTCGATGCCGCGCTCCTGCTCGGCACTGCCCTGCCAGTCCAGCTCCACGTTGACCGCCTTGAAGGCCATGCTGACGAAGTCGCGCACGGTTTCGGTGCGGTTGGTGGCCAGCACGAAGGTGTCCGGCTCATCGGCCTGCAGCATGCGCCACATGCCCTCGACGTACTCCTTGGCAAAGCCCCAGTCGCGCTTGGCATCGAGGTTGCCCAGTTCCAGGCAGTCCTGCTGACCGAGGGCGATGCGCGCCACCGCGTCGGTGATCTTGCGGGTGACGAATTCCTTGCCGCGCAGCGGGGACTCGTGATTGAACAGGATGCCGCTGGCCCCGAAGATGCCGTAGGACTCGCGGTAGTTGATGGTCATCCAGTGGGCGTAGAGCTTGGCCACGCCGTAGGGGCTGCGCGGGTAGAAGGGAGTGGCCTCGGTCTGCGGGATGCTCTGCACCTTGCCGAACATTTCCGAGGTGGAGGCCTGGTAGAAGCGGATCTTCGGGTTGACGATGCGGATCGCTTCGAGCAGGTTGACCGCGCCAAGGCCGGTGATCTCGGCGGTGGTCAGCGGCTGATCGAAGGAGACGCCGACAAAGCTCTGCGCGGCGAGGTTGTAGACCTCGTCAGGCGCGGCGTGCTGCATCAGGCGGATGCTGGCGGAGAGGTCGGTGAGGTCGTGCTCGACCAGCTCGAGGTTCTCGTGCCCGGCGATGCCCAGCTCCTCGATGCGCCAGAAGTTGACCGAGCTGGTGCGCCGGTAGGTGCCGTAGACCTTGTAGCCTTTTTCCAGCAGCAGTTCGGCAAGATAGGCACCGTCCTGACCGGTGATGCCGGTGACGATGGCGGTTTTGCGGGGCATGTTCATCCTGGGGACCCTTGAAGTCGTGACCGGTTGTGCCCCATGACCTGCGGCAGCAACCCGAAAATTCAGGCGCGACAGCCTAGCTGGAAACCCCGGCAGACTCCAGTCCTGCGCCCGCGCCCTCGCCCATCGCCAGTACGCGCTCCAGCAGCTGGCGGCTGCTGTCGCGCCAGCTCAGCCAGCGGTAGCCCTCGGCCACCTTGAGCGCGTCCGGCAGACCCTCGCGCTCGATGGCCTCGATGCGTTCGGCCAGATCCGCCGGACGCGCTAGGTCGAAGTAGCCGATCTGTTGCGCGCCGATCTCGCGGTGGATCGGTGTGTCGCTGGCCAGCACCGGCAGGCCCTGGGCAAGGCTTTCGACGATCGGCAGCCCGAAGCCTTCGACGATCGAGGGGAACACCAGGCAACGCGCCTGCTGGTAGCAGCAGGCCAGCTCGGCATCATTGAGATCACTCCAGTGCTGCAGGCGGCGGCCGTATTCGGGGTGATTGCGGATCCGGCGCATCAGCGCCTCGACCTTCCAGCCGGTGCGCCCGACGATCACCAGACTGACATCCACCCCGCGCGCCCAGAGCTGCTCGAAGGCATCGAGCAGGTAGGCGTGGTTCTTGCGGGGCTCGACGGTGGACACCATCAGGTAGGCCGGGCGGGCGCTGAGGGCGCTGCGCAGCGCGTCGCGCACGCTGTCGGTCTCGCCGGCGTGATAGGCAAAGTCACCGCCCAGCAGGAAGTGATCCAACGGCAGGCGCGCCGCCTGCTGCGGGTACTCGCGCTGCAGGAAGTCTTCCAGGCTCTGCTGTACGGTCCTTGAGATGCCGATATAGCCGTCGACCTGCTGCACCGAGTCACGCAGCCAGCGGGAGAAGTTGGCGATATGCCCGGCGTCGCAGAACTGCGGATGGGTCAGTGGAATCAGGTCATAGACGACGGCCACGGCCTTGCCACCTTGCTGGCGGAAGGCTGAGACGCTGCGCCAGATGTCACAATTCCAGGTGGAATCGATCAGCAGCAGCAGATCGCCCGGCGTGACCGGCAAGGCCTGCGAGCGGCCCTGCGTGGCAGGCACCGCCCGCGTGCGCCACTGACGCAGTGCACGCAGCGGTCGCAGGACGCTCCGCTCAATCAGCCAGGCCAGACCGAACTGGGTACGCGGCGCATACAGAAACCGCCGCACGGCAGGCTGATCCGCCGCCAGTGCCGAGAGCAGATCGCGGCCGGCATCGAACACACGGCGCAGATAGCGCTGCAGACGCCGCTGGGCCGGGCTGGGCGCCGCCGCGGCCGAGGGGTACAGCTGCGCCAGCTGCACGGGCTCGAAGCGGCCGTGGGCCATCTGCACCGGCTGAATGCGCAGCGCAGGGTCATGCGCCGTCAGGGCCTGGAGGTTTTCCAGGACCCGGCGCACCACGCGCTGTATCCCGGTGTTGAGGTGGGGCGCCTGCGCCAGAAACGAGCAGTCGACATACAGGGTTTTCACGCTACCGCCTTGATGGGTCGCAGATTGCAGGAAGCAGGCCAGCCAGCCCGATGATGGCTGGCGAGACTAGCGACAAACGCCGGCAGACTCCAGCCGCACCGCACAAGGCGCCCCTTTCCTGTCGACCCGCTCAAGCCTCGCTGCACGGTGATGCCCTGCATTTCTGGACGGCGTTGCAACGATGATAGAGTAAGCCCCCCGCGGCTCTGACTCAGGCAACCCTTCCATGCGCGTTCTGCACTTTTTCAAGACTTACCTGCCGGACACCACCGGCGGTGTCGAGCAGGTGATCTTCCAGCTCTGCGAGGGCACCCGCGCACTTGGGGTCGATGCCGAGGTACTGACCCTGAGCCCTGCGCCAGTACCGCGCCAGCTCACGGTCGGCAGCCACCGGGTGACGCGGATTCGCGAGGATTTCAACCTGGCCTCCACCGGCTTCTCCCGCGAGGCCTTCGGCTGCTTTGCCCGGATGAGCCGCGAGGTGGACCTGATCCACTTTCACTTCCCCTGGCCATTCATGGATGTGGTGCACTTTGCCACCCGCCATGGCACGCCAGCGGTGCTCAGCTATCACTCGGACATCGTCAAGCAGCGGGCGCTGCTGCAGCTGTATCGGCCGCTGATGCGGCGCTTTCTGGCCCGCATGGGGCGGATTCTGGTCTCCTCGCCCAATTACCTGCAGAGCAGCCCCGAGCTTGAGCCCTTGCGTGAGCGCTGTACGGTGGTGCCGTTCGGACTGGACGAGGCGGCCTATCCCCGCCCAGACCCTGCCCGTCTGGAACACTGGCGCACGCGCTGCGGCGAGGGGTTCTTCCTGTTTGTCGGGGTGCTGCGCTATTACAAGGGGCTGCACCATCTGCTGGATGCGCTGGCCGGCACCGACTGGCCGCTGGTGATCGTTGGCAGCGGGCCGATGGAGGATGAATTGAAAGCCCAGGCGGCGCGGCTGGGGCTTGGCCATGTGCAGTTTCTTGGCCGGCTCGACGATGCGGACAAGATGTGCCTGCTGCAGCTGTGCCAGGCGCTGGTCTTCCCTTCGCACCTGCGCTCGGAGGCGTTCGGCATTTCCCTGCTGGAGGCAGCGATGTGCGGCAAGCCGATGCTCTCCTGCGAGATCGGCACCGGCACGACCTTTGTCAATCTTGATGGCGAGACGGGTTACACGGTGCCGCCGGCAGACCCGCTGGCCCTGCGCTCGGCCCTGCAGCGCCTGCGCACCGAGCCGGAGCGCACCGCCGCGCTGGGCCGCCAGGCCCGGCAGCGCTTTGAGACGCTGTTTCGTGCCGAGCGCATGTGTACCGAGACGCTGGCGGTGTACCGCGAGGTGCTGGAGGGGCGCTGAGAGCGATCAAGCCTTCTTGCTGCCTGCCTTGACCGCGGTCTTGGTTTTGCTCATGACCGGGGCCTCTTCCGGAGCCTGTTCGACAACACCCGTCAAGGCCGCCACATAGGCATTACGGGCGGTCTGGGTTATCGCCAGTTGCTGCTGAAGGCGGACAATCTCGGCATCGACGACTCGAATGTTGGCAAGCTGATTGCGCGCCGCTTCGTTCAGATCGGCCAAGGCATACGTCTTGCCATTGAGGGTAATGCTGGGCACTTCGGACATACAGTCTCTCCTTTGGTGATCACATGCAGATAGCCAGAGCAGAAGCATCACCCGTCGCACCGCTGTTCGGTAGCCAGCAGGTATCCGCTTCTGCCCCAATCATGGTGGGGGTCGGGATTCTAACCTGTAACGCAGTCTGGCGCTGTCTCAGGCAGGGAGGTATTCGCCGGCCGATCATACAACCAGTCGACGATGTCACCCTCGGGACGGTAGCCATCGACATGCGCCAGCAGCAGGGCGCGCACCGTGACAAAGTCATCGGCGCGCAGCGCCGCTTGCAAGCTGGCCAGTAGCTCGCGCAGCGCCGCCCAGTCCAGGTATTGCTCGCGGGCACGGCAGATCATCGGATGATCGGTGGCGGTGACGTTGTCGCCGATCAGCAGCTCCTCGTAGAGCTTCTCGCCGGGGCGCAGGCCGGTGTAGGCGATGGCGATATCGCCCAGCGGGTGGGTGTCGCTGCGCACGCTCAGGCCCGAGAGGTGGATCATCCGCTCGGCCAACTCGGCAATGCGCACCGGCTCGCCCATGTCCAGCACATAGACGTCACCGCCCTGCCCGTCCATGGCGCCGGCCTGGATCACCAGCTGCGCCGCCTCGGGGATGGTCATGAAGTAGCGGTTGATCTGCGGATGGGTGACGGTGACCGGCCCGCCCCGGCGGATCTGTTCTCGAAACAGTGGAATCACCGAGCCCGATGAGCCCAGCACGTTGCCAAAGCGCACCATGGCAAAGCGGGTGCGATTGACCGGCGCCGGCTCCTCGCGCCCGTACAGCACCGGCTGCGCCTCGCTGGCCAGCGCCTGCAGCACCATCTCGGCCAGCCGCTTGCTGCAGCCCATCACATTGGTCGGACGCACCGCCTTGTCGGTGGAGATCAGCACAAAGTGCCGCACGCCGGCGATGATCGCCGCCTGGGCGGCATTGAGGGTACCCAGCACGTTGTTGTGGATGCCCTCGGCGATGTTGTGCTCGACCATCGGCACATGCTTGTAGGCGGCCGCGTGATAGAGGGTGTCGATGCGCCAATGGCGCAGCACATCCAGCAGGCGGCTGTGGTTGCGAATCGAGCCGAGGATCGGCACCACCTCAAGCCCCGGCGCCAGACGCTGCAGCTCCTGGTGAATGGCGTAGAGGGCGTATTCGCTGTGCTCCAGCAGCACCAGCCGGCGCGGCGCCTGGGTGATGATCTGCCGGCACAGTTCGCTGCCGATCGAACCGCCAGCGCCGGTGACCAGCACCGCCTGATCGCGGATGCAGCGCGCCAGCAGTCCGGCATCGGGGGCGACGGCATCACGGCCGAGCAGGTCGGCGATGTCGACCTCCTGCAGGTCATCGACCTTGACCCGGCCACTGGCCAGGTCCATGAAGCCTGGCATCGAGCGCACCGGCACCGCGTAGCGCTCCAGGGCATTGAGCACTTCCCGGCGCCGGGCACGGCTGGCCGAGGGGATGGCGAGGAGGATTTCGGCCGGCTGCAGATCCTCCAGCAGCTCGGTGATCTGCGCCGGGGCGTAGACCCTGAGGCCGGCAATCAGCTGATGCTGGATGCCCGGATTGTCATCGATGAAGGCCACCGGCTGCATGGCGCGCCCAAGGCGCAGCGCCGCCACCAGCTGATTGCCGGCAGCGCCAGCGCCATAGATGGCCACCCGCGGCAAAGGATGCTGGCGCGCGGTACGGCTCACCAGACCGAGACCGGCATCCAGCCAGTTGCCGAGAAAGAACTGGCGCATCAGCAGGCGCAGCCCGCCCACCAGGCACAGGCTCAGCCACCAGTAGTTGAACACCAGCGAGCGCGGCACGAAGGCGGGCGCATCCTGATACCAGTAAATGGCCAGGGCCAGCAGCAGCGCCGAGAGGCTGATGGTGCGCAGCAGGGTCCACAGGGCGTCGTTGCCTACATAGCGCAGCACCGCCCGGTACAGGCCGCTGCGGATGTACAGCGGGATGGCCAGCAGCGGCGCCAGCACGAACAGCCAGGCATGCCCGCCCAGCGGTTCAACCCCCTCGCTGCCGCCAAGGCGCAGCACGAAGGCCAGCCACAGCGCCAGCCAGACCAGCAGCAGGTCGACGACCACCTGCAGCAGGCGCTTGCGGCTGCGTGGCAGGGCCAGCAGATGGCTGCGCAGGGCCTCCAGACGATTCAACATTCACGGTCCTCCATGCGTCCAGCACCCAACAAAATGGCCAGAAAAAGTAGTGGCAACCAAGCTAACAGCAGACCAGATAACCCCTCGAGCCAGCCCGTGGCCACCAGCAGAGCCAGCGGCAACAGCCAGAGCAGGTTGATCAGTGTCACCGCGATGCTCACCCGGCGATGGCTGCCCCAGCGCCGCGCCGCGCGCTGATAGGCATGACTGCAATGTGCTTTATAAAGCACCTCGCCTCGCAGCAGGCGGCGCAGCAGGGTCCAGCTGGCATCGACGATGAACACCCCCAGCAGGATCAGCCAGCTCCACAGCAGCACGGGCTGCTGGGCGGCGGCATGCAGGGACAATACGCCCAGGCTGATCCCCAGAAAGCAGCTGCCGGCATCGCCCATGAAGATCCGCGCCGGCGGCAGGTTCCAGTACAGAAAGCCCGCCACCGCCGCCGCCAGCAGCAACAGCACCGCACTGCCCTCACCGCCGACCAGCATCAGCAGCAGCACGCCCCCCAGACACACGCTCAGCGCCTCGAGGCTGGCGATGCCATCGATGCCATCCATGAAGTTGTACAGGTTGAGCAGCCAGACCAGGTACAGCAGACCCAGTACCCAGCCGGCGGCGCCCAGTTCCAGTGACATGCCCCACAGCAGCAGCGGCGGCAGCCCTCCCAGGCAGTACAGCACCCACAGGGCGGCCAGCCCATGACCGACCAGGCGCACGCGCGCCGGCAGCGGACGGTGGTCGTCGACAAAGCCGAGCAGGGCCATGCTGCCCCCCGCGCCGAGCAGCGCCAGCAGCAGCGCGCTGTCGATCAAGCCTGCTGCCCACACGGGCGGCAGGCCGCTGAAGAAGGCCAGCACGATGGCCACTCCGCCACCGCGGGGCGTCGGTACGCTGTGCGAGCTGCGCGCGCTGGGCAGATCGAGCAGGTGACGCAGTGCGTAACGACGCAGAAGGCCGGTGAGCAGCACAGACAGCAAGGCCACAGCGGGCAGCAAAAGCCAGAGGGTATTCAACTCAGGAATGTTCCAGGTAATCGCGGACGGTGCGTTGCAAGGCGGTATCGACCGTCACCGGGGGCTGCCAGTTCAGGCGCCGGCAGGTCGCGCTGATATCGACCTGCAGTGTGCCGCACAGCCGCTCTGCCACGCCACGCCGTCCCAGCAGCACAAGGAGTGCCGTCAGCAGCCCGGCCGGCACCGGCAGCAGGCGCGGCGGGCGCTCCAGCGCACGGGCCAGGCGCCGTACCAGTTCGCGCGGCGAGAGGTCTTCGCCGTCGCTGGCCAGCAGTGTGGCACCGGCTGCTGCCGGATGGGTCAGGCAGACACGGATCAGGTCGACCAGGTTATCCAGCGCCAGCAGGCTGCGCCGGTTGCCCAGCGCGCCCAGCGGCAGCGGCCAGCCGCGGGCCACGGCCCGCAGCAGGCTACGGAAATTGGCCCGAACCCCCGGCCCGTAGACCAGCACCGGACGGATGATCACCAGCTCCAGCCCGGTCTCGGCGGCCAGTGCCTGCAGCGCCCATTCGGCTTCCAGCTTGGATTGTCCGTAGGGATCACATGGGGCGGGCGGGTCATCGGCACGCAGGGGCCGGCCGGGGCGCGAGGCCTCGCCATGGGCCTTGATCGAGCTCAGGAAGATGAAGCGGCGCACGCCAGCCGCCTGCGCCTGACGGGCCAGGGCCAGCGTTGCCTCGACATTGGACTGCCGGAAGGCGGCGAGCGGATCAGCGCCACGCTCGTTCATGACATGCACGCGGGCGGCGCAGTGCACTACCACATCGACGCCCTGCAGTGCCCCACGCCAGTCGCTATGCCCATCCAGACGCTGCACCGGCCAGTACCGCAGGCTGGCCCCCTGCTGTGGCGGTGCCTGACGGCTGGCGGCCGTGAGCGGATACCCCTGCCCGTGCAGCGCCGCCAGCAGGGCGCGGCCGACAAAGCCACTGGCGCCGGTGATCAGCACATGGGGCAAGTGTTGCGCGCGGCTCATCAGTGCGCTCCCTCCAGCACCTGCCGGTAGACCGCTACGGTCTGTTCGGCGCTGCGCTGCCAGGAGAATCTGGCCGCCTGGGCCAGACCGCGCACCACCGCACGGCGGCGCCAGTCCGCATCCTCAAGGGCGCGCTGCAGGTTGCGGGTCAGCTGTGTATCGTCCTCGGCGGCGCACATCAGGGCGGCCTCGCCAGCCACTTCCGGCAGCGAAGCGCTGTCCGAGCAGACCACCGGCACGCCGCTGGCCATGGCCTCAAGGACGGGTAGACCAAAGCCCTCATACAACGAGGGGAAGGCGAACAGCCGGGCACCTGCAAACAGCAGCGGCAGCTCGGCGCCGGGGACAAAGCCCAGGTAGCGTGCCCAACCCTCCCGCTCGGCACGCGCGATGCGGGCATGGATCGCCTCGCTGCACCAGCCCCGATAGCCAGACAGCACCAGCGGCCAGCGCTGGCGCAGCGCCAGCGGCAGCCGGCCATAGGCCGCCAGCAGGCGTTCGAGGTTCTTGCGCGGCTCGATGGTGCCGACATACAGGCTGTAGCCGCCCGGCTGCAGGCCATGGCGGGCCAGTACGCCGCGCAGGCTTTCCGCCTCGCGCACCCGAAAATCCTCCGAGCAGGCCAGCGCGACCGCCTGCACACGCTCGGCCGGAAGCCCCGTGAAGGCGATCAGCTCACGGCGGGTGAATTCGGAGTCGGTGATCAGCGCCGAAGCGCGCCCGAGACTGGCGCGCATTTCCCGCTGCAGATAGCCGATGCGCCGCGGGTCATGGCACTGCGGCCAGTAGAAGGCCGACAGGTCATGGAAGGTCGCCACACACGGCCCGGCAAAGCGCGGCAAAAAGAAGTTCGGCCCGTGGTAGAGGTGATCTTCCAGCCCACGCAGCGTGCGGCTGCGCAGCCACGGATCGATGCGGGCATACAGCTCGATCAGCAGCCGGCTCTGCTGGGCCAGGCGCTTGAGCCGGTGGCTGGCACCCGGACGGCTGTCGGCGCCGGGCAGCGCCTCGACCAGCCGCCGCCCTGATAGCAGGCGCAGCTGCTCGATCTGCTCGTGGCCACCCAGGGCACGGGCCAGCTCGAACACATAGCGACCGATGCCGGTGAGCGGGTAGCGGATCAGATCGACCGGCAGGATGACCTTCACACCGGCTCCGCCAGCATCCAGGCCAGGGTCTCGCGCAGCGGCGGGGTCTGCCAGTCCGGCAGCAGCCGGTGTAGCGCACTGGCATCGGCGCACAGGGTGCGGACCTCGCCGGCCCGCACGAAGGCCGGGTTGACCGCCACCTCAAGGTGATGGCCGCTCAGCGCGCTGCACAGGTCCAGAACCTCGCGCAGCGAATGGGCCTGGCCCGAGCCGACATTGAAGGTCTGCCCGAGCGGGCGGGTTTCGAGCAGGCCGCGGTAGGCGCGTACCAGCGCGCGCACGTCACTGAAATCGCGCCAGACATCCAGGTTGCCCAGCTCGATACGCGGCGCGCGCCGGCGAAAGTGGCTGACGATCTTGGGCAGCAGGAACTGCTCGCCCTGACCGACGCCGGTGTAGTTGAACGGCCTAGCGATCACCAGTGGCAGGCGATCGCTCCACAGGCGCGCCATCTGCTCCATCGCCCACTTGCTGACCGCATAGTCGTTGGCCGGCATCGGCAGCGTGGTTTCATCCAGCCGCCCGGCCGAGGCGTTGCCGTAGACATTGGCGCTGCTGGCCAGCAGCACGCACGCCGGCGGATGGCCACAGGCAGCGATGGCCTCCAGCAGATTGCGAGTGCCGATCAGGTTGACGCGGTAGAAGTCGTTGGCCTCGCCATGGCCGACAAAGGCCAGCGCTGCCAGGTGCACCACATAGTCAGGCTGCAGTTCAGCCAGCACCCGGCGCAGCGCTGCGGCATCCCCCAGATCCGCCTGGCGGTAGTCAGGGTCGCTGCCCGGCCGGCTGCCCAGACCAAACACCTGATAGCCGGCCCGCTGCAGCTCGGCGGCCATGTAGCGTCCAGTAAAGCCGTGGATGCCGGTGATCAGTGCACGCGGGGCGCTTGTCATCGTCTCTGCCCTGCCCTTCACTGCCCGGCACGCCCGTAGACATCCTCGAAGCGGACGATATCGTCCTCGCCGAGGTAGTCACCACTTTGCACCTCGATCAGCACCAGATCGATGACGCCGGGATTCTCCAGACGATGCCGGTGGCCGGCACGGATGAAGGTCGACTCGTTGGTGTGCAGCAGCAGGTCCTGCGCATCATTGACCACACGGGCCGTGCCGCTGACTACCACCCAGTGCTCGCTGCGGTGGTGGTGCATCTGCAGGGACAGCGAGGCGCCCGGCTTGACCACGATGCGCTTGATCTTGAAGCGCTCGCCCTCTTCGAGGGTGGTGTAGGTACCCCATGGACGGTTGACGGTGCGGTGCAGCAGATGGGCCGCATGGCCGCGCTTCTTCAGCTGGCTGACGATGTGCTTGACGTCCTGGGCGCGCTCCTTGTGGGCGACCAGGATCGCATCGGGGGTATCGACCACGATCAGATCCTCGACACCGACCAGTGCCGTCAGGCGCTCCGGGCTCTGCACGTAATTGTGGCGGGCCTCATGCAGCAGCACCTCGCCCTCGCAGCGGTTGCCTGCCGGGTCAGCCTCGGTCAGCGCGCTGATCGCCGACCAGGAGCCGATATCGCTCCAGCCGATCTCGCAGGGCACGCTGGCCACCTGCGCCGAGCGCTCCATCAGGGCGTAGTCAATCGAGATGTCCGGCACCGCCGCAAAGCTCTCGCGCTCCAGCGTCAGGGTCTGCTGCGTGCGCAGCTGACCGGCATCGGCGGCATCAAGCGCAGCTTGCGCCGCGTTCAGCACATCGGGGGCGTGCTGGGCGAACTGCTCCAGCACGCTGCCGACCTGCAGGCAGAACATCCCGGAATTCCACAGGTAGTGGCCTTCGGCCAGGTAGCGGCGGGCGGTGGCCAGATCCGGCTTCTCGACAAAGCGGCTGACCTTGAAGCCGCCATCCAGCACCCCGGCAGGATCGATCTCGATATAGCCAAAGCCGGTTTCCGGGTATTCAGGACGGATGCCGAAGGTTACCAGCCACCCTGCCGCCGCCAGCCGGCTGGCCTGCGCCACGGCGTCGGCGAAGGCGGCCTCGTCACGGATCAGGTGATCGGCCGCCAGTACCAGCATCAGCGCATCCGGGCCATGCACAGCCCGCAGCTGCAGTGCCGCACAGGCGACGGCCGCGGCGGTGTTGCGCCCGAAGGGCTCGAGAATGAAGCGGCGCGGCAGATCGGGACTTCCGCACAGGCGGTACTCGTCTTCGGTCTTGAAGAACAGCTCGCGGTTGGTGACGGTCATGATTTCCACCACCCCCTCAAGCGCAGCAGCGCGCCGGAAGGTCTTGCCCAGCAGGGTCTGGCCATCGGGCAGTGTCATGAACGGCTTGGGGTGGGTTTCTCGGGAAACAGGCCACAGACGGCTCCCGACGCCGCCGGACATGATGACCGGAATGAGCTTCATGGTGTGTTCGATCCTTGCGGGCTGGAGCCGTCGTCGCGATCGACCGCCCGATCGGCGGGTGATCTGTTCAGGGGGCGTATCTTAGCAAGCCTTGCCGGGCGGCGCGCCGGGCCTCACGCGCGCTCAGGGCCGGGCAGCAGCGCCAGGAGGCGCGCCAGCGCGCCTTGGTTGGCCTGCAGCACGCCCAGTGCTGCCACCCCCATCGCCGCGCGGCGCTCGGGCTTGGCGAGCAGATCCTGCAGGGTCGCCGCCAGGCTGTCCGCGTCATGGACGCTGCACAGGGCGCCGGCCGCCTCGAGCTGGGCGGCAATCTCGAGGAAGTTGAACCAGTGCGGGCCGCTCAGTACAGGGCGGCCGAGGGCCGCCGGCTCCAGCAGGTTATGGCCGCCATTGGCCACCAGGCTTCCGCCGACAAAGGCGAGATCGGCCAGCGCATAGAGAAACAGCAGCTCGCCGAGGGTATCGCCCAGCAGCACCTGGGTTGCCGCATCCGGTGCCTCGTTCAGGGAGCGGCGCACGCAGCTAAAGCCTTCGCGCAGGCATAAGTCATGCACCGCAGCAAAGCGCTCGGGGTGGCGCGGCACCAGAATCAGCAGCGCCGCCGGCTGTGTGGCCAGCAGCTGGCGATGGGCGGCGAGGATGATTTCATCCTCACCGGCATGGGTGCTGGCGGCGATCCACACCGGCCGCGTCGCGGCCTGCCAGGTGCGGCGCAGGGCGCGGGCCTTGGGCAGCAGCTCGGCATCAACCTGCAGGTCGAACTTGATCGAGCCGGTGACCTGCACGGCAGACGGGCGCGCACCGAGGCGGCGAAAGCGCTCGGCCTCGGCTTCGGTCTGCACGGCGATCAGCGTCAGACTGGCCAGCATCGGCCGGGTCAGCCGGGCAAACCGCGCATAGCCCCGCGCGGATTTTTCCGACAGGCGCGCATTGGCCAGCACCACGGCAATCGCGCGCGCGCGGCAGGCCGCCACGAAGTTGGGCCACAGCTCGGTTTCCATGATGATGGCCAGCCGCGGCTGCACACGATCCAGAAAGCGCGCCGCCGCCCAGGGCAGGTCGTAGGGCAGATAGCCCTGCTGCAGGCGCCCGGCGGCGATCTCGGCGGCGAACAGGCTGGCGATGCGTGCCGAGCCTGTGGGGGTCATGTTGGTGACGGTGACCACCTGCTGCGGATAACGGCTCAGCAAGGCACGGATCAGGGGCGCGGCGGCGATGCTCTCGCCCAGCGACACTGCATGCAGCCAGATGCCGCCGGCAGGCGGTGCCGGCAAGCGCAGCGCCAGACGCTCGGCGATGCGCTGGCGATAGGCCGGCGTCTGCCGACCACGCCGCCACAGACGCAGCAGGATGAAGGGCAAGGCCAGGTGCAGGAGCAGGCTGTAGAGGGTCCGGTTCATGGCGCCGGAGCATACCAGAACAGAGATCTGCGGCTGCGCTATACTCGGCGCCTTCTTTTTTGCAAGGCCGCGTCCATGTCTTCGACCCTGAGCACCGACATCCTCATCGCCGGCGGTGGCATTGCCGGGCTGTGGCTCAATGCCCGCCTGCGCCGCCTCGGCTATTCGACGCTGCTGGTCGAGCACGAGGCGCTGGGCGGCGGGCAGAGTCTCAAGTCGCAAGGCATCATCCATGGCGGCACCAAGTACGCCTTGGGGGGCAGCCTGACCGGCTCCTCCGAGGCGATTGCCGACATGCCGCGCCGCTGGCGCGAGGCGCTGGCCGGCCATGGCGAGCTGGACCTTGCGGGGGTGCACCTGCTCTGCGAGGCCCATTATCTGTGGTCGCCCGGCACGCTGGCCGGCAACCTCACCGGCTTTTTCGCCAGCAAGGCGATGCGCGGACGGGTCGATCAGGTCAAGGGCGAGGCCCTGCCGGCGGCGCTGCAGGATGAACGGTTTCGCGGCAAGGTCTATCGGCTGGCCGAGCTGGTGCTGGATGTGCCCAGCCTGATCCGGCGCCTGCAGGTGCTGGCCGGCGACAGCCTGCTGGCGGGCAAGCAGGTCGAGCCGCTGCACGATGCCCAGGGCGAGCTGTGCGGGCTGCAGGTCGATGGCCGCCCCATCGAGGCACGCCGCGTGGTGCTGTGCGCCGGTGCCGGCAATGCCGGGCTTCTGGCGCGCTGCGGGCTGGCGGAGCCGGCGCAGCAGCTGCGCGCGCTGCACATGGTGCTGGTCAAGTCGGCCAGCCTGCGCCCGCTGTACGCCCATTGCCTCGGCGCGGGCACCAAGCCGCGTCTGACCATCACCACCCATCCGGCCGACGATGGCCAGTGGGTCTGGTATCTGGGCGGTCATCTGGCCGAAGCCGAGGGCGTGGCCCGCGATGAGGCCGCGCAGATCAAGGCGGCGCAGCGCGAGCTGGCCGAACTGCTGCCGTGGATCGACCTGCGTGATGCGCAGTGGCGCACCCTGCGCATCGACCGCGCCGAGCCGGCACAATCGGGACTGGTACGCCCGGACAATGCCTTCCTCACCCGTCAGGGCCGGCTGCTGGTCGGCTGGCCGACCAAGCTGGCACTGGCGCCGGACCTGAGCGATCGGGTGCTGGCCAGCCTGCGGGCCGAGGGCATCGAACCCTCGCCCTCCCATGCACCACGCCCCGCCCTGCCGCAACCGGCACTGGGTCTGGCACCCTGGCAGGAGCTGTTCTGATGCGCGTGTCCTTGCATGACTGCTGGCGCCCGCTGGGCAGCACGGACCTGCAGATCTCGCCGCTGGGCCTGGGGACGGTCAAGCTCGGCCGCGACCAGGGGGTCAAGTATCCGGATGGCTTCCAGATTCCCGATGAGCGCAGCGCCGCCAATCTGCTGGCCCTGGCCCGCGATCTTGGCATCAACCTGCTGGATACCGCGCCGGCCTATGGTGTCAGCGAGCAGCGTCTGGGCCCGCTGCTGCGCGGCCAGCGGCATGACTGGGTGCTGTGCAGCAAGGTCGGCGAGGAGTTCGAGCAGGGCCGCTCGCACTTCGACTTCAGCGCTGCCCACACCCGCTACTCGGTGGAGCGCAGCCTGCGCCGCCTGCACACCGACTACCTCGATCTGGTGCTGGTGCACTCCGATGGCAACGATCTGGCGATCCTGCAGCATGAGGGGGTGTACGCCGAGCTGGCCAGACTGCGACAGGCCGGGCTGATCCGCGCCTTCGGCTTCTCCGGCAAGACGGTGGAGGGCGGCATTGCCGCACTGGCAGACGGCGACTGCGCGATGGTCACCTACAACCTGGCCGAACAGGGCGAGCGTGCCGTGCTGGATCACGCCGCCGCGCAGCACAAGGGCATCCTGATCAAGAAAGCACTGGCCAGTGGCCATCTCTGCCGCCTGCCGGCCGAGGGCGATCAGCCGGCAGCCGCATCAAAGGATCCGGTCCGGGCCAGCTTCGAGCTGATCTTCGCCCACCAGGCGGTGGGCAGCGTGATCGTCGGCACCATCAACCCGCAGCACCTGCAGGACAACGTGACCTGCGCCGTCGAGGTGCTGGCGCAGCAGCGGCGCTGAAGCCGGCACGCCAGGCGGCAGGGTGCCGGGTCAGACTCCGTCGAAGTCCAGCGCACCCAGGCGCTCGCTGCGCTGATTGCCCACCACACCAATCACCGTCGGCAGCTCATGGCGCAGCTGGCCGGGCTCATGGCCGATCGGATGGCCGGTTTCAAAGCCGATGGGCTCATCGACACCTGCCGCACCCGACTCGAACAGGGCCAGCAGCTCGCTGATCGACGGCAGGCGTGCGGCCACCTGGCCCAGCCCCTTGCCCAGATCGGCCAGCAGGGCGCTGCTGGGGACGAACAGCAGGGCATCTTCGCTATCGAACGGCAGTTTCTTCTTGTCTCTGGAAGGCATGAAATCATCCATCGTGCATCAGGGAAAGGAAGGCGGGCGCCCTGCCCGCCACCGCGGCACGCTTTATACGCCAGCCACTGGCTGACGGGGCGACACGGCACCCTTCTCCTCGGCAAGAATGCCAAGGACATCACACTCTTCTAGGCCCTGCACGATCAACGGCGCAGCAGCACCGCCGAACCCCAAGACAGCCCGACGCCAAAGCCGCTCATCACCAGGTTGCGCCATGCCGAGTCGAAGGCGTAACGCTCCAGCAGCAGCGGAATGGTCGAGGACACCGTATTGCCAGCGCCGAACAGGTCTTTAATCACCCTGTCACCATTGGCGCCTAACCTCTTGGCAATCGCATCGACGATCGCCCCGCTGCCCTGGTGCAGACAATAGGCATCGACGCTGTCGAGGGTCAGACCGGCCTCCTCGAGCACCTCCTGCATGTGCGGGATGATCTTCAGGCTGGCAAAGTTGAACACTTGGCGGCCGTTCATATGGAAGCACCCGTTACGCACGATCAGATGCTCGGCCCCGCTGCCATCGGTACCGAAGCGGGCCGGGCCGAGGGTCCAGACCGGATCCTCGCCGATCCAGGTGGCGGTGGCCGCATCGCCGAACAGCAGGCTGGTCATGCGGTCGCTGCGGTCCATGATCTTCGAGTAGGGGTCGGCGGTGACCAGGATGCCATTCTTCAGCCCGGTCGCCTCCATGAAGCCCTTGATGGCATAGAGCCCGTAGACGAAGCCCGAGCAGCCGAGCGAGACATCGAAGCAGGCCACCTGGGTGGGCAGACCGATCTTGTGCTGGGCAATCGCCGAGGTATGGGGCAGGCCCTCGCCATCACCGTTCTGGGTGACCACGATCAGCGCCTGGACATCCTCCAGGCGCAGCGCAGGATTCTTGTCCAGCAGATTGCGCACCGCCGCCGCGCAGAGATCGGACGTCTCCTCGGCCGGGTCCTTGACGGACAGCGTAGTGGTGCCGATCTTCGACAGCACGAACGCCTCATCCCGCTCGAAGGCGGCGGCTTGGGCGATATTGTCGATGCGCCCGGCCGGGATGTAGCTGGCGATACTTTTTATTCCGATCATCTGTACTGGACCCTG
Source organism: Pseudomonas eutrophicaquae (assembly GCF_023544715.1). GTDB lineage: Bacteria > Pseudomonadota > Gammaproteobacteria > Pseudomonadales > Pseudomonadaceae > Geopseudomonas. Next base: position 115,549 of record NZ_JAMJEZ010000005.1, on the reverse strand, counting down.
AATTGGAACCGGGTGCCCGCTGCACGGGCACCGCTCAGCCTCAGTTGACTGCCATGGCGGAAGCCCGGTCACATCGTCAGGCTGTGACCGCGCCGTCTGAGCCCATTATGGACGCTGCGCCACATCCGGCGCGACCAGCCATTCGTTGGTCTTGCGCACATCCTCTTCGGCCAGGGTACCGCTCCAGCGGCGCAGCACCATCAGGCTCATGATGTAGTCGTACTGCGAGCGCAGCAGGTCGCGCCGGGCCGCGTACTCTTCCTTGACAGTGTTGAGCACGTCCACCGCATTGGTCACCCCGAAGCCGAACGAGCGCTCGGTGGCAATGCGCGCCTTCTCCGCTGAATCCAGCGCCTTGCGCGAGGCATTGATGCGGCTGATCCCGGCTTCCACACTGTAGAATGCGGTGCGGGTCTCGCGGATCACCTGACGGCGTACCGCCTCCAGCTCGTGCTCGGCGGTCATCAGGTCCTGCTGGGTGGCGTAGACCCGCGCACTGGTCGAGCCGCCGCTGTAGATCGGCACGCGCAGACCGAGGCCCGCCACGTAGGTGTCGGTCCGTGGCGAGGCGCTGTTCTCGTAGCCGATGTCGCTGCGCTGGGCCGTGAGGTTGGCGCTGACCGAGGGCAGATGGCCGGCGCGAGCCTGGCGCAGCCCCGCCAGCGCGGCATCCACCGCACTCTGCCGGGCCTTGAGGGCCGGATTGGATTCAAGGGCCAGGTCGACCCAGTAGTCGCGGCCCTGTACCGGCAACGTGAAGCTCGCCTGGCTGCCGATGCGCTTGAGACGACCGCTGACCTGACGGCCTACCAGCTCCGAGAGCGCCTCGCGGCTGACCTCGACCTTGTTGCGGGCCTCAATCTCGGTGGCCACCAGCGCATCGACCCGCGCGGAGATTTCCAGCACGTCGGTGATGCGCGCCAGCTGGCGATCGAACAGCGACTGCACGCGGTCGAGGTTGCGCTGGGTGGCACGGCGCTCGGCCTTGACCAGCTCCAGTTCATCCTCGGCCGCCAGCGCCATGAAATAGCGCTCGACCAGATCGACGGTGGCCTCCTCGAGGGTTGCGTCGTATTCGGCCGCCAGACGGCGCGCCAGCTCGCTGTAGCGGCGGTAGTTGTACCAGGTCTCCGGATCGTAGATGACCTGGGTGACCCCCAGCGCATAGCGCTCACCGTTGTACAGCTCGCGGATGTCGCGGTCCTCGACCTTGTAGAGCGTGCGGCTGGCGCTGGCGCTGGCGCTGATCTGCGGCAGCAACTGGCCGAAGGCTTCGCGCTCGCGACCACTGCCCCCCTCGCGGCGTGCGGCGGCCGCCAGGATGCGTGGATCATCGATCACCGCTTCCTGGAACAGCGACCACAGATCCTCAAGACCGGCCTCGGCCGCGGCGGCGTCCTGGCGGGCCGCATCTTCGGCCGCGGCAGCGCGCTCTACCACACGGGCAACCTGATCGATCGCCCCGGTGTCGGCGGCTGCCTCGCTGGCCACCGTCTCGAGCATCGCCGCCTCGCCAGGCGCCGCCGGCGCGGTGCTGGCCGTGCGGGTGTCCGGATCTGCGCCCGTGGCAGGCTGCGCCCATAGCGGCCAGGCACTGCCCAGTGCGGCGATCAGGGTGGCCGTGCAGACGGCCGTCTTCAGGTGAGCCTTGCGATGAGCCATGGCGTCAGTCCTCGATCAGCGAGCGGGCAAACGCATTGGTTGCCGGCTGCACCAGATAGTTGAACAGGGTGCGCGAGCCGGTATTGAGCAGCACCTCGGCAGGCATGCCGGGCACCAGCACCAGCTCGGCCAGATCCTGGCGGCCCTTGTCGGTCAGCTCGACGCGGCCCAGGTAATAAGGCATGCCGGTCTGCTCGTTGATCAGCCGGTCGGCCGACACCTGGGTCAGCGTGCCCTCGATCACCGGCGTGGTGGCGCTGTTGAAGGCGCTGAAGCGGATGTCGGCCAGCTTGCCGGGGGCAATCCGGTCGATGTCCACCGGCGAGATCTGCACCTCGACGATCAGGTCTTCGCTGGAGGGCACGATGTCCAGCAGTGGCGTGCCCGGTCCTACCACCCCGCCGACGGTGTGCACCTTCATGCCTAGCACCATGCCGGCCTCGGGGGCACGGATCTGGATGCGCCGGGCGCGATCCTGCACCGCGGCAAAGCGCTCGCTGAGATCAAACACCTGGGTCTGCACTTCGGCCAGCTGGTTGACCACCTCGGCGACGAAGTTCTTCTGCAGCTGGGCGATCTGCAGTTCGGTCTCGCCGATCTGCAGGCGCGCCTGGGCAATCGAGGAGCGCAGATCGGCCACTTCCGAGCGCAGGCGGGTCACACTGCGCTCCTGCTCGAGCATGCGCTGCTTGTCGACAAAGCCTTCCTTGAGCAGGGTGCGCAGCTCGCCTACCTCGCTCTCGTAGGAGCGGGCCAGCTCCTGCTTGCTGACGATCACTTCCTGGAAGCCGCGAATCTGCTCGTTGAGCTGCACGGCGCGCTTCTTCAGCACATCGATCTCGCCCAAGCGGGCACTGCGCCGGGCGTTGAAGATGCGCTCCTCGTTCTGCTGGGCTTCGAGCACCCGCGGGTCGTTGCCCTCCGGGGTCATGGCGAAGTTGACGCGCTCCAGGTCATCACGCTCGGCCATCAGGCGATTTTCCATGGCACGGGCGGCGATCAGCTGGCTACGGACCATTTCAAGCTCGGCCAGGGTCTGGGTGCCGTCCAGCTCGATCAGCACATCGCCGGCCTGCACCACATCGCCATCGCGCACATGCAGGGTCTTGACGATGCCGCCTTCAAGGTGCTGCACGGTCTTGCGGTAGCTCTTGACCGTGACCACGCCCGGGGCCAGTGCGGCGCTGTCCAGCGGTGCCAGCACGGCCCAGGAGCCGAACAGACCGAAGGTCAGAAAGAGGATCAGGTAGCCGATACGGCGTACCGAAAGGTCGTTGGTCTGCGGCTGCGCCGGCAGGCTGACGGCGTCAGATTGCTGTTTGGACTTGTCCACGGGGCTTTCCATTCTGTCGATCCGTTTATGTGTTGCCGACCGGGCGCTGCACGGCAGCACTCTGCTGGGCCTTTTGCAGTTCACCCAGGACCTGATCACGCGGGCCGAACATGGCCAGCGCGCCATCGCGCAGCACCATCAGCTTGTCCACCGACGACAGCACGCTGGTGCGATGGGTGATGACGAACAAGGTGGTGCCACTCGCCTTGAGCTGTGCCATGGCCTGGGCCAGTGCCCGTTCGCCCTGATCATCCAGGTTGGAGTTGGGCTCATCGAGCACGATCAGCCGCGGCTTGCCGTACACGGCACGCGCCAGGCCGATGCGCTGGCGCTGGCCACCGGAGAGGCCGCCGCCGCTGGCACCGATCACGGTGTCATAACCCTGCGGGAACTGCAGGATCAGCTCGTGGACGCCGGCGATACGCGCCGCCTCGACCACCGCCGCCGCATCCACCGGACCGAAACGGGCGATGTTCTCGCCGATGCTGCCCTCGAACAGTTCGATGTCCTGCGGCAGGTAACCGATGTGCGGCCCCAGCTCGTCACGCTTCCAGGTGAAGACATCAGCGCCATCCAGACGCACCTTGCCGTGGGCCGCAGGCCAGATGCCCAGCAGGGCGCGGGCCAGGGTCGACTTGCCGGCACCGCTCGGGCCGATGATGCCCACCGACTCGCCCGGCGCCACCTGGAAGCTGACCCCCTTGACCACCGGCTGCTTGGCGCCCGGCGGGGTGACCATCAGCGCTTCGGCCGTGACCGCGCCTTGCGGGGCAGGCAGCGACATGCGCTCAGGCTCGGCGGCAATCTGCACCAGCAGCTCATTGAGGCGCTCATACTGGCCGCGCGCCGCGGTGAAGCCTTTCCAGGAGCCGATCATCAGGTCGATCGGCGCCAGGGCGCGACCAAGCAGGATGGAGCCGGCGATCATCAGGCCGGGGCTGATTTCCTGCTGCAGGGCCAGATAGGCACCGATGCCCAGGATCAGCGACTGCACCAGCATGCGGGTGGTCTTGGACAGCGCCGTGATGGTCCCGGCGCGATCGCTGGCCATGCCTTGCAGTTCCAGCACGCGGTTGTTCTTCTCCTGCCAGCGGCGCAGCAGCTGCGGCAGCATGCCCATCGACTCGACCACCTCGGCGTTGCGCAGATTCTTGGTGGTAAAGCTGGTAGCGGAGAGGTTTTCCTTGTTGGCTTCCTTGAGGGCCTGGCCGGTCAGGCGCTCGTTGGCCCAGGCGAGGAAGATCAGCACAGCCGCACAGATCACGGCGAACCAGCCGAACCACGGGTGGAACATGAACATCACGGCCAGATAGACCGGCAGCCAGGGCGCGTCGAAGAAGGCGAACAGGCCATTGCCGGTGAGGAACTGGCGCAGGCCGGTCAGATCGTTCAAGGGCTGTGCCGAGGCGTTCATCCCGCCGCTGTAGAGCGCCTGCTTGAAGCTGGCCTTGTACAGCCGACCGCCCAGAATGGTGTCCAGCTTGGTACTGATGCGCACCATGATCCGCGAGCGCACCCACTCCAGCGAGCCCATGGTGGCCAGCAGCAGCACCAGGATCAGCGTCAGCATCACCAGCGTCGAGGTGCTCCCCGAGGCGATGACCCGATCGTAGACCTGCAGCATGTAAAAGGAGGGCACCAGCATCAGGAAGTTCACGAACAGGCTGAAGAAGCCGACCGCGAGGAAGCTGCCCTTGCAGGCCAGCAAGGCCTGTTCAAGATCCGATTTGGGGGTAGGTTTCATAGATAAGACTCAGGGGCCGGCCGGGAAATCAAGCGCCGGAGAATAACACAGGCAAAAGACTGAAAGAGCAGTTTGCCGGCCAGCCCGCACAGCGGGCACCTGCCGGCAGTGGCACCGGCCCTCAGCCGCGGATCTTCTCGACGATGGCGGTGGTCGAGCAGCTGTCGACGAAGCTCAGCACCTTCACCTCGCCACCATAGCCCAGCACGATCGGCGCGCCGACCACGCCGTCCAGGCCATAGTCTCCGCCCTTGACCAGCACCTCGGGGCAGATGCGCTCAAGCAGGCTTTCTGGGGTGTCTTCGCTGAAGCTGATCACCCAGTCCACAGCGCCGAGTCCGGCCAGCACCGCCATGCGCCGATCGACGCTGTTGATCGGCCGGCCTGGTCCCTTGAGGCGGGTCACCGAGGCATCGTCATTGATGGCCACCACCAGCCGATCGCCTTGGGCGCGGGCCTGCTCCAGGTAAGTGACATGGCCGGCATGCAGGATGTCGAAGCAGCCGTTGGTGAACACGATGCGCTCGCCATGGGCACGGGCATCCTCGATGGCCGGCAGCAACTGATCGAGGGTCATCACCCCACGCCCGGCGCCCTGCTCGCGCGCCGCAGCGCGGCGCAGCTCCGGCGCGCTGACCGTGGCGGTGCCCAGCTTGCCGACCACGATACTGGCGGCCAGGTTGGCCAGCGCCACGGCCTGGGGCAGCGGCTCGCCGGCCGCCAGCGCGCTGGCCAGGGTAGAAATCACCGTATCGCCGGCCCCTGTGACATCGAACACCTCGCGGGCACGGGCCGGCAGGTGCAGCTCAGGCTGGCAGGCGCGCAGCAAGGTCATGCCGTGCTCACCGCGGGTGATCAGCAGGGCCTCAAGCTCAAGATCGGCCAGCAGCGCCAGGCCTTTGCTGACCAGCTCCGCCTCATCCGCGCAGCGCCCGACTACCGCCTCGAACTCGCTGAGGTTGGGGGTGATCAAGGTCGCACCGCGGTAGATGGCAAAGTCACGGCCCTTGGGATCGGCCAGCACCGGCACCCCGCGCGCTCGGGCGGCGCGGATCAGCGCCTGGTGATTCTTCAGCGCACCCTTGCCGTAATCGGAGAGGATCAGCACCCGCACCTGATTGAGCAGCGCCTCGACCTCGGCCAGCAGTGCCGCTTCATCGGTCGCGAAGGGCTCCTCGAAATCCATGCGCAGCAGCTGTTGATGGCGGCTCATCACCCGCAGCTTGACGATGGTCGGCTGCCCCTGGATGCGCTGAAAGCGCGCATCGACCCCGGCGGCGGTCAGGCGCGCGGTCAGGCTGTCGGCCGCCTCGTCGGTACCGGTCACCCCGACCAGCCAGGCCGGCGCGCCGAGCGCGGCGATGTTCAGTGCGACGTTGGCGGCTCCCCCCGGGCGATCCTCGCTCTGCTCGACCTTGACCACCGGCACCGGCGCCTCCGGTGAGATGCGGCTGGTCGCGCCGTACCAGTAGCGGTCGAGCATGACATCACCGACCACCAGCACGGGGGCCTGATCGAAACGGGGCATGGACAGCGGCATGAAAGGCTCCGATGTTGACTGAAAGAAAAGAGACGTACTCAGTGCGGTATACCGGTCGGGATGCTGCGAAACAGCGGCACCAGCAGGCGGTTGCCGAACTCACTCAGGTGGTCGTCATCGTAATAGAGCGCACGACCCTCCTGGACCGCGAGACAACGACCTTCGGGACACAGATAAGGCAGCGGATCGAGCAGCTTTATGCCGCACTGTCTGGCGGCTTCCTGCTGCAGGTCGCGGATAAAGGCATGTCGCTGCTGGTAGGCATCCAGCGGCAAAAAGAGTTCACGCTGACGACCGATGATCGCATCGCGAGCCATCGCTTCGGGGACATTGAGCAGCATCTCCGGCATGGGCTGCAGCACATAGACCGGGCGCTGGCGGGCCAGCGTGCAAAGGGTATCCAGGTAATGCCTGCGAAACTCCTGCAGATAGGCCGGCTCCGGCGTACGGTAGGGGCGCGAGAAGAAGAAGGTTGGCCGACCAGCCGGCTCCCCCGCCTCCCCCGGCATGCCGCCGAAGGCGTAACTGCTGGTGCGGTTGACCAGCAGCAGCGGTATCTGCGGATCGAGCGTGGACAGCTCGTTCATTGCCCAGCCCTGCAGTGCAGCACAGGCTGCAGCGCTGCTGCCGCTGCGTTGTGCACCAAAGACCATCAGACACGCTGAACGCGCCCGCAGCAGCACACTGCGCCCCGCCTCGCGACTGGCCGCCACAGCAGTGATCACTGAAGCGGCATGGCTGTCACCCAGCACCAGCAGATCGGTTGGTCCCTCGCCATAACGACATGCCTCCTTGTCTCGAAGACATTCGAACAGGCGCGGATCATGGTTATCAGCCTGGCGGGCATAGTGCTCGGCCTGGGCCGGCAGACGGGACGTGAAGGTGTGCTTGCGTACATACTGGGCAAGGCCGGCGGCCAACCCGATCACCAGCAGGCAGACAAGCAGCACCCGCCAGGGCGGCAGTGCCGACAGCCAGCGGCGCGCCGGCTGCTCGATGAGGCGATAGGACAGCCCACCCAGCAGCAGCGACAACGCAATCCCGCCCAGCACCCATAATCCCTGGCCGGCACGCTCGAAGAAATGCAGCAGCACCATCACCGGCCAGTGCCAGAGATAGATCGAGTAGGACTTGTCGCCCAGCCACTGCCAGAGCCGGCCACTGACCAGCACACCAGGCTGCGCCGCTGCGATCACCAGCGCCGCACCCAGTACCGGCAGCAGCGCCGGCCAGCCGGGCCACTGAGCCAGCTCATCGACCAGTGCGAAGGAGACGGCAATCAGCACAAAGCCTGCGTAGTGCAGAAGTCGAGCCACGCCCGTACGCCATGCCATCCGGGGGACATACAGAAACACCAGCGCGCCGACCAGCATCTCCCAGGCCCGCGACTGCAGGGTGAAGAATGCCTCGGTCGGCATGCGCTGCACCATCCACACCGAAACCAGCAGCAGTGCAAGTGTCAGCAGGGGCAACAGCCGCTTCAGGCGCTCAACACCCAGCAGGCGGCGCAGCAGCAGGTAGGCCAGCGGGAACACCAGATAGAACTGCCACTCGACCGACAATGACCAGGTATGCAGCAGCCATTTACCGTGAGAGGCACTATCGAAATACCCCGCTTCATCGGCATAGCGCAGGTTGGAGGAAAACAGCAGGCTGTCCCGTACATGCTTGCCGAGTCGGTTGTATTCGGAGTCGACCAGCAGGAACCAGCCCAGTGCCAGCACTGACAGGCAGACCACCAGCAGTGCCGGCCAGATGCGCGCAGCACGCGCGGCATAAAAGCGCGCCAGCGAGAAATTACCCTGTGCCAGGCCACGCTCGACGATGCCGGCCATCAGGAAGCCTGAGATCACAAAGAAGACATCGACCCCGGCAAAGCCACCGCCAAGCCCTGGTACGCCGAAGTGATAGAGCACCACCGCAGCGACTGCCCAGGCGCGTAGTCCATTGATATCGGCACGGAACATATTGCTTGCTGCCATTTGTGCTTCCTTGGTGCGGGTGTTTGCTCAGAGTGTGGCCGGCTGCTCATCCAGCCCCATGGCGTGCAGACGGGCATAGAAACCGCCCCGGGCCAGCAGCTCGGCGTGGCTGCCGCGCTCGATGATCTCACCCTGATCCATCACCAGGATCAGATCGGCCTTCTCGATGGTGGACAGGCGGTGGGCAATCACCAGGGTGGTGCGCCCCTGCATGACCCGGTCCAGCGCCGCCTGGATGTGCCGCTCGGACTCGGTGTCCAGCGCCGAGGTGGCTTCGTCGAGGATCAGCAGCGGCGCATCCTTGAGCAATGCGCGGGCAATCGCCAGGCGCTGGCGCTGGCCGCCGGAGAGCAGCACGCCGTTCTCGCCCACTTCGGTATCCAGCCCCCGGGGCAGCTTGTCGATGAACTCGCGGGCATAGGCATCGGTCACCGCCTGCTCGATCGCCTCGCGCGGGGCGCCGGCCAGATCGCCATAGGCGATGTTGCTGGCCACGCTGTCGTTGAACAGGGTGACCTGCTGGGTGACCAGCGCGATGTGCCGGCGCAGGTTGCTCAGGCGATAATCGGCCACCTCCACCCCATCAAGGAGGATCTGCCCATCCGCGTGCTGGTAGAACCTTGGAATCAGACTGGCCAGCGTCGACTTGCCACTGCCGGAACGCCCGACCAGCGCCACCATCTGCCCGGGCTCGACGCTGAAGCTGATGTCCTGCAGTACACGGCGCTCGCTGCCGGGGTAGGCAAAGCTGAGGTTCTTCACCTCCAGTCGTCCATCGATGCGCTCGCGCTCGACCGTACCGGCGTCAGTTTCCGGGGCTTCATCGAGCTGCTCGAAGATGCTGTCGGCCGCCGCCAGGCCCTTCTGGATATTGGCACTGACCTCGGAGAGCTGGCGGATCGGCTTGGGCAGCAGGCCGGCGGCGGTGATGTAGGCCACCAGGTCACCAGCGGTGGCATCACCGCGCAGCAGCAGGACCAGGAACATCAGCACCGCCATCGCGCTGTAGATCAGCAGCTGCAGGGTCGGGGTATAGACCGCACCGGTCTTGACCATGCGCAGCTGTTTGCGGGTGTTGTCCTCGCTGGCAGCCAGAAAGCGCTGCTGTTCGTAGGCCTCGCCGCCAAAGCTGCGCACGACCCGATACCCCTGGATGGTTTCCGAGGCGACATGGGTGACATCACCCATCGCCACCTGGATCTTCTTGCTCTGCTTGCGAAACTTCTTGCTGGCACTGCTCACCACCAGAGCAATGACCGGCAGGATAGCAATCATCACCAGGGTCAACTGCCAGTTCATCCACAGCAGGTAGGCGAACAGGAACACCACCGTCAGCCCTTCGCGGATCACCACCTTGATGGCATCGGTGGCCGCGCCGGTGACCATGGTGACGTTGAAGGTAATCCGCGAGATCAGGTGCCCGGAGTTGTGTGCATCGTAATAGCGGTTGGGCAGGCTCAGCAGGCTGTTGAACAGCGCCACGCGCAGGTCATGTACCAGCCCGAGCGAGACGCGGGCCAGGTAGTAGTTGCCCAGGAACGAGCCAAACCCCTGCCAGGCGGCGATCAGCACGATCAGCAGCGGTACCGCGTGCAGCAGCGGCAACTCGGCCAGCCAGGGCACCTGCGGAAACAGGGCGGCATCCGGATTGGCCAGCCCATCGACAAAGTACTTGAGAATGCCGGCCAGCATCGGCTGGGTCGACGCGAAGATCACATAGCCAAGGATGCTGACCAGAAAATAGCCGATATAGGGCTTCACATAGGCCAGCAGGCGCAGGTAGATCTTGAGGCTGGAGGCATTCGCCTGCCTGACGGGCTCGCTCATCACGGCTCTCGGGGTCACCAAGGGAGGGCGCTATAGTATCACTGCCGCCTGCTGCCCGGCGGTGCGCACCGCAGGCGGATGACAGCGCCATGACCATCCGGGCATCATGCCCGCCTGATTCATCGAGAGCTGCCCGTGCCCAACTACACTCCCCTGCCTCGCGCCGAACTGAACCGGCTGATCCAGGGGGCCACCATCCTCGAGGAGGACGGCTTCGGCCCCAAGGTATACCGATTGCCCAGTGGCGATATCCTCAAGCTGTTTCGTCGCAAACGCCTGCTCTCTTCGGCCTTGTGGCGGCCCCATGCCATACGTTTCTGGCGGAACGCAGAGGGGTTGAAGCGCCTGGGCATCCCCACGCTGCAACCCGATACCCTCTACCAGCTGGATGACCCGGCCTGGACGGCGGTGCGCTACCAGCCGCTGCCCGGTGAAACCCTGAGTCAGCGCCTGCGCCGCGACCCGGGGGCCTGGAATGCCCTGCTGCCGGATCTGGCAGCCTTCATCCGCCATCTGCATGCCAGCGGGGTGTATTTTCGCTCGCTGCATCCCGGCAACATCGTTCTGACCCCGCAAGGCGAGTTTGGTCTGATCGATATTGCCGACATGCAGGTCCGTCGTCGCGCCCTCGGCGCGCTGCTGCGCCGACGCAATCGCGAGCACTTTGAAAAGTACCTGCGCAAAGAGGGGCTGCCTTTCGACAGCGCGGCACTCTGGGCACTCTGCGAGCAGGCGTGAGGCCTGCCCGCCTTGGCGGCACTCAGCGTGGCATGTCGGCCGGTCGCTGCATCAGCAGCGCCATCGGCAGCAGGATCAGCAGCCAGATTTCATCGGGATTGCCCACCAGACGGCTGCCATCGAAGTTGAGCATCACCGCTGCCAGCAGCAGATAAAGCCCCCAGGCATCACGCCGCTGCCAAGCGGTATGCAGCGCCAGAAGCAACAGCGTCAGGAACAGCAGCAGGGCCGGCAGACCGCTGTAGAGCCCCAGGGAGAGATAGAGGTTGTGGGGGTGCTGGATGAAGGCTCCGTCCCTGTAGGTCGAGGCAATCACATGATCAATACCACAGCCCGTCATCACGCCACAGCTGCGCCACTCATCCAGCAGCTTGCCCCAGATTTCAAGGCGCCCGGAGTCGGCACGCTGCCACAGGCTGGCCATTTCCGGCAGTTGCATGACCCCCCAGGCACACACGCCCGCCAGCACCGTCAGCCCGGCCAGCGCTGGCAGCAGCAGCTGGCGATGCCGCAGCAGCACGGCACCGAGCAGAAGGCCCCACAAGATCGCCAGACCCACCAGCCCGGAGCGACTCTGCAACACATAGCTGATGCAAAACAGCACCAGCAGATTGCCGGCCAGCATTTCTCCCAGATGCCGCTCACGCCACCACAGCGGCATGACCAACGCCAGGCAGCACACCAGCCACATGCTGGTAAAGATCGGCCCGGTCATGCGCCCGGGCAGCCATAACACCCGCTCGCCCACGCCATAGCGACCACTCGCCCAGTACCACAGCGCCGACAGCAGCACATACAAACCCAGCGCCCAGAACAGCGTACGAACCACCGTGCGCTGGCGCAGCCGCTGCAGATCGACCAGCTGACTGACCGCCAGCAGGAAGAGTGCGACATACAACACATGCTTGGCGGACTGGCCATCCTCCACACGGATCGCCAGCCCCAGCAGCCAGCCCAGCAGCAGCGCCCAGCCCAGCAGCGCCACGCCGGGCACGATCCGCTGACGGGCCGAGAACAGCATCACCAGCAGGGCCGGCAGAGCAATCAAGGCATAGAAGGTGTTGTTGACCATCTTGCTGGTCGGCAGCAGCAGGTAGCTGGCGATGAAGACCAGCACAGCCAGCCCGAAATAGCGCTCCCCGGGCAGCGCCTGACGCACTCGAACCAGCAGGCTCACAACAGCCATCCGCACAGCACCCCCACTGCCAGGGCCAGCAGCAGACGCAGACGCTCCTGCCGGCGCCGCCTGGCCTTCTTGCGCTGCTCCTCGGGTACGGCGACATGATCCTCGAAGCCTGTATGCAGCACCGCATCGTTTTCAAGGATCAGCGCATGACGCTGCGCTTGGGCATAGCAGCGCGACAGCTCCTTCTCGCTGGCATGCCCGGCATAGGGTGCATGCTGCTGATAGTCGACCAGTCGGCGCAGCCCGGGGTTGAAGGAAAAGCCCTGCCAGTCGGCCTTCTGCGAGCAGACCTCATACGCTGCCACCCCCTGCACGATGCGGCGCGGGCCACGAAACACATAAGGACTGTGGATCGCCAGATCATGGGCCAGACTGCGCAACCAGACCTGCAAGGCTTGCGGGTCATCCTCCAGCAGAATACGGGAATCCTCGATGAAGCCCGGGCGATAGAAGGCCCAGTCATCCTCACAGTGGAAGATCCACGGCGTCTTGACGTGAGCGTAGGCCAGATCGATGGAGCGCAGCTGGCCCAGGCGCGGCTGGTTGATGAAAAACGTGGTGTGCTCGCGCCAGTACTCGGGGATACAGGCCTGCACGGCGGGATCCCCGGAATCTTCGGTAATCAGCACCGCACGGATCGGGGCCGTATTGAACGTATCGAAGCTGGCCAGCGTCTGCTTGAGCAGATCAAAGCGACCGCAGCTGGTCACTACCAGCGTGACATCGCTGTCCTTGGAAAAGATCACGGATCAAACCTCTTGAAAGCCCTGGGCGGTCACGCTCCAGGCCGACTGTGCGGGCAAGCCGGAATCACCGCGCAGCGTCGCTTCATCATGGGCAGGCCAGGCATCGCACTTCCAGCCGATGAAGTGGAAATAGGGAAAGGTGCGTTCAGCATCACGATCGTTGTACAGCCGGCCCGAGCGCCAGATCCAGCGCTCGGGAAAGCGCAGGCTGCCATCATGCCAGGCGACTCGTCCGTTAGGCGTGCTGAAGGCTTCGACAAACTCGCTGCGCCGGCGCCAGGGGTTGCAGGCATCCACCAGGCGCCGCAGCGGTGCCGGCCAGCCCTTGTGACGGATGAACAGGCGGCTGAAAGCCCCCTCATCGAACGCACTGTGGGCATTGTCGGCCAGCAGGGTGCGCCAGTTCGGCACCGACATGAACGCCTGACGCATCCGCACACTGGTGCGCAGCAGGCACAGGTGCCCGGAAATCCGCCGGGCATGGGTCGAGAGCAGATCCACGCGCGCCAGCCGCTCGGCACTGAAATAAGCCCGCAGATCACCGTAGATCAGGTCGATATCACTGAATCCCCAGAAGTCATAACCCGCCAGACGATCGGCATGCACCTCGCCCAGTGCCGGCTTGAGATCACACAGCTTGTAGGGGCTCTGCGGCCGGAAGTCGATGCCAAGACGCGACGAGACCTGCTGGCAGTAGTCGGCAAAGCTGCAGGCCTCAAAGCGCACATTTTGCGGTGCGCCAGGCGGTACGCCGCAGTCAGTGAAAAACAGCCAGTCGATATCGGGATTGGCCGCGCAACTGCGCAAAAAGAACGGCATCCAGAATGGCCAGCGCCCGAAATAGGGAATCAGAAAGAGGATTTTCGGATCGCGCATCTCAAATCCCCAGCCGGTTGCGCAGGCGGCACAGCCAGCCTGGTATCGGTGCCGGGCGCAGCGGTGCGCGCAGCGCCTCGACGATGTCCTCGCCCAGTCTGGCAAAGCTGTAACGCTCGGTAGCCAGCGCCTGTCCATTGGCAGCGATGCGTGCCGCCAGGGCCGGATCGGCACGCAACCGGGCCAGTTTTTCCAGCAGCTCATCCACGCTGCGATACAGCAGCAGGTTTTCCATGTCGACAAAGCCCAGCGCGCGGTTTTCTGCCTCGCCCTGGTCATACGCCAGCAGCACACAGCCGCAGGCCATCGCCTCGAAGTTCTTGATCATGTACTCGCCCATTCCGACATCGGCACTGACGAAGAAGCGGATGCGATTGAGGGTCTTCAGGTATTCGTCCCCTGAACGGGTACGGGTGATCAGCAGGTTTTCCTGACGGCCCAGCTCATCGAGCAGCGCCTTGCGGGCACTGTAGGCACCGCTCTTGGTGCTGCCGATGAAGGCCAGTTCGATGTCCCGCTCAAGCTGCAGATTCTGCAGCAGTGCCTGGTCATAGCCCTTGGGCACGAACACCGCGTCCACCCCTTCAGCCTTGAGGCGCTGGACCACCTGATAGCCCGAACTGATCACCCGCGCCCAGGGCAGGCGCCGGTAATGGGCACTGAACTTGCCGGTGTACTTGCAGGGAATGTAGTTCTGGTAGGCATCGTGCTCGAGAATCACCAGATTCGGCACGCTGCGGATGAAGCTCACCTGACGGATTTCCTGCTTGAAACGCAGGAAGAACAGGATGCGCTCGTAGCGCTCGACCTGCACATGCTGGTGGAAGTAACGCCGCAGATTGGCCTGCTGGCGGCCATCGAGCCAGCGGATATCGCAGTCGCAGTGCTGCGCGATTCCCTCATAAAGCCGGTCGAGAATCGCCCGCTGCTCGGCCTGGACCAGAAAGAGCACCTTCACTGCCACATCTCCTCGCCCGTACAGTCCGCGTAATGCGCGCGGGTGACCCGCACTTGTCGATGTCCGGACGGCGGACGCTGCGCCGTCAGGGCCGCCAGAAACGCCTCCGGGCGATCCAGCGGCAGCCCTTGCAACTGTGCCGGCGGCAGCTCCCACCAGGCACTGGCCAGAAGGGCCGCCCGCAACGCTTCGCTGTGACGGTAGCGCAGCAGGCGGGCCGGACTGCCGGCCACGATGCCATAGTCCGGGACATCGGCGGTCACCACCGCACGCGCCGCCACCACAGCGCCTGTACCAATGCGCACGCCTTCCATGATGATCGCCTCGCGACCGATCCAGACGTCATGCCCGATCTGCGCCGCCGGGCCACTGCCCTCATAGCTCAGCGCCGTACCGGTGTACTGGAATGGATGAGAGCTGACCCAGTCCAGCGGATGACCGGCCCGTTCCTGGCCGATGATCACCTGGTTGCCGATCGAGCAGAAACGCCCGATCTGCGCCACATTGATCAGCTCGCAACCACTGCGAATATAGGTCATCGCCCCCACCCGCAGCTGGCGGAACGCTGGCAGTACATCACCGATGGATACACCGCTCTCCATCCACAGCTCCGCACCGCGGGGCAGGCGGCGCCTGTCCAGCGACAGCTTGATCTGACGCCGGCGCAGCCAGCGCCGACATGCCAGGGCACGCAGCCAGCTGATCATCGCCCCGCCTCGCCGGCCAGCATCGGCAACGCCGGCAGATCGCGCACCGAGGCCAGCTGCCAGAAGGCCTGCCGCGCTGCTGCATCGCTGAAATGCGCTGCCAGCCAGGCGGTGACCGCAGCCGGATCCGTGCCGGCCTGATGAGTCAGGGCGCTGGCCAGCGCCGCCGCATCCCCCAGCGCAAACAGCTGCCCTGCCCCCTCCACTACCTCACGCCCGCCGCCGCAGTCCGAGCCGATCAGCGGCACACCCGCGGCCATCGCCTCCAGCAGCACCATGCCGAACGGCTCGTGGTCGGAGGTCAGCGCGAAGACGTCGAAGGCCTTGAAGTAGCGGCGGCCCTGCGGCACCTGGCCGAGAAAGCGCACCCGCTCGCTGACACCCAGCTCCACGGCCAGCGCCTTGAGCGACGATTCCAGGCGGCCAGTGCCCATGATCGCCAGCAGGCTGCCGGTGGGCAGCTGCGGCAGCGCCTGGGCAAAACCGCGGATCAGGGTAGCCTGGTCCTTGTCCGGGTGCAGGCGGCCGACATTGCCGACCACCCAGGCCTCCTGCGGCAACCCCAGCACCTCGCGAGCCTGCTCACGGGCAACCTGTTCGGCCTGCACCGCCGCCACGTCGATGCGGTTGTAGAGGGTTTCGATGCGCTCAGGCTCCCAGCCCGGCAGATGACTACGCATCTCATCGCGCACCGCATTGGAAACGCCAAGCAGCAGCAGGCGGGAGCGGAAACGATTGATGAACCAGCGGCGCATGCGCCGCTGGTACACGCCAAAGGCATGGTGCACGCCGACCACCGGCAAGCGGGTGGCCAGCAGGGCGATGTAGATCGGCTTGAAGCGGTGGGCGATGCACAAGCGGAAGTCACGACCGGCGACTATCTCGCGCAGCCGGCGCATGGCGCCGAGCTTGAGACCGCGGATATCCCTGCTGTCGTAGTCGAGGAAGATCACCTCGTCCGAAGCCGAGCCACACTCGGCTTCGACGCTCGGTGCACCGGTCAGGTAGACGGTACAGACCTTGTACGGCGTGTCCTTGAACAGCACGGCGTACTGCCGCGCGCAATCGAGGAACGGGCCGCCGTAGCCGTGGCAGAACTGCAGCACCCACGGCTGTTCGGTGGTCCGCGTCTCAGACGGCGTCATACCAGTCCATCCCGTCCTTCACCACCAGCACGTCTTCCATGATCAGGTAGCGCAGATCTGAGCCATAGAACATGTTCAGCGCGTCGGTGGGCGAGCAGACCATCGGCTCACCGCGGCGGTTCAGCGAGGTGTTCAGCGACACGCCATTGCCGGTGAGCTTCTCCAGCTCCAGCATCAGCTCGTACCAGCGCGGGTTGTGCCGGCGCTCCAGCACCTGGGCGCGCGAGGTGCCGTCCTCGTGGACCACTTCCGGCACGCGGGTCTTCCACTCTTCATTCACTTCGAAGGTGAAGGTCATGAACGGGCTCGGGTGATCGACCTTGAGCATCTGCGGCGCCACGGTATCGAGCATCGACGGGCAGAACGGCCGCCAGCGCTCGCGGAACTTGATCTGCTCGTTGATGCGGTCGGCGACGCCCGGCACGCTCGGGCAGCCGATGATCGAGCGACCACCCAGGGCGCGCGGGCCGAACTCCATGCGGCCCTGGAACCAGGCCACCGGGTTGCCATCGGCCATGATCTTGGCGATGCGCCGGGCCGTGTTGTCGATGCGCTGCCACTTCGGCGCGTTGGGATGACGGGCGCAGGCGGCGATCACGTCCTCGTTGGAGTAGGCCGGGCCGAGGTAGACGTGTTCCATCTTCTCCACCGGCACGCCGCGGGCCACCGACACGTAGGCGGCGGCGCCCACCGCAGTGCCGGCATCACCGGCCGCCGGCTGGACGAACAGCTCTTTCACTTCGTCACGGGCGATGATCTTCTGGTTGAGCTTGACGTTCAGCGCGCAGCCGCCGGCGAAGGCGATCTTGCCGGTCTGCTTGATGATGTCGCCCAGGTAGTAGTCCATCATCTCCAGCACCAGCTTCTCGAACAGCGCCTGCATGGCGGCGGCGTAGTGGATGTACGGGTCGTCGGCGATGTCGCCTTCGCGCTTGGGGCCCAGCCACTCGATCAGCTTGGGCGAGAAGTAGTAGCCCTTGCCGTTTTCCTTGTAGCGGCGGAAGCCGATGACGTTGGCGTAGTCGGTGTTGATGGTCAGCTCGCCGTTCTCGAATTTCGCCAGGCGCGAGAAGTCGTACTTGGCGGCGTCGCCGTAGGGCGCCATGCCCATCACCTTGAACTCGCCATCGAGCATCTCGAAGCCGAGGAATTCGGTGATTGCACCGTACAGGCCACCGAGCGAATCCGGGTCGTAGAACTCCTTGATCTTGTGGATCTTGCCGTTCTCGCCCCAGCCGAAGAAGGTGGTGGCGTACTCGCCCTTGCCGTCGATGCCCATGATCGCGGTCTTCTCGCTGAAGCCGGAGCAGTGGTAGGCGCTGGAGGCGTGCGCCAGGTGGTGTTCGACCGGCTCGATCTTGACCTTCTTCAGGTCGAAACCGAGCTGCTGCAGGCACCACTGGATGCGCTTCTTGTAGCGGTAGTAGCGGCGGTTGCCGAACAGGATGGCATCCAGCGCACGATCCGGTGCGTAGGCGTAGCGCTTGGCGTAGTGCCAGCGCGCCTTGTCGAAGATGCTGATCGGCGCAAAGGGAATCGCCACCACATCCACATCACTCGGCTTGATACCGGCCTGCTCCAGGCAGAACTTGGCCGACTCGTAGGGCATGCGGTTCTTGGCGTGCTTGTCGCGCACGAAGCGCTCTTCTTCGACGGCGGCGATCAGCTTGCCGTCGATGTACAGCGCCGCCGACGGATCATGGCTGAGGGCGCCGGAAAGGCCGAGTACGGTCAGTGCCACAGGAGAGTCCCTCTATCGTTTCGGGCAGGTGCCGGGCACCTGCGGTAAGCGTTGATCGAGCAACCGGTACAGCGGCGAGTCGGCTGGCCAGTTGCGCAGAAAACGGGCCCGGTCACGGGCATGCGCCCGGGCAAAGCGGCGCGGGCAGCGGTGCGCACGCAGGGCATCCAGATCGATCAGTGCCCACTGGCCATCCTGCCAGAGCAAGTTGGTGCCCTTGAGGTCACCATGGCTGATGCGCTCGCGCTGCAGCGCGGCAAACAGTTGCTCCAGCGCCAGCAGCTCGGCCTCAGGCGGCGTGCCCTGCCGGTAGGCGGCAAAGCGGGTGAGTATATCCTCTGTGCCGGCATGCTCGGTAATCAGCCAGGCGCGGCCGCGCAGACCGAAGCGACGCTCCTCACGCACCGCCAGCGGTTTTGGCGTGGCAATGCCGAGAAAGGCCAGCCGATTGCCCTCCACCCAGCTGTGCCAGGCGCGGCTCGGCCGCCAGCAGCGCTTGAGCCAGTGCAGGGTGTTCTTGAGGTTATAGCGCTTGATCACCAGCAGCCGGCCATCCTGCTCGATACGCGCCACGGTGGCACTGCCGCCCAGCTTGAGCGATTGCCCGGCCGCGATGGCGGCATCAGGGTCGGCCAGCAGCGGCGCCAGCAGTGGCGCCTCCTCGCGGCGCATCACGCGCAGCCCGCAGGCGTCGTGCTGGGCGGCAAACAACGTGCAGTCGCGGCCGAGCTTTTTCAGATAATCCTTGAGGCGCCAGCGGCGCATCCGGGCGATCGGTGCGCGTAAATCCGCGGCAGATAGCGCGCCGCCGTGCGGATTGCCGCGCCGGTAGTCGGCCAGCAGCGGCTCGATCAGCGCCTCAAACTCCGCCGGCAACTGGGCGAAGAACACCGCCAGATTCTCCAGCGCCTGCGCACGCGCCAGCGGCTGACCGGGTGTCGCGGTGCGAATGCTGCCGGCATCGATCAGGTACAGCTGCTCGCCCTGGCGCAGCAGGTTGTCGAGATGCAGATCATCCTGCCAGAGACCGACCGCATGCAGCTGGCCGATGGCCTGCAGCGCACGGCCCAGCAGTACGCGGCGCTCAGGGGCCGCCGCCGGCGCCGCGGCCAAGGCCTGCCAGGCACTGCCCAGGCTCTCGGCCGCGTCGAGAAATTCGAACAGCAACCAGCCGCCCTCCTCGCTCAGCCCGGAGGCCAGCAGGGCCGGGCTATCCAGACACTGCTCGGCGAGCAGGCGGGCGCCGGCAGTCTCGCGCGCAAACTCACGAGCCGCCTTGCCGCCGACCAGCAGCTTGGCCAGCACCCGGCGGCCTTGCCAGTCCGCGGCGCCAACGTAGCGCTGGCCGGGCAGCACGCGCAGCAGGCTGTGCAGGCGCAGGGTGCCGCCGGGCAGTTCAATCGCCAGCGGCAGAGCCGGACTGCGGCCGGCGCTCTTGAGTTCGTGCAGTTTCACCCTCGCGCTCCCGTGTCCGCCAGCGTCCAGCCGAGTGCTTGCAACCAGCGGTCCAGGCGCTCGAATTCATCCAGATAGCAGCCCAGCAGGTGCTGCCATTCGCGTGCGCCCCAGCAGGGCGCGCTGTGCTGCTGCAGGGCTTGCAGATCACGCAGACGATCACGCCGCCCCCGCCACAGCGCCCGGCTGTGCTGCAGATGGCAGAGAAACGCCTCAAAACGTGCACCCTCAGCGCGTAGCAACAGCGTAGCCGGACTCAGCGCCGCATGACGCAGACGCGCCGCGTGCAGGCTGCGCAGCGCCTCGCCACAGGCACGCAGCAGAGCATGCTGGCGACGCGGCTCAAGGCTGGCCCACTCGGCCAGCCAGTCGCTGAGCGGGCGCAGCCCCTCAGGCACCTGCAGCAGCAGGACGGCACACCGCACCGAGCCCACCTGCCGCTCGGCGTGCAGCAGCACCGGCAGCACCGGCACCTGCCGCGCCAGCGCCCGCTGGGTCTGCCGCCGCTCGCGGCCGAGCAACGCCGCGCCCCGCAGTGGCCATAGCCGCCGTGGCTGCGGCCCGCTACGGCGCAGTAGGTAATAGGTGCTGCCTTCGCCAAAGAGCAGCTGCGATAGCTCGCCACCGGCCGGAGCCTCGGGCCACAGCGCGGCAAAGTCGGTCAGCCCCTGCGCCTCGAGACTCAGGCGCGCCAGCGGCTCGATAAAGTCGCTCACTCGCGCCCCTCGAAATAACCGACGATCTGGCGGATGCAGCGCTTGTCTGCCGCCAGCAGCCGCGAACGCTCACGATACTGCAGGTAAAAGCGCAGGCGCTGGCTGCGGCTCAGCACGTATTTACCCACCTTATCCAGGCAGGCCAGATCCTTGACGATGCGCCGCTGCAGCAGCGGCCCCCACCAGAAGCTGCCGGACGGGCAGTCGATCAGATAGACCTTGCCGGCCTCATCAACCAAAAGGTTGCGCCACTTGAGATCGTTATGGGTGAAGTGGTGATCGTGCAGGCAGCGGGTGGCGCGGGCGATCTGCGCACTGACTCCATGCACCCAGCGCGGGTCCTTGAGGCGTGGATCGCGCCGGGACGGCACCGCCAGGCTGGCCATCGCTGCCAGATCGCGGGTGCCGACCAGCGCGCAGGTGATCATCGCCCCACGCACGAACAGGCCACGGCGCCGCTCAAGGCCGCAGGCGGCAATCGGCGCACTGGCAATTCCCCAGCGCGCAAAGCGCTGCAGATTGCGCCACTCGGCCTGGATGCGCGGCGTGCCCAGCCAGCGGCGCAGGCCCTTGCCAGCCGCCCAGTAGCGCTTGACGTAGTACTCCAGCCCCGCGACCCGCACCCGCAGTACCTCGGACACCTGATCGCTGGCCACCCGCTCACCCTCCAGGGCAAACACCTGCGTCAAATCAGCAAACGCCTCGCGGGCCGCGACCGGCAATGCCGGGGCCAGCTGCCAGCGGCTCACGCACCGGCTCCCGGCGCATATTTACGCTGGTAGCGCGCCTGCAGGCGCTGGGCGCGGGCCTGCAGCCAGGCCAGCAGTGGCGCTTCCTCGCGGAGAATCTCGCGCAGCGGGCGCTGGAAGTAGCTGCGCAGAAAGCGCAGCACATCGCGGCGGGTCAGGCCAATGTCCAACGCGGAGAAATACAGCCCGGCCAGATCCTTGTTCCGCCAGCGGCGCGGTACCTGCGCGCGGGTCTGGGCGCGGTGCAGATCGATCAGCGAGAGGCGCAGGGTCTCGGCACTCACCGGCTGATCGGTGTGCAGCAGGAAATGGCAGATGTAGCAGTCGCGGTGATTGACCCCGGCGCGGTGCATGGCACCGGTCATCTCTGCGACCCGGCGGATCAGCGCCCGCTTGAGGCGCGGCGCCGGCGACTGCTCGCGCCAGTCGCGGCTGAAGTCCTCAAGGCTGACGGTCGGCGCCAGCTCCTCGGTGATGATGAAGGAATGCTGGCGGGCCGGATTGGCGCCACGCGCCCCGAAGGCCACCGCGGTCATGGTCGGCACCCCGGCCTCGGTCAGGCGCTGGATCGCCGTCCACTCCTGCCCGGCGCCCAGCACCGGCGCCTTGAAGGTCAGCCAATTCTTGACGATCTCACCCCAGCCGATGCCGCGGTGAATCTTCACAAAGTAGCCGCGCCCGGCCACTTCGGTGCGTAAGGTGCGGCGCCCTTCCAGCGCGCGGTACACCTGGCCGTCGAGCTGCTCGACCTCGGCAAAGGCATCGCGGCCCTGCCAGAGGCTCTTGAAGGGTTCAGCAAGGATCAGCTGCATGGGCGCTCCGCAAGGATCACATCGGCGGCCTTCTGCGGCATGGAGTAGAGATCGGCCGTCTCGGCAAAGGCCAGACCGTTGACACTCCAGCGCGCCCGGGCGGCCTTGTCTTCCAGCATCTCTGCCAGCTGACGGTTGAGGGCCGCCTGCTCGAAGGGGCTCGGCAGCACCCGGCCACTGTCAGCCTCGCGGATGTAGTGCGCATAGCCGCAGACCTCACTGACCAGCACCGGCAGGCCACTGACCAGCGCCTCCAGCAACACGGTGCCGGTGTTTTCGTTATAGGCCGGATGAATCAGCAGATCCGCACCGAGCAGAAAACGCGGAATATCGCTGCGCCCCTTGAGGATCTGCACCTGATCGGACAGCCCCAGCGCCTTGACCTGCAGAAGGAACGGCTTGGGATCGTCCTGACCGATGGCAATCAGCCGGGTGCGCCGCTTCAGCGCGGCCGGCAGCGCGGCCAGCGCCTTGAGGCTGCGATCCAGCCCCTTGGTCTTGAAGCCCGAGCCGATCTGCACCACCAGCAGCTCATCCTCCCCCAGCGCAAATTCACGGCGAAATTCGGCGCGAATCTCGGCGGCATTCGCCGGGGCGCGGCGATCGGCGGCAATCCCCGGTGGCAGCAGGTGGAAGCGATCCAGGGGCGTGGCGTAGTGCTGGATAAACAGCGGCTGCTGCACTTCGGAGATCATCAGGATCTCGGTCTTGGCCTCGGGGGCGAACACTGCGCGCTCGTACTCGGCAAAGTGCTTGTAGCGCCGACTGAAGCGGTACAGCGGGTTGCGCAGGGTCTGCGCCTTGTCCTCGAAGCAGCCATCGGCCGCGTAGTAGACATCCAGGCCCGGCATCTTGTTGAAACCGACCACCCGCTCGACCGGATCGCGGGCCAGATCTGCCGCCAGCCAGGCGCTGAACTTCTCGTTACGCCGGTGGTTGGCCCAGGCGCGGATGTTCGCGACTCGTACATCAAAGCCGGCCGGCACCTCCCCCTCCCAGATCGGCGTGTATACGCGGATCGCGTGGCCGCGGCGCTGGCACTCCAGGGCAATGCGCATGAAATCGCGCTGCAGCCCGCCGTAAGGGAAGTATTTGTAGAGCACAAAGGCCAGTTGCATCAGCAGATTCTCGACGGCAGCAGGGTCGCCAGCTCGGCAGCCACCCGCGCGGGATTCAGACGGGTGAAGCACAACGGCTGCTCGGTGACCAGATCAAAGCGTTGGCGCTCCTCGGCACTCGCGGCATGGCTGCAGGTCTTTTTCAGGCACGGCGCGCAGGGGAAATCACTGGCCAGATGCCGCTGGCTGCCCCCGTAAGCGCCGGTAAAGCCCGGATTGGTCGGCCCATAGAGCGACAGGGTCGGCACATCCAGCGCCGCGGCCAGATGACCCAGACCGGTATCCACCGCCACACAGGCGCGCGCACCGGCCAGCTCGGCGGCGATTCCGGCCAAGTTGAGTTTGGGCAGTACCGTCACCCGGGCAAGATCTACGGCAATGCGCTCGGCACGGGCTTTTTCGTCGGCATTGCCCCACGGCAGGCGGATCGCCCAGCCCTGGGCAGACAACTGCTCGGCCAGCTCGCGCCAGTAGCGCTCCGGCCAGTGCTTGGTCGCCCAGGTGGTGCCATGCAGCAGCAGCAGGTACGGCTCAGCGACCGGTGCGCCGCTCAGGCGGCTGCGCTCGAGGGCGTAGTCGCCCATCTCCGGCGGCGGGCAGTAGCCGAGCGCCTGGGCGAACAGCTGACGCAGCCGCTCGACCGCATGGATGCCCCAGGGCACCGCACAGCCACGGGCATAGAAGCGGCTGGCCAGCGGCTCGCGGGCACTGGCGCGATCCAGCCCGACCACCGGGCCGCGGGCATAGCGGGTCAGTAAGGCGCTTTTCAGCAGACCCTGGGCATCGAGCACCAGGTCATAACGATGAGCACTGATCGCCTGCTTGAAGCGCTGCCATTCGCCGCTGCGCCAAGCCTGCCAGGGGTGCTTGCGCCAGCGGCGCAGCGCCACCGGAATCACCGTATCCACCGCCGGGTGCCAGCTGGGGATCTCGGCAAAGCCCTCCTCCACCACCCAGTCAAAACGGATGCCAGGAATCGCGCGCTGCGCATCGGTCAGTGCCGGCAGGCTGTGGATGACATCGCCCAGCGACGAGGTCTTGATCAGGAGGACGCGCACTCAGTCCACCTGCGGCAGCGGGTCGGCCAGCGGATCACCCGCCAGGCGCTGCAGGGCCTCGAGGACCGGCTGCGGGGTCAGGTCATGCAGGCAGTTGTAGTGACCAAAGCGGCAGGTACGGGCAAAGCACGGGCTGCAGTCGAGGCCGAGGCGCACGATCTCCACCTGCTCGGCCAGCGGCGGGGTGAACTGCGGCGAGGTCGAACCGTACACCGCCACCAGCGGGCGATTCAGCGCCGCCGCGACGTGCATCAGCCCGGAGTCGTTGCTGAGCACCGCATCGGCGCAGGACAGCAGATCGATGGCCTCAGCCAGGCTGGTTTCGCCGGCCAGATTGACCACCTCTTCCTGAATCCCCGGCAGCAGCTCCTCGCGG
The DNA here is from genome assembly GCF_023544715.1 of Pseudomonas eutrophicaquae. Taxonomy (GTDB): domain Bacteria; phylum Pseudomonadota; class Gammaproteobacteria; order Pseudomonadales; family Pseudomonadaceae; genus Geopseudomonas. The sequence goes on along the minus strand of NZ_JAMJEZ010000005.1, from coordinate 91,080 downwards.
ATCGCCTCACCCACCGGGTGATCATTTTTCGAGCCAAAGATCCACACCTGCCAGCCAGCGCGGATCTTGGCATCGGCCACCGCGGCGTAATGCGCGGAAGGCCAGCGCTTGGCCTCGCCGAACTCGGCACCCGGGCACAGCGCCAACACCGGGCGGTCCTGCTCCAGACCGAACTTGGCCAGCGCCGCAGCGCGGCTCTGCGGGTCGATCTGCAATTGTGGGCGCGGATAGGGCTGGGGCAGCGTGGCGCCCGGCGCGTAGGCCAGCGCCATGAAGCGCTCGATCATCAGCGGATAGCGCTGCTTGTCCAGCGTGCGGAGGTCGTTGAGCAGTCCGTAGCGCAGCTCGCCGCGCCAGCCGGTGCGGGTCGGGATGCCGGCAAAGAACGGCACCAGCGCGGATTTGAAGGAGTTGGGCAGCAGAATCGCCTGATCGTACTGCCCGGCCAGCGAGCGGCCGATGCGCCGGCGTCCGGCCAGATCCAGCACGCCGTGGCCGAACGGGAAGCTCAGGGCACGGCGCACCTCGGGCATCCGTTCAAGGATCGGCCGGCTCCAGTCGGGGGCCAGCACATCGATCTGGCAATCGGGGTGGCGTTGGCGCAGGCACTGGAACAGCGTCTGCGCCATCACCATGTCGCCCACCCAGCTGGGGCCGATGATCAGGATATTCATGGGAAATTCGTCAGGTCATGGGGCGGGTTGGCCGCGAAGGCAGAAGCAGACCAGCACCGTGGCTGGCCCGCTCGCCACAAGCCGGTGGCGGCGATGGCGGCACCAAAAGACGACGCCACCGCCGCGCACCTGCCGCTTACTTGACCAGCGTGCGCCACTCGGCGTGGGCGTCGGTCTGGCCGGTGACCAGATCGAAGTAGGCCTTCTGCAGCTTCTCGGTGATCGGGCCACGGCGGCCGGCGCCGATCAGGCGGCCATCCAGCTCGCGGATCGGGGTGACTTCCGCGGCAGTGCCGGTGAAGAAGGCCTCGTCTGCGATGTACACCTCATCACGGGTGATGCGCTTCTCGACGATCTCAAGGTTGTGCTCACGCGCCAGGGTCAGCACGGTGCTGCGGGTGATGCCGTTCAGGCAGGCGGTGACCTCGGGGGTGTAGATCACGCCATCCTTGATGATGAAGATGTTCTCGCCCGAACCTTCGGCCACGTAGCCTTCCGGATCCAGCAGCAGCGCCTCGTCGGCACCGGCGGAGACGGCTTCCTGCAGGGCCAGCATCGAGTTGATGTAGTGGCCGCTGGCCTTGGCGCGGGTCATCGAGATGTTCACGTGGTGCCGGGTGAACGAGCTGGTGCGGATCTTGATGCCGGTTTCCAGCGCCTCGTCGCCCATGTAGGCGCCCCAGTGCCAGGCGGCGATGACCACGTGGACCTTCAGGTTGTCGGCGCGGATGCCCATGCCTTCCGAGCCGTAGAAGGCCAGCGGACGGATGTAGGCGCTTTCCAGGCCGTTCTCGCGCACCGCCGCCTTGGTCGCCTCGTTGATCTCTTCCTTGGTGTAGGGAATCTTCATGCCCATGATGTGGGCGGAGTCGAACAGACGGTCGGTGTGCGCCTGCAGGCGGAAGATCGCGGTGCCGTCCGGGGTGTTGTAGGCGCGCACGCCCTCGAACACGCCCATGCCGTAGTGCAGGCTGTGGGTCAGCACATGGGTGTTGGCTTCGCGCCAAGGCACCAGTTTACCGTCATACCAGATAACGCCATCACGATCGGCCATCGACATTTTTTGCCAGCTCCATTCAAGAATTCGGATTTGCCATCAACCAGCCCGGGACGCACGCCTGCGGCGTCCGCCGTGTCAGCCGCGCCCTGCGGCCGGTATCCAGGCGAGCCCCAGCTCGCGCCAGATCCGCATCACGCCGCGGCGCTCTTCATGGAAGTGATCGCCACTGACCTGCCCGGCCTGTTTCTGCAGGGCCAGACGGTGAGCAGCTGCACGATAGGCCTTGTAGGCCTCCTGCAGAAGACGGACATCGGAGCCGGGCAGCAGTCCTGCCTGCTCCAGCCCTTCCAGAATGCGGATGTTGTCGGTGAAACGCAGCAGTTCAGGGTACTGCTGCGACCAGGCCAGGACGGCATATTGCACCATAAATTCGATATCGACGATACCACCGGCATCGTGCTTGAGGTCGAAGCGCGCCGCGGCTTCGAAGGCCTCCGCTGCGGTGCCGCCGGCGGTGGCCGGGGTGCCGAGATTGCTGCGCATCTTGGCGCGCATCTCGCTGACCTCAGCACGCAGCGCCTCGCCCTCACGTACCCGCCCAAGCACCGCGGCGCGGATCGCCTCGAAGCGGCGCGCCACCTCCGCGCAGCCGGCCAGCTTACGGGCCCGCACCAGCGCCTGGTGCTCCCAAGTCCAGGCCTCCGCCTCCTGGTAGCGCTCAAAGGCGGCGAGCGAGCTGGCCAGCAGGCCCGACACCCCCGAGGGGCGCAGGCGCATGTCCACCTCGTACAGGGCGCCGGAGGCGGTCTGCGTGGTGAGCATATGGATGATCCGCTGGCCCATGCGGGTGTAGAACTGCGCGCTATCGATCGGCTTGGCGCCGTCGGTTTCCTGCAGGGTGTCGCCGTTGTGGATGAACACCAGATCCAGGTCCGAACCATGCCCCAGCTCGATACCACCGACCTTGCCATAGCCGACGATGATGAAACCCGGCTCGCTGGCCGGTGCGCCATCGGCCGCCGGCGGGAAGCCATGCTTCTGGGTGACCTGACGCCAGGCCAGCTGTAGCACCTGCTCAAGAATCGCTTCGGCCAGCCAGGTCAGGTAATCCGAGACCTTCATCAGCGGCAGGGTGCCGGTAATTTCCGAGGCCGCGACCCGCAGGCCGTGGGCCAGCTTGAAGTGGCGCAGCGCCTCCATCTGCTGTTCCAGATCATCCTCGGGGATGCGGGTCAGCCGCTCACGCAGCTCCGCCTCCAGCTGTGCCTTGCCGGGCGGGCTGAACAGTCGGCCCTCGTTGAGCAGCTCATCGAGCAGCAGCGGATAGCGGGCAATCTGCCCGGCGATCCACGGGCTGGCCGCACAGAGGGTCAGCAGGCGGCCCAAGGCGCCGGGGTTTTCCGAGAGCAGCACCAGATAGGCCGAGCGCCGCGCCACCGCCTCGACCAGCGGCAGCACCCGCTCCAGCACCAGATCCGGATCGTCACGCTCGACGGTGGCGCTCAAAAGGCGCGGCATGAAGGCGTCCAGCCGCTCGCGCCCAAGGCGCTGCATGGCGCGCACCGGCGAGCTGTGCTGCAGCCCCTGAATACGCTGCCAGGCGCTGGCCGGCGCCTTGAAGCCCGCCTCGGCCAGCTGATGCTCGGCCGCCTCGCGCTCCAGCGCCTCCTGCCAGAGCGGCAGCCATTCCTCACCGACTGACTGTCGGCCACCGGCCGCCTCGTCTTCCGGATCGGCGATCACCTGACGGAAATGCCAGTCGATGCGCGCGCGCCAGTGCGCCAGCTGGTCGAGCAGCGCATTCCAGCCGTCAAAGCCCATGATGAACGCCACCCGCGCGCGCTCCAGCTCGCCATCTGGGAGCATCTGCGTCTGCCGGTCAGCCACCGCCTGCAAGGCATGTTCCAGATAGCGTAGAAAGCAGTAGCCCTCCTTGAGCTCCTCGACCACCGGTAGCGGCAGATAGCCCTGCCCGGCCAGGGTGTCGAGCACCTTGAGCAGCGGGCGCTGCTGCAGGCTCAGATCGCGCCCGCCGTGGATCAGCTGGAAAGCCTGGGCGATGAACTCCACCTCGCGGATACCGCCAGCGCCGAGCTTGATGTTCTCACTCATGCCCTTGCGCCGCACCTCCTGCTGGATCAGCTGCTTCATGCTGCGCAGCGCCTCGATCGCCGAGAAGTCCAGGTAGCGGCGATAGACGAACGGCCGCAGCATCTGCTGCAGACGCTCACCGGCCGGCTGATCCCCCGCCACCACCCGCGCCTTGATCATCGCGTAGCGTTCCCAGTCGCGGCCCTGATCCTGGTAGTACTGCTCCATGGCGTTAAAACTGTAGACCAGCGGACCGCTGGAGCCGTAGGGGCGCAGGCGCATATCGACGCGAAACACGAAGCCATCGACGGTCACCGCATCCAGCGCCTTGATCAGCTTCTGCCCCAGGCGGGTGAAGAACTCCTGATTGTCCAGCGAGCGGCGCGCGCCCTCGGTCTCGCCGCCCTCGGGGTAGGCGAAGATCAGGTCGATGTCCGAGGACAGGTTCAGCTCGTGGGCGCCGAGCTTGCCCATCCCCAGCACCACCAGATGCTGCGGCTCGCCGCTGCGCGCACCGATCGGCATGCCCGACTGCGCGCACTGGCGCCCATACAGCCAGTGGTAGGCGAGATCGATGCAGGCGTCGGCCAGATCCGAAAGGTCCTGACAGGTCTCGGCCAGATCCGCCTGCTGGGCAATGTCGCGCCAGATGATCCGCAGCTGCTGGCGATTGCGGTAGCGGCGCAGCCGGCGCGCCAGCTCGTCTTCGCTGTCGCAGCCCTCCAGCCGCGCGCTCAACTGCGCACGCAACTCGCCCGGCGCCAGACGCCGCTCCAGCTCGCCGCTCTCGGCCAGCGCCAGCAGCATGGCCGGCTCACGCTGGCACTGCTCGGCGACAAAATCGCTGGCGGCCAGCGCGCGCTGCAAGGCCTCGCGGCGCGGTGCCGGCCAGGCGGCGAGCGCGGCCTGACCGTCAGTCTCCAGTGCGCCGTGCAGCGCAGCCAGCGCGGTATCGGCCAGGGTCTGCAGCTCACGCGGCAGAGAAGTCGGTTCAGGACGGCTCACAGGATCTATCCTTCTGGAAGGGGCTGCTCAGGCCGCACAGGGGCCGCGCAACAGCCTGTAGTTTCGCTACGAAATACTGCACTCAGGGTGCTGCTTTTCGCGTTTTAATGTAGTAAAACTACCGAGCCGGGAGACCCCCGGCAACGCCGGCGCACAGGCGCCACGGCCCGAAAAACACAACATTCTCCGTGCCCGCCCACAAGACCGGTCACGTAATATCAGGCCACCGATTCTGGTGACCTTTCCGCCATGGAGCAAGCCATGCAAGATCTCGATCCCGTCGAAACCCAGGAGTGGCTGGACGCCCTGGAATCCGTCCTTGATCGTGAAGGTGAAAACCGCGCCCAATACCTGCTGACCCGCATGGGTGAACTGGCCTCGCGCACCGGCACCCAGCTGCCCTACGCCATCACCACCCCGTACCGCAACACCATCCCGGTGACCCACGAGGCACGCATGCCGGGCGACCTGTTCATGGAGCGGCGCATCCGCTCGCTGGTGCGCTGGAACGCACTGGCCATGGTCATGCGGGCCAACAAGCAGGATCCGGATCTTGGCGGACACATCTCGACCTTTGCCTCCAGCGCCACGCTCTACGATGTCGGTTTCAACTACTTCTTCAAGGCGCCGACTGAAGAGCACGGCGGCGACCTGATCTACTTCCAGGGCCATGCCTCCCCCGGCATCTACGCCCGCGCCTTCCTGGAAGGCCGCATCAGCGAAGACCAGCTGAACAACTTCCGCCAGGAGGTCGATGGCAACGGCCTGTCCTCCTACCCGCACCCCTGGCTGATGCCGGACTTCTGGCAGTTCCCCACCGTGTCGATGGGCCTTGGCCCGATCCAGGCGATCTACCAGGCGCGCTTCATGAAGTACCTGGAAGACCGCGGCTTCATCCCCGCCGGCAAGCAGAAGGTCTGGTGCTTCCTCGGTGATGGCGAAACCGACGAGCCAGAATCGCTCGGCGCCATTGCTCTGGCCGGGCGTGAGAAGCTCGACAACCTGATCTTCGTGGTCAACTGCAACCTGCAGCGCCTCGACGGCCCGGTGCGCGGCAACGCCAAGATCATCCAGGAACTGGAAGGCGTGTTCCGTGGCGCCGACTGGAACGTGATCAAGGTGATCTGGGGCCGCCTGTGGGATCCGCTGTTCGCCAAGGACAGCAAAGGCCTGCTGCAAAAGCGCATGGACGAGGTGATCGACGGCGAGTATCAGAACTACAAGGCCAACGACGGCAAGTTCGTCCGTGAGCACTTCTTCGGTGCCAACCCAGAGCTGCTGGAGATGGTCAAGGACCTCTCCGACGAGGAAATCTGGAAGCTCAACCGCGGCGGCCACGATCCGTTCAAGGTCTATGCGGCCTACCACCGCGCGGTCAACCATCAGGGTCAGCCGACCGTGATCCTCGCCAAGACCATCAAGGGCTACGGCACCGGCGCCGGCCAAGCAAAGAACATCGCCCACAACGTCAAGAAGGTCGATCTGGACAGCCTCAAGGTGTTCCGCGACAGCTTCGGCGTGCCGATTCCGGACGATCAGCTCGAAGCCCTGCCGTTTTACCGGCCAGAAGCGGACAGCCCGGAGATGAAGTACCTGCTGAAGAGCCGCGAAAAGCTCGGCGGCTTCGTGCCGCAGCGCCGCGCCAAGAGCATCAGCATCCCCACCCCGCCGCTGGAGACCCTCAAGGCGATCCTCGATGGCACCGGCGATCGCGAGATTTCCACCACCATGGCCTTCGTGCGCATCCTCTCGCAGCTGGTCAAGGACAAGGATCTGGGCGCACGCATCGTGCCGATCATTCCGGATGAGGCGCGTACCTTCGGCATGGAAGGCATGTTCCGCCAGCTCGGCATCTACTCCTCGGTCGGCCAGCTCTATCAGCCGGTGGACAAGGACCAGGTGATGTTCTACCGCGAGGACAAGAAGGGCCAGATCCTCGAGGAAGGCATCAACGAGGCCGGTGCCATGTCCAGCTGGATTGCCGCGGCGACCGCCTACAGCAACCACAACCAGCCGATGCTGCCGTTCTACGTCTTCTATTCGATGTTCGGCTTCCAGCGCATCGGCGACCTGGCCTGGGCGGCCGGCGACAGCCGCGCGCGCGGCTTCCTGATCGGCGGCACCGCCGGGCGCACCACGCTCAACGGCGAGGGCCTGCAGCACGAGGACGGCCACAGCCACATCCTCGCCTCGACCATCCCCAACTGCCGCACCTATGACCCGACCTACGCCTACGAGATGGCTGTGATCATCCGCGAAGGCATCCGCCAGATGACCGAAGAGCAGCAGAACGTGTTCTTCTACCTGACCGCGATGAATGAGGCCTACGCCCAGCCGGCGATGCCCGAAGGCGTCGAGAACGGCATCATCAAGGGCATGTATGCGCTGGAGACCGACACCGCGCGTGAAGGCCGCCATGTGCAGCTGCTGGGCTCGGGCACCATCCTGCGCGAAGTGCGCGAGGCGGCGAAGATCCTGCGCAACGACTTTGGCGTCAGTGCCGATGTGTGGAGCGTGACCAGCTTCAACGAGCTGCGCCGCGAAGGCCTGGCCGTGGAGCGCCACAACCGCCTGCACCCCGAGCAGGAGCGCGAACTGAGCTACGTCGAGCAGTGCCTGTCGGACAAGGCGCCGGTGATCGCCTCCACCGATTATATGAAGCTGTTCGCCGACCAGATCCGCCAGTGGGTGCCGGTCAAGGAGTACAAGGTGCTCGGCACCGACGGCTTTGGCCGCAGCGACAGCCGCAAGAAGCTGCGCCACTTCTTCGAGGTGGACCGCTACTGGGTGGTGCTGGCGGCGCTGGAAGCGCTGGCCGAGCGTGGCGAGATCGAGCGCCGTGTGGTCAGCGAGGCCATCGCCCAGTTCGGTATCGATATGAACAAGCCCAATCCGCTGGACTGCTGAGGAGCGCGCCATGACTGAACTGATTCGCGTACCCGACATCGGCAGCGGCGAAGGCACGGTGATCGAACTCTTCGTCAAGGAGGGCGATCGTATCGAGGCCGACCAGAGCCTGCTGACCCTGGAATCCGACAAGGCCAGCATGGAAGTGCCGGCCCCCGCCACCGGGATCATCAAAGCGCTGAAGGTCAAACTGGGCGACTCACTGAAGACCGGTGACGCACTGCTGGAGCTGGAAATCGAAGGCGCCAGCGCCCCGGCCCCGGTTACAGATGCCCCAGCCGCCGCAGCCCCGGTCGCTGTCGAAGTCCCGGCAGCTGCGCCGGTGGCCGCTGCTCCGGCCGGTGAACGCCTGCAAGAGGTCCATGTCCCGGACATCGGCGCCGGCGGCAAGGCACGGGTGATTGAGGTGCTGGTCAAGGCCGGTGATACGGTCGAGGCCGATCAGTCGCTGATCGTGCTGGAGTCGGACAAGGCGAGCATGGAAATCCCCTGCCCGCAGGCCGGCATCGTGGAGAGCCTCGCCATCGCCCTCAACGACGAGGTGAGCACTGGCGCGCTGATCCTGACCCTCAAGGTCAGTGGCGGCGCGGCCGTGGCCGAAGCCCCCAGCGCAGCCCCTGCTGCGGCGCCGGCATCCGCAGCGAGCACGCCGCCCGCCGCGGTGGAGACCCCGGCCGCCGGTGATCCGCCCCTGGCGGCGATTGCCCCGCTGGTCGAAGCGCCCAAGCGCCCGGCCGGCAAGGTGCACGCTGGTCCTGCGGTGCGCATGCTAGCCCGCGAGTTTGGCGTCGAGCTGAGCGATGTCCTGGCGACTGGCCCCAAGGGCCGGGTACTCAAAGAGGACGTGCAGGCTTACGTCAAGGCGATGATGCACAAGGCCAAGGCGGCTCCGGCGGCCGGCGCGGTGGCTGGAGCCAGCATCCCGCCGATTCCGGAAATCGACTTCAGCCGCTTCGGTGAAGTGGAAGAAGTGGCACTGACCCGCCTGATGCAGGTCGGCGCCGCCAACCTGCACCGCAGCTGGCTCAACGTGCCGCACGTCACCCAGCACGAGTCGGCCGACATCAGCGAGCTGGAGGACTTCCGCAAGGCGCAGCAGAAATTTGCCGAGAAGGCTGGCGTCAAGCTGACCGTGCTGCCGTTCCTGCTCAAGGCCTGCGCCCATGTGCTGCGCGAGATGCCGGACTTTAACAGCTCACTGGCCCCCAGTGGCAAGGCGCTGATCCGCAAGAAGTATGTGCACATCGGCTTTGCCGTGGACACCCCGGAAGGTCTGCTGGTGCCGGTAATCAAGAATGTCGATCAGAAGAGCCTGCTGCAGCTGGCTGCCGAGGCCGCCGAACTGGCGGAGAAGGCGCGTAGCAAGAAGCTCTCTGCCGATGAGATGCAGGGCGCCTGCTTCACCATCTCCAGCCTCGGGCATATTGGCGGCACCGGCTTCTCGCCGATCGTCAATGCGCCGGAAGTGGCGATCCTTGGCGTCTCCAAGGCCAGCATCCAGCCGGTGTGGGATGGTGCAGCCTTCCAGCCGCGGCTGATGCTGCCGCTGTCGCTGTCCTATGATCACCGCGTGATCAACGGCGCCGCCGCTTGCCGCTTCACCCGCCGCCTGGCGGATGTGCTGGCGGAGATTCGCTCGCTGCTGCTGTGAATCTTTAGTGCATAAGCGCACCCGCTGTACCCGCAAGGCCTCACCTCGGTGGGGCCTTGTGGTTTCTGCTTATCGGTGACGATTGCCGGATCAGCCCGCGCAAGGCATCTTGAGCGGCGTCCCAAGCCGTCCATTTCAGGAGAGCATCATGGTTCTGCGCTCACAGATTCTCGTCCACAAGCAGGCCCTGCCCAGCGCCGAACAGGCCTTGCCCGGGCGCAGCACGCCCGTCGCCGTGCCTGCCGCCCATCTGGTCAATGGGCATGGGCTGCAGGCGCCGTTTCCGCAGGGATTCGAGGACATCCAGTTCGGCATGGGCTGTTTCTGGGGCGCCGAGCGGCGCTTCTGGCAGCAACCGGGGGTGTGGGTGACCGCCGCGGGTTACGCCGGCGGCTTCACGCCGAATCCGACCTATGAGGAGGTGTGCAGCGGCCTGACCGGGCATACCGAGGTGGTGCGGGTGGTGTTCGATCCGGCGCAGACCTCGCTGGCCGCGCTGCTCAAGGTGTTCTGGGAATCGCATGACCCGACCAGCGGCATGCGTCAGGGCAATGATGTCGGCACCCAGTACCGCTCGGCGATCTACTGCAGCAGCGCTCAGCAATTGCACGAGGCGCAGGCCAGTGCCGAAGCCTTCGCCCAGGCGCTGGCGCAGGCCGGTCTTGGGGCGATCACTACCGAGATCCGCCAAGATGTGCCCTTCTACTACGCCGAGGGCTATCACCAGCAGTATCTGGCACGCCACCCCAACGGCTACTGCGGACTCCGCGGCACCGGGGTGTGCCTGCCCACCGTCGCCCACGCTGACTGAACGCACACAAAAAAGCCCCGGCCGACGGGATCGACCGGGGCTTTTAAGAAGCTATTCAGTGCTCGTCCGGCGGCAGACGACGGCGACCGGTGATCATCGACAGCGGCAGATTTTCTTTAAGCCGCAGGCTTTCCAGCAGCGCCGCCGCCACATGCAGCCCCACCAGCGCGGCCAGGGTGTTGGCCAGTGCTTCGTGAATCTCCTCGGGCAGCTCTTCACCCCAGAAGTAGTCGATCTCGGTCATCAGAAAACCACTGACGCCAAGGCCGAGGATGCAGAGCATCATCAGGATCATCACCAGGGCGCCGATCGGGGAATGCCCCAGACGATGCATCGGCCGGCCACCGCGCAGCGACCGCCAGTGCGCCAGCAGGCGCGCACGGGTCGGCCAGAAGTCCGCCCAGCGCGCCGCCGGCGTGCCAATAAAGCCCCAGACCAGGCGCACCAGCAACCAGCCGAGCGCATAGTAGCCAAGCCAGTTATGCCAGCGCTCGCCTGCTTCATTGAGTGCGTAGTTGGCCACGAAAGTCCCGGCCAGAGACCAGTGAAACACCCGGATCAGTGGATCCCACAGGCGAACGGTGGCGGCGCTCATGGCCTCAGTCTGCCATCTTGGTCTTGACGGCTTCGCCGCTGACCGGATTGAAGTAGATCTCGACCTTGCGCTGCTCGGCGTCGTAGCCGTAGATCTCGTAGCAGTTGCCCTCGGTCACCTTGAACTTCTTGATCTGGTAGCCCTGATCGCGCAGGTTGGCCTGGAAGGCCTCGGCGTCTTGCCAGGTGGAACGCTCGGCGGTGGTGCATTCGGTCTTGGCCAGGGCCAGCGGGCTGGCGATCAGCAGGGCCAGCGGCAGCAGCAGTTTTTTCATGGGGAAGAGCTCCGTTGAGTGGGTGTGGAGCGCATCTTCCCCGGTCTGGCTTAAAGCAGGCTTAAGCGCCTGAGCGCTCCTCGATCAGCCAGTCCAGCCGCCAGCCGCCCTCGCTCTGCGCCAATCGGCCCGCCAGATCGCTGAGCAGTCCCGGCAGCTCTTCTTCCAGCGGCCACGGCGGATTGGCAATCGCCAGCCCCGAGCCGTTGAGGCCCGCCGGGTTGTCGATGGGATGCACCCACAGCTCGGCGCGCAGCAACTTGGGCGCGCCGCTTTTGGCCAGATCCTGATAGAAACGCTTGAGCTGACGCTCGTCCTTGATCGGATACCAGATCATCACCACCGTCTGGCGCATGCGGGCGATGGCGGTCTTCAGCGCCTCGACGCAGCGCTCCAGATCCCCCACCTCCTCGAACGGTGGATCGATCAGCAGCAGCGCGCGCTTTTCCGCCACCGGCAACAGCGCTTTGGGCATCAGCCAGCCATCGGCCTGCTGCACCTTGACTCGCCGCGTGCCGGCCATGTTGTCCTTGAGCAGCGCGGCGTCCTCGGGGTGCTTTTCATTGAGCAGCACCCGGTCGCACTCGCGGCTCAGCGCGCGGGCGATTTCCGGGGAGCCTGGGTAGTAGCGCGGCGCGCCATCCGGGTTGAGCGCGCGCACCTGCTCGCGGTACTCGGCGAGGATCGGCGGCAGATCCTCGGCCAGCCACAGCCGACCGATGCCCTCACGCCATTCGTCGGTCTTCTGGGCCTCGGGGCCGAGCAGGTCATACAGGCCAATGCCGGCATGGCTGTCCAGGCAAGCCAGCGGCTTGTCCTTGCGGGTCAACAGGTTCAGCAGACGGCACAGCACGGCGTGCTTGAGCACATCGGCATGATTGCCGGCGTGAAAGGCGTGGCGGTAGTTCATCGACGATATCCGGGGCAGGAACAAACAGCGGGCGAGTTTACCAGCCGGCTTGCCCGGCGCAGAGCCGTGCGCGCCGGCGGCCGCTCACAGCGGCAGTTTTTATCAACCGCCACGGCATCCACAGGTAGAATCGACACGGCACGCTCGGCGTGCGCCCTTCCCGCCTGCGTGCCTTCGGAGATTGCCCCTTGGATGCCGTCACCATCAACAGCCTGCTCCTGATCGGCGCCCTGCTGGTCGGCGCCAGCATTCTGGTCAGCGCCGTTTCAGCCCGTATCGGCATCCCGGTGCTGGTGATCTTTCTGGGCGTCGGCATGCTGGCCGGCGAGGATGGCATCGGCGGCATCGCCTTCGATAACTACCCGCTGGCGTATCTGGTCAGCAACCTGGCGCTGGCGGTGATCCTGCTCGATGGCGGCATGCGTACCCGGGTGGCGACCTTCCGGGTGGCGCTGTGGCCGGCGCTCTCGCTGGCCACCCTGGGGGTGGCGCTGACGGCCGGGATGACCGGGCTGATGGCCGCCTGGCTGTTCGATCTGAGCCCGCTGCAGGGCCTTTTGATCGGCGCCATCGTCGGCTCGACCGATGCGGCGGCGGTGTTCAACCTGCTCAATGGCAAGGGCCTCAATGAGCGGGTCGGGGCGACGCTTGAGATCGAGTCGGGCAGCAACGATCCGATGGCGATGTTCCTCACCGTCGCGCTGATCGGCATGCTCGCGTCCGGGCAAAGCGACTTTGGCTGGGGATTCCTGCTGGATCTGCTGCAGCAGTTCGGTCTAGGCATCCTGATCGGCCTGGCCGGCGGCGCATTGCTGCAACAGCTGATCAACCGCATCAGCCTGGCCGATGGCCTGTACCCGCTTTTGGCGGTCAGTGGCGGGCTGCTGCTGTTTGCCATCAGCAGTGCGCTGGGCGGCAGCGGCATTCTCTCGGTGTATGTCTGCGGCCTGCTGCTGGGCAACCGGCCGATCCGCAACCGCCACGGCATCCTGCACATGTTCGATGGCCTGGCCTGGCTCAGCCAGATCGGCATGTTCCTGGTGCTCGGCCTGCTGCTCACCCCGCACGCTCTGCTGCCGATCGCCCTGCCGGCGCTGTCTCTGGCGCTGTGGATGATCTTCGTCGCCCGGCCGCTGGCGGTGTTCATTGGCCTGGCACCGTTTCGCAGCTTCGCGCTGCGCGAGCGGCTGTTCATCGGCTGGGTCGGCCTGCGCGGCGCGGTGCCGGTGATCCTTGCGGTCTTCCCGCTGATGGCGGGGTTGCCCCAGGCGCAGTTGTATTTCAACGTGGCGTTCTTCATCGTGCTGGTCTCGCTGCTGCTGCAGGGCAGCACCCTGCCGTTTGCGGCCCGCAAGGCGCGGGTCGAGGTGCCGCCGCAGCCCTCGCCGATTTCCCGCGCCGGCCTGCAGATCCACCCGACCAGCGAGTGGGAGCTGTTCATCTATCGCCTGCGGGCGGATCGCTGGTGCGTCGGTGCGCCGCTGCGTGAGCTGAAGATGCCAGAAGGCACCCGCATCGCCGCGCTATTTCGCCGCAAGGAGCTGCTGCACCCCAGCGGCAGCACCCGTCTGGAGGCCGGCGACATCCTCTGTGTGATCGGCCATGAGTACGATCTGGAAGCACTTGGCAAACTGTTCAGCGAGGCGCCGCAGCGTGACCTGCGCTTCTTCGGTGACTTCATCCTTGAGGGCGACGCCCAGCTTGGCGCGATTGCCGCCCTGTATGGCCTGAGCCTTGACGGGCTGGCGGCCGACGAATCCCTGGCCACGCTGCTGGCCGAGCGGATCGGCGGGGAACCGGTGGTGGGCGACCAAGTCGAATGGGCCGGGCTGATCTGGACGGTGGCGCAGATGGATGGCAAGCGTGTCCGCAAGGTCGGCCTGCGCATTCCCGGCGGCAAGCCGCCGGGTGCCGGCCTGCTCCTCTGATGCCCCGACTTATCCGGCTAGATGGCTGCGTCTTCCCTCATTTTTGCTCTGGAACCCTTCGTCATGCTGTTAGCGCGCCTGCTTCCCCTTCTGCTGCTCCTGCTGCTTGGCTCAGGCCAGGCGATCGCCCAGTTATCAGCGGGACTGCCCACGGCAGAGCAGGTGCGCGGCCAGCTGGAAACGCTGGAGGCACGCAAGCTGCCGGAGGCCGAGCAGCGCCTGCTGCAGGACAGCCTGCAGAAAACCCTCGAACACCTGGAGCGCCTGCGCAGCGCCGAGCAGCAGATCGAGGCCTTGCGCCAGCGCCTGAAGGCCGCGCCGGCGCAGATTGCCAGCGCCCAGCGCGAACGCGCCGCCCTGCCGGCGCCGGACCCTGCTGCGCTGCTCACCGAGTACGCGACGCAGCCGATCGAGGCGCTGGAGCGCCAGCTGGCCGAGCGCCTGCAGCGCCTCGGTGAACAGCAGGAGCAGTTGTCCCAGGCAGCCAATGCGCTGATCGAGGCGCAGACCCGCCCCGAGCGCGCCCAGAGCGAGCTCAGCGCCAACCAGGTGCGCAGCCGGGCCATCGAGGACACCCTCAAGTCGGTGCGCGACAAGGGCGTGGTGATGCCGATCGAGCAGCAGAACATGCTGCGCGCCGAGCTGGCTGCGCTGGAGACGCTCTCGCGGCTGCGCAGCGAGGAGCTGGCCAGCAACAGCGTGCTGCAGGATCTTTCCAGCAGCCAGCGCGACCTGCTGGCCCAGCAGGTCGCCCAGCGGGAAGCCGAGGTGCTGGCCCTGCAGAACACCCTCAACGACAAGCGCCGCGCCGAGTCGGTCGAGGCCGCCGCCCAGCTCACCCGCGACAGTCAGGGCAACCCGCGCGGCAGCCTGCTGCTCACCCAGTCGGAGCTGAACCTGGCGCTCAGCGACTACCTGCTCAAGGCCACCGAGCGGGCCAATGTGCTGGTGCGGCGCAACATCGAAACCCGCCAGCAGCTCGACAGCCTCAAGCAGACCGCCCAGGCTCTCGATGAGCAGATCGCCGTGCTGCAGGGCAGCCTGCTGTTGACCCGCATCCTCTACCAGCAAAAGAACGCCCTGCCCAAGGTCAGCATCTACGCCAAGCTGGCCGATGAGATTGCCGACCTGCGCCTCTACCAGTTCGAGCTCAACCAGCGCCGCGCCGAGATCGCCAACCCAGCGCAGTACATCGACACCCTGCTGGCCAGCCAGCCGGCAGGCAGTGTCAGCGACGACCTGCGCCTTGAGCTGGACCAGCTGGTACGTGGCCGCCTGGAACTTCTGGACCGGCTGAACACCGAGCTAGGCAACCTGCTGACGCAGGCCATCACCCTGCAGCTCAACCAGAAGGAGCTGCTGGCCACCAGCGCCGCCCTGAGCCGCACCCTGGACGAGCAGATGTTCTGGATTGCCAGCAACAAGCCACTGGATCTGGACTGGTTCCAGGAGGTGCCCCAGCGCCTGCAGCGCCAGCTTGAGGCGCTGCCGGTGATGAGCAGTGCCACGGCCGTGGGCAAGGGCCTGCTCGCCCAGCCGCTCTTGTTCGTGCCGCTGGTGCTGCTGCTCGGTTTGCTGCTCAGCGGGCGGCGCTGGCTGCGCGCGCAGCTCGATCAGATCAGCCAGAAGGTCCACCATCCGGGACGCGATAACCAGCTGGCCACCCCGCTGGCGATCGGCTGCCATCTGCTGTTGGTACTGCCCCTGCCGCTGATCATCGCCGCCTGCGGCGTGCTACTGGTTCAGGACCCTCAAGAGAGCACCACGGTGTTCGGCGCGGCGCTGCTCAAGCTGTCGCTGGCCTTGCTGGTGTTCGGCGTGGTCTACCGCCTGCTCGCGCCGGGCAGTGTCGCCGAGCAGCATTTCCGCTGGCCCCCCGAGCAGGTGCAGACGCTCTATCGTCAGGTACGCAAGCTGGGTCTAGTGGTGATGCCGATCGTGCTGGTGGTGAGCATTGCCGAGCAGCAGCTCTCGGGACTGGCCGAGGACGTGCTGGGAATCTTCATCGTGCTGGCCGGCTTCCTGCTGATGAGCGCCATCTTGCTGCGCATCATGCTCAGCCAGCCGCCGTTCTTCGGCTCGCGCATCGTGCACTTTATCGCCGCCCTGCTGCTGGTCGGCCTGCCGCTGGCCCATGTGTTCTTGGTCGGTTCGGGCTACTACTACACCGCCCTCAAACTGACCGGCCGCCTGCTCGATACCCTCTACATCATCGCCGTGTGGGTGGTGCTGCAGGCCACGGTGATCCGCGGTCTGGCGGTGGCCGCTGGCCGGCTGGCCCTGCAGCGCGCCGAGGCGCGCCGCCTCAGCCAGGCACTGGAGGGGGCCGAAAGCGGTGACACCCTCGCCGAGCCGACCCTGGCACTGGAGCAGATCAACCAGCAGTCTCTGCGCCTGACCCGCCTGACCCTGATCCTCGCCTTCGTCGGCCTGTTCTATCTGGTCTGGGCCGATCTGCTGGCGGTCTTCACCTACCTCGACTCGGTGACCCTCTACGACTACACCAGCGTCAACGGTGAGCAGGTTACTGTGGTGCCGATCAGCCTCAGTGACTTCCTGGGTGCGCTGGTGATTCTGGCGGTGACCGTGGTGCTGGCCCGCAACCTGCCGGGCCTTCTGGAGATGCTGGTGCTCTCGCGCCTGCAGCTGGCCCAGGGCAGCGCATACGCCACCACCACCCTGCTCTCCTACAGCATCATGGCCTTCGGGCTGGTCAGCACCCTGTCCACCCTGGGGCTGAGCTGGAACAAGCTGCAGTGGCTGGTCGCGGCACTGTCGGTGGGGATCGGCTTTGGCATGCAGGAAATCTTCGCCAACTTCATCTCCGGCCTGATCATTCTGTTCGAGCGCCCGGTGCGTATCGGCGATGTGGTGACCATCGGCAACCTGTCCGGTTCGGTGAGCAAGATCCGCATCCGCGCCACCACCATCACCGATTTCGACCGCAAGGAAATTATCGTCCCCAACAAGACATTCATCACCAGCCAGCTGATCAACTGGTCGCTGAGCGACACCGTGACGCGGGTGACCATCAAGGTCGGGGTGGCCTATGGCTCGGATCTGGAGCAGGTGCGTCGCCTGCTGCTGGAGATCGCCCGCAGCAACGCCCGGGTGCTCAAGGAGCCGGATCCGCAGGTGCTGTTCCTGACCTTCAGCGAAAGCACCCTCGATCATGAGCTGCGCATCCATGTGCGCGAGCTGGGCGACCGCAACCCGGCGATCGACGAGATCAACCGCGAGATCGACCGGCAGTTCCGCGAACACGGCATCGAGATCGCCTTCCGCCAGCTGGATGTGTTCATCAAGAATGCCGCCGGCCAGCAGCTGCAGCTGGTCAAGGAACAACCGCTGCCCAGCGCGGCACCGACTCAGGACACGCCGTGAAGACCCTCGACCAGCTGACCTTCGACAACCGCTTCGCCCGCCTCGGCGATACCTTCTCCACCGCGGTGCTGCCCGACCCGCTGGAGCAGCCGCGCTTGGTGGTGGCCAGCGCCAGCGCCCTGGCGCTGCTGGATCTGCCCCCCCAAGAGGCCGAGCGCCCCGAGTTCACCGCGCTGTGCGCCGGCCAGCAGCTGTGGAGCAGCGCCGAGCCCCGGGCGATGGTCTACTCCGGGCATCAGTTCGGCCATTACAACCCGCAGCTTGGCGATGGGCGCGGGCTACTGCTCGGCGAGGTGCTCAACAGCCGGGGCGAATACTGGGACCTGCACCTCAAGGGCGCCGGCTCCACGCCGTTCTCG
This sequence comes from Pseudomonas eutrophicaquae, assembly GCF_023544715.1. GTDB lineage: Bacteria > Pseudomonadota > Gammaproteobacteria > Pseudomonadales > Pseudomonadaceae > Geopseudomonas. Next base: position 73,491 of record NZ_JAMJEZ010000005.1, on the reverse strand, counting down.
CGGATGGGCGATGGCCGCGCCGTGCTGCGCAGCAGCATCCGCGAGTTTCTCGCCAGCGAGTACCTGGCGGCGTTGGGTATTCCCACCACCCGGGCGGCCTGCGTGGTGGCCTCCAGCACCCCGGTCTGGCGCGAGCGTCAGGAAAGCGCCGCGACCCTGCTGCGCCTCTCGCCCAGCCACCTGCGCTTTGGGCACTTCGAGTTCTTCTACTACACCCGCCAGCACGACGCCCTGCGCCAGCTGGTCGAGCATGCGCTGGACTGCCACTTCCCGGCCTGCCGCGAGGCGGAGCAGCCGGTGGCGGCGCTGCTCACCGAGGTGGTCGAGCGCAGCGCCGAGACCCTGGCGCTGTGGCAGGCCTACGGTTTCTGCCACGGAGTGATGAACACCGACAACATGTCGCTGCTCGGCCTGAGCTTCGATTTTGGCCCCTACGGCTTTCTCGATGACTTTGACGCCGGGCACATCTGCAACCACTCCGACGACAGCGGCCGCTACCGCTTCGAGAATCAGGTGCCGATTGCCCACTGGAACCTCTCGGCGCTGGCCCAGGCCCTCACCCCGCTGGCGCCGGTCGAGGCGCTGCGCGCGGCACTGGCGCTGTTCCTGCCGTTTTACCAGGCGGTATACCTGGATCGCATGCGCCGCCGGCTGGGCCTGCGCCAGGCCGAGAGTGGCGATGAGGTGCTGATCCAGCGCCTGCTGGCCCTGATGCAGCAGGGCGGCGTGGACTACAGCCTGTTCTTCCGCCGCCTGGGCGATCAGCCGGCCGCCGAGGCGCTGCGCGTCCTGCGCGAGGATTTCGTCGATCTGGCCGGCTTTGATGCCTGGAGTAGCGACTTCCTCACCCGCCTGAGCCACGAATCGCCCGAATCCGAGGCGGAGCGCCGCACGCGGATGCACGCGGTGAATCCACGCTATCTGCTGCGCAACTATCTGGCCCAGCAGGCCATCGCAGCCGCCGAGCAGGGTGACTACGCCCCGGTGCGCGAACTGCACGCCGTGCTGAGCCGGCCCTTCGATGAGCAGCCGGCCCTGCAGCACTACGCGCAGCGCCCGCCGCACTGGGGCAAGCATCTGGCGATCAGCTGTTCCTCGTGAAGTACACGCAGGTCAGGTGCCCTTCTGTGGCGGCGCCTGACCAGCCAAAAATACATATAAACCTTCCCAAACATTCTTGGACGATCTAAGGCGAGGCTCTTATCTTTGCCGGTGCCGTGCGCGCTGCGCCGGTTTGCTACCCCTCCCGAGATTCGCTCCAAGGATGCCCATGCTCCCGGAATCCCTGTCCCTCTGGTTCGTCGCTGCCCTGCTGGTGTGGATCCTGTTCGCCTTTGTGCGCGAGAAGTGGAGCCCAGACATCGTCGTGGCCATTGCCGTGGCGGCGCTACTGATCAGCGGGCTGCTCGAACCCCGGGAAGTGCTGGGCGTGCTGTCCAACTCGGCGCCGATCACCATCGCCTGCATGTTCGTGCTCTCCGCGGCCCTTGAGCGCACCGGCTGCATCGACACGCTGGGCAACTGGCTGGGTGAGCGGGTCGGCACCAGCCCGACCCGGGTGCTGGCCGGCATCACCATCACCGCGCTGGTGGTCTCCGCGTTTCTCAACAACACCCCGGTGGTGGCGATCCTCACCCCGGTGGCGATTGCGCTGGCCAAGCGGGCTGGCACCCTGCCCTCCAAGCTGCTGATTCCGCTCTCCTACGCCACCATCCTCGGCGGCAGCCTGACCATGATCGGCACCTCCACCAACATCCTGGTCGATGGCGTGGCGCGCAAGGCCGGCATCGAGCCATTTGGCATGTTCGAGATCACCGGCGCCGGACTGATCCTTGCCGCCGTCGGCATGCTCTACCTGCTGACCATCGGCAAGCGCCTGCTACCCGCGCGGGAAACCCTCTCCAAGCAGCTGCGCCCGGACCTTGAGCGCACCTTCATGAGCGAGCTGCGGGTGCCCGGCAGCTCGCCAGTGATCGGCAAGAGCATCGCCGAGGCCAACCTCAACGGCGGCAGCGGCCTGCAGGTGCTGCAACTGGAGCGCGGTGGCGAGCAGATCAGCCGGCCGGCCCATGATTTTGTCCTGCAGACCGGTGACCTGCTGCTGGTGCATGGCCAGGTCAGCGATGTGCTGGAGCTGCGCGGCAGCAATCACCTGACCTTCAACACCGGCGAGGCCTTCGAGACCCTGAGCGATCAGGACGCGGTGCTGGCCGAGGCCATCGTCGGGCGCAACTCGCGCTACAGCCACCGGCCAATGCGCGATCTGGACCTGACCGCCCGTTACGGCATCAACGTGCTGGCGGTGCACCGACAGGACGAAAACATCCAGGGCAATCTCGACGACTTCCAGCTGCAGTTTGGCGATGTGATGCTGGTCGAGGGCACGCCGGCGCAGATCAAGCGCTTTGCCGACAATGGCGAGCTGATCAGCCTGAATGCCGTGCAGGAGCGCAGCTATCGCCGCGAAAAGGCACCGATTGCCCTGCTGACCACCGCGGCGGTGATGCTGTTGGCTGCACTCGGCATCATGCCGATCGAGGGGCTGGCAATCATCGGCACCGCGCTGGTGCTGGCCACCCGCTGCCTGGATGTGGACGACGCCTACAAGGCGGTGGACTGGAAGATCCTCAGCCTGATCTTCGGCATGCTGGCGGTGAGTGTGGCGATGGACAAGGTCGGGCTGGTGCGGCTGCTGGTGGAAAACGTCATGGGCTGGCTGCCCTGGGCCGGGCCGCTGCTGATGCTGTCGCTCATCTACCTCTTTACCTCGATCTTCACCGAGATACTGTCCAACAACGCGGTGGCGGTGCTGGTCACGCCGATTGCCATCGGCATGGCCGAGCATCTGGGGGTGGATCCGCGGGCCTTTGTGGTCGCGGTGATGTTCGCTGCCAGCGCCAGCTTCGCCACCCCGATCGGCTATCAGACCAATACCTTTGTGTACAACGCCGGTGGTTATCGCTTCAGTGATTTTCTGCGGATCGGCATTCCGCTGAACATCCTGCTCTGGCTGGTCGCAAGCCTGGTGATCCCGCTGTTCTGGCCGCTGACGCCGCTGTGAGGCGGCGCCAGCGATGCCTTAGATACACGGCACAAACGGTACGCCCGAGCAGCCACTGAGCAGCAATGCGGTGGCAAACAGCGCGGCAAGACGCAGCATGATGAGATTCCTTGTGCAAACCATCGGTTAGGAGGATGCGGCCGTACCTGTTCGCACGGCCGCGGGCGGCATCCTAACGGCCCGCCCTTGATCGGCGCTACACCAAGCCCTGCATTCATCCAGGGCGCCCGCCCCAGACCATCGTGAGCCGGTTCAGGCATACTGAATGCCCCTTCACGACGATCCCTGCCCCATGCTCAAGCACCTACTCATCGCCCATGACCTCAGCGCTGAAGCCGATCTGGCCCTGCAACGCGCCGTAGCGCTCGCCCATCAGCTGGGCGCGCGCCTGACGCTGCTGCATGTCCGTGGCGAGCAGGATGAGCTGGGCGCCGTGCGGGCACAGCTGAGTGATCGTCTGAACAGTGCACACGGCATCGAGGCGCGCCTGCACATCGCCCACGGCGCCGTGGTGCCTGAAGTGCTCAGCGCACTGCACAGTCTGGAGGCAGACCTGCTGCTGGTCGGGCGCCACCACCGCGCGGTCGCCGAGGGCTTTGCCGGCACCACGCTGGAGCAGATCGCCCAGCGCTGCACGGTGCCGCTGCTGCTGGCGGTCCAGTCCGCGCCCTGGCAGTCCGCGCTGGCCGCGCTGGACTTTTCGCCCTGTGCCAGCCGCGCCCTGCAGCTGAGCGCCTCACTGCTGACCGCGGAAGCCCGCCTGCAGGCGCTGCATATCCACGAAGTGGCGCGCCTGCAGGCCGATGATGATCCGGCCGCACTGGCGTTTGAGCGTGACCTGTTCGACACCCTGCTAGCCGAGGAAGTGCGGCACCTGCCCGCCAGCGCCCCCCGCCTACAGGCGTGCTGGCGCGCCGGTGAGCGTGAGCAGTGCCTGCAGCAGGTGCTGGCGGAAACCGCCCCGCAGTTGCTGGCACTCGGTCAGCACGGCCGCGGCGCGCTGAGCGATACCCTGCTCGGCAGCCTGGCGCTGCAGTGGCTGCGCGAGCCGCCCTGCGATCTGCTGCTGGTGCCCTGAGCAGCTCAGCCCGTGAGGTGCGCGTGCAGGGCGACGAACTGCTCGGTCAGCTTGTGGCGCGGATCCAGATGGATCAGCGGGATGCACACCTCATGGGATTCACGCATCTTCACCGAGCTGTGCAGGTACACCGGCAGCAGCGGCAGCCCTTCGGCCTGCAGTTCGCTGAGCATCTGCCGGGGTAGCGCGGCGCGCGGCTGGAACTGATTGACCACAATGCCCTCGACCTGCAGCGCCTCGTTATGATCCTCGCGCAGCTCGTCGAGTTCGGCGAGCAGCCCGTACAGTGCCTGGCGGGAGAAGCTGTCGCAGTCGAAGGGAATCAGCACCTTGTCGGCGGCAATCAGCGCTGAGATGGTGTAGAAATTCAGCGCCGGCGGCGTGTCGATATAGATCTGCTCATAGTCCTCGGCCAGCTCGTCGAGCAATTTGCGCAGCTTGTTGATCTTGTGTTTTTGCTCGAGCTTGGGCTGCAGATCGGCAAGCTCCTGCCCGGCGGAGACTACATCGAGGTTGGTAAACGGGGTGTTGAGGATCTTCACCCGCGGCTTCTTGCCGGCACTGCCGGCCAGCACCTGACGGAAGAAGTCGTCGATGCCGAGCGGAATGTCTGCGCCACTGAGCCCGGTCAGGTAATGGGTGGAGTTGGCCTGGCTGTCCAGGTCGATCAGCAGGGTCCGGTAGCCCTCTGCGGCGCTGACCGCCGCCAGGTTGCAGGCAATGCTGGATTTGCCCACGCCGCCCTTCTGATTGAAAACCACACGTCGCATCGATTCCTCCGATTGCCAATACAGGTATCGACGCAGTCTAGTCGAAACCACTCGCCGCTCGTCACCGCAGCGGCGAGAATGCGTCCGCAGCGCCTTTGCCGCCAAACCGGGAGCCACCATGGGCGAGCCCTTGTACATCGAGAAGGACACACCGGCCTTTCGCCGCACCAGCGCGGCGCTGTTTGCCGGTGGGTTTGCCACCTTCGCCCTGCTCTACTGCGTGCAGCCGATGCTGCCGGTGCTGGCCGCGCACTTTGCCCTGAGCGCGGCGCAGAGCAGCCTGGCGCTCTCCGTGACCACCCTGGCCCTGGCCATCGGCCTGCTGTTCACCGGCCCGTTGTCGGATGCCATCGGCCGCAAACCGGTGATGGTCAGCGCGCTGCTGGCCGCCGCACTCTGCACCCTGCTCGGCCCGCTGATGCCCAGCTGGAGCAGCTTCCTGCTGATGCGCGCCCTGCTCGGCGCCTCGCTGAGTGGGCTGGTGGCGGTGGCGATGTCCTACCTCAGCGAGGAGATCCACCCGCTGCATCTGGGCCTGGCGATGGGCCTGTACATCTCCGGCAATGCACTGGGCGGCATGAGCGGCCGCCTGCTGAGTGGCGTGCTGGTCGATTACCTCTCCTGGCAGGCGGCGATCGCCACGCTGGGCGCCCTGGCGCTGCTCGCCGCGCTGCTGTTCGCCCGCCTGCTGCCGGCTTCGCGGCACTTTCAGCCGCTGGCCCTGCATCCGGCCACCCTGCTGGCCGGCCTGCGCCAGCATCTGGGCGATCGGGGCTTGCCGTGGCTGTTTCTCGAGTCGTTTTTGCTGATGGGCAGCTTCGTCACCCTGTTCAACTACATCGGCTACCGTCTGCTGGAGGCGCCCTATCAGCTGAGCCTGAGCCTGGTCGGGCTGCTGTCGCTGGTCTACCTCTCCGGCACCTACAGCTCGACCCAGGCCGGGATCCTCGCTGACCGGCTTGGCCGGCACCGGGTGTTCTGGCCGTCGATCCTGGTGATGCTCGCCGGCCTGCTGCTGACCCTGGCCAGTGCGCTGTGGCTGGTGTTGTGCGGCATGCTGCTGTTCACCTTCGGCTTCTTTGCCGCCCACTCGCTGGCCAGCAGCTGGGTCGGCCAGCGTGCCCGTCAGGCCCGCGGCCAGGCCGCCTCTCTGTACCTGTTCAGCTATTACCTAGGCTCCAGCATTGCCGGCACCCTGGGTGGACTGTTCTGGCAGCAGGCCGGCTGGTGGGGCGTCGGCCTGTTCATCACCGCCCTGCTGCTGATCGCGCTGGCGGTGGGCGTGCACTTGGCCCGCCTCGCGCCGCCGGCCGCCTGAGCCTGCACCCTGTCCTTTTGATTGGAGCGTCGATGAGCCTTCTGTCCCGTATACCGCGAGCACTTCCAGCCCAGCGCCGTGCTCGATAAGCCCCATGTAATGATCGGCGTGCCGCTGATCGCCGCACCCAGCGACGAGGAAGCCACATTGCTCGCCACCACCGCCTACCAGCGGGTGCTGTGCCTGCTGCGGGGCGAGAACACCGCGCTGCGCCCGCCGGTCACGTCGATGGCCCCGCTCTGGCAGCCCCACGAGCAGCAGGCGGTCGGCGAGTTTCTGGGGCTCGCGGTGATTGGCGGCCCGGATAAGGTGCGGGCGCGTCTGGAGGTGCTGCTGGAGCAGACCGGCGCCGATGAGCTGATCTTCACCGGCGATATCTATGAGCCTGAGCTGCGCCAGCGCAGCTTCTCGATCGCCGCGGACCTTGGCTGAGCACGGCGCCCGAAGCACGGTGCCCGGCGCCCACAAACAACAACGCCGCAGCCGTTGCGGGCTGCGGCGTTAGCGGAATAACCGGCACCGGACGGCGCGGGCTCACTCACGCATGGTAAGGCGCCGACAGCTCATGAACCGCCTCGAAGAAGGCCGCCGCATGGGCCGGATCGACCTGCGGGGTGATGCCATGCCCGAGGTTGAACACATGGCCTGAGCCGGCGCCATAGGCCTTGAGGATGCGCGCCACCTCGGTACGGATCGCCGCGGGTGTGGCGTATAGCACGCTCGGGTCCATATTGCCCTGCAGGGCCACCTTGTCGCCGACCCGGGCACGGGCCTGACCGATATCGCAGGTCCAGTCCAGCCCCAGCGCCTCGGCACCGGTCTCGGCCATCGACTCCAGCCACAGGCCGCCGCCCTTGGTGAACAGGATCACCGGCACGCGCCGGCCCTCGTGTTCACGGATCAGCCCGTTGACGATCTTCTGCATGTAGGCCAGCGAGAACTCCTGATAGGCCGCAGCCGATAGCGAACCGCCCCAGGAGTCGAAGATCTGCACCGCCTGCGCGCCGGCGCGAATCTGCCCGTTCAGGTAGGCGGTCACCGAATCTGCCAGCTTGCCCAGCAGCGCGTGCATCGCCTGCGGGTCGCTGTAGAGCATCGCCTTGGACTGGCGGAAATCCTTGCTGGAGCCGCCCTCGACCATGTAGGTGGCCAGCGTCCAGGGGCTGCCGGAGAAGCCGATCAGCGGCACGCGGCCGTTCAGCTCGCGGCGGATGGTGCGCACCGCATCCATCACATAGCCCAGATCCTGCTCGGGATCGGGGATCGGCAGCGCCTCGATATCGGCCAGGCTGCGGATGATCTTGCGAAAACGCGGCCCCTCGCCGGTCTCGAAATACAGGCCCTGGCCCATGGCATCGGGGATGGTCAGGATGTCGGAGAACAGGATCGCCGCGTCGATCTGCGGGTAGCGATCCAGCGGCTGCAGGGTCACCTCGCAGGCCAGCTCCGGGTTCTTCATCAGGCTGACGAAGTCACCGGCCTTGGCGCGGGTGGCGCGGTATTCGGGGAGGTAGCGGCCGGCCTGACGCATCATCCACACCGGGGTGACATCGACGGGCTGCTTGAGCAGGGCACGCAGGAAACGGTCGTTCTTCAGGGCGGTCATCACGGCCTCCGGGGAAAGTCAGGCCGGCATTGTCGCAAAGCGTCCGCCGCCTGCGCAAAGCAAAAGGCACGGCGGGTGCCGTGCCTTTTGTCGCGGGTGGCGCGGGATTCGCCGGCTCAGACGTTCAGGTAATCGAGAATCCCCTCGGCGGCCTGACGACCTTCAAAGATCGCGGTCACCACCAGATCCGAGCCGCGCACCATGTCGCCACCGGCGAAAATCTTCGGGTTGCTGGTCTGGAACTTGAACGCGCCCTGCTCCGGTGCAATCACCCGGCCGGAGTCGTCGGTCTGGATGCCGAACTGCGCAAACCACGGCGCAGGACTTGGGCGGAAGCCAAAGGCGATCACCACCGCATCCGCCGGCAGGATCTCCTCGGAGCCCGGGATCGGCTCGGGACTGCGCCGGCCACGGGCATCCGGCTCGCCGAGGCGGGTTTCCACCACCTTGACGCCCTCCACCCGGCCCTCGCCGACGATGGCAATCGGCTGACGGTTGAAGAGGAACTTCACCCCCTCCTCCCGCGCGTTCTTCACCTCACGGCGCGAGCCGGGCATGTTCTCTTCATCACGGCGGTAGGCGCAGGTCACGCTCTGCGCGCCCTGACGGATCGAGGTGCGGTTGCAGTCCATCGCCGTGTCACCCCCGCCGAGCACCACCACCTGCTTGCCGGCCATGTCGATGAAATCGGCCGGCGACTTCTCAAAGCCGAGGTTGCGATTGACGTTGGCGATCAGAAAATCCAGCGCGTCGTACACGCCGGGCAGATCCTCACCCGGGAAGCCGCCCTTCATGTAGGTGTAGGTGCCCATGCCCATGAACACCGCATCGTAGTCGGCCAGCAGCTGCTCCATGGTCACATCCTTGCCCACCTCGGTATTGAGACGGAACTCGATGCCCATGCCGGTGAACACCTCGCGGCGGTGGCTCATCACGTGCTTTTCCAGCTTGAACTCGGGGATGCCGAAGGTCAGCAGCCCGCCGATTTCCGGGTTCTTGTCGAACACCACCGGGGTCACGCCGTTGCGCGCCAGCACATCGGCGCAGCCAAGGCCGGCCGGCCCTGCGCCGATGATCGCCACACGCTTGCCGGTCGGCACCACCTTGGACATGTCCGGACGCCAGCCCATAGCAAAGGCGGTGTCGGTGATGTACTTCTCCACCGAGCCGATGGTCACCGCGCCAAAGCCGTCGGCCAGGGTGCAGGCACCCTCGCAGAGGCGATCCTGCGGGCAGACGCGGCCGCAGACTTCCGGCAGGGTGTTGGTCTGGTGGCTGAGTTCGGCGGCGGCGAGGATGTTGCCCTCGGAAACCAGCTTCAGCCAGTTGGGGATGAAGTTGTGTACCGGGCACTTCCACTCGCAGTACGGGTTGCCGCACTCCAGGCAGCGATGCGCCTGCTCGGTGGCCTGCTCGGCCTTGAAGGGTTCATAGATCTCGATGAACTCCTTCTTGCGCTGGCGCAGCAGCTTCTTTTTCGGATCCTTGCGGCCGACCTCGATGAACTGGAAGTCGTTATGCAGACGCTCAGTCATATCAGAACCTCTTGGCAGCAGCCGCAGGTCGCGCCTGCGGCTGTGAAACTCATCTGGGTGACCGGGCCGCAGGTGCGTGGCGGCCACGGCCGGGCGCGGCCTTACTGCGGGTTGGCGCGGGTGCTGGACAGCAGGGTCTTGAGGCTGGCGGCCTTGGGCTTGACCAGCCAGAAGCGCCGGCTGTAGTCGTCAAGGTTTTCCAGCACCTCGCGGCCCCAGGCGCTGGCGGTTTCCTCGACGTACTCGACCAGCACGCGGCGCAGGTGGGTACGGTAGGCCTCCATCGCCTCGCCACTGATGCGCTGCAGATCGACCAGCTCATGGTTGACCCGATCGAAGAAGCTGTTGTCCTCATCCAGCACGTAGGCAAAGCCGCCGGTCATGCCCGAGCCGAAGTTGTAGCCGGTCTTGCCCAGCACGCAGACAAACCCGCCGGTCATGTACTCGCAGCAGTGATCGCCGGTGCCTTCCACCACCGCGTGAGCACCGGAGTTGCGCACCGCGAAGCGCTCACCCGCGGTGCCCGCCGCAAACAGCTTGCCGCCGGTCGCGCCGTACAGGCAGGTGTTGCCGACAATCGCCGACTCCTGGCTCTTGAGCAGACTGCCGGTCGGCGGGGTGACGACGATCTTGCCGCCGGTCATGCCCTTGCCGACGTAGTCGTTGGCATCACCCTGCAGATAGAGGTTGAGGCCACCGGCGTTCCATACGCCAAAGCTCTGCCCGGCGGTGCCCTTGAAGCGGAAGCTGATCGGTGCGTCCACCATGCCCTGGTTACCGTAGCGGCGGGCGATCTCCCCGGAGATGCGCGCGCCGATCGAGCGGTCGCAGTTGCACAGATCCAGCACAAACTCACCGCCCTGCTTGGCCTCGATCGCCGGCAGCGCCATCTCGACCATCCGCTCGGCGAGCAGGCCCTGGTCGAACGGCGGGTTCTTCTCCACCGCGCAGAACTGCGGCTTGTCGGCCGGGATGTGATCGCTGCCGAGCAGCGGGGTCAGGTCCAGATTGCCCTGCTTGGCGGTCTGCCCCGGCAGCACTTCCAGAAGATCGGTGCGGCCGATCAGCTCGGCGAGACTGCGCACGCCCAGTTTGGCCAGCCACTCGCGAGTTTCCTCGGCGATGAAGGTGAAGAAGTTCATCACCATCTCGACGGTGCCGATGAAATGCTCCTTGCGCAGCGCATCATTCTGGGTCGCCACGCCGGTGGCGCAGTTGTTCAGGTGGCAGATGCGCAGGTACTTGCAGCCCAGCGCGATCATCGGCGCGGTGCCAAAGCCAAAGCTCTCAGCGCCGAGGATCGCCGCCTTGATCACGTCAAGGCCGGTCTTCAGGCCGCCGTCGGTCTGCACCCGCACCTTGCCGCGCAGGTCGTTGCCGCGCAGGGTCTGGTGTGCCTCGGCAAGGCCCAGCTCCCACGGGGAGCCGGCGTACTTGATCGAAGTCAAAGGCGAGGCGCCGGTGCCACCGTCGTAGCCGGAGATGGTGATCAGATCGGCATAAGCCTTGGCCACGCCGGCGGCGATGGTGCCAACGCCCGGCTCGGCGACCAGCTTGACCGAGACCAGCGCCTGCGGGTTGACCTGCTTGAGGTCGAAGATCAGCTGCGCCAGATCCTCGATCGAGTAGATGTCGTGGTGCGGCGGCGGCGAGATCAGGGTCACGCCGGGCACCGCGTAGCGCAGGCGAGCGATCAGGCCGTTGACCTTGCCGCCCGGCAGCTGGCCGCCCTCACCGGGCTTGGCGCCCTGGGCGACCTTGATCTGCAGCACTTCGGCGTTGACCAGGTACTCGGGGGTGACGCCGAAGCGCCCGGTGGCCACCTGCTTGATCTTCGAGCTCTTGACTGTGCCGTAGCGGGCCGGATCCTCACCGCCCTCGCCGGAGTTGGAGCGCGCACCCAGACGGTTCATCGCCTCGGCCAGTGCCTCGTGGGCCTCCGGCGACAGCGCGCCGAGGGAGATGCCGGCGGCATCAAAGCGCTTGAAGATCGCGCTGAGCGGCTCGACCTGCTCCAGCGCCAGCGGCTGCTCGACCGGCTTGACCTTGAGCAGGTCACGGATCATCGACACCGGGCGCTGATCGACCAGCGCGCTGTACTCACGGAAGCGCGCGTAGTCGCCCTGCTGCACGGCTTCCTGCAGCAGACGCACCACGTCCGGGTTGTAGGCGTGGTATTCGCCGCCATGCACGAACTTGAGCAGACCACCCTGCTGGATCGGCTTGCGCGGATTCCAGGCCTCGCGGGCCAGCAGCTGCTGCTCGGCCTCAAGGTCCGCAAAACGCGCGCCCTGAATGCGACTGGCCACGCCACGGAAGCACAGCTCGACCACCTCGTCCGAGAGGCCGATGGCCTCGAACAGCTGGGCGCCGCGGTAGGAGGCCACGGTGGAGATGCCCATCTTGGAAAGGATCTTCAGCAGGCCTTTGGAGATGCCCTTGCGGTAGTTCTTGTAGGCCTCGCGCAGATCGCCAAGCACCTCGCCGCTGCGGATCAGGTCGGCTAGTACCTCGTAAGCCAGGTAGGGGTAGACCGCGGTGGCGCCAAAGCCGATCAGCACCGCAAAGTGGTGCGGGTCGCGCGCGGTGGCGGTCTCGACCAGGATGTTGCTGTCGCAGCGCAGGCCCGTCTCGGTCAGGCGATGATGCACTGCCCCGGCGGCCAACGCGGCATGCACTGGCAGTTTGTCCGCCGCGATCTGCCGGTCGGAAAGCACCAGCAGCACCTTGCCGGCACGTACCGCCGCTTCGGCCTGATCGGCGATGCGCCGCACGGCAGCTTCCAGACCTTCGTCAGGCTGGTAGTTGAGGTCGATGATCTCGCGCTCGAATCCCGGGCGCTCAAGGTGCATCAAGGTGCGCCACTTGGCTGGCGAGATCACCGGGGTGTTGAGGATGGTGCGGTTGGCGTGCTCGGCGGTCTCCTCGAACACATTGCGCTCGGCGCCCAGACAGGTCTCCAGCGACATGACAATCGCCTCACGCAGCGGGTCGATCGGCGGGTTGGTGACCTGGGCGAACTGCTGGCGGAAGTAGTCGTAGGGCGAGCGCACCCGCTGGGACAGTACTGCCATCGGCGTGTCATCGCCCATCGAGCCGACTGCCTCCTGACCCTGTTCGGCCAGCGGACGCAGCACCTGGTCACGCTCCTCGAAGGTGACCTGGAACAGCTTCATGTACTGCTTGAGCGCCTCGCCTTCCAGTAGCGGCCCACCCTGATCATCGTCCAGGCTGGACTGGATGCGCAGGGCATTCTGACGCAGCCACTGACGGTATGGGTGGCGCGACTTGAGGCGGTTGTCGATGTCGGCGGTGTGCAGCACCTGACCGGTTTCGGTGTCCACGGCGAGGATCTGCCCCGGGCCGACGCGGCCCTTGGCGATCACATCTTCCGGGGCGTAGTTCCACACGCCGACCTCGGAGGCCAGGGTGATGTAGCCATTCTTGGTGGTGACCCAGCGCGCCGGGCGCAGGCCGTTGCGATCGAGCAGGCACACCGCATGGCGACCGTCGGTCAGCACCACGCCGGCCGGGCCGTCCCAGGACTCCATGTGCATGGAGTTGTATTCGTAGAAGCTGCGCAGCTCGACATCCATGGTCTCGACGTTCTGCCAGGCCGGCGGAATGATCATGCGCAGGCCGCGGAACAGGTCCATGCCGCCGGTGACCAAGAGTTCGAGCATGTTGTCCATGCTCGAGGAGTCGGAGCCGGTGCGGTTGACCAGCGGCGCGATGTCCTCAAGGCCGGGCAGCAGCTCGTTGGCGAACTTGTTGCGCCGCGCCACCGCCCAGTTGCGGTTGCCGGTGATGGTGTTGATCTCGCCGTTGTGCGCCAGGAAGCGGAACGGCTGGGCCAGCGGCCAGCGCGGCAGGGTGTTGGTGGAGAAGCGCTGGTGGAACACCGCAATCGCGGTTTCCAGGCGCGGATCGCCAAGATCCGGGAAGAAACTGGCGAGATCCGCCGGCATCATCAGGCCTTTGTAGATGATGTCCTTGGCCGACAGGCTGCACACATAGAAGTCGGCATCCTCCTTGAGTGCCACCTCGGCGCGGCGGCGGGCGAAGAACAGTTTGATGGCCATCTGCGCATCATCAAGCCCTTCACCGCTGACAAACACCTGCTCGATGCGCGGCAGGCACTCCAGCGCCAGGCGACCGAGCACCGAGGTGTCTACCGGCACCACGCGCCAGCCGACCAGCGTCAGGCCCTGGGCGAGGATCTCGCGGTTCAGCACCTCGCGGGCGTAAGCGGCGCGCGCTGCATCCTGATTGAGGAACACCATGCCGACCGCATACTGCTCGGGCAGGTGCACGCCAAACTGCTCGGCGGCCAGCACCCGCAGAAAACGGTCAGGTTTTTGCATGAGCAAACCACAGCCGTCACCGGTCTTGCCGTCTGCGTTGATGCCGCCGCGGTGGGTCATGCAGGTCAACGCCTCGATGGCGGTCTGCAGCAGATGGTGGCTCGGCTGGCCCTGCATGTGGGCGATCAGACCGAAGCCGCAGTTGTCCTTGAATTGCTCGGGTTGGTACAGACCTGGGTTCATGGGCACTCTCACCGGCTAACTTCTGGGAAATTCGGAATTTATTGCGGCATCTTGCAGGGATATTTGACTAATCCAGCGGGATCATCCCCAGCGCTTATTGCTGCATTGTAGCGCGGCGCACGCGACTGAAAAAGCCAAAATGGCGCAAAAATATAAATTTCATGTCCCATAAGTGAAACAAAAAAGCCGGTGATGCATTCTGGTGCATCACCGGCTTTTCCATGCGCCATCAAGGTGCAGCTTAGCGGCCCGCCTGACGAATCTCCTGCTGAATGCTGGCAAATGTTCGCGGCCACGGTTTGCCAGCCTGCAGCCGCGCCGGCAGCGCCGCCACCGCCGCGCGCGCGGCCGACGCATTGGCAAAGCGCCCGTAGGTGACCACATACAGCGGCTGACCCTGATGCACCTTGCGGAAGTAGTGATAGCCCGCGCCAGCGCCCGCCAGCTGCCGGGCCGACGCCTCGGAGCGGGTGCCCATCAGCTGCAGGGTGTACTGACCGACCGGCTGCCCCAGGTACCAGCTGTTGTCCCCCGCGCTGCCTGTCGCGGCAGGTGCGGGAGCGGGCGCCGGTGCCGGAGGCGTGGCCCGGGCGGTCGGTGCCGCAGCAGGTGCCGGGGCGGGTGCCGGACGCGCCGGCGGCGGCGTCACCGGTGCGGGCTTGGCGGCCACCGGCGCAGGGGCTGGCGCGGGCGCCGGTGCAGGTGCCTGGGGTGCCGGCGCACTGATCGCCGCGGAAGCCGGTGTCGGTGCGGGCGTGGGTGCCGGCGGCGTCACGGCCGGGGCAGACGCCGCGGCGGCCGGCGCCGGTGTTGTCGGAGCCAATGGCAGCACGTTGCCCGCCGCGCTGGGCTGCGCCGCATGCACGGCATCCAGCTCCGCGCCCTGGGTGCGTGCCACCTCGCGGGCCAGCGGCTCGCGCAGCAACGGCTGGGCCTGACCGGCCAGCGGCAGCGGTACGCTCTGTCCATCGGCAAACACGATGGCCGGTGCCTCAGCCACCGGCGCGAGCGCCTCCTCGGCCGCCGGCACGCTGGCCGGATCACCGCTCAGACGCGCCAGCCAGTCCAGTCCATTGCCCTGCTTGCCGAACAGCACCAGCGCACCCAGCATCAGCAGCACGCCCAGCACCGCCAGCACATGGCGTCGCGGCAGGCCAGCGCTGGCCGCTCCGGCGCGGGCACCGCCTGCTTCCTCAGCCAGGAGCGCTTCGTGCAGCACCTCGGCGGCCACCCGGTTAATCTCACCGGGCCAACCCGCGGATTCCTCGTGGATGCGCTCCAGCTGCTCGCTGTCAAACACCGCTTCAAGGCTCTGCTTGGCGCCCTCGATGCGCTGCGCGAGATAAGCGCAGGTCTCGGGGAAGCTGTAGGGCGAGAGGTGCATGACCTGACAGCGCTCGCTTTCGCCGAGCATGTCCAGGCGCGGCAGCAGGGTCTCGCGGGCGAACAGGAACACATGGGCGCGGCCATCGCGGTCACCGACCGCCAGCTGCACCAGCGCCTGCAGGGCATCGTCATGCAGGCGCTCGGCGTCATCGACCAGCAGATAGACGGTCTGCCCTTCCTGGGCCAGACGCGCGACCTGACCGAGCAGCCCGTCGCAATCGGCATAGTGCCCGCCCAGCCCCTCACTGAAATGCTGCAGCAGATCACGAGCCGTGGCGTACTGGCGGGCCGTGGCCACCAGGCACAGCACGTTATGCTTGTTGCTGCTGGCCACCAGCGCCTGGCGCATCAGGGTCTTGCCGCTGCCCTGCGGGCCACAGACGATCTGCACCAGCGCCATGCGCTGCGAGCGCTGGTGCAGCTCGGTCAGCAGCGGCTTGCGCCGGGCGGCGAAGAAGCGAAAGCCCGGCACCCGGGCACTGAAGGGGTTGTGGCTGAACTGGTAGCGCTCGATGAGAGCCTCGTCGGCCGACAGGCTGGTCATAAGGGTCTCGCTTCCTTTGCAGTCAAAAGGCCCCGGCACAGCGCGGGGCCAGAGGGAAAGATCAGGCTTGCGCGGTCAGGGCCGCGTAGTCGGTGCTCAGCGTGGCGTCCAGCGCCGCACGCGGGTAGTCGGCTGTCACTACCGCCTCCCCCAGCCCGCGCAGCAGCACCAGACGCAGCTGACCATCGAGCACCTTTTTATCCACCGCCATGTGGCGCAGGAAGTCCTCAGGGCTCATCGAGGCCGGCGGCACCAACGGCAGCCCGGCGCGGCCCAACAGGCGGATGCCGCGATCACGCGCCGGCGCATCGATCCAGCCGAGGCGCTGCGACAGCTCCAGCGCCATCACCGTCCCGGCGCCCACCGCCTCGCCGTGCAGCCAGGTGCCATAGCCCATCTCGGTCTCGATGGCGTGGCCGAAGGTATGGCCGAGGTTGAGGGTGGCGCGCACCCCGGACTCGCGCTCGTCGGCATTCACCACCCGCGCCTTGGCGGCGCAGGAGCGCTCCACCGCCTCGGCAATCGCCTCGCCATCGAGGGCGCGCAGGGCGTCCATGTGCTGCTCCAGCCAGGTGAGGAACGGCTCATCGCAGATCAGCCCGTACTTGATCACCTCGGCAAGGCCGGCCGACAGCTCGCGCGCCGGCAACGTCGCCAGGGTCGCGGTGTCGATCACCACCGCCTTGGGCTGGTAGAAGGCACCGACCATGTTCTTGCCCAGCGGGTGATTGATGCCGGTCTTGCCGCCCACCGAGGAATCCACCTGGGACAGCAGGGTGGTCGGCACCTGGATGAAATCCACCCCGCGTTGGTAGCAGGCGGCGGCAAAGCCGGTCATGTCGCCGATCACCCCGCCGCCCAGCGCAATCAGAGTGGTGCGCCGGTCGTGGCGCACCTCAAGCAGGCCATCGAAAATCAGCTGCAGGGTTTCCCAGTTCTTGAACGCCTCGCCATCGGGCAGCACGATCGGCGTGACCTGATAGCCCTCAAGCGTCGCCAGAAGGCGCTGAAGATACAGCGGCGCCACGGTCTCGTTGGTGACGACCGCCACCTGACGACCCGCGATGTACGGGCTGAAGCACTCGGCACAATCCAGCAGGCCGGTGCCGATGAAAATGGGGTAGCTGCGCTCGCCAAGATCGACGTTGAGAGTCCGCATAAAGTCCTCGTTACGAAAAGGTGGAGCGTCGGGCAGCGCTGGCCGTCAGCGCGGCGGCAGCTGCTGCAGACGGCTGAGGATTTCCTGGACCACCAGGCGCGGCGGGCGCTGGTCGGTCTCGATGATCACATCGGCGATTTCCCGATAGAGCGGATCGCGCAGGGCCAGCAGCTCGCGCAGCACCCGCGCAGGATCGGCGGTCTGCAGCAGCGGACGGTGCCGGTCGCGGGCGGTACGCTCCAGCTGCTGCTCGACCGAGGCATGCAGGTAAATGACCCGCCCGCCGCGACGCAGGGCCTCGCGGTTCTCGGCGCGCATCACCGCCCCGCCGCCGGTGGCCAGCACCAGGCCATCTTCCTGACACAGATCGGCAATCACCGCCTGCTCGCGCTCGCGAAAACCCGCCTCGCCCTCGACATCGAAGATCCACGGAATGTCCGCACCGCAGCGGTCCTCGATCTCCTTGTCGGAGTCGCGAAACGGAAGGTGCAGCTCCCTGGCCAGCAAGCGGCCAATGGTGCTCTTGCCGGCCCCCATCGGGCCTACCAGTATCAGATTGCGCACGGATCAACGACTCACGGAAAACGCCGGGGCGTCAATGATACGCGGAGTCAGAAAGACCAGCAGCTCGGATTTCTGCTGGCTGACGATGTCGCGGCGAAACAGCCGCCCCAGCAGCGGCAAATCCCCGAGCAGCGGCACCTTTTCCACCGCCTCCATCTGCTGGCTGGAGAACACCCCGCCGATCACCAGCGTCTCGCCATCGCCGACCTCGACCCGCGCGTTGACCTCGTTCTTCTTGATCGGCGGCACGCCGTCGATGGCGCTGGAAAAATCCGGCTCATCCTTGGTCACCCGCACGCTCATCACCACCGCCTGGGCGGCGCTGATATGCGGCGTGACCTCCAGGGCCAGCGCCGCCTCCTTGAACTGCACCGCCGTACCCTGCTCGCTGACCGTGGAATAGGGCACCTCGGCGCCCTTGAGGATCCGCGCGGTCTGCCGGTCGGCGGTGACCACCCGCGGCTGGGAGATCACCTCGCCCTTGCCGGTCTTCTCCATCGCCGAGAGCTGCAGATCGAGCAGCGCATTGTCGGTGAGAAAGCCCAGCCCGATGCCGGCGCTGCGGGTCGCCACACCCAGATCGACAAACGGCGCACTGGCCCCGCCCGCCCCCGCGCCGGCGAGCCCCTGCAGGCTCCAGCGGCCCTCACCGGCCAGCGACAGGCTGCCGCCCCAGCGCACGCCAAGGCTCTGGTCAAAGCCCAGATTGGCCTCGACGATCCGCGCCTCGATCAGCACCTGGCGCTGCGGCTGGTCGAGCGCCTCGATCAATGTGCGCAGCGCGGCCAGCGTGGCGGCCGGCAGTGTCGCCACCAGGCTGTTGCTGCGCTCATCGGCAATCAGTGAGCCGCGCAGCGGCCGAGGCTCAGCCTCCGTGCCCTGCTGCGTTTCACGAAACAGCGCGGCCATCTGCGCGGCTTCCGCGTAGCGCAGCGGCAATACCGCCGAGTGCAGCGGCTCACGGGCCTCCTGCTGCTGGCGGTGGGCGGCGCGCGCCAGGTTCTGCTCAGCTTGCTCGGCGGCGCTGTGGACCAGCAGCACCCGCCCCTCACGGCGCAGGCTCAGGCCGTGGCTGTCGGCAATCAGCGCCAAGGCCTCTGCATGGGACAGCCCCCGCAACTGCAGGCTCAGCCGCCCCTGTACGCCCTCGCCGAGGATCAGGTCCAGATCGGCCAGCTCCGCCAGCTGGCGCAGCGCCTCGCGCAGATCGACCTCATGGAAGTTGAGGCTCAGCGCCTCGGCAGACGCCGGCAAGGCCGCCGCCGGCGCGCGGGCCGCTACAGGCTCAGCCGCCGCCCGCTCAGTAGCGGCCAGCGCCAGTAGCAGGCCAAGGCCAAGCCCGCGCCGTTTCAACCCACAAGATTCGGTGCCGATGCCATGCCCGCTGGGCGTGGCTGGATGGTTAGCGCGCGGCATTCATGGCCCTCCGTGGGTGATGCCCAGGTGCAGGGTCTGGGTCTGCAGCCCGTGTGTCGTGTCCTGCTCCAGGGTCAGCCGGTCGGTGCTGATCGCGACGATCCGTACCGCCTCGCCGGGCAGCTCCTCGCCCGTGCTCAGGCGGTACAACTGGCCGCCTTGCTCAAGCAGTACCCGCGCCCCGGCCGCATCGCTCAGCACACCCGCAAGACGCCAGGCCTGGCGCAGGATCACCCCGCCCCCAGGTGCTATCGACCCGGCGATACCCGGCCCCGACGCCGGCACCCCCGGTGCGGCAGGTCGCTGGAACGGGCTGCGGCTGACCGGCGGGGCGTAACGCGCCTCGCGCTGGTAGACCTGCAGGGCCGGCGGTGACATCGGCGCCGGGCGCTGGGTAACCTGCGGTACGGCCGCCTCGGCCAGACAGCTGCCGAGCAGCAGGCACCACCACGCCATCACAGCACCTCTGCACAGCGTTGCTGGCTGAGCAGCTGCAACTGGATATCCAGCTGCGGTGCGGCATCCGCGGCCGGCTGCAGGCTCAGCGCCGTGGCGTGCAGCCCCAGCGCCGGCTCGGCCAGAGCGACCAGCACGCGCCCCAGCGCATGGTATTCACCACGCAACTGTACTTGCAGCGGCTGCCCGGGGCAGCGCTCCGTCCCCGATGACTCAAGCACCTGCACCTTGCGCAGCTGCAGGCCATGCGCCTCGGCCTGCTGCTCCAGCGTGGCCAGCAACGCCGGCAAGGCGTTCTCCTCCGGCAGCGGCTGCTGCAAACCCTCCAGCTGCACCCGCAGCCGACGGTGGTGTGCGCGCCAGCGCTCAAGGTCAGTGCCCTGGGCCTGCAACACGGCCACCTGCTGACGCAGTTCGGCATCCGTCTGTTGATCGAGCTGCCAGCGCGCTAGCGCATCCTCCAGCCAGAAGGCACCGACGCCCAGCACCAGCAGGCTGCCCAGCAGCAGAGCCGCCAAGAGTTGGGCCGGCAGCGGCCAGTGCTCGGGCGAGGAGCGCCAGGTTTCGGGACGCAGCTTCATGGCAAGCTCTCCATAGGGGCGGGCCAGGCGGCCGGCAGTTGAATATCCATGCGCAGCTGCTGCAGCGCCGTGCGTTCGGGTGAAGACTGACGACTCTCCTGCCAGCGCGCCGCCGCCAGCCAGCGCGAGCCCTGCAGTTGCTCCAGCCACTGGGCGGCCTGCCGCGCCGACGCGGTGAGGGCGAGAATCTCCAGCCGGTCGTCGGCCAGCGACAGACGCTCGAAATACACCCCCTCCGGCAGATAACGCAGCGCCTCATCGAGCACCGCCAGCAGCCGGTCGTGGCGGGCCGCCGGTTGCTGCAGGCGAATCAGCTCGGCCTGCAGGTGTTGGCTATCCCGCACCAGCTGTTGTTGCTCGCGGCGCTCGGCCAGAAGCCTAGCCTGCTGCGCCTGCAGGGCCGGCAACTGCTGCAGGCGGCTCGCTTCCAGCGCCTGCAAGGAATGCAAGGCCCGCCAGGGCAACACTGCGCAGCCCATCAGCACCAGCGCCAGCAGGCCCAGGGCACGCAGCCGGCGCTGACGGCGGCGCTGCGCGCGCCAGGGCAGCAGATCGATTCCACCGCTCATGGACGCGGCTCACGCAGCGCCAGCCCGCAGGCCAGCAACAGGGAGGGCGCTGCCTCAAGAGGTTGCAGCGCCTGCGCCTCGCTCACGCAGAGCCCGGCCAGCGGCGCCAGCACCGTACACGGCAGCTGCAGACGCTGGCGCACCTGGCCGGCCAGAACCTCCAGTGAGGCGGCGGGCAGACCGCCCGTCAGCAATACCTCGGCCAACGGGCACTCCGGACCGCTGGCCAGAAACAGTTGCAGCGCTGCCGCTAGCTCATCCAGCAGGGCGGCAGGATCTGCCAGAGCGGTCGGCGCCCCCGGACAGCTCAGGCTGCGCCGGTGGATCATCCGCCCACCCTGCAGCACACCGAGCCAAGGCTCATCCTCACGCAGCTCCAGCAGCACCAGCGCCTGCGTGGTCGCTTGAGCCTGTGGCAGACGCGCGCAGACCCGCGCCAGCGCCTGGCTGTCGATTTCCAGGGCAGCGGCGCGCAAACCGGCCAGCTGCAGGGCACGCCGGTAATGCTCGACGCCGTCGCGCCGGCAGGCCACCAGCTGCACCTCGACCTGCCCCGCCGCAGACGGCTCGCCGTGACGCATAAAGTCGAAGGCGATCGGTGCGTCGGCCCAGGCGCCCTGCTGGGCGACCTCCAGCTGCAGCAGGCTTTCCAGCTCGGCCTCGCTGAGTGCGGCTGGCAGGTTCAGGCTGCGGCTCAGTACCGCGCTGTCGGGCAGCGCCACCACCGCGGCGCGACTGCGGCTGCCACTGCGCCGCCAGGCATGGCGCAGGGCCGCCGCCAAGGTCTTTGTATCAGCATCAGCGGGCAGTGGTTCCTCGGCCCAGGCCGCCAGCTGCCAGTCCTGATCCGCCCCGGCGCGCTGCAGCTCGACCAGCTGCAGCGCACGCTGGCCGATATCGATGCCCAGCCGCCGTTCAACGCGCGGCTGCGTGCGCCACCAGCGCCCGAGCAGGGCGGCGGGCCTCACCGGCGTCGACCCGCGCACAGCCGGCGCGAAGTCTGCGCCGGGGGCCGGGCGAATGGGGTTACAATGCATCGCGCGCCTGAGATCCTTGCATCCATGTCCGCGTTCTCCCGCCACTTCCTGTCAGATCAGTCGATTGCCGATGCGCATACTGAAATTCCTGCTGCTGTCCTGCCTTGCCCTGTTCAGCAGCGTGCTGCTGGCACTGAGCGGCACCTACCTGTACCTAAGCCCGAACCTGCCCTCGGTGGAGAGCCTGCGCAGCGTGCGCATGCAGGTGCCGCTGCGCATCTACAGCGACGACGGCAAGCTGATCGCCGAGTTCGGTGAAATGCGCCGCTCGCCGATCCGCTTCGAAGACATCCCCGGCGATTTCATCAAGGCCCTGCTGGCCGCCGAGGACGACAATTTCGCCGAGCATTATGGAGTCGACCCCAAGAGCCTGATGCGCGCTGCCGCACAATTGGTTCAAAGCGGGCGCATCCAGACTGGCGGTAGCACCATCACCATGCAGGTGGCGAAAAACTTCTTCCTCTCCAGCGAACGCAGCTTCGCCCGCAAGGCCAACGAGATTTTGCTGGCGCTGCAGATCGAGCGCGCCCTGAGCAAGAACGAGATCCTTGAGCTGTACGTCAACAAGATCTACCTCGGCAACCGTGCCTACGGTGTCGAGGCGGCGGCGCAGGTCTATTACGGCAAGTCGATCGGCCAGCTGAGCCTTGCGGAGATGGCGATGATCGCCGGGCTGCCCAAGGCGCCTTCGCGCTACAACCCGGTGGTCAACCCCGAGCGCGCCAAGATCCGCCGCGACTGGATCCTCTCGCGCATGCACGAGCTGGGGCATATCGATCGCCCCCGCTACGAAGCTGCCCTGGCCGAACCGGTCGAGGTCCGCACCCAGCTCGGTGCCCAGCCGGAGATCGACGCGCCCTACATTGCCGAAATGGCCCGCGCCGAACTGGTCGGCCGTTATGGCAGCGATGCCTACACCGAAGGCTTTCGGGTCTACACCAGCGTCAACAGCGACCTGCAGGCCGCCGCCAACCAGGCGCTGCGCGAAGGGCTGCAGGCTTATGATCGCCGCCACGGCTGGCGCGGGCCGGAAGCGCGGCTCGGCACTCAGGCGCGGGCCATCTGGCAGGCGCGCCTGAGCGAGCAGCGCAGCCTTGGCGGCCTGGAGCCGGTGATCGTGACCGAGGTGCGCGAGGACGGCATCCGCGTACTGACCCGCCAGACGGACGAGGCCGACGTGGCCTGGAGCAGCATGCGCTGGGCGCGGCCGTATCGCAGCAGCAGCAGCATGGGCGCGGCACCGCGCCGCCCGGCGGATGTGGTGCGCGTGGGTGACCTGATCCGCGTGCAGCGCGCCGCCGATGGCAGCCTGCAGTTCAGCCAGCTTCCCGAGGCCCAGGGCGCGCTGGTGTCGCTAGACCCGCATGACGGCGCGATCCGCGCCCTGAGCGGCGGCTTCTCCTTCGAGCAGAGCAACTACAACCGCGCCACCCAGGCCAAGCGCCAGCCCGGCTCCAGTTTCAAGCCGTTCATCTACAGTGCGGCGCTGGACAAGGGCTTTACCGCGGCCAGCCTGATCGATGACGGCCCGCTGGAAATCATCGACCCCGGCACCGGCAAGCTGTGGCAACCGAAGAACAGTGACGGCCAGTTCCTCGGCCTGCTGCGCCTGCGCGAGGCGCTGTACCGCTCGCGCAATCTGGTGTCGATCCGCCTGATGCAGGCCATCGAGCCGGGCTATGCGGTGGATTATGTGGCCAACACCTTCGCCCTGCCCCGCGCGGATCTGGCCCCCAACCTGTCGCTGGCGCTGGGTACCAGCAGCCTGACCCCGCTGGAGGTGACCCGTGCCTACGCGGTGTTTGCCAACGGCGGCTACCAGATCGAGCCCTACCTGATCACCCGCATCGATGACCGTGACGGCAACACCCTGTTCAGCGCCACCCCGCCACGGGTCAGCAATGGCCGCCCGGCCAGCGAACTGCTGTCCCTGCCGGCCAGCAGCGAGAGTCGCCCGGCGGCACAGGTGATGGACCCGCGCACCGCCTACATCATGACCGACATCCTGCGCGATGCGATCAGCCGTGGCACGGCGCGCCGCGCCCTGTCGCTCGGTCGCAGCGATCTGGCCGGCAAGACCGGCACTACCAATGAACAGAAGGACGCCTGGTTCGCCGGTTACAACGGTGACTTTGTCACCACTGCCTGGGTCGGCTTCGACCAGCCGCAGAACCTTGGCCGCGGCGAGTACGGCGGCGTGGCTGCCCTGCCGATCTGGATCGACTACATGAAGGTCGCGCTCAAGGATCGCCCGAGCCGTCTGCCGCCTGAGCCCGATGGCTTGCTGCGCCTGCGCATCGACCCGCAGACCGGCCGGGCCGCGCGTCCGGGCATGCCGGGGCTGTTCGAGCTGTTCCGCGCCGACATGCCGCCCGAGGAGGAGCCGCTGTTCGTCGCCCCGCCCAGCAGCGTGAACGACAACTTCAGCAGCGAACCGCCGCCGGTACCGATCGATCTGTTCTAAGCCTCTGCCCGGCTGCCCCCGGCGGCCATCTCGGCAGACACAAAAAAACCCGCCATCACTGGCGGGTTTTTTCATTTAGCGGCTGATCAGGCGATCAGTTGCCGAACACGCTGTCGGTGGACTTGAGCGGGTAGTGCGCCGGGTACGGCAGACGCGCTACACCGGTCTCCACTGCGGCCTTGGCCACAGCATCCGGCACCAGCTGGATCAGACGGGCATCCATCGGCTTGGGAATGATGTACTCGCGACCGAACTCCAGGTGCTCGACGCCATAGGCCTCGCAGACTTCCTTGGGCACCGGCAGCTTGGCCAGCTCGCGGATCGCGTTGACGGCGGCGATCTTCATCTCTTCGTTGATGCGGGTGGCACGCACGTCCAGGGCACCGCGGAAGATGAACGGGAAGCCCAGCACGTTGTTGACCTGGTTCGGGTAGTCGGAACGACCGGTGGCCAGGATCACGTCCGGACGCACTTCACGGGCCAGCTCCGGCTTGATTTCCGGGTCCGGGTTGGAGCAGGCGAACACCACCGGGTTCGGCGCCATGCGCGCGAGATCTTCCGGGCTCAGCAGGTTCGAGCCGGACAGGCCGACGAACACGTCAGCCCCTTCCATGGCGTCGGACAGGGTGCGCTTGTCGGTCTCGTGGGCAAACACGGCCTTGTACTGGTTCAGGTCTTCACGACCGGCGTGGATCACGCCCTTGCGGTCGATCATGAAGATGTTCTCGATCTTCACGCCGATGCTGACCAGCAGCTTCATGCAGGCGATGGCGGCTGCGCCAGCACCCAGGCAGACGATCTTCGCGTCTTCGAGCTTCTTGCCGGCCAGTTCCAGGGCGTTGAGCATGCCGGCCGCGGTGACGATGGCGGTGCCGTGCTGGTCATCGTGGAACACCGGGATGTCGCACTGCTCGATCAGCGTGCGCTCGATCTCGAAGCACTCGGGTGCCTTGATGTCTTCAAGGTTGATGCCACCGAAGGTGATGGAGATGCGCTTGACGGTATCGATGAAGGCCTGCGGGCTCTCGGCGTCGACTTCGATGTCGAACACATCGATGCCGGCAAAGCGCTTGAACAGCACACCCTTGCCTTCCATGACCGGCTTGGAGGCCAGCGGGCCGAGGTTGCCAAGGCCCAGGATGGCGGTGCCATCGGAAATCACTGCCACCAGGTTGCCCTTGCCGGTGTACTTGAACGCCAGCTCGGCATCGCGGGCGATCTCGCGCACCGGCTCGGCCACGCCCGGGCTGTAGGCCAGGGCCAGGTCACGGGCAGTGGCCGTGGGCTTGGTCAGCTCGACGCTCAGCTTGCCGGGGCGCGGCTGGGCGTGGTACTCGAGTGCGGCGTTTTTCAAGTCAGACATTTTGTTGCTTCCGCATTGGGTGTGGGACAGACAGGGCCGTCGAGCATACGGCAAGAGCCCCGCCCCTCACAAGTGCGGACAAACGCATAGACTTAGCCGCTTGCACCCCGCGGGAACATTAGACTTTCCGCGAAGATCGACCCGCCTCACAGCACGCGCAGCAGCGCCGGATCATCCAGCGTCAGCTGCCAGCGCGCTCGCCCGGCCGGGACGCTGCCCCGCCGGCTGCGATCGATCACCCAGCCGCGCACCTCGATCCGCCGCCCGGCGAGCGCCTCCAGTTGGCGCCGGTCAAAGCGTGCGCGCTGCGCCGGGGCAATGCGCACCGCCAGCTGACCATCCAGCTCCAGCCAGATGCCGCCTCGCTGAGTATCGATCCGCTGCACCCGGCCCTGTACCAGGGCAAAGCCGGCCTGCAGCTGGCTGGTCTGACGCAGCGGCGGGCGCATCCACAGGCCGCGCCGCAGGCGGCGCGCCTCGTTCTCGGCAGCCAGCAGGCAGGACAGCCGCTCGGTATTGGGCGCAATCGCCACTGTCAGGGCCAGGCCTGCGGCCAGCTGGGCGGCCTCAAGACTTTGCCCGTGGCGATCAAAGGCATGGGCCAGCAGACGGCCGTAACGGTCCTGCGGCTGGCGACCGGGCAACAGGCGCACCCGATCACCGCTGGCGGCGACCCGGCGCTGCAGGGCGCGGGTGGCTTCGAGCGCCAACGGCTCAGCCGCCTGCCCGCGGCGGGCTTTCTCCGGGGCATTCAGACCAATCAGCCGCACGCTGCGCCCATCGCGCAGGCGCAGGGTGTCGCCATCCACCACCCGCTCCACCTCGACCTCAGTCAGCCCCCGCGGCATGGCGCAGGTCTTGGCATCAGCCCTCTGGAGTGGCGCCAGCATCAGCAGACCGAGAACAAAAAAGGCGCCCCAACGGGACGCCTTCTGACCAGACCTGTACTGCACGGGCAGCACCGGACGGTACGACTTACTTGGCGCTGCCGAAGCCGGCGAAACGCTGCTTGAAGCGGTCGATACGACCGCCAGTGTCCAGCACCTTCTGCTTGCCGGTGTAGAACGGGTGGCAGGAGGCGCAGACGTCGAGGCTCAGGTCCTTGCCCAGGGTGGAGCGGGTCTTGATCACGTTGCCGCAGCTGCAGGTGGCAGTGATTTCGGTGTACTCGGGATGGATTTCCGGTTTCATCGTTGGATCCTCAGAGATGGTGTGCCGCCACCCGACACCATGTCGGGCACCGCACGAGGGAGTTACCGGGGTAGCCTCGCCACCCGGGAAAAATAGCGCGGCATGATAACAGAGCCGGCTGCCCTTGCAAGCAGGGTGTGAGCGCCGCCCATGCTAAGATCGGCGCCCCTGCCTGCGGAGCCGCCGTGTGTCCCTGCCGATCCTGCGCATTGCCCTGCCCTCGCCCTTGCGCCGCCTGTTCGACTACCGCGCCCCGCGCGCGGCGGACCCCGCTCACCTGCAACCGGGGGTGCGCTTGCGGGTGCCGTTCGGGCGACGCGAGCTGATCGGGGTGCTGGTGGCAACCGCCGAGCACAGCGAGATCGACGCCGAGCGCCTGCGCGACGCCATCGCCCTGCTGGACACCCGCCCGCTGCTGCCGCCGGCGCTGTTCGAGCTGTGCCTGTGGAGCGCCATCTATTACCAGCACAGCCTGGGCGACACCTTCGCCTGGGCCCTGCCGAATCTGCTGCGCCAGGGCGAGCCGGCCGAGCGGGTCGAGGAGCGCTTCTGGCAGATCGTGCCCGGTGCGCGGGCCGATGATCCGCGCCTCGCCCGCGCGCCGCGTCAGCGCATGGCGCTGACCACCCTCGCCCAGCACCCGCACGGCATCAACCAGAACCTGCTGGAGCAGTTCCAGCTCTCGCGCGACAGCCTGAAGATTCTCCACGACAAGGGGCTGGTGCAGGTCACCCGCCGCTTGCCACGCCCGGCCGAGCACCACGGCGCTTGGCTGATCCAGCCGGAGCTGGTGCTCAACGAGGAGCAGCGCAGCGCCTTCGAGGCGGTACGGGCGGGCTTCGGGCGCTTCCACCCCTGCCTGCTGGCCGGGGTCACCGGCAGCGGCAAGACCGAAATCTACCTGCAGCTGATCCGCGAAACCCTGGAAGCCGGCAAGCAGGCGCTGGTGCTGATCCCGGAGATCAACCTCGGCCCGCAGACCCTCAAGCGCTTCGCCCGGCGCTTCAATGCGCGCATTGCCCTGCTGCACTCGGCACTCACCGACCGCGAGCGTCTGGAAGCCTGGCAGTCGGCGCGCGAGGGCAGCGCGCAGATCGTCATCGGCACCCGCTCGGCGCTGTTCACTCCGCTCAAGGCGCCGGGGCTGATCATCGTCGATGAGGAACACGACGCCTCATATAAACAGCAGGAGGGCCTGCGCTATCACGCCCGTGACCTCGCGGTGATGCGCGCCCGTCTGGAGCGGGTGCCGCTGCTGCTGGGCTCGGCCACTCCCTCACTGGAGAGCCTGCACAACGCCGAGCAGGGCCGCTACGCGCTGCTGCGCCTCAACCAGCGCGCCGGTCAGGCGCGCACACCGCGTCTTGAGCGCCTGGATGTGCGCAGCCGTCCGCTGGACAGCGGCCTGTCACCGCCGCTGCAGCGGCTGATCGGCGAGACGCTGGCCGCCGGCCAGCAGGTGCTGGTGTTCCTCAACCGCCGCGGTTTTGCCCCCAGCCTGTTGTGCCATGACTGCGGCTGGCTGGCCCAGTGCCCGCGCTGCGATGCGCGCATGACCCTACACCAACGCTCCGGCGAGCTGCGCTGCCACCACTGCGACCACCGCGAAGCACCGCCCACCGACTGCCCGCAGTGCAAGCATGTCGATCTGCGCCCGGTGGGTGTGGGTACCGAGCGCAGCGAGGAGCGGCTGCGCCTGCTGTTCCCCGACTACCCGGTGCTGCGTATCGACCGCGACACCACCGCCCGCAAGGGCAGCCTCGAAGCGCTGCTGGCCCAGGTGCAGCAGGGCGAGCCGTGCATCCTGGTAGGCACCCAGATGCTCGCCAAGGGCCATCACTTTCCGCGGGTCACGCTGGTGGCGATCCTCGATGCCGACGGCGGGCTGTTCAGCGCCGATTTTCGCGCCAGCGAGCGCATGGCGCAGCTGATCGTCCAGGTCGCCGGGCGCGCCGGGCGCGCGGAGGAGCCGGGCCGGGTGGTGATCCAGACCCATCTGGCCGATCACCCGCTGCTGGTGCAGCTCACCGAGCAGGGTTACTTCGCCTTTGCCGAGCAAGCGCTGGCCGAGCGGCGCGCCGCGGGTCTGCCGCCCTTCGCCCATCTGGCCCTGCTGCGCGCCGATGCCCTGCAGCCGCAGCAGGCCGAGCAGTTTCTCGAAGACGCCGCGCAGCTGGCCTACCCGCTGGCCGGCGATGAGCAGCAGCCCAGCGTGCAGGTGCTGGGGCCGGTGCCTGCGCCGATGGAGCGCCGCGCCGGACGCTACCGCGCGCAGTTGCTGCTGCAGGCCAGCAGCCGCGCCGAGCTGCATCGCCTGCTCGGCCCCTGGGTGCTGGCGCTGGAAAGCCTGCCGGGCAGCCGCACGGTGCGCTGGTCGCTGGATGTCGATCCGGTCGATCTGTTCTGAGCCACCCCGGCGCGCCGCCCAACGCCACAGCCCGGCGCGGGCGGCGGCGCGGTAAAACGCACGGCTGCCGCTCAGAAATCCAGTCGTAGCGCACTGTGAAACTCGCGCAGCGCCCCGCTGAGCGGATCACGAAAGCGCAGCTCGCGGGCCAGCAGCTTGAGGGGCCGGCGGTAGTCATCCACCTCGCGCCCATGCCGGGCGGCGTCCAGCTCCGGGTAGAGCGGATCGTTGTGCAGCGGCGCGCCGAGCGCGGCCATGTGTACCCGCAACTGGTGGCGCTTGCCGGTCACCGGATTCAGGGCGTAGCGCCAAGCCTGTGCGCCGGTTTCCAGCACCTCGATCCACGTCTCGCTGTTCGGCACGCCCGGCACCTCCTGCATGCGAAAGAACGGCTCGCCCTCCACCAGACGACTGCAGCGCTGCAGCGGAAAGGTCTGCTGCGGCAAGGGCGCGGCGATCGCCTCGTAGCGCTTGTCGATCTGCCGCTCGCGAAACAGCGCCTGATAACGGCTGCGACTGCGCGGCTCGATCGAAAACAGCACCAGCCCCGCGGTCAGGCGGTCGATGCGGTGCAGCGGCACCAGATGCGGATTGTCCAGCTGCCGCGCCAGCCGGCTGAGCAGGGTCTGCTCGACGTAGCCACCGGCCGGCAGCACCGGCAGAAAATGCGGCTTGTCGGCGACCAGCAGGTGCTCATCCTGATAGACGATGCGCTCGGCAAAGGGGATCGGCGCCTCGTCCGGCACCTCGCGAAAGTAATGCACCCGAAGGCCCGTCCGGTAAGGCTGCTCGGCGGCCAGCGCCTGCCCCTCGGCACCCAGCACCCGCCCCTCGGCAAAGCGGGCCTGCCAGACATCACGCCCCACCTGCGGAAAGCGTGCGCACAGGCCCTCCAGCAGGGTCGGCCAGTCACCCGGCGGCAGATGGACGGTGCTGGAGCCGACACCGTTGGCGGAAAGGCGCTTGAAACTCATGGATCACCTACAGAAGAAAAAGAAATCGTGCGCCGGCACGCGAGCGGAGCCGCCGCGCCGAGGCGGCTGGATCGTGCTTCAGGCCTGCGCGCCACGCAGCGCCCAGCAATCCGGCGCCGACAGATGACCGCGTTTGAGCCACAGCCGCGCCCCGTGGCTGTGCCAGTGCAGCGTGTGCCCTGCGGGCAGGCGCAGCCAGCTGCCGGCTGCCCAGTGCTGCCCGTCGGCCGCAAGCTCACCGTCGAGCACCAGCAGCTCCAGCCCGCCCGCACATGGCTCCTGAGCGCTGAAGCCGGCCGGCCACTGCTCAAGGGTCACCACTTCAGCAGCGAAGTGGTGCAGCGTGCAACACTGGCGGCCATCCGGCAGCCCCTGCCAGTGCTGCTGCTCGGCGAGGATGCGCACTGTCTGCTCATCGCCCGGCTGGAACTGCCAGAGCTTGACCAGCAGGGTGCAGCCTGGCTGCGACCAAGGCGCGTGCTGGCTGAGCGGCGGATTGCGCAGATAACTGCCGGCCGGGTAGTCGCCCTGCGCATCGCTGAAAACGCCGTCGAGCACCAGAATCTCCTCGCCGCCACCATGCACATGCAGCGGGAAGCGACTGCCCGGCGCATAGCGCACCAGGCTGGTGGCGCGTGCCATCTCCTCGCCCAGCCGGTCGAGGGCAATGCGCTGCACCCCGCCCTGCGGCGAGTCGATCCACGCTGCCTGGCGGGTGTCGCAGTGTGCGGAGCGGTTAAAGTCGGCGTTGATCAGCATGGCGGACTCCAGCAGAACGGCGGCACAGGATAACGCACGCCCCGATGCCGATCCCCCCCTGTCCGCTCAGTGCCGTGCGCGCCGATCAGCGCTGACAGTCCTGCCGACAGCCGTTGCCACCTTCAAGCTGCAGCGTGGCGTGCGCAATGCCGAACTGCTGCTGCAGCGCATCTGCGACCCGCTCGAGAAAAGCATCGTCCGTTGGCAAGGCCTGCAGGGTGAGGTGCGCCGTCAGCGCCACCTCGGTGGTGCTCAGTGCCCAGACATGCAGGTCGTGTACCTCACACACACCCGGCTGCGCCCGCAGGTAATCACGCACCGCCGGCAGATCGATATGCTCGGGCACGCCGTCAAACAGCAAGTGCAGCGACTGACGAAACAGCGACCAGGTGCCGACCACGATCACCAGCGCGATCACCAGGCCAGCCAGCGGATCGACCCAGCCCCAGCCCTGCCACAGATACAGCGCCCCGGAAAGCACCACGCCCAGCGACACCAGCGCATCGGCGGCCATGTGCAGGAAGGCGCCGCGCAGGTTCAGGTCCTGCCGGCCGCCGGCAAGGAACAGCACCGCGGTGCAGGCATTGATCAGCACGCCGATGGCAGCGACCGCCATCACCGTCTCGCCCACCATCGCCACCGGCTGCTGCAGGCGCTGGATCGACTCCCAGCCCAGCGAGCCCATCACCACCAGCAGCAACGTGGCATTGATGACGCTGGCGAGGATCGACGCCCGCCGCCAGCCGTAGGTGCGCCGGTCACTGGCCGGCAGACGCGCCGCTGCCATCGCCACCCAGGCCAGCAGCAGGCTGCCGACATCACTGAGGTTGTGCCCGGCATCGGCGAGCAGCGCCAGCGACCCCACCTGCCAGCCGTAAAACGCTTCAATCAGCACAAAGCCTGCATTCAGAGCGATGCCGATGGCGAAGGCGCGGTCGTAGTGGCGCGGCCCATGGGCATGGCCATGATGGCCGTGTGAGTGATGATGTGTATGGGCCATGACCGCCCTCCTCGCCGGCATCCGGCCTCAGCTGTGCGGCGTCTCAGTGTGTCGCGGCAGGCCGATGGAAATCAGTGCCGCGAGCAGCACGAAGGCACTGGACACCCACAGGCAGGCCTCCAGCCCATACGCCTGAAACACCCAGCCCGACAGCAGGGTGCCGATCAGCCGGCCGAGGGCGTTGGACATGTAGTAGAAGCCCACATCCAGCGACACGCCGTCCTCCTTGGCATAGCTGACGATCAGGTAGCTGTGCAAGGAGGAATTGACCGCAAACAGCGCGCCGAACAGTAGCAGACCGCCGACCAGCACGCTCTGCGCCGGCAGCGCTGAGTCCAGCCCCAGGGCGATGGCAGCGGGAATCCCGGTCAGCAGCGCCGCCCAGACGAACGCTGCCCGACCATCCGGCACCTGGCCGCGGCGCTTGCCGGTGAGGTGCGGAGCCAGCGACTGGACGATGCCGTAGCCAATCACCCACACGGCGAGAAAACCGCCGACCTGCCAGAAATCCCAGCCAAAGCTGGCCGACAGGTACACCGGCAGCGCCACCACGAACCACACATCGCGAGCGCCAAACAGGAACAGCCGCGCCGCGGAGAGGAGGTTGATCGCCGGGCTTTTCGAGAGCAGATCACGAAACTTCGGTTTGCGCTTCGCCTTGCCCAGATCCTGTTTGAGCAGACAGACGCTGGCCAGCCAGATCGCTGCCAGCACGCTGGCCATCGCCAGCACCGCGCCGGCAAAGCCGAGCAGCGCTAGCAGCACGCCGCCGAGGAAGAAGCCGACGCCCTTGAGCGCGTTCTTCGAGCCGGTGAGCAGCGCCACCCACTGGTACAGGGTGCCCTGCTGGCCACCGGGCACCAGCAGCTTGATCGAGCTCTTCGCGCTCATCTTGTTGAGGTCCTTGGCGATCCCGGACAGCGCCTGCGCCGCCATCACCCAGGGCACCGTGAGCAGGACCGCCGGCACGGTGAGCATCAGCAGCGCCGCCACCTGCAGGCCAAGGCCAAGGTTCATGGTGCGGTTCAGCCCCAGCCGCGCTCCCAGCCAGCCGCCGAGCAGGTTGGTGACCACGCCGAAGATCTCGTAGAACAGGAACAGCGCGGCGATCTGTAGTGGGCTGTAGCCGAGGCCGTGAAAATGCAGCACCACCAGCATGCGCAGCGCGCCGTCGGTAAGGGTGAAGGCCCAGTAGTTACCGGTGACCAGCAGGTACTGGCGGATTTCGGGGGACAGACGGGCGAGCGCGTGCATGGGGTGACCTTAGGATCGGGTTAGGTCAGGGGATCAGCCGGCCAGGCCGACCTTGCGCGCCAGCTCGACGGTGCGGTTGGCGTAGCCCCACTCGTTG
This sequence comes from Pseudomonas eutrophicaquae, assembly GCF_023544715.1. Classification (GTDB taxonomy): domain Bacteria; phylum Pseudomonadota; class Gammaproteobacteria; order Pseudomonadales; family Pseudomonadaceae; genus Geopseudomonas. The sequence continues at coordinate 40,355 of NZ_JAMJEZ010000005.1, read as the reverse complement.
TCGTACCAGGCGTAGATCTTCACCTGGGTGCCGTTGACCACCAGGGTCGATAGCGCATCGATGATCGAGGAACGCGGGTCGGTGCGGTAGTCGATGGATACCAGCGGACGCTCTTCAAAGCCGAGGATGCCCTTGAGTGGGCCTTCGGCCGCCGCCTTGAGCAGGCCATTGACCTCCTCCACCGTGGTGGCGCGCTCCACCTCGAACACGCAGTCGGTCAGCGAGGCGTTGGCCAGCGGCACGCGCACCGCGTGACCGTTCAGCTTGCCGCGCAGCGTGGGGAAGATCTCGGCGATGGCGGTGGCCGAGCCGGTGGTGGTCGGGATCAGGCTCATCCCAGAGGCGCGGGCGCGGCGCAGGTCCTTGTGCGGTTGATCGAGGATGCTCTGGGTGTTGGTCAAATCGTGAATGGTGGTGATCGAGCCGTGGCGGATACCGAGCGCCTCGTGGATCACCTTGACCACCGGGGCCAGGCAGTTGGTGGTGCAGGAGGCGGCGGTGACGATGCGATGCTCTGCCGGGTCAAACAGCCCATCGTTGACGCCCATCACCACGTTCAGCGCGCCCGCCTCCTTGACCGGCGCACTGACCACCACGCGCTTGACGCCCTGGTCGAGGTAGGCCTGCAGCACCGCGACGCTCTTCATCTTGCCGCTGGCCTCGATCACCAGATCACAACCCGACCAGTCGGTGTCGGCAATGGCCTTGTTGGCGGTGACCTTGATGCGCTGGCCGTCGATCACCACGCAGTCGCCGTCGCTGCTGGCCTCATGCTGCCAGCGGCCGTGCACCGAGTCGAAGTTGAGCAGATGGGCGTGGGTCGCCGCATCGCCGGCCGGGTCGTTGATCTGCACAAACGCAAGCTCCGGCCAGCCCCAGGCCGCGCGCAGGGCCAGACGTCCGATGCGACCAAAGCCGTTGATGCCTACCTTGATGGTCATGCTCAGGTTCTCTCTTTCGGGTGAATGTGCATAGCGGTTCAGATGCTGTTCTGATTGACGCGCCGGGACAGATCTTCGGCCGATTCCTTGCGCTCGGAGTAGCGGTCGACCAGATAGTCGGCGCGCCCGCGCAGCAGCAGGGTGAACTTGACCAGCTCCTCCATCACATCAACCACCCGGTCGTAGTAGGCAGACGGCTTCATGCGCCCGGCCTCGTCGAATTCGAGGAAGGCCTTGGCCATCGAGGACTGGTTGGGGATGGTGAACATGCGCATCCAGCGACCGAGCACGCGCATCTGGTTGACCGCGTTGAACGATTGCGAGCCGCCGCAGACCTGCATCAGCGCCAAGGTCTTGCCCTGGCTCGGGCGGATTGCGCCCATGCTCAGCGGAATCCAGTCGATCTGCGCCTTGAGCACCGCGCTCATCGCACCGTGGCGCTCCGGTGAGCACCACACCTGGCCTTCCGACCAGAGCACCAGCTCGCGCAGCTCACGGACCTTGGGGTGATCCTCCGGTGCGTCATCCGGCAGCGGCAGGCCGGACGGGTCGAAGATCCGCGCCTCGGCGCCGAGGCGCTGGAGCAGGCGCGCCGCTTCCTCGGTCAGCAGGCGGCTGTAGGAGCGCTCGCGGTTGGAGCCGTAGAGCAGCAGGATACGCGGTGGGTGCTGCGGCTGCTGTGGCAGACCGAGCTTGCCCAGATCAGGCAGGTCGAGCAGTTCGGGAACGATGTTGGGCAGGTCGTCGTGCATGGCGTCCATCCTTGCAGGTCACTGTGAGTCAGGCGCAGGGGTTGCTGCGCCCGGGGCGGTTGCGCATGCCCTCCAGGCGCTCGGTATCCGGTCGCAGCCAGTGCTTGTTGGCCGCCAGGATGGTGGTGAGCATCTCGTGCACCCAGTCCGGCAGGTGAGGATGCAGACGGTAGTACACCCACTGGCCCTGACGACGATCCTCCAGCACACCGCAGCTGCGCAGCTGCGCCAGGTGCCGGGAGATCTTCGGCTGGCTTTCCTCCAACGCCGCGGTCAGCTCGCAGACACACAGCTCCCCTTCGCGGGTGATCAGCAGGGTCATGCGCGCCCGCGTCTCATCGGCCAGGCATTTGAAAACCGTGGTGGGGGTCAGGTGCTCGACCATCGTGATCCTCTGGGCTTTGCCCTGCGGGGCTGATTCATGTGTTTCTTCGAATATATTGCCAGGCGCATATCAAGTAAAGTCAGCGATGCCTTGGCTGTCACTTCATGCTGCCTTTTCAGCGTGGTATAGACAGGCGAGCGAGGCGGACAGAAAGTCTTACATATTCGATATTTCAAATGTTAAGGTGAGCCCACCGAGGCGCTGCCGCACAACCGCTGCGCCACCCGCCGTCTGCACGATGAGGAAGGCAATCTCCGCTATGTCCAGTTCCTGTGAAGTGGCGGCCAAGCAGGCCGCAGGCGCCCCGCTCGGCTTCTTCGAGCGCTACCTGACCCTCTGGGTGCTGCTGTGCATTGTCGCCGGCACGCTGCTTGGTCTCTCGGTGCCGGCGGCGACCCAGGCGGTCGGCGCGCTGGAGGTGGCACAGATCAACATCCCGGTCGGCGTGCTGATCTGGGTGATGATCATCCCCATGCTGATGAAGATCGACTTCGGCGCGCTGCACGAGGTGCGCGAGCAGAAAGCCGGCCTCGGCGTCACCCTGTTCGTCAACTGGGCGGTCAAGCCGTTCTCCATGGCATTGATCGGCTGGCTGTTCATCAAGGTGCTGTTCGCCGACTGGTTGCCGGCTGGCGAGCTGGACAGCTACATGGCCGGGCTGATCCTGCTCGGCGCGGCGCCCTGCACAGCGATGGTCTTCGTGTGGAGCAACCTGTGCAATGGCAACGCCAACTTCACCCTGACCCAGGTGGCGCTCAACGACCTGGTGATGGTGTTCGCCTTCGCGCCCATAGTCGCCTTGCCGCTCGGCGTATCGTCGATCCCGGTGCCCTGGGACACCCTGCTGCTGTCGGTGGTGATGTACATCATCATCCCGCTAACCATCGCCCAGCTGATTCGCGCCCAGCTACTCAGGCGCGGCGAAGCGGCCTTCCAGGCGGCGCTGGCGAAGATCTCGCCGTTCTCCATCCTCGCCCTGCTGGCCACCCTGGCGCTGCTGTTCTCCTTCCAGGGCGAGGCAATCGTCGCACAGCCGCTAGTGATCGGCCTGCTTGCCGTGCCGATCCTGTTGCAGACCCTGTTCATCGCCGCCCTCGGTTACTGGCTGTGCCGCAACCTGAAGGTGCGCCATGACGTGGCTGGCCCGGCGACCATGATCGGCGCCTCGAATTTCTTCGAGCTGGCGGTGGCAGTGGCCATCGTGCTCTATGGTTTCAATTCAGGCGCCGCGCTGGCCACGGTGGTCGGCGTGCTGATCGAGGTGCCGGTGATGCTCTGGCTGGTGCGCATGGTCAATAACAGCCGCGCCTGGTACGAACGCGCACTGCAGCGCGACTGAGCAGTCGCGTCGTAACGGTTCCACTCAAGAGGGATTTTCCATGTCCGAATCGCCCGCTCCCGCCAGCCGGCCCTCCCTGCTCGACCACCTGGCCAACTTCTGGCGCAGCCAGCCCGGCGAGGCGCGGTTGCTGCTGGGCATGAGCGCGATCTTCCTGGCGATCTTCTTCCTGCCGCTGGGCCAGCCGCGCTTCGAGAACGCGGTGCTCGAAGGCCTGCGCCTGACCCAGTGGTATGCCCGCGAGCACGTGATTCTCTGCCTGCTGCCGGCCTTCGTGATCGCCGGCGCCATGGCGGTGTACATCAGCCAGGGCGCGGTGATGAAGCACCTCGGCCCGGACGCGCCCAAGCCGATCGCCTACGGCGTTGCCTCGCTGGCCGGCACCCTGCTGGCGGTGTGCTCCTGCACCGTGCTGCCGCTATTCGGCGGCATCTACCGGCGCGGCGCTGGGCTCGGGCCGGCGATTGCCTTCCTCTACGCGGGACCGGCAATCAACGTGATGGCCATCGTGGTCACCGCCAAGGTGCTCGGCGCCGAGCTGGGCATCGCCCGGGCGCTGGGCGCGATCCTGTTCTCGGTGGTGATCGGCGCGCTGATGCACGGGCTCTACCGCCGTGAGGAAGCCGCCCGCGCTGCCAAGGGTGCCCGCGGCTTTGCGGAGGATGAAGGCGGTCATCCGCTCAAGGACATCGTCGCCCTGTTCGGCCTGATGGTCGGCATCCTGGTGTTCGCCAACTGGGCCACCGCTGACAGCCCGGCGTGGATGGCCGTGCATGCATGGAAGTGGCCGATCACCGCCCTGCTCGCCGCCCTGCTCGGCCTGCTGCTGGTGCGCCGCTGGCAGTGGTCGCCGCGGCCGCTGCTGGTGATCGCCGCGCTGGTCGGTGCGGTGGCGCTGCTGCGTCCCGAGTGGCCGGAACTGGCGATGGTGATTGGCATCGCCGGGCTGATGCTGCAGGCCAGCCGCGAGAACGCCGCCGGCCAGGAGTGGACCCAGCAGAGCTGGGACTTCACCAAGCAGATCCTGCCGCTGCTGCTCGGCGGCGTGCTGATCGCCGGCCTGCTGCTCGGTCGGCCCGGCCACGAGGGGCTGATTCCCTCGCAGTGGGTGGCTTGGGCAGTGGGCGACAACAGCCTGCTGTCGACCCTGATCGCTGCGGTGCTCGGCGCCTTCATGTACTTCTCGACCCTCACCGAGGTGCCGATCGTCGAGGGCCTGCTCGGTGCCGGCATGGGCAAAGGGCCGGCGCTGGCCCTGCTGCTGGCCGGCCCCGCGCTGTCGCTGCCCAACATGCTGGTGATCCGCACCGTGCTGGGCACCGAGAAGACCGTCGTCTACTGCCTGCTGGTGATCGTCATGGCCACCCTCACCGGCTACCTGTATGGCCAACTGTTCTGAGAGGACTACCCATGAAACTGACCATCTATGGCTCCGGCTGCGCCAAGTGCCAGCAACTGACCACCAACGCCGAAGCCGCTGCCCGGCGCCTTGGCCTCGAGTTCAGCGTCGAGAAAGTCACCGACATGAACGCGATCATCGACGCCGGGATCATGCGCACCCCGGCGCTGGCGGTCGATGAGGCCTTGGTGATCGAGGGCAAGGTGCCGAGCAGCAACGAGCTGGAGGCGCTGCTCAAGACGCTCTGACCCCTGCGGCAATCGCGTCAGCGGGCCCACCCACAGGCGGCTCGCTCAGCCCGCCCAGCCGAGGGTCAGCGCTGCCAGCAGCAGATAGCGCAGGCCCTTGGCCAGGGTTACCAGCAGCAGGAATACCCACAGCGATTCGCGCATCACCCCGGCCACCAGGGTCAGCGGATCACCGATCAGCGGCATCCAGCTCAGCAGCAGCGACCAGCGCCCATAGCGCTGGTAGTGGCGCTGGGCACGCGCCAGCGCCTCGGCCTTGACCGGAAACCAGCGCCGCCCGCGAAAACGCTCCAGCGAGCGCCCCAGCCACCAGTTGAGCAGCGAGCCCAGCACGTTGCCGAGCGTGGCTACCAGCCAGAGCAGCAGCGGCGAATGCAGACCGGCCAACAGCAGGCCGACCAGCACGGATTCCGACTGGAGAGGCAGCAGGCTGGCTGCCCCCAGCGCGGCCAGGAACAGGCCGGGGTAGCCCAGATCCGCCACGTCCATCATCTGACGCCCGACTCAAGCGCGGCGCCGAGGTGCCCGCTATACGCCTGAGGGCAGCGCGGGCTCAGCGCGGCGGCTCCTGCAAGGTGGCGTAGTCAAAGCCATAGACATCGCTGAACCACACCGGCGCACCGTCAGCCATACCGCCGTAGGTGATGCGCAGGGCCAGCAACTGGCTGCCGTAGCCCATCTCGGCCAGCCGCGTGGGGAACAGGTCACGGTAGAAGCGACTGGCCTCCTCGAAGGCATCGCTGTTCTGGGATTCGGCATCGGGGAAGCGCGCCTGCAGCGCCGCATCAAAGCGGGCAAAGCGCGCGGCAAAGTCCTCGCTGGCGTAGATGAACTCGTCTTCCTCACCGCCAAACACGAAGGCCAAATGTGCGCAGGGCGTCTGCAGGTACTCATCGCCCTCCAGCACCGACTGCGCATGGCCGCAGATCGGGCAATGCACCACCGGCGGCTCCACGCCAAAGGGCTGTTCGATGGCCACGTAACCGACCGGGCCTGCGGGCTGGGCAAAAGCGTGCTGCATGGGGCTCTCCACATCGACGAAAAAAGACCGGGAAGGCGCAGGGCCGTCCCGGTCGGGTGCAGAGTGTAGGGCCGCAGGCGGTGGATGCAACCGTCTCAGAGTTTCCAGGCGTAGCCGAGGCCGAGGCTGTTCTGGCTCATCTTCAGGTTCGCCTCGCCGCCGCCCAGTTGCGGGTTGATCGAGCCGCTGCCCTTGAGCTCCTCGCTGAAAGCATGGGCGTAGAAGACGCTGAGTTCCTGATTCTCCGCCGGCGCCCAGGTGGCACCGAAGGTCAGGTGTTTACGCACCACGCCCGGCGCCAGGGTGTTGAAGAAGGTCTCGCCCGTATCCAGCGCCTGATCAGCCCAGCTGAAGCCGGCGCGCAGGGTCAGGCGCGGGTCGAGGGCGTAGCTGGCGGCCAGTTTGTAGATGCGGATGTCTTCCCAGCCAAAATTCGGGCCGTTCTCGGAGCCGAGCGGCTGGCCCTGGAACAGCACATCCACCGAATTCGCTATGGCTTTGACATCGGCATAGTCGATCTGCTGCACGTCGGCCGCCAGGGTCAGGCGCTCGGTGGCCTGCCAGGCCAGACCGATGCCGTAGTTCTCCGGGATATCGAAACTGCCGCCATCGGCAAAGAGGCCGGCGTAGTCCTTGAACTTGCTGGTCTTGATCTTCGACGACCAGGCCACGCCAACGCTCAGGGTATCGGTGAGCTGGCCGTTCCAGCCCAGACGCAGCCCCCAGCCATCGGAATGGTCGTGGCCGTTGTTGGTGACCTTGTCCGGCGCGATCGAGGCACTCTGGAAGCCCTGCAGGCCGCGCGCTTCAAAACGCTGGTAGGCGTAGTTGATGCCAATGCCAAAACTGTGCCGCTCGCTGGCCTTCCAGGCCAGGGTCGGGGTGATGAACACCTGCGCCAGATCGACGCCGGCACTGCCCTGCCCGCCATAGACGGCGAACGGGTTGCGCTTGTAATCGGTGTTCATGCCGCCATTGCCGTAGATCGCCAGACCCAGCGCCAGGCGCTCATTGAGCTGGCGCACATAGCCAAACTCGGGGATCAGGAAGGCTTCGGTGTCGTTACCGTCATAGTTGCCATCGGCCGAGCCAAACGGCGTCTGGTTGCCACGGATCTGCGCACTGCGCTCAGGCTTGAACCAGGTCACGCCCAGATCCAGACGATCACCCACCGCGGTGATGCCCGCCGGATTGGTGGCGGCGGCCAGCGCGTCCTGGGGCAGCGCATAGCCCACACCCGCCATGCCCAGCGACTTGATGCCATAACCATGGGCGAAATAGCCATTGGTGGCCTGGGCCAGCGGGCTGAGGGTGATACCGGCCAGCAGCACGGCCAGCAGCGACGACTTGTTGAGCGACATGACGGATCCCCGTGATCGACAGTGGGGCAGCCGGTGGCTGCCGATGGCGCGCATCATACCGGGGCCGGTATTTGTTACAAAAATACTATTAAATAATATTTTTATAACCAGAATTTCATGACGCACCCGGCGTTCTACCCTGCAACGGCCGGCTCCTTGTCGATGCACCGGCAGACGCCAGCACCCTCACAACCCGGCCAGATTGGCCGCCAGTCGCGCCAGCCAGGGCTCGGCATCCTCGGCCGGGGTGACGGTTTCACTGGCATCGAGCTGCAGCTGCGACTGCACATCGCGCATGCCCAGCGCCAGCAACTGCATGTGCGCCTGCAGCGCCGCGGCGCAGAACTGCTCACCGTAGGTGGTATCGCCCAGCCCGATCACCGCCAGTGGCCGGCCGCGCCAGTCCGGCTGATGCCCGGCGAGCTGATCGAGCAGGGCCTGCAGCGCGTCGGGCACCTCGCCCATCCCGGTGGTCGAGGTCACCACCAGCAGCGCGGCAGGATCACAGGCCAGCAAGGTCTCCAGATCAGCACGCGGCAGGTGACGCGCCTCGATACCGGCTTCGCGCAGGAAATCCTCGGCGTGACGGGCAACTTCCTCGGCCGCGCCGTAGACGGAACCGGAGATGATGGCAAGTTCGAGCATGGCAGCCCTCCCGGGCAGAATTGAGCAGGGCGCCGATTATGCACCAGCGCTCACGGTCCACGGGCATGCCGCAACAATCTCCAGCCCCGAGGCGCCCCGGCATGGACAGCGTGCGCTGTTCGATTAGAATGCCATCCACCTCTCTCAGGACAGTTCCGATGATCAATGCCCAGCTGCTGCAACTGGTAGTCGATGCATCCAACGACGGCATCGTGGTCGCCGAACAGGAAGGTGACGACAACATCCTCATCTACGCCAACCCAGCCTTCGAGCGCCTGACCGGCTACAGCGTGGATGACATCCTCTATCGTGACTGCCGCTTCCTGCAGGCCGGTGATCGTGAGCAGCTGTCGCTGGAGCTGATCCGTCAGGCGGTGCGCGAGCATCGCCCCTGCCGTCAGGTGATCCGCAACTACCGCAAGGATGGCTCGCTGTTCTGGAACGAGCTGTCGATCACCCCGGTCTTCAATGAAGCGGATCAGCTGACCTATTACATCGGCATCCAGAAGGATGTCACTGATCAGGTCGCCGCCGAGCAGCGGGTGGAGGAGCTTGAGGCCGAACTCAAGGCCTTGCGCGAGGAGCTGGCGAGCCTGCGGGCCGCCCAACAGGCCTGACCCGCCACGTCACGGCCCCGACGAAAAAGCCGCTGCGCCCGATGGGCTGCAGCGGCTTTTTGTTGCCTGCACGCCAGAGCATGCAGGCGGGAATAAAAAAATCCGGCAGCCAAAGATCAGGGGAAGCGGCTGCCGGAGTGCGCAGAGTGTCGAACGGCAGCCATAAAGGAGGGGGATTATACAGCCGCCGTTCATGTACAGCTTTTGTACAAGAATTTCGGCGGCATGGCAAGCGCTATTGCCGTATCAGGTGTCCAGATGCCCATTCAGGAACTGGCGCAGGCGCCGCGGCATCAAGCGACCATCGTTGCCAAGGCAGGCAATCGGCGTACCTTGCAGAGCGTCCTCGGCCAGATCGGCGATGTCGCCGGCCAGCGCCAGCGGGCAGCTCAGGCTGAGCCCCAGCCGCTCCAGACGGCGCGCCAGATCAGGATCGGGCGGGCTGTTGGAGAACAGCACCAGTGCCGCTGGCCGGCGCCGCTCGCAGACCAGCGCCAGCTCATCGAACGGCTGCCCAAGGCTCAGCGGCGTGACATTCAGCTCCGCCCCGCAGAGCAGCAGGCCACAGACCAGCAGCTCCAGCTCATGGCGATGCCCCGGCAAGGCCGCCAGCAGGATGCGCTCGCTGCCGGGCGCTCCGGCCAGCAGCAGGCGCTGCAGGACCCGCGCCCGCAAGAAGGCATCAAAGAACAGCCACTCACTGGTCTGCCCGAAACCATCCTGGCGCAGCAGCAGCGTCTGCCAGACCGGCAGCAGCACGTCCTGGAAGGCTACAGCCAGCGGGTAGGTAGAGAAAATCTGCCCATACAGGCGCTCCAGCTGCAGGTCGTCAAAGGCGCTGACCGCCGCCTCCAGCCGCTGCTGCCACTCGGCATGCTCATGCGCCGTCACCGGCTCGCTGTCGGTAGCAGCGGCGCTGCGCACCTGCGCATTACGCTCGAGCAGCTTGCCCACCTTGCTGACCGCCACGCCGCGCTCGATCCAGGCCAGGATGCTGCGCACCGCCTCGATTTCTGCCTGCGAGTACAGCCGGTGGCCACTGTCGGTACGGGTCGGGCGAATCAGCCCGTAACGACGCTCCCAGGCACGCAGGGTGACCGGGTTGACGCCGGTCAGGCGCACCACCTCGCGGATCGGGTACAGCTCGTCCTGAGGAGAAGGCTCGATGCGGGGCGGGGTTACGGGCAGATCGGACATGTGGGGGCGTCGCGCAGGGAAATCGGTCGCGGCATTGTACCCTAGCCTCCGAAGCGCTTAAATTGTACAAGGCTTATACAACTGCGAGATCGTTGCCATGTCCACCACGCCCGCCTGGCCGCTGACCCTCTATTACGATGGCGATTGCCCGTTGTGTGCCCGAGAAATCCGCCTGCTGAGCCGCCGCGCCGACCCGGCCCGCCTGCAGTTGGTCGATATCAGCGCCGCCGACTTTGATGCCGCCGCACTGGGCTTTCGCCATCGCGAGCTGCAGGATCGCCTGCACGCGCGCTTTGCCGACGGTCACTGGGTTTCCGGGGTGGATGCCACCTACTGGAGCTGGCTGGCCGCAGGGCTTGGCCTGGCGCGACTGCTGCAGTGGCCCTGGCTGCGCCGCCTGATGGAGCCGGGCTACCGATTGTTCTGCCTGCTGCGCCCGCACCTGGAATGGCTGCCCCACCCCGATGGCGCCCGGCGCTGCCGTGATGGGCAGTGTGAGCTGCCCAAGCGCCGCCCGGAGTGAACGCTCAATCTGTACAACACACCCATCGCGTACAACAAAAAACCCTACTCATAAATGGGATAGGTAATCTTTTTACGCAATATTCCCGCCAAATGTGGGATTTTCGACAAATAGCTCATCTCCACACGCAAAACATGGTTGTACAAAAAGCTCATCTGGTATAACTTCATTCGCGGTTCAGTTGGTGTGCCGTCCAACTACTTGTCAGGTACCCAGCGGTTTCGCCCGCTGAACCGCCCAGATTCCCGATGAGGCGCCCATGACTTCGCCATCCGCTCCGATCCTGCTCACCGGTGCCAGCCAGCGTGTCGGATTGCACTGCGCCCATCGCCTGCTCGACGACGGTCATGCACTGATCGTCAGCTACCGCACCGAACGGCCAGCGCTCGCCGAATTGCGCGAGCGCGGCGCCCTGACCCTTGTCGCTGACTTTTCCAGTGAGGCCGGGATTCTCGACTTCATCGAGCGCCTGCACGCCAGCACCGACCGGCTGCGCGCCATCGTGCACAATGCCTCGGAGTGGCTGGCCGAGCAGCCCGGCGAGGAAGCAGAGGCCTTTGCGCGGATGGTCAATGTGCACATGCTGGCGCCTTATCTGATCAACCTGCGCTGCCGCGCCCTGCTCGAACAGGAAGTCACCGCTGACATCGTGCATATCAGTGACGACGTCGTGCGCCGTGGCAGCGCCAACCGGGTCGCCTATTGCGCCAGCAAGGCTGGACTGGAGAACATGACGCTCTCGTTCGCCGCGCAGTTCGCCCCACGCATCAAGGTCAACACCATCGCTCCGGCCCTGGTGATGTTCCACCCCAGCGACGATGCGGCTTACCGGCAGAAGACCCTGGCCAAATCGGTGCTGGGGATCGAACCCGGACCGCAGGTGATCTACCAGAGCCTGCGCTATCTTCTGGACAACCCCTACGTCACCGGCACCCGCCTGTGCGTCAACGGCGGCCGCCACGTGCGCTGAGCTGCCCTCGAGGAATCGACCCATGAGCGACAAACTCCCGCAAATCACCCAGAACTACCACGATATTCTGGTAGGGCTTGGCGAGAACCCAGAGCGTGAAGGCCTGCTCGACACCCCCAAGCGCGCCGCCAAGGCCATGCAGTACCTGTGCCGCGGCTACACCCAGTCGCTCGATGAGATCGTCAACGGCGCCCTGTTCGCCTCCGACAACGACGAGATGGTGATCGTCCGTGACATCGAGCTGTACTCGCTGTGCGAACACCACATCCTGCCGTTCATCGGCAAGGCGCATGTCGCCTACATCCCGACCGGCAAGGTGCTGGGGCTGTCCAAGGTGGCGCGCATCGTTGACATGTTTGCCCGTCGCCTGCAGATCCAGGAGAACCTGACCCGCCAGATCGCCGAAGCGATCCAGCAGGTAACAGGGGCTGCCGGCGTGGCGGTGGTGATCGAGGCCCAGCACATGTGCATGATGATGCGCGGCGTCGAGAAGCAGAACTCGGTGATGACCTCCTCGGTGATGCTTGGCGCGTTCCGTGAGTCGTGCAACACCCGCCAGGAGTTTCTGCAGCTGATCGGTCGGGGTCGCTGAGATGCCGCGCCTGGAACCGGGCATGGCCCGTATTCGCGTCAAGGATCTGTGCCTGCGCACCTACATCGGCATCAAGGAAGAGGAAATCCTCAACAAGCAGGATGTGCTGATCAACCTGACCATCCTCTACCCCGCCCAGCAGGCGGTGCAGGGCAATGACATCGATCAGGCGCTCAATTACCGCACCATCACCAAGGCGATCATCCGCCATGTCGAGGAAAACCGCTTCGCCCTGCTGGAGCGCATGACCCAGGAAATCCTCGATATCGTCATGGCTCATCCACAGGTGCGCTATGCCGAGGTCGAGGTCGACAAGCCCCATGCGCTGCGCTTTGCCGAGTCGGTGTCGATCACCCTGACCGGCCACCGCTGAGCACTCGCTTGTCTGCTGAACTCGCAGCCCGGCCTGGTCCGGGCTGCTTGCTTTCTGCCGGTCGCCCAGGCTCCCCGTGGTTTGCCGGCACCGGCCTGGCCTTCTATGATCGGCGCCCCATTCCCTATCCGGAGCTGCCCCGCATGAGCGTCCTCAACGATTTTCGCACCGCCCTGCAGCGCGATGATTTCCTCTTTGCGCAGACCCTGACCTTTATCGCTGAACACTACGACTACCAGCCGCAGCCGTTCGAGAACGGCGCCACCCAGAGCAACGCCGGGCAGAACGAAGGCTCCTGCAAGCTGCTCGGACTGGCCCTGCTGGAAGGGCTGAGCGATGCAGAAACCCTGCGCGCCTTTGGCGAGCACTACCGCAGCGTGCTGGCCACCCCCGAGGGCAGCGACCACGCCAACATTCGCGCCCTGATGCACAGCGGGCTCGCTGGCGTGCGTTTTGCCGCCCTGCCGCTGAGCCGCAAAGGCTGAGCCGCTGCAAACCGCCTGCACCAACATGCTAAGGTTCAGCCCCGCTCAAGGAGGCTGAACCCATGTCCACTGCCCTGCTCAGCGGCCCGCGCTACCTTGGCGAGGGGCTGCGCCTGATCCTCACGCCCGGCCTGCGCCTGTTTGTGCTGCTGCCACTGTTCATCAACCTGCTGCTGTTTGCCGCCACCATCACGCTGGCGATCCGCGAGTTTTCCGGCTGGGTCGAGGCCCTGATGCCGAACCTGCCGGCCTGGCTGGGGTTTCTCGAATACCTGCTGTGGCCGCTGTTCGTCACGCTGGTGCTGCTGATGCTGTTTTTTGGCTTCAGCCTGGTCGCCAACCTGATCGCCGCACCGTTCAACGGCTTTCTGGCTGAAAAGGTCGAGGCGGTGGTGCGCGGCGAAGACCTCGCCCCGCCGTTCAGCACCGGCGAGCTGCTGGCGATGATTCCCCGCACCCTCGGCCGCGAGCTGCGCAAGCTCGGCTATTTTCTGCCGCGCGCGCTGCTGCTGCTGATCCTGTCGCTGATTCCGGTGCTGAACCTGCTGGCACCGCCGCTGTGGCTGCTGTTTGGCATCTGGATGATGGCGGTGCAGTACATCGACTACCCGGCCGACAACCACAAGATGAGCTGGAACGGCATGCTGGCCTGGCTGCGTGAGAAGCGCTGGCAGAGCCTCGGGTTTGGCGGGGTTACCTATGGCGCGCTGCTGGTGCCGGGCCTGAACATCCTGCTGATGCCGGCGGCGGTGGCCGGGGCCACGGTGTTCTGGGTGCGCGAAGGCGGCCTTGAGCGGCGGGCCGCCGAGACGCGCTGAGGCGGCGTCAGAGCGCCGCCAGCGCCTTTTCGATCGCCTGCACCAGGGGTGCATCTTCCGGCGCAATGCGCGGCGAGAAGCGCTCCAGCACTCGCCCGTCGGGGCCGACCAGAAACTTCTCGAAGTTCCAGGTGATTTCGCCGGGGAACTCCGCGCCTTCACCCGCCAGCAGCAGATACAGCGGGTGACGGCCGGGGCCGTTGACCTCGATGCGGGTGCTCATCGGGAAGCTCACCCCGTAGTTGAGGGTGCAGAACTCGCGAATCTCGGCATCGCTGCCCGGCTCCTGGGCGGCGAACTGATTGCAGGGCAGGCCCAGCACCGAGAAACCCCGCTCGCGGTACTTCTGGTAGAGCCGCTCAAGGCCGGCATATTGCGGCGTCAGCCCGCAACGGGAAGCAACGTTGACCACCAGCACCACCTGGCCCTTGAGCGGGGCGAGGGGCAGCTCCTGGCCATCCAGGGCAGTGAGGGTCAGCTCATGAAACAGACTCATCGGCGCAAGGCTCCGTAGGCACTCTTCGGACAGACACGACAGAGGGCATCGTCCGCTGCGAACGATGCCCTCCGAAGCACAAGCTTAGCAGCACAGTGGCCGGATCGACGATCCGCCAAAGGCATGACTTCAGTGGTGGTGACCACCCTCGCCATGGATGTGGCCGTGGGCGATTTCCTCGGCCTCGGCGGCGCGCACATTCACCACCTTGACCTTGAAGTTCAGACGCTGGCCGGCCAGCGGGTGGTTGCCATCGACGGTGACGTCATCGCCGTCCAGCTCACGGATGGTGACGATCTGCATGCCGCCATTGGGGGCCGAGGCATGGAACTGCATGCCGACTTCCAGCTGATCAACGCCCTCGAACATGTTGCGCGGCAGCACCGCAACCAGCTCGGCGCTGTACTCGCCGTAGGCGTCTTCCGGCTCGACGCTGACGTCCAGCTCGTCACCGACCTGCTTGCCTTCCAGCGCCTTCTCAAGGCCGGCGATGATGTTGCGGGCGCCATGCAGATACACCAGCGGCGCACCGCCGGCGGAGCTGTCGATGACCTCACCGCTCTCGTTGGTCAGGATGTAGTCGATGGATACCGCTGTGTTGGCCGCGATCTGCATGGTCTGGAACCTTGAATGCGTAGAAGAAGCTGGCGATTCTACGTGGCCACCGCGCTGAAAGCGACCCGACCCGACATACGAGACCTGCCGATGCCCCTCCATCCGCTCCCCCTGCTGCGCCTGTTGCTGAGCAGCCTGTGGCTGACCGCGAACACCCTGCTGTGGTGCTGGCCGCTGTTCGCACTGGCGCTGCTGCGCCTGCTGCCCCTGCCGGCGACGGCGCAGCGTCTTTTGCGCCAGCTGATGGGCGGCATCGCCACCGCCTGGATCGCCGGCAACAGCGCCTGGCTGCATGGGCTGTGCCGGGGGCGCTGGCGCGTGCGCGGCCTGGAGCAATTGTCGGGGCTGGGCAGTTGCCTGGTGGTCAGCAATCACCAGAGCTGGGTGGATATTCTGGTGCTGCAGGGCGTACTCAATCGCCGGCTGCCGATGCTGCGCTTCTTCCTCAAGCGCGAGCTGATCTGGCTGCCGGTGATCGGCCTGTGCTGCTGGGCGCTGGATTTTCCGTTCATGCGCCGCCGCTCCAAAGCCTGGCTGGCGCGTCATCCCGAGCGGCACGGCGAAGATCTGGCCACTACCCGCCGCGCCTGCCAGCGACTACAGGGCGTGCCGGTGGCGATCTTTAACTTTGCCGAGGGCACCCGCTTCAGCGCGCCAAAACACGCCGCGCAGCCCTCACCCTACCAGCACCTGCTGCGCCCGCGCGCCGGTGGCCTGGCCCTGGCCATCGACGCGATGGGCGAGCAGCTGCAGGCGCTGGTGGACATCACCCTGTTCTACCCGGACGGCCAGCCCCGCTTCATTGACCTGCTCAGTGGCCGGCTGCGCCGGGTATGGGTGGAGATCGAGGTGCGGCCGATCCCGGCGGAGTTTCTCGGCCGCAGTTACACGGAAGATGAAGCCTATCGCCTGCAGTTCCAGCACTGGCTCAACGCCCTGTGGGCGGCCAAGGATCTGCGCCTTACCGCGCTGCATGCCCAGCGTGACGAAGACCGCGAGGCCGTCACCCGCGCCTGAGCGAGCCCACCGCCCACTTGAGCGCCGAACAGCCGCCGCACCCGGCGTTGCCTGGCGCGACGGCTTTGCCTAAGCTGCCCGCCCCCTGAGCGAGGAGAATCCCATGGACCCGCGAAGCGAAGTGCTGCTGCGCCAGCGCGACCTGTTCAGCGGCCCGGTGCTGCTGGTCGGCGCCCCAGTCGATACCCTGGCTGATGAGCTGCCAGGCGCCCGGCTGTGGAGCTGGCTGTGGGACAGCCACAGCGCGCTGAACAGCCGTTACCCGCAGCGCTGCCACTTTGGCACCGACGCGCCGGAAGGCCCGCTGAGCGCGGCGGTGCTGTTTCTGCCCAAATCCCGCGAGCTGACCGACTACCTGCTGGCCAGCCTCGCGGCCCGACTGGCGGGCGGCGTGCTTTATCTGGTCGGCGAGAAGCGCGGCGGCATCGAGCGCGGTGCCCGTCAGCTGGCGGCCTTCGGCACGCCCCGCAAGCTCGACAGCGCCCGGCACTGCCAGCTCTGGCAGGTCGAAATCCACCAGGCGCCCCCCGCCCCGGATCTCCAGGTACTGGCCAGCCGCTACCCGCTGCCGATCGGCACCCGCAGCTTGCAGGTGGTGACGCTGCCTGGGGTGTTCAGCCACGGCCGGCTGGATGCCGGCTCGCGCCTGCTGCTCGAACACCTCGACGGGCTGCCGGACGGTGATCTGCTCGATTTTGGCTGCGGGGCCGGCGTGCTCGGCGCAGCCCTCAAACAGCGCTATCCGGACAGCCAGGTCACCCTGCTGGATGTGGACGCCTTCGCCGCCGCCAGCAGCCGCCTGACCCTGGCCGCCAACGCCCTGCAGGGCGAGGTACTGATCGGCAGCGGCATCCTTGATGCGCCCCGCCAGCTGGCCGCGATCGTCAGCAACCCGCCGTTCCATCAGGGGGTGCACACCGACTATCAGGCCACCGAGCAGCTGCTGCGCGAGGCTGCGCGCCACCTGCGCCCCGGTGGTGAGCTGCGGCTGGTGGCCAACAGCTTCCTGCGCTACCCGCCACTGATCGAGCAGTACTTCGGCCCCTGCACGGTGCTCGCCGAGCGGGATGGCTTCAGGATCTACTCGGCGCGGCGGCGCTGAGCCCGCGCCATGGCAGCGGCAACTTGCCGGCAGTCCGGGCGGCAGGCACAATGCCCGCCGTCCTGAGGGAGTAGTCTGCCGCCGAGCGATTCGGCGGCGTGCGCGTCAACACACTTGGTCCACAGACCATGGCGCCCACATCCCGGCTCCGGCCCGGTTCGACAAGACTCATGACACAGGTTGCCGACCCGGGGCGGGCAGGCAGCATGTGTCATGCCATTGCCGACCCGCCCCTCTGGAACCTCTGATGGAAGCCCTGCAATCGCTGTTCGTGCCCACCGGCCTGGTGGCCCTTGCCGAGATCGGCGACAAGACCCAACTGCTCGCCCTGCTGCTCGCCGCCCGCTTTCGCCGGCCTTGGCCGATCATCTGGGGCATTCTGGTCGCCACCGTGGCCAACCACTTTCTCGCCGGCGCACTGGGCAAATGGGTCTCCAGCCTGTTCAGCGAAGCCACCCTGAGCTGGCTGCTGGCTGCCTCGTTCCTTGCCGTCGCCGCCTGGACGCTGATTCCCGACTCGATCGACGAGGACGAAGAAGCCTCCCACCTGCGCCGCTACGGCCCGTTCCTGACCACCACCATCGCCTTCTTCATCGCCGAGATCGGTGACAAGACGCAGATTGCCACCGTGATGCTGGCCGCCCAGTACCCGCACTTCTGGCTGGTGGTGATCGGCACCACCCTCGGCATGCTGCTGGCAAACGTGCCGGTGGTGCTGGCCGGGCACTTCAGCGCCGAGAAGCTGCCGCTGACACTGATCCACCGCATCGCCGCGCTGTGCTTCCTCGCGCTGGCCGGCTACGCGGCCTGGAATGCCATGCGCCTGAGCGGCTGGCTGGGCTAAGGTGCGGCGCAGCGTTTTTGT
The DNA here is from genome assembly GCF_023544715.1 of Pseudomonas eutrophicaquae. Classification (GTDB taxonomy): domain Bacteria; phylum Pseudomonadota; class Gammaproteobacteria; order Pseudomonadales; family Pseudomonadaceae; genus Geopseudomonas. The sequence continues at coordinate 22,594 of NZ_JAMJEZ010000005.1, read as the reverse complement.
GCACAGCATAGTCGAATCGTCGCCCAGCGCTTACCCTTGTCGTTTCTGGGGAAATTACACGGAGTCACGGCATGTCCTGGTTTGCGCGCCTCTCGCTGTTCACCGCCTGGCGACACACCCGCAAGGTCGGTTACGACCGCCAGGCCCTGCGCGGTGATGTGCTCGCCGGGCTGACAGTCGGCATCATCGCCATCCCGCTGGCGATGGCGCTGGCGATTGCGGTCGGCGCCCCGCCCCAGCACGGCCTGTACACCGTGCTGGTGGCCGCGCCGCTGATCGCGCTGACCGGCGGTTCGCGCTTCAACGTCTCCGGACCCACCGCCGCCTTCGTGGTGATCCTGCTGCCAATCGTCCAGCAGCATGGCCTCTCTGGCCTGCTGCTGTGCACCATGCTCTCGGGCGTGATGCTGATCGCGCTGGGGCTGATGCGCGCTGGCAAGCTGATCCAGTTCGTACCCTATCCGGTGATCCTCGGCTTCACCGCCGGCATCGGCGTGGTGATCGCCGGATTACAGCTCAAGGATGCGCTGGGCCTTGAGGTCACCAGCAGCGCCAGTCACTTCCCCGAGCAGATGCTCGATCTGCTCGGCGCCCTGCCCAGCCTGCAGATGGGTGATGCGCTGGTGGCGCTCGCGACCCTCGGCACGCTGATTCTCTGGCCACGCCTGGTGCCGCGCGTACCCGGGCATCTGGCCGCGCTGGCGGTCGGCACCCTGCTGGCACTGGCGCTGGAGAATGTGGGACTCGGGGTCGCTACCCTGGGCGAACGCTTCAGCTACACCCACGAGGGCATCACCCAGGCCGGCATCCCGCCGTACCTGCCGAGCTTCGCCTGGCCCTGGGATCTGCCAGGGGCCACCCCGCTGAGCCTGGCCCTGCTGCGCGAACTACTGGCGCCGGCGATGGCCATCGCCATGCTCGGTGCCATCGAATCGCTGCTGTGTGCGGTGGTGGCTGACGGTATGCGCGGCAGCAAGCACGACTCCAATGGCGAGCTGATCGGCCAGGGGCTCGGTAACCTGATCGCCCCGCTGTTCGGCGGCATCACCGCCACTGCGGCGATTGCCCGCACCGCGGCCAGCGTGCGTGCCGGGGCCTTCTCGCCGCTGGCGGCGATCATCCACGCCGGGGTGGTGCTGGTGGCCATGCTGCTGCTCGCCCCGCTGTTCAGCTACCTGCCGATGGCCGCGCTGGCCGCCTTGCTACTGATGGTGGCCTGGAACATGGCCGAGGTGCCCCATGTGCTGCACACCCTGCGCATTGCCCCGCGCAGCGATGTGCTGGTGCTGGTCACCTGTCTGGTGCTGACCGTGGCCTTCGACATGGTGCTGGCGGTCGGGGTCGGCCTGCTGCTGGCCGCCGGGCTGTTCATCCGCCAGATGAGCGCCCTGACCTCCGCCGCGCCGCTGCCTCGTCAGTTCCGTGAGCTGCTCGGCGAGCTGCCGGAGGCGGTGGCGGCCTATGCGATCCGCGGACCGCTGTTCTTCGGCGCGGCGGAAAAGGCCCTCAATGCGCTGCGCCGCTTCACCCCGGGGCTGCGGGTGGTGATCGTCGATCTGAGCGCAGTGCCGATGCTGGACATGACCGCGATCAGCGCGCTGGAAAACGTGCTGCGCGACTATCACCAGCAGGGCGTCGGGCTGATTTTCAGTGGCAGCAGCTCACAGGTACGCCTGCAGCTGCGCCGCGCCGGCATCCATCGCCACGCCCGGCTGGCCTACGTGCAGACCCTGCCCCAGGCGCGCCACAAGGCGCTGCGCTGGCTGGATGCCACGGCCGAGCCAGCGGCGCCTGAGCAGCACTGAAGCCTAGCGGCCGCGCACCGCAAAGATGCCCGGGGCGTTGCGCCAGTAGCCCTGATAATCCATGCCGTAACCGAACAGGTAGCGATCCTCGCAGTACAGGCCGACAAAATCGGCCTGCAGCCCAGCGGCCTTGCGCGCATGCTGCTTGTCGATCAGCACCGCGCAGCGCACCCGCAGGGCTCCGGCCCGCAAACACTCCTCGCGGATCGCCGCCAGGGTATGCCCCTCATCGAGGATGTCGTCGAGGATCAGCACCTCGCGCCCGCCCAGATCCGCCGGCGGGCGGGCCAGCCAGTGCAGCTCGCCGCCCTCGGTGGCGCCGCGGTAGCGGGTTGCATGCACATAGCCGACTTCCAGGGCAAAGGCCAGCTCCGGCAGCAGCTTGCCGGCGAACACCAGCGCGCCATTCATCACGCAGAGCAGCAGCGGCTGGGTGCCGGCCAGCTCGGCGCTGATCTGCCCTGCCATGCGGCGGATCGCCGCGTCCAGTGCCTCGGCGCGGTACAGACAGTCCGCCTCGTCTATCACCTGCTGGATATGCACCAGATCGACCGACATGCGAAAAACTCTACGGCAGAGCCTGCCGGATGGCAGGCGGGGCGCGCACGGTACCTGCCACGGCCAGCCATCGGCAAGGGGGGGCGCGGCGCCTGCGTCGACCAACGGGCTATCGCCCTGCGCCGGCCAGGCGATTATCCTCAGTACCTCTTTGAATGTGCTGAAGATCACGATGACTGCCCACGCCTTGCCGACCCACAAACCGCGCCCGCTGATCGATCTGCTGGTCAGCCTGATCCTGCCCTCGCTGATCCTGATGAAGCTCAGCAGTCCCGAACGGCTCGGCGCCGATCAGGCGCTGCTGCTGGCGCTGGCCTTCCCGCTGGGCTGGGGAGCGTTCGAGCTTGTGCGTTATCGCAAATTCAACTTCATCGCCCTGCTCGGGCTGGTCAGCGTGCTGCTGACCGGTGGCATCGGCCTGCTGCAGCTGGATCCGCAGTGGCTGGCGGTCAAGGAGGCGGCGATTCCCGGGCTGATCGGTCTGGCGGTGATCGGCTCAACCCGCACCCGCTATCCGCTGGTGCACACTCTGCTCTACAACCGCACGGTGCTGAATGTCGATCTGATCCAGCAGCATCTGGAGGCGCACGGCCAGCACAGCGCCTTTGACCGGCGCCTGCTGCACGCCACCTACGCGCTGAGCGGCACCTTCTTCTTCTCTTCGGCGATGAACTACATTCTGGCTCGCTGGCTGGTCACCAGCCCCGCCGGCAGCGAAGCGTTCAATGCGGAGCTGGCGCAGATGAACCTCTTGAGCTACCCGATGATCGCCATCCCCTCACTGCTGATGATGCTGGGGATCTTCTACTACCTGTGGCGCACCATCCACGACCTCACCGGCCTGAGCCTTGAAGAGATCATGGCCCAGCCGGTGCGGCGCGACTGACGCTGCATTCACCTGCCGGACGCGCGATCAACGCCCGGCAGGCCGGTGCTCAGAGCAGTGTGCAGGGCATGCGCCGGCACAGGGCGACCAGCGCCTCGACCCACTGCGGCTGATCGTTCAGGCAGGGCACCAGCACCAGATCGTCGCCACCCGCGGCACGAAACTCCTCGCGGCCCTCGTCGCCGATTTCTTCCAGGGTCTCGATGCAATCCGCCACAAAGGCCGGGCACATCACCAGGAGTTTCTTCACCCCCTGATGGGCCAGCGCCTCGATGGTCGCGTCGGTGTAGGGCTCGATCCACTTGGCCTTGCCCAGCCGCGACTGGAAGGCCACCGACCACTGCTCGGGCGCCAGCCCCAGCTCGCCGATCAGCCCCTGACTGGTGTGCACACACTGCGCGCGGTAGCAGCTGGCCAGCACCGCGCCGGTGGCGCGCTGGCAGCAGTCATCGCCCTTCAGGCAGTGGCTGCCGGTCGGATCGCTCTTGTGCAGGTGCCGCTCGGGCAGGCCGTGGTAGCTGAGCAGCAGGTGATCAAAGCCCTGAGCCAGATAAGGACGCACGCTGTCGGCCAGCGCACGCAGGTATTCGGGCTGATCGTAGAAAGGCGGCAGCACCTCGACGCTGAACGGATGGCGATGCACCTTCATAACCCGGCGCGCTTCCTCGATCACCGTGGTCACCGTGCTGTCGGCGAACTGCGGGTACAAAGGCACCAGCGTGACGCGCTTGACGCCCTTCTCTGCGAGGCGCCGCAGCATGGTCTCGATCGACGGCTCACCGTAGCGCATCGCCAGTTCGACCGGCCCCTCGCTCCACGCCTCGGCGACCTTGGCCTGCAGGCGGCGGCTCAGCACGATCAGCGGCGAGCCCTCCTCCCACCAGATCGAGCGATAGGCCTCGGCCGATTTGGCCGGGCGGGTCAGCAGGATCAGCGAGACGATCAGCCGGCGCAGCGGCCAGGGCACGTCGATGACGTAAGGGTCCATCAGGAACTGGTTGAGGTAACGGCGCACATCCGGCACCGAGGTGGAGGCCGGCGAGCCGAGGTTGACCAGCAGCAAGGCGTGATCGGACATGGAAGATCCTTGTTCAGTGACGACCCAGAAGATCGGCCAGGGCCGGCTCAAGGTCAGGGAATCGATAGGTGTAACCGGCGTCCAGCACCCGGCGCGGCGCCAGATGCTGGCCGCCCAGCAGCAGCACCGACATCTCGCCGAATACCAGGCGCAGCATAAAGGCAGGTGCCGGCAGCAGTGCCGGACGCTTGAGCACGCGGGCCAGTGCCTGAGTGAACTCGGCGTTGCGCACTGCCCCCGGCGCGCAGGCATTGTAGGGGCCGCGGCACGCTTCGTGGGTGAACAGGAAGTCGATCAGCCCCACCTCATCGTCCAGATGAATCCACGGCATCCACTGGCGACCACTGCCCAGACGCCCGCCCAGCCCCAGCTTGAACGGCGGCAGCAGCCGTGCCAGCATGCCGCCGCGCGGCGCCAGCACCGGTGCCGTGCGCACCAGCACCACCCGCACGCCCAGTGCCTCGGCGCGTTGCGCGGCCTGCTCCCAGGCCACGCACAGCTCGCTGCCAAAATCGGCATGCCCCGCTGCGCTGTCCTCATCCAGCAGCCGCTCGCCGCCATCGCCGTACCAGCCCACTGCGGAGCCTGAGATCAGCACCTTGGGCCGGCGCGGCTGCGCGGCCATCCAGTCCACCAGTTGCTGGGTCAGCTCGACGCGGCTGGCCCACAGCGCCGCCCGGCGAGCCTTGCTCCACGGCCGGTCAGCAATCGGCAGGCCGGCCAGATTGACCACCGCATCCGGCAGCGCGGCTTCATCCAGCTCGTCAAGACGGGCGATGCCGCGTGCGCCGCTGCACAGCGCCGCCACCCGCGCCGGGGTGCGGCTCCACACCAGCAATTCATGCCCCTGGGCCGCCCAGTGCCGGCACAGGGCCTGGCCGATCAGGCCGGTTCCACCGCTCAGCAGAATGCGCATCGCCGTCTCTCCTGTACAGATTGGCAAGGCGGATGCCGGATCTTCGGCGCTCCGCGGACACGCCGCGCGTGTCACTCGAGATTGGAACAGATAGATTTGTACAACTCAACCGACTTGTACAAGTTGCTTGTACAGATTAGCCTGTAATCCTCTCCAAGAGGTACTTTCATGGATACTCCTATCGCCATCATCGGCAGCGGCATGGCCGGCCTGTCGGCGGCCCATGCGCTGGTTGCGGCGGGTCGCCGCGTTCATTTGTTCGACAAGAGCCGCGGCAGCGGCGGGCGCATGTCCAGCAAGCGCAGCGAGGTCGGCGCGCTGGATCTGGGTGCGCAGTACTTCACCGCCCGCGATCCGCAGTTCATCGCCGCACTCGCGCAGTGGCAGGCCGCCGGCTGGGTCGAGACCTGGAACCCGGCGCTGTATCGCAGCCACGCCGGGGTCCTCAGCCACTCGCCGGACGATCAAGCGCGCTATGTCAGCGTGCCGCGCATGAGCGCCCTGACCCGTCACCTGCTCGGCGAGCTGCCGGCGACCTTCTCCTGCCGGATCACCGAGGTGTTCCGCGGTGAACAGCACTGGCATCTGGCCGATGCGGATGGGCGCATCCATGGCCCGTTCAGCGCGGTGATCGTCGCGGCGCCCGCCCCGCAGGCCGCCTCGCTGCTCAGCGCCGCACCTGAGCTGGCCAGTCGCGCCGCCAGCGCGGCCATGGACCCGGTCTGGGCTGTGGCGCTGGCCTTTGAAGAAGCGCTGCCCACCCCGCTTGAGGGCTGCTTCGTCAAGGACAGCCCCCTCGACTGGATCGCCCGCAACGCCCGCAAACCGGGGCGCGAAAGTAGCCACGACAGCTGGGTGCTGCACGCCTCCAGCGACTGGACCCGCCAGCATCTGGACCTGCCGGCTGAGGCGGTCATTGCAACGCTGCAAACCGCCTTTGCCGAAGTGCTGGGTGCCCGCCTGCCAGAGGCCTTCTTCAGCATCGCACACCGCTGGCTGTATGCCCGCCCGGCGCAGGATCACGCCTGGGGCACCCTGGCCGATCCGGCGCAGGGCCTGTATGCCTGTGGCGACTGGTGCCTGTCCGGGCGGGTCGAGGGCGCCTGGCTCAGCGGCTTGGCTGCCGCGCAGCAGCTGCTGGCACAGGGCTGAGACCATGCACCGCCTCAACCCGGCCAAGCTGCTGCTTTCCAAATGGACGGCCATCGAGCCGCGCCAGCGCGAGAAGCACTTTCTGGTCACCGAGCTGTACAAGGACGAGGAAGGCACCGTGCTGGCCGTCGAGCTGCAGGCAGTGCTCAGCAAGCGCAGCTGGCGCCTGGACTGGCGCGAGCTCAAGGACGATCAGCGCTGGAAGATGGGCTGGCGATAGGCTCAAAAGGCAATACAAAACCTGTACATCGCGATTGACTTGTACAACTCATTGCCTAAGATGGGCACAGGGTGTTGCTGCACCCGCCCCCACAGGCTGCACGTCCCACCCCAACGGTTCCCCCAGCGCCGGGGCTGCAGCCTGTCCCTTACCGCCGGAGCCCCGATGACTCGCACCCCGCACCGCCCGTCAGGCCCCCTTTCGTTCATCGCGCGGAGGATGATCCATGCAGACCGATCACTCGCTGGCCGATGACGAGCCCGAACTGACCGCCGAGGAGCAGGCCCAAGGCCTGCTACCGATCCGCGAAGTGGCGCGGCAGACCGGCATCAACCCCGTCACCCTGCGTGCTTGGGAGCGCCGTTACGGCCTGATCGTCCCGCAGCGCACTGCCAAGGGCCACCGGCTGTACAGCCACGCGCACATCGAGCGGGTGCGGGCGATCCAGCGCTGGCTGGGCCGTGGTGTGGCGGTCAGCCAGATTGCGGACCTTCTGGCCAGTGAAATTCCCCCGGCCAGCGATACCGCCAATCCTTGGGAGCAGCTGCGCAGCGAGCTGTTCGAGGCAGTAGTCGCCCTGGCCGAGCGCCAGCTGGATGATCTTTACAACCGCGCACTGGCGCTCTATCCGCCCCAGCCGCTCTGCCAGCACCTGCTGCTGCCGCTGTTCGAGCAGCTTGAGCAGCGCTGGCAGGGGCAGTTTGGCGCGAGCCTTGAACGGGTGTTCTTCCGCTCCTGGCTGCGCAGCAAGCTGGGTGCGCGGGTCTACCACAACAACCGCCAGCGCCAGGGCGCGCCGCTGCTGCTGGCCAACCTGTCGGAACTGCCGATGGAACCCGGGCTGTGGCTGTGTGCCTGGCTGCTCAGCGACAGCCCGTGCGCTGTCGATGTGCTGGACTGGGTGGTGCCGCCGGGCGAGCTGAACCTGGCCGTCGAGCGCCTCAAGCCGCGGGCGGTGCTGCTCTACTCCAGCCAGGCGCTCGAGATGGCCCAGCTGCGCCGCCAGCTGCCGCGCCTGCACGCCGCCTGCCCGGTGCCGCTGCTGCTGGCCGGCCCCGTGGTGCGTATCCATCAGGAGGAGCTGGCGCGTTTCGAGCGGCTCGAGCTGGTGGATACCCCACTGGAAGCCCAGCAACTGCTGCAGCGCCGCGGCCTGCTCTCCACCGTTTGAGGATTGCCATGACTTCGCCCACCCGCCTGCTCTGGCTGCGCAGCGACCTGCGCGCCCACGACAACACTGCCCTGAGCGCCGCCGCCGCGGCGGGACCGGTGGTCGCCGTGTACCTGCTGAGCCCCGCCCAATGGCTGGCCCATGATGATGCCGCCTGCAAGGTCGATTTCTGGCTGCGCAACCTGGCCGAGCTCGGCAAGAGCCTCGCCGCCCTGAACATTCCGCTGCTGTTGCGCCGCGCCGAACACTGGAGCGAGGCGCCTGCCGTGCTGCTGAACCTGTGCCGGGAGCTGGGCATTCAGGCGGTGCATGTCAACGAGGAATATGGCGTCCACGAGCAGCGCCGTGATCAGGCGGTGGCCGAGGCCCTGCAGGCAGCCGGGATCGCCTGGCATAGCCATCTCGACCAGATCTTCTTTGCCCCGGGCAGCGTGCTGACCCGCAGCGGCACCTGCTTCCAGGTCTACAGCCAGTTCCGCAAGGCCTGCTATGCGCGCCTTGGCGAGCAACTGCCGGCCCTGCAGGAGCTGCCGGCAATTCAGGCACCCAGCACGCTGGCCAGCGATCCGCTGCCGGCGGCCATCGAGGGCTTTGCCACCCCGAGCGATACGCTGCGCCAGCACTGGCCGGCGGGTGAAGCTGCGGCGCACCAGCGCCTGCAGCGCTTCATCGACGAGCACGTCGAGTGGTACGACGAGCAGCGCAATTACCCGGCGCGGCCCGGCACCAGCGCCCTGTCGCCGTATCTGGCCGCTGGGGTGCTGTCGCCGCGCCAGTGTCTGCACGCTGCGCTGCGGGTCAATCAGGGCGAATTTGCCACCGGCAATCCCGGCGTGGTCGGCTGGATCAACGAGCTGCTGTGGCGCGAGTTCTACAAGCACATTCTGGTCTGCTACCCGCGGGTCTCGATGGGCCGCGCCTTCCGCCCGGAAACCGAAACGCTGGCCTGGCGCGAGGCGCCGGCAGAGCTGGCCGCTTGGCAGCAGGGCCGCACCGGCATCCCGATCGTCGATGCGGCGATGCGCCAGCTGCTGGCCACCGGCTGGATGCACAACCGCCTGCGGATGATCACCGCGATGTTCCTGACCAAGAACCTGCTGATCGACTGGCGACACGGTGAGCGCTGGTTCATGCAGCACCTGATCGACGGCGATCTGAGCGCCAACAACGGTGGCTGGCAGTGGAGTGCCTCGACCGGCACCGACGCCGCGCCGTATTTCCGTATCTTCAACCCGCTCAGCCAGTCGGAGAAGTTCGACCCCGACGGGCAATTCATCCGCCAGTGGGTGCCGGAGCTGGCCGGCCTCAACAAGCGCGATATCCACAACCCGGCAGGCCTCGGTGGCCTGTTCGGCACCCCGGATTATCCGCGCCCGATCGTTGATCTGGCCAAGAGCCGCCAGCGCGCGCTGGATGCCTTCAAGGCCCTGGACAAGTCCACCTGAGAGATGCCGATGAGTGACTTCCTGCACACGTTCGCCCGCCGCTTTGCCGAACTGGACAGCCGCTCGCTGCACCGGCTGGGCGAGCTGTACAGCACGGATGCGCTGTTCGTCGATCCGCTGCACGAAATCCGCGGTCTGGCGGCGATGCAGCACTACTTTGGCGAACTGTATGCCAACGTCCGTGATCTGCGGTTCGACTTCCACGGCTTTGACCGCGTGCGCGAGGGCGAGGGCTATCTGCGCTGGACCATGAGCTACCGCCACCCGCGCCTGGCCCACGGGCGGCTGATCCGCGTCGAAGGGTGCTCGCATCTGCTCTGGCAGGATGGCAAGGTGTACCGGCACCGCGACTATTTTGACGCCGGTGCGCTGCTCTACGAGCATCTGCCCCTCATGGGGCGGATCATTGCCTGGCTGAAAAGGAGACTGGCGTGATGAGTCCTCGACGTATCTGGCTGACCGGCGCCAGCAGCGGCATCGGCGCCGCCCTGGCGGAGCAGCTGCTCAAGGAAGGTCACTACCTGGCCCTGAGCGCCCGGCGCCGCGAGCCACTCGATGCACTGGCGGCGCGCTGGCCGCAGCAGGTGCTGGTGCTGCCCGGCGATCTGAGCGATCAGGCCAGCGTGCAGGCGCTGGGCGAGCGGATCGCCTCCGAATGGGGTGCGCTGGATACCGCGCTGCTCAATGCCGGCACCTGTGAGTACATCGAGGTGCGCGCCTTCGAGGCGGCGATGGTCGGGCGCATGCTGCAAAGTAACCTGATGTCGGCGGCCTACTGCATCGAGGCCGCGCTGCCGCTGCTGCGCAAGGGCCGCGAGCCGCTGCTGGCCGGGGTGTCCAGCGCGGTCACCTTCCTCGCCCTGCCACGGGCCGAGGCCTATGGGGCGTCCAAGGCCGGGCTGCGTTATCTGCTGCAGTCGCTGCGTACCGATCTGGCCGATGAAGGCATCGCCGTGAGCGTGATCAGCCCGGGCTTTGTCGATACCCCGCTCACACGGCGCAACGATTTCCCCATGCCGATGCGCTGGCCGGCCGAGCGCGCAGCCCGTTACATTGCCGCGCGGCTGCCCAAGCGGTCGCCGGAAATTGCCTTCCCCGGGCCGTTCATCGCCAGCCTGCTGCTGCTTGCGCACCTGCCGGCCCGCCTGCAACTGGCCCTGACCCGCCGCATGAGTCGCAACACTGCCAAGGATTGATCCGCCCATGAATATCGCCATCGTCGGCAGCGGCATTGCCGGCCTGACCACCGCCTACCTGCTGTCCCGTCAGCACCAGGTCACCGTCTTTGAGGCCGGTGACTGGATCGGCGGGCATACCCATACCGTCGATGTCGAGCTTGAGGGGCGCAACCACGCGGTGGATACCGGTTTCATCGTCTTCAACGACTGGACCTATCCGAACTTCATCCGCCTGCTCGACCAGCTGGGCGTCGCCTCGCAGCCGACCGAGATGAGCTTCTCGGTACATGATCCGGCCAGCGGCACCGAGTACAACGGCAACAACCTCAACAGCCTGTTCGCCCAGCGTAGCAACCTGCTGTCGCTGCCGTTCCTTGGCATGTTGCGCGACATCCTGCGCTTCAACCGCGAGGCCCTGGCGGATCTGGAGCAGCAGCGTCTGGCCGCCGGCACTACCCTGGGCGACTACCTGAGCAGCCGGGGCTACGGGCAGCGCTTCATCGATCACTACATCGTGCCGATGGGCGCGGCGATCTGGTCGATGTCGCTGGAGCGCATGCTGGGCTTCCCGCTGGAATTTTTCGTGCGCTTCTTCAAGAATCACGGCCTGCTGTCGGTCAGCGACCGGCCGCAGTGGCGGGTAATTCGTGGGGGCTCGCGCAGCTACATCGAGCCGCTGACCCAGAGCTTTCACGAGCGCATCCGTCTGAACTGCAAGGTCGAGCGCATCGAGCGCGATGCCGAGGGCGTGACCGTACACAGCGCCGCCGGCGTCGAGCGCTTCGACAAGATCGTGCTGGCCTGCCACAGCGATCAGGCGCTGGCCCTGCTCGCCGAGCCGAGCGCCGCCGAGCAGGAAATCCTCAGCGCCCTGCCCTACGCCGATAACGATGTGCTGCTGCACACCGACACCCGGCGCCTGCCCGAGCGGCGTCTGGCCTGGGCGAGCTGGAACTACCGGCTGGGCGGCCCGGTGGAGCGCCCGGCGGCAGTCACCTACAACATGAACATCCTGCAGGGGCTCAGCGCCTCGCGCACCTTCTGCGTCAGCCTCAACCAGAACGAGACGGTGGACCCAGCGCAGGTGATCGGCCGCTACACCTACGCCCATCCCCAGTACAGCCTGGAGGCCGTGGCGGCGCAGGCGCGCTGGGCGGAGCTGCGCGGCCCGCAGCACACCTACTACTGCGGCGCCTACTGGGCCAACGGCTTCCATGAGGATGGCGTGGTCAGTGCGCTGCGCGTGGCCGAAGCCTTCGGGGAGTCGCTGTGAACGCGCTGACCCACAGTGCGCTGTATCACGGCTGGGTGCGGCACCGGCGGCTGCGCCCGCGAGCCCATGCCTTTCGCTACACCATCGGCATGCTCTATCTGGACCTGGGCGAGGAAGAGGCGCTATTTCGTCTCTCGCCGCTGGTCAGCCGGCGACGCTTTGCGCCGCTGTCGTTTCGCCCTACCGACTACCTGCCGCACCTGACCGGCCGTGGCCTGTCGCTGCTGGAAGCAGCACGCCACTGCCTGGAGGAAGCACTGGGCGCGGAGGCACCGCGCGGGCGCATCCGCCTGCTCACCCAGCCGCGCTGCTTTGGCCTGAGCTTCAACCCGGTGAGCTTCTACTACTGCTTCGATCGCGAGGAGCGGCTGGCAGCGATCATCGCCGAGGTCACCAACACCCCCTGGGGCGAGCGTTACCAGTACGTCTTGCCCGCCGAAGGCGCCGGCAGCCAGCACTTTGCGGTGGCCAAGTCCTTCCATGTCTCGCCGTTTTTGCCACGTGATCTGGAGTACCACCTGCATTTCAGTCCACCGGGGGCGCGCCTGGGCGTGCACATGGAGGACCATGACCGCGACGGCAAGCTGTTCGATGCCACCCTGGGCCTTGAACACCGCCCGCTCAGCCGCGCCAGTCTGCACCAGTACCTGCGCGCCTTCCCGTGGATGACCGCCAAGACGGTGCTCGGCATCTACTGGCAGGCCCTGCGCCTGGCCCTCAAGCGCACTCCGTTCTTCCCCCATCAAGCGGCTGACGGATCGTTCCGCGTCGCCCGCCGCCACAAGGAGTCCACCCATGAAGAGCTCTAGCCTGAGTACTGTCCGTACCCGCAGCCGCCTGCTCGGAGGCCTGGGGGTGCTTGGTCTGTCCACCCGGCTGCTGCGCAGTGCCGTCCTGCGCCAGCTCGGCCAGCTGCGCCGCGGCCGCCTGCTGCTGGTCGAGGGCGATGAGTGCCTGAGCTTTGGGGATGCGCACGCCGAGCTGCATGCCGAAATCCACGTGCATGACAACGCCGCCTGGGGTCTGGTGGCCACCAACGGCTCGGTGGGCGCAGGCGAGGCGTATATCCACGGTTACTGGAGCAGCCCGGATCTGACCGCGGTGATCCGCATCTTTGTCGCCAACCTTGAGGTGCTGGATGCGATGGAAGGCGGACTGGCCGCCTTAAGCCACCCGGTGCTGCGCGCACTGCATGCCATCAACCGCAACTCGCGCGAGGGCTCGCGGCGTAACATTGCTGCCCACTACGACCTGGGCAATGACCTGTTCGAGGCCTTCCTCGATCCGACCATGATGTACTCGGCGGCCATGTACCAGCGCGCCGAGGACACCCTGGAGCAGGCGCAGCTCAACAAGCTCGAGCGCATCTGCCAGAAGCTCGACCTCAAACCCTCCGACCACCTGCTGGAGATCGGCACCGGCTGGGGCAGCATGGCGCTGTATGCCGCCCAGCATTGCGGCTGCCGGGTGACCACCACCACCCTGTCCCGCGAGCAGCACGCCTACACCGCCGAGCGCATCCGCACGCTGGGTCTGGAGGATCGCGTCACCCTGCTGCTGGAGGACTACCGCGACCTGACCGGCCAGTACGACAAGCTGGTGTCGATCGAGATGATCGAGGCGGTCGGGCATCGCTACCTGCCGGAATACTTCCGCCAATGCGCGCACCTGCTCAAGCCCGACGGGCTGATGCTGCTGCAGGCCATCACCATCCGCGACCAGCGCTACCAGCAGGCCTGCAACAGCGTGGACTTCATCCAGCGCTACATCTTCCCCGGCGGCGCGCTGCCCTCGATCGAGGCGATGCTCAAGACCATTACCGGCGGCACCGACATGAACCTGCTGCACCTGGAGGACTTCGGCCCGCACTATGCGCGCACCCTGCGCCAGTGGCACGACAACCTGCGCCATGCCCGGGTCGAGCTGGAGCAGCGCGGCTATGACGACTACTTCTTCCGCCTCTGGGAGTTCTATCTGTGCTACTGCGAGGGCGGCTTCCTGGAGCGCACCATCGGTACCGTCCAGATGCTGCTGGCCAAGCCCGATGCCCGCCCGCAGTCGCTGCTGGGCGACTTGAGCCTCGCCCGCGCATGAACCGCGCCCTGCTGCTGAATGCGCTGCTGTTTCAGGCCGGCTGGCTGGCGTGCATCTACGCCGCCACCCAGCCGCTGCTGTTGGGCGTGGCCGCGCTGATGCTGCTCGCGCACTTTCTGCCCCGCGGGCGCTGGCAGGCCGAGGGCCGTCTGGTGGCCAGTGTGCTGATTGCCGGCAGCGCGCTGGACAGCCTGCTGCTGCAGATGGGCGTGTTCGACTTTGGCGAGCCGCGCACGCTGATTCCCGCCTGGCTGGCACTGCTCTGGGCGCTGCTTGGCACCACCCTCAATCATTGCCTGGCGTGGAGCGCCAAGCCCTGGTGGCTATCCAGCCTGCTCGGTGCGCTCGGCGGGCCACTGGCCTACTGGAGCGGCGCGCAGCTGGCTGGGGTCGGCATGCCGCTGGGTGAGACCGTTACCCTCACTCTGCTGGCCCTGCTCTGGGCACTCTTGATGCCGGTGCTGCACGGCTTTGCCGCCCTGTACCGTGCCCGCGCGGCACTGGCGGGTTAGCGCGCCAGCGCCGTCACCTCGGCGGCCTCACCCCACAAAAGCGGCAGCAGCGGTTTGAGCGCCGCTGGGTCACCACTGCTCCAGAAGCGCGCCGGCCGCGCCGGTCCACGGGCACACAGCTCACCGGCCACCAGCCGGCGCTCCAGCTGGCGGGCCACCGCGGCGCCGCTGTCGGTCAGCTGCACCTCGGGCGGCAACAGCTCGGCCAGCAACTCACGCAGGAACGGATAATGGGTGCAGCCGAGCACCACGGTATCGCAGCCGCCTTCCAGCAGCGGCTGTACATAGCGCTTGAGCAGCGCACGGGTCGAGGCACTGTGCAGCTCGCCGCGCTCCACGCACTCCACCAGCCCCGGACAGGCCTGAGCGATGACATGGGCGTTGCCGGCAAACTGATCGCGCAGCAACGCATAACGGGCACTGGCCAGGGTGCCGGTAGTGGCCAGCACGCCGATCACCCCGCAGCGGGTCAGCGCCGCGGCAGGCTTGATCGCCGGCTCCAGCCCGACGATCGGCAACAGCGGATACTGCTCGCGCAGCTCGGCAATCGCCGCCACCGTCGCGGTATTGCAGGCGATCACCAGCGCCTTGGCCTGCTGCTCGAGCAGAAAGGCTGCCACCGCACGGCAGCGCGCCAGGATGTACTCGCGGCTCTTCTCGCCGTAGGGCACATGGCCGCTGTCAGCGACATACAGCAGCGATTCCTGCGGCAGCTGACGGCGGATCTCACCCAGCACCGAGAGGCCACCGACGCCGGAATCAAAGACGCCGATCGGCGCCTCACAGGCCATGACGCGCCCCGCACACCGGGCACTCGGGATCACGCGGGACGCGCAGCTCGCGAAAGTGCGTCTGCCGCCCATCGACCAGCAGCAGGCGCCCGACCAGCGGCTCGCCAAAGCCGGCCAGCAGCTTGAGCACCTCCAGCGCCTGCAGGCTGCCAATGGTGCCGACCAGCGGACCCAGCACCCCGGCTTCGCTGCAGGTCAGCGCCTCATCACCGCTCTCACCGTACAGGCAGTGGTAGCAGGGACTCTCGGCGCGGCGCGGATCAAAGACCGCCAGCTGGCCCTCCAGACGGATCGCCGCACCGGACACCAGCGGCTTGCCGGCCGCCACACAGGCGGCATTCACAGCGGCGCGGGTGGCGAAGTTGTCGCAGCAGTCCACCACCACATCGACCGCCGCCACCGCGGCAGCCAGCGCAGCATCTGCCAGCGCGCCGTGGTGCGGGATCAGGCGAATCTGCGGATTGAGGGCGGACAAGCGCGCGAGGGCCGAATCGACCTTGCGCTGGCCGAGGCTGGCCGTATCGTGCAGCACCTGACGCTGCAGATTGCTCAGATCCACACGGTCGAAATCGGCCAGATGCAGCTCGCCGACCCCGGCGGCGGCCAGATACAGCGCGACCGGCGAGCCAAGCCCACCGAGGCCGACCACCAGCACCCGACCGGCGCCGATGCGCAGCTGGCCGTCGATATCGACCTCACGCAGCAGGATCTGCCGGCTGTAGCGCAGCAGTTCGTCATCACTGAGCATCGCGCGCTCCTGTCCACTGCCCCAGCGTAATCCGCTCATGGCCACCCAGATCACGGCGACTCGTCACTGCGGCAAAGCCTTGCGCGGTAAACAGCGCGCGGACCACCTCGGCCTGGTCATAGCCGTGCTCGAGCAGCAGCCAGCCACCGGGCTCAAGATACGCCGGCGCCTCGCGCACGATCTGGCGGATATCGTCCAGCCCGTCATGGCCGGCCACCAGCGCGCTGGCCGGCTCGAAGCGCACATCGCCCTCGCCCAGATGCCGGTCATCCGCGGCGATATACGGCGGATTGCCGACGATCAGCGCAAAGTGCTCACCGGCCAGCGCCGCGAACCAGTGACTCTCGAGAAAACGTACATTCCCCAATTGGAGCCGCATGCGGTTGCGCTCGGCCAGCTGCACCGCCTCCGCCACCCGATCCACCCCCACGAGCTGCCAGTGCGGCCGCTCGCAGGCCAGCGCCAGCGCGATGGCCCCGCTGCCGGTGCCCAGATCCAGCACCAGGGCCGGCCCCGGCGGGCCGAGGCTGAGCGCCGCCTCGACCAGCAGTTCGGTATCCGGGCGCGGGATCAGAGTATGCGGCGCCACCTCCAGCTCCAGACTCCAAAAGCCCTGCCGCCCCAGCAGATACGCCACCGGCTCCCCCGTCCGGCGCCGCGCCAGCAGCGCGGCAAAGGCTGCGCACTGCTCGGCCGAGGGCTCGCGCTCCGGCCAGGTGCGCAGGTAGCTGCGCGGTTTGCCGAGCACATGGGCGAGCAGCAGCTCGGCATCCAGGCGGGCGCTGGGCGAGTCGGGCAGCGTGGCGCTGGCCAGCAGGGTGTCGATGGTTGGCATCAGGGCTCTCGTCGAGGATTCAGTCACCCAGGGCCGCCAGCTGGTCGGCCTGGTATTCCTGCAACAGCGGTTCGATCACCTGTTCGACCGCCCCGCCCATCACCTCGTTCAGCGCGTAGAGGGTCAGGTTGATGCGATGGTCAGTGACGCGCCCCTGGGGGAAGTTGTAGGTACGGATGCGCTCGGAGCGATCGCCGGAGCCGACCAAGAGCTTGCGGGTCTCGGAGATTTCCCGGTGCGCGGCGGCGTCCTGCTGATCCTGCAGACGAGCCGCCAGCCAGGCCATCGCCTTGGCGCGGTTCTTGTGCTGGGAGCGCTCTTCCTGACACTCGACCACGATCCCGGAGGGGATGTGGGTGATGCGGATCGCCGATTCGGTCTTGTTGACGTGCTGGCCACCGGCGCCGGAGGCGCGGTAGGTATCGACGCGCAGATCCGCCGGATTGATCTCGATGGCCGCCTGCTCGTCGGGCTCGGGCAGCACCGCCACGGTGCAGGCCGAGGTGTGGATGCGCCCCTGGGATTCGGTGGCGGGCACGCGCTGCACACGATGGGCGCCGGACTCGAACTTGAGCTTGGCATAGACGCTATCGCCCTCGACCCGCGCGATCACCTCCTTGTAGCCACCGTGCTCGCCTTCGCTCTCGGAGAGGATCTCGACCCGCCAACCCTGACGCTCGGCATAGCGCGAGTACATGCGGAACAGATCGCCGGAGAAGATCGCCGCCTCGTCACCGCCGGTGCCAGCGCGGATTTCGAGAAACACGTTGCGCCCATCGCGAGGGTCCTTGGGCAGCAGCATGCGTTGCAGATTCGTTTCAAGCGCCTCGAGCTGCGCGCGGGACTCGGCCACTTCTTCCTCGGCCATGGCGCGCAGATCCGGGTCGCTGTCCTTGAGCAGCGCCTGGGCGCCTTCCAGATCGCCCTGCACCTTGCGCAGGGCGCGGAAGGCCTCGATCACCGGCTCGATCTCCGCATATTCACGGGAGTAGGCGCGGAATTTGGACTGATCACTGATCACCTCGGCATCGCCGAGCAGCGCGGTCAGCTCCTCGAAACGATCCTGCAGGGTATCGAGCTTGTTGAGCAGCGAGGCTTTCATCGGGGGACTCACCATGGACCCGCGGCATCAGGGGCGCGGGCGATGCGGTTAGCGGTGGGGCGCAGCAGCCCCGTCGAGATCGAGCAGTTCCTGAGCCACGGCCAGCGCATCGTGGCGGCCGGCGGCGGAGAATTTCTTCAGCTGCACGCTCGGGGCATGCAGCAGCTTGTTGGTCAGGCCGCGGGCCAGCTGGGCCAGTACATCCTCGGCCGGCGTGCCGTTGCCGAGCAGGCGCAGCGCCTTGGTCAACTCCTCGTCGCGCAGCTGCTCGGCGCGCGCGCGGTAGCTGCGCAGCAAATCGAGGCTGTCGCGCTCGCGCAGGCGCTCGGCAAACTCGGCCACCCCGGCCAGCACCAGCTCCTCGGCGGCCTGAGCCGCGCCCTGGCGGCTGCGCAGGTTTTCGGCAATGACCTCGTGCAGGTCATCCACCGTATAAAGGTAGATGTCGTCCAGTTCGCCGACTTCCGGCTCGATATCCCGCGGTACGGCGATATCGACCATGAACACCGGGCGATGCTTGCGCTTTTTCAACGCCCGCTCGACCGCGCCCTTGCCGAGAATCGGCAGCGGGCTGGCGGTGGAGCTGATGACGATGTCGCTGTGCACCAGCTGCTCGGGAATGTCGGCCAGCAGCACCGCCTGGCCGCCGATCTCGCTGGCCAGCTGGCGGGCGCGCTCAAGGGTGCGGTTGGCGACCACGATGCGCGAGACGCCCTGCTCGTGCAGATGGCGAGCCACCAGCGCGATGGTCTCGCCGGCACCGATCAGCAGCGCTTGGCTGCGCTTGAGGTCACTGAAGATCTGCTTGGCCAGACTGACCGCGGCGAAGGCCACCGACACCGGGTTCTCGCCGATGCGTGTATCGGTGCGCACCGTCTTGGCGGTGTTGAAGGTCGCCTGGAACAGCCGGCCCAGCTGCGGACCCAGAGTGCCAGCCTCGCGGGCGCTGGCGTAGGCATCCTTCATCTGGCCGAGGATCTGCGGCTCACCGAGGATCATCGAATCCAGACCACAGGCCACCCGCATCATGTGGCGCACCGCCTCGCTGTCTTCATGGACATAAGCGCAGCGGCGCAGCTCATGGAGATCAAGGTGATGGTACTGCGCCAGCCAGGCGAGGATCGCCTCGGGCTGCGCTTCATCCAGCGCCAGGTACAATTCGCTGCGGTTGCAGGTCGAGAGGATCGCCGCCTCGCGGCACGGCTCCACCCGGCACAGCTGCTGCAGGGCGTCGACCAGCCGCTCGGGGCCAAAGGCCACGCGCTCGCGTACCGCAACCGAGGCGGTCTTGTGGTTGATGCCGAGGGCGAGAAATGCCATGCGCGAGGTAGGGAAATGGCCAGACAGGCCGGGGATTGTCCTACTTAGCCCGGTGCAGAACAACTGCCCGCGCATGATCACGCCGATAGAGCGGGCTGTGCCATGGGATTGACCCGGTGCTTGTGTCATGATTGCCGCCTTGCCCGGTATGCCTGCGAGCCCCTGCCATGACCCGATCCCTCGCCCTGCTGAGCGCCCTGGCGCTGCTTGGCGGTTGCCAGTCCCTGTCCTCCCCCGTCTCCGCGGAGCGCATGCCCGCGGTGAGCCAGAGTGCCCCGGCCAGCACGAGTGCGGCGCCGGTCGCTTCGTTCAGCGCCGAGACCCTGTATGCCCTCCTGGTCGCCGAGCTGGCCGGCCAGCGCGAGCGCTTTGATCTGGCGCTTGAGCAGTATGTGGAGCAGGCCCACCTCACCGCCGACCCGGCAGTGGCCGAGCGGGCCTTCCGGATCGCCGAGTACCTGGGCGCCGAGGACGCGGCGCTGGACACAGCGATCCTCTGGGCGCGCCACGCCCGCGACAACCTCGATGCCCAGCGCAGCGCGGCGATCCAGCTGGCGCGCGCCGGTCGCCATGAAGAGGCGATGCTGTACATGGAGCAGGTGCTACTCTCCGATGGCAGCACTCACTTCGATTTTCTGGCGCTGAGCGCCGCCCAGGTCGATGACGACACCCGGCGCGGGCTGCTCAAGGCCTTCGCCCGCCTGCTACGCCGCTACCCCGACAACAGCCAGCTGCTGTTCGGTCAGGCGGTGCTGCTGCAGCAGGATGGCCGCCTGGAGCAGGCGCTCGCGGGCCTGAGCGCGCACCCGGCCGGCAGCCGCGAGATCAACCTGCTGCTGCTGCGCACCCGCCTGCTCAATGCGCTGCAGCGCGGCGCAGAGAGCCTGCCGCTGCTGGAAGCTGGTCTGGATCTGCACCCGGACGATAAGCGCCTGCGCCTGACCTATGCCCGCCAGCTGCTCGAGCAAGCCCAGTACGACAAGGCCCGCGAGCAGTTCGCCTTCCTGCTGGCCGGCGATCCGGACGACGATGACCTGTACCTGTCGCTGGCCCTGCTCGATCTGGAAACCCGCCGCTGGGACGAGGCCCGCCAGCACCTGGAAACCCTGCTGGAGCGCGGCAGTCATGTGGATACCGCGCACTTCCAGCTCGGGCGCCTGGCCGAGCAGGACAAGGACATCGACGCGGCGCTGCGCGCCTATGGCGCCGTCGGCCCGGGCAACGAGTATCTGCCCGCGCAGCTGCGCCGCAGCGAGCTGCTGCTGCGCGCCGGACGCGGCGCTGAAGCCCTGCAGCAGCTGGCCGACGCCCGCCAGCGCCAGCCCGACTACGCCCTGCAGCTCTATCAGGTAGAGATCGACGCCCTGTCGCGCCTGGGCGATCCCGCGCAAGCCTGGCAAAGCCTTGCCGCCGCGCTACAGCAGTTCCCGGAGGATCTCAACCTGCTGTATGTGCGGGCCATGCTCGCCGAGCAGCGCAACGATTTGGTGACCCTGGAGACGGATCTGCGCTTTATCCTCGAGCGCGAGCCGGAAAACGCCATGGCCCTCAATGCCCTGGGCTACACCCTGGCCGATCGCACCACGCGCTACGCCGAGGCGCTCGAGCTGATCACCCAGGCCCACAGCCTGAACCCGGACGATCCGGCCATCCTCGACAGCCTCGGCTGGGTGCATTACCGCATGGGCAAGCTGGAGGAGGCCGAACGCTGGCTGCGCCAGGCCCACGCACGGATGTCCGACCAAGAAATCGCCGCCCATCTGGGCGAGGTGCTGTGGATACGCGGACAGCGCCGCGAGGCACGGGCACTCTGGCGCGAGGCATTTGCCAAGGACCCGGAGGGCACCATCCTGCGTGAGACCCTGCGCCGCCTGACCGGCAAGGAGGCGCCGTGAAACGCACCCTGCTCTGGCTGAGCGCCGTCCTGCTTCTTGGCGGCTGCTCAGCCTTTACACCGCGCGAGGCGCTCGATGGGCAAGGCGAGGCCAGCGCCTGGCGCAGCCACAAGGCCAGCGTCAGTGACATCGATGCCTGGCAGATCAGCGGCAAGGTCGGCATCCGCGCGCCGCAGGATTCGGGCAGCGGCACGCTGTTCTGGCTGCAGCGCCAGCAGTACCACGACATTCGCCTGTCCGGCCCGCTGGGCCGCGGTGCGGCGCGCCTGACCGGCCGCGAAGGCGAGGTCTTGCTGGAAGTCGCCAATCAGGGCCGCTATCAGGCCGCCTCCGCCGAGGATCTGCTGGAGCAGCAACTGGGCTGGCGCCTGCCGGTCAGCCATCTGCTGTGGTGGGTACGCGGCTTGCCGGCCCCCGACAGCCGCAGCCGCCTGACGCTGGATCGCGACAGCCGCCTGGCGCATCTTGAGCAGGATGGCTGGGACATCGATTACAGCCAGTACAGCCGTCACGGTGATTACTGGCTGCCAGGGCGTCTGCGCCTGTCCGGGCATGATCTGGACATCACCCTGGTCATCAAGGAGTGGCTGCCACGCCGCCTCGCGCCATGAATCTCAGTCTCTCTCATCCGCCCACCGCCGGCACCGGGCCGATCCCGGCGGATGCCACGCTGATGCTGCCGGCCCCGGCCAAGCTCAACCTGTTCCTGCACGTCACTGGCCGGCGCGCAGACGGCTATCACACGCTGCAGACCCTGTTCCAGTTCCTCGACTACGGCGACTGGCTGGGCTTTCGCTGCCGTGACGACGGGCAGATCCGCCTACATACGCCCATCGCAGGCGTCGCCCACGATGACAACCTGATCGTGCGCGCGGCGCGCCTGCTGCAACAGCAGAGCGGCACGGCGCTGGGTGCTGACCTCTGGCTGGACAAACGTCTGCCCATGGGCGGGGGCATCGGTGGCGGCAGCTCGGATGCCGCCACCACCCTGCTCGGCCTCGATCACCTGTGGGGTTGTGAGCTGGGGCTTGAGCGCCTGGCCGCGCTGGGCCTGCAACTCGGCGCGGATGTGCCGGTGTTCGTCCGCGGACGGGCCGCGTTTGCCGAAGGTGTCGGCGAGCAGTTGACCCCGGTGACGCTGGATGAGCCCTGGTACCTGGTGGCCGTCCCGGCGGTCTCGATCAGCACCGCAGAAATTTTCTCGGCACCGGAGTTGACACGCCATACACCGGTCATTAAAGTTTGCGGCCTTCCCGAGGGGGGTGGTCACAACGACTGCCAGCCAGTCGTCGAGGCACGTTATCCAGAAGTTCGTAACGTGTTGAACTTGCTGAACAAGTTTGTTCAGTCAAGGATGACCGGCACCGGAGCCTGCGTGTTTGGGAGCTTCCCAAATGCAAGTGATGCTGATAAAGTCTCGCGCCAGCTTCCGGTCACCTTGAAGTACTTTATAGCCCACGGATGCAACCTCTCACCGTTGCACCAGAGGCTGGAAAGATGCAAGGCGGAAGCAGGTGTCTAGCACCGGGTTGTACGATACAGGGGCGTCGCCAAGTTGGTAAGGCAGCAGGTTTTGATCCTGCCATGCGTTGGTTCGAGTCCAGCCGCCCCTGCC